>NZ_MUKU01000005.1 GCF_002081825.1 Chromobacterium haemolyticum | reverse complement strand
CTGGGCCAGGCCCGACACCAGCGCGTAGATCAACAGTGCATGGAAGACGATCACGCCGACCAAGCCCGCGATGCGGCGCTTGGGCGGGGGACCGCCGATTCCTCTGGCTGTGATGCTCGTCATGTTTGGTACCCGTTATTCAACAACATCCGCCCTCTTTGGCCTACGCCGCCTTATGAACGGTTTTAGTGCGGACGACGGACTGGTTGCTACTGTTGCCACATGGCACTCACTGCGTGCCGCTACTCTCGCTGCCTCAAGCCCGCCCAGCGTCGCCAAGGCCGAAACACCTTGGCCGGCTCCGCTGCGCCGGCTGTGAGCAGGCGCTCACTGCGGCGGCCCCTACGAGCTCTCACTCGTAGGGAATCGCCTTACAACACCGGAAAATCACATCTTGTAGTTGAACTTGGCAAAGTAGGCGCGGCCTACCGGATCCGTAAAACGCGGGTCGTAACCCTGTTGGAAGGTCTTCTGCTGATTGCTAAGCGGCGGCTCTTGGTCGAACAGGTTGCGCGCACCCACGGTCAGCGTTAGTTTCTTATCCCAGACATAACTGCCGGACAAGTTCCAGGTGGAATACGGCCGCACGTTGTGCGCCGGATCCTGATCGGTGTAGCCAGACTTGTAGTCCTGCGCCAGCAAAGCGCTCCAGGCTCCTTGCGCCCAGCCCAGATTCAGGTTGTGCTGCCAGCGGAAAGTGGGCGCGGTGTCAATGAAGACGCCCAGACTGTTGTGGTAGTCCCCTCCCTTCTCCACCTGATACTGGTACTTGGTCATATAAGTACCGTCCAGGCCGATATTGAAGGTGCCGACACGGGTGCGCGGCGAGGTCCAAGACACTTTAAGATCGATGCCTGAGGCGCTGGTGGTGCCTAAGTTCATCGTTTGCGACGAGATATAGTTCAGGTCATTCTTGGCGTCGCGATTCATCAAGCTGGCGTATTTGGCGGCATTGGCCGGATCCAGCAACACCGCTTCGTCCACCGTTCCGATGGTGTCGTGAATCATGGTCCACCAGAAGTCAGCGCTGGCGGTCAAGTTCTTCACCGGTTCGATCACAATGCCGAAGGACAGGGAGGACGACTTTTCCGGACTCAGGCTCTTGCTGCCACCGGTCATCAGATTGCGCTGCAAAGTGCCGTCGCAGGCCTTGGGGCCGGCGCCGGGCTGGGCCACGCCGTTGGGGCAGTAGGTCGGGTCGTAATAGCCTTGCGCGGAGTTGACCACCTGATTGGGCTGGTTCACATCGTACAGCGACGGCGCGCGGAAGCCGGTGCTGGCCGAACTGCGGAACATCAGCTGCGGCATGGGCTGGTAACGCAAGGCCACCTTGGGGTTCACCGAACTGCCGAAGTCACTGTAGCGGTCGTAACGCACCGCCAGTTGCGCTTCCAGGTTCTTCACCACCGGAATGTCGGCTTCGGCGAACAAGGCGTTGACGTTGCGCTGGCCGGCCGCGGACTTGGCGGCGTCCAGGCCCAGGCCCACCGCGTCCTTGGAGACGTCGTAGTTGTAGTCGTGGCTCAGCTTTTCCTTACGCGCCTCGACGCCCAAAGCAACCGCCATCATCCCTGCCGGCAATTGCAGCACTTCCTTACTAACCTTGAAATCGGCGGAATACACCGTGGACTTGGCCGTGTCGGCGGTGCCTGTGACCGAAACATTCTTCCAAGCAGCTAGGCCTGCGGCCGATGTATCGGTTGGATCGAAACTGCCGCTGGTAATGCCGGACTGCAACTTGCTATTGCTCAGATAGCCGCCCACCACGATGTTCTTGGCGTAGTCCTCGGACCAACCCAAGCCTGCTTTGTAATCCCAGCCGACGACCAGACCTTCCATGTTCAGCATCAGGCGCTGAGCAGTGCCGTCGCCTTCGTTGATACGGTTGCCCAAGGGGATGGATCGCCCGTACAGCACATCGCCGTTGGGATAGGTCACGTCGCCCACCGTCAATTGGGTGGGACCAGGCTGGATCGATGAGGTGTTCTTATTGCGGGAAATCAGGTATTGCAACGACAGTTCATGGTTGTCGCCAATGCGCATCGTGCCCTTGGCGATACCCGATACTTGCTCGATTTCCGGCTGAATGCCGGCAAAAAGCGCATAGTTTTCCTTGCACATGCCGCCGGAGGCCACGGAATACGGTGGGCTACACGCCGGATAGCCGATATTCACCATGGTCCCATCCGGTTTCTGGATATTCACCGGATAGGCATAAGTGCTAAGACGAGGTTTCTTGGGAATAGCGAATGGACGGTCCATCGCAAACACGGGGTTGGCCTTGTGGTAGTTAGCCGCCACGTAGACGTTGTAACCATCCTTGTTCAGATCGCCGATGCCGAAGGAACCGTTGACCGACTTCTCATGGCCTCCACCATGCTGCGGGTCCAGCAGATCCCCACCAATGCTGAAGCCGGTAATGCTTTTCTTGGTGATGAAGTTGATCACCCCCCCAATGGCGTCGGTACCGTAGATCGCCGAAGCCCCGTCGCGCAGCACCTCCACCCGCTCCACCGCGCTGAGCGGAATCGCGTTGAGGTCGACGGCGTAGCCGTCCATAGGCTGATTGGCCATGCGACGACCATCCAACAGCACCAGCGTGTACTGGCTGCCCAGCCCACGCAAATTGGCGTAAGACGCGCCGCCATCGCTAGCCCCCACCGAGGCGCTAGCCCCCTGGGTCGACTGGTTTGCCGCCAAGCTGTTGACAACCTGCTCGACGGTATTGAGGCCTTGCTTACTCAGATCTTCAGTTCGAATGATGGTGACCGGGGCGGCCTGCTCCTGCTTGATGGAGCGCTTGATGTTGGAGCCGGTGATTTCCACTCGGTCCAGGGTTCCGTTGTTCTCGTCCGCGTAAGCCAAAGACGCGGCACCGACACCGAGCATGGCGAGCGCCAGCACGATTTTCTTCTTGCGACAATTCATGATTCTCCAATCCCTTGTAAGTTCATTTGGCCACTGACCTCGTCGGGTTTATGGCTCTATAGAGAGCATCGTCGTGCTCATTTTTTGATCTGAACCGAAGGCGATCCGAGTGTGCGAATTAATCATGACCAGCGTCAATAAACTTTTCCACGGCAGCCCCCCGCCATCTTCAGAGCGAGCAGGCACTATGTTTGAAGCAATACTTCTTAACGACTCAAAATCTTTATTAAACAAGCGTCTAACCGGAAAACGAAATCCACCGCCCCGTAAAACCAAATGCATATTTAGAGCAATCACCACAAAAAATAGGCATGTACAAATCCCATGGTCATGTTGCTTTTTTGCAATTGCGTTAAAACCAGCGCAATGTAAATACTTCTTATTCTGTGTTTTTAACACTTGTTACATGTAAAAACCTTGCATCAGCCATGAGTTATTAGGATGCCGCTATCTAAACCCGGCCCACCTGCCGGATCGAGCGCAGAAAGGCCGAGTCCGACAAACCGCCGCGCGCCGGCCCGCGCATGAGCCGCGCTCATGCAAATCCTTTCACCGCCCTACCGTCCTCCCGCCCAGGCCGCAAGGCTCAAACGACGCAAGCGATCCGCCGCAGTTCACCCCTGTCCTGATTGCCATTTACAAAGTTTGTGATTGACCGGCTAAATGATAACGATTATCATTTCTAAAAATTCACCCAGGAGGGATGTCCAATGAATGCCATGCTTGTGGGAGCCGATACCCTCGGCAATATTCCGGATGTGCTGCGCGATTTCGGCATCAACATTCATCGTCACGTCAGCGGGCGCAACAGCTCGCACCAACGCAAGGTGGACCGCCTGCCGGCCGGCACCGACCTCTTGATCCTGTTCACCGATTTTCTGGGTCACAACGTGATGCGCCATTTCCGCGAACTGGCCTCGGAAAACCAGATTCGCTTCATCGCCTGCCGCCGATCGGTCTGTGCGCTCAAGCAATCGCTCACCGGAGCCGGCCTCAACGACAGCCAATGCGCCGCCTGCCCGCATCAATGCGCGGCGGCCAAGAGCGGCGGCAAGCGCAAGCGCTAAGTTTTTTCTTACCACCCTTGAAATTAAAAGCCGGCTTACGCCGGCTTCTTTTTATCCCTCCGCGCGGCCAAGAAAAAACCGGCCAGAAGGCCGGTTGGTCCATTTTGCTTCAAATAAACGACTACTCGCCGCGCCCCGCCCTATGCGCTGCCTCGCTCAACTGCTTGAGCTGCTGCGAAAAATTGCGGCAATTGCCGCACATGAACAGGTGCACGCGCAGACGCACGTATTCCCACTGACTCAAGGGACGGTCCTGCGAGGCCGAGATTAAACGGCTGGCCTGACGGCAACTCAACTTCATACGCTAGCCTCCCGGCTCCAGCGGATCGAAAAACACTCCCGCAAGCTCATGCGGGCGCGATACAGCAATACGGAACAGTTAGTCGCGGTGATCTCCAGATTCTGACAAATCTCCGCAATCTCCATGCCCATCACCTCGCGCATCACGAACACCATCGCGGTGCGGCGCGGCATGACTTCCGAGCACTGCTCGAACACCTCCCAGAACTGGCGCGAGATCAGGGACTGCTCCGGCCCGCTCCAGGCCTTGACCGGCTCGCGCCAGTGGCCGTCCCGGCTGAACAGGCCGTCGAAATCGCCGTCGTCGGCCTCGTCCTCCAGCGATTCGAACAGTTTTTCCTTGCCCTTGCGCCGCAAGGCGTCAATCAGCTTGAAACGCAGGATGGAGGTCAGCCAGGTGCGCAGCGTGGATTTGCCGCTGAAGGAGGCGCGGGATTCCAGCGCCGCCAGCAGCGTTTCCTGCACCGCCTCGTCCGCGGCGTCCTTTTCACGCAATTGCGCCAGCGCGTAGCGGAACAGATACGGCCGTTCCGCCTCGATGTCTCGGTCTTCTATCATTCTCTATCCGCTTTCTTAGAGTCTGTTTACGATCTCGCGAGCTAAAGCGAGACAAGGCGAAAACAGCTGAGAAAGCGGAGTGTACACACGGTACATGAGCATTTCGAAGCTGTACTCACCGTGTAACGCTCCACGACGCGCAGCAGATCGTAAACAGGCTCTTACCGCTCACTCGCGGCAAAAGTCCACCGCCTGGTCCAAACGCTCCACCGCGATCACCTGCAGCCCCTCAATCGGCTGGCGCGGCCGGTTGGCCTGCGGCACGATGGCGCGGGTGAAGCCCAGCTTGGCTGCCTCCTTCAAGCGTTCCTGGCCGCGCGCTACCGGGCGCACCTCGCCGGCCAGGCCCACTTCGCCGAACACCACCAGCTTTTCCGGCAAGGGCTTGTTGCGCAAGGAGGACACCATGGCCAGGATGATGGCCAGGTCGGCCGCCGGTTCGTTGATCTTGACCCCGCCCACCGCGTTGAGAAACACGTCCTGGTCGAAACAGGCCACCCCGCCGTGGCGGTGCAGCACCGCCAACAGCATGGCCAGCCGGTTTTGCTCCAGACCCACGGTCAGGCGCTTGGGCTGAAAACCGTGGCAATCGTCCACCAGCGCCTGAATCTCCACCAGCAGCGGGCGGCTGCCCTCCTGGGTGACCAGCACGCAGGAGCCGGACACATCGTCGCGGTAAGAGGACAGGAAAATGGCGGAGGGATTGGACACGCCTTTGAGGCCGCGATCCGTCATCACGAACACGCCCAACTCGTTGACCGCGCCGAAGCGGTTCTTGATCGCGCGTATCATCCGATAGTTGGAGTGGGAATCGCCCTCGAAATACAGCACGGTGTCCACCATATGCTCCAGCACGCGCGGGCCGGCCAGCGAGCCTTCCTTGGTGACGTGTCCCACCAGCAAAATGGTGATGCCGGTCTGCTTGGCCATCCGCGTCAGCTGCGCCGCGCATTCGCGCACCTGGGACACCGACCCCGGCGCCGACGTCACTTGGTCGGTGTACAGGGTCTGGATGGAGTCGATCACCGCCACTTCCGGCTGCTCGCGCTTCAGCGTTTCCAGGATGGTCTCCAGCCGGATTTCCGCCAGCAGATCGACGCGTTCGGTGACCACCGACAAACGGGTGGCGCGCAACGCGATCTGCTGCGGCGATTCCTCGCCGGACACGTAGAGCACTTTGCGGCGCGCGCCGATCTCGGACAGCGCCTGCAGCAACAGCGTGGATTTGCCGATGCCGGGATCGCCGCCGATCAGGATCACTGCGCCGCGCACCACGCCGCCGCCCAGCACTCGATCCAGCTCGTCGATGCCGGACGGGTCCCGCGGCACTTCCTCGGTTTGCACATCGGACAGCTTCTGCACCTGGGTGACGCTGTCGCTCCAGGACTGGAAACGGGCGTTGGCCGCCGGCGCGGCTTGCACCGCCTCGGTCAAGGTGTTCCAGGCGTTGCAATGCGGGCACTGGCCCTGCCATTTGGGCGTTTGACCGCCGCACTCGGCGCAACTGAAAACGGTTTTGATTTTTGCCATCAGGACAACGGAAAGAAAGTGGAGGGGCTCAGCCGTGCGAACCAGGCGCAGGGCTGTTCTTATTGAGTTCATTGATGATGTTGAGCAGACGTTTCTGCTCCGGCTCCGCGCCGGAGGCCGCCTTGGATTTTCCCCCGCCTTCGCCGGCGGGCTTGTTGCGGATGGCCGCCAGCACCGCCTCCACTTGGGGATCGGTGCGCGCGGCGCGTTCGGCCTCTTCATTGCTCAACGGTCTGGGGCCGGAGGACGAGATGTTGGCGCTGGATTTTTCCGCCGGCGCGGACGCGGCGCCGTGGCTGCTGGCGGTGGGCGCCGGCATGCCGGCGGGGGTGGACGCTTCCCTGGGCGGTTCCATGGTGTCCAGCTTGTTCTTGGCCATGTACTCGTTCATCTCGCGCCAGCCGGCGTAGATCGCCGCCTTGTCGGCTTCGGGATTGCGCAAATAGCATTCTTCCAGCGAACGGCCGGTCTGACGGCAAGCAGCGCCTATCGCCTTATTGGCGTCCTTGGTCAAGCCGGTGACGTTGCCCACCCAGTTGCAGCCGGTCAACGCCAGCAGCAACGGCAACCATAGCCATCGCCCTATGCTCATGCCTCGCCCCTTCCCCTCAAGCGCGCCGGGCGCGCAAATCCAGTTCCACGATCTCGCCGCTGCGGCCCTGGCTGGCGGGCCCCAGCCAGTACAGCAAATGCGGCATCAGTTCAGACAGATTGCCGCGTTCGGACTTATCCTCGCCCGGGTGGGTGCGGTTGCGTTGCGGCGAATTCACCGGCCCCGGAATCAGCTGATTGACGCGCAACTGCGGGTAAACGTCCCATTCGTTGGCCGCCACCTGGGTCAGATAGTTGAGGCCGGCCTTGGACGCGCCGAAACCGCCCCAGTACGGCGCCGGGTGCAGCGCATGGGTTTCGCCCACGAACAACACCGCCGCGTCCGGCGAATCCTTCAACAGCGGCAGACAAGCCCGGGTCAGCGCGAACGGCGCCACGGTATTGATCCGGTACTGGTCCATCCACTCTTCCACTGTCTGATTGGACAGCGGCGACAGCGCGTAAAAATGCGAAGCGCAATGCAAGATGCCGTCCAGGCGGCCCAGCTCGCGCTTGACCATCATCGCCAGGTTGTTGAAATCGCCCTCCGCCGCCTTCAGCAGGTCCAGCGGCACCGCCGCCGGGTCCGGCCCTCCTGCGGCCGCTATTTCATCGTAGACCTTCTCCAGGCCTTTGACGCTGCGCGCCAGCAACACCACGGTGGCGCCGTGACGGGCCAAAGTCAGCGCGGCCTCGCGGCCTATGCCCTGGGTGGCGCCGGTGACCAGCACCACGCGGTCCTTGAATGCGTTAGAGGCGATATCTGTCGTCATTTTTTTCGCTATCTTGTAATCAGGGCCATCGGCGGCGCGCCTCTGCGGCCGCCGGATGGCTCACAGTCTTCCAATCACCGCGCGGGCGGCTGCGACGCCGCTTCGGACGGCCCCCTCCAAAGTGGCAGGATAATCAGCATGCGTCCAATCTCCCGCCAAATAAAGCGATTGTACCGGGCTTGGCTGCGCCGGTCGCCTCATATCGACCAAACTGGCAAAAGTGGCCCGCCGCTCCGCCAGCACCCGGAAATCAAGCCGCCGGCCTGCGCGCGGATCAAGCCGGCGCACGTCGGCCTCCACCAAAGCAGCCAGTTCCTCATGCGAAAGCGCGTCCAGATGCTGCGGCGCGCTCATCACCGCGGCCACCCAGCCGGTTTCGCCCATCAGCGCGCCGCGGTCGAACAGCCAGTCGCCGACGCCGCCGCTGCAGGCGCACATCGGCGCCGGCAAGCGGACCGCGCCCTCAAACTGCAGGTAGACGGTGTAGATGGGCCAATAACGATAAGCATCGGTCAACTGGCGCAGCGCTGGATCCGCCGTCAGTTCCGCCGCGTGATACGGCGCCACCGCCAGCACGGCGGCGTCGAAACGCTCGCCGTCCACGCTCACCCCCGTTGAATCCGCCGCCACGCCGCGCACGCGCCGGCCGGCGCGCAGGTCCGCGCCGCGCTCGGCCAGCCAGCGCCAGGCGGGCTCAGGGAACAAGGCGGATAAATCCACCCTGGGCAACAAGAGGTCGCTGGCGGCGCGCTCCGCGCCCAGGCTGTCGCGCAGCACCGCGGCCAGCACCCGCATCGACGCCTGCTCCGGCGGCGTGTTGAGGCCGGACAGCACCAGCGGCCGCCAGAATTCGCGGATCAGCGTTTCGGACTGCCCTTGCCGGGTCAGCCATTGCGTCACCGCGCAATCCGGCGCCACCCGCCAGCCCTGTCCTTTCAAACGCTGCAAGGCCAGCGCCAGCCTCGCCTTGTCGCGCCAGCTTACACCGCGCGCCGTCAGCAGGCCGGCCGCCAGGTGCAAGGGCGCCGGCAGCCGCGGACAGCTCAGGCTGATGCCGTCCTGGCGCTGCCAGCTCATCGGCAGGCGCAGCAAAGCCCGGCTCTCGTCCACGCCCACCGCGGCCATCAGTCGCAGGCATTCGCGGTACGCGCCGATCAGAATATGCTGGCCGTTGTCCAGCCGGCTGCCGGGCACGCCAATGCGGCGCGCGCGACCTCCCGGCTCGCGCCCGGCTTCGAACACGGTCAACTCCGCCCGGCCGGCCAGCTCCACCGCGGCGGCAAGACCGGCCCAGCCGGCGCCGATCACGGCAACGCGCGGCTTGTTCATCGTCGGCTCACGGCCGGTAGCCGAAGGTCCAGGTTTTCCATGCCAACCACAGTTTGCGGATGGGCGTCAGCGACAGCCGCTGATTGAGCACCTTGGCCGGGCCGTCCAGCTTGATTTCCTCCAAGGTGGCGCGATAGATCGCCGCCATCAGCAGGCCGGGCCGCTGCGTCTTGCGGTCCGCGGCGGGCAACATTTCCCAGGCCTGCCGGTAGTACTGCTGCGCGCGCTCTATCTGGAACTCCATCAAGGCCTTGAAAGCCGCGCTTTCCTCATAATGCAGGATGTCCATCGCCGGGCAGTTGAAGCGCTGCAACTCCTCCATCGGCAGATAGATGCGGTCGCGGCGCGCGTCCTCGCCCACGTCGCGGATGATGTTGGTCAATTGGAAAGCGATACCCAGCTCATGCGCGTACTCCAGCGTCTTCTCATCGCTGTAGCCGAAGATGCGCGCCGCCAGCTGCCCCACCACGCCGGCCACGCGGTGGCAGTACAGCAACAAGTCCTGGAAGCGCTGATAGCGAGCCATGCTCAGGTCCATCGCCATGCCGTCTATGATTTCCTCCAGCTCGCTCTGCGGCAGGCCGAAAGCCCGCGCGTGCGGCTGCAGCGCCTGCATCACCGGGTGTTCCGGCGCGCCCTGGTAGAGCTTGGCGACCTCGCCGCGCCACCAGGCCAGCTTGGCGCTGGCCACATTGGGGTCGTGGCATTCGTCCACCACGTCGTCCACCTCTCGGCAGAAGGCGTACAGCGCGGTAATCGCACGGCGGCGCGGCTCCGGCAAGAAGCGGAAGCTGTAATAGAAGCTGGAGCCGCTGGCGGCGGCCTTGTCTTCGCAATACTGATCAGGCGTCACGCGCCACTCCTGTTCAAGCGGCGGCCGCGGAGGGCCGCCGTCCTTCAATCATATTCATCGTCGTCGCGCCGCGGCGCTCACTTGGCGCGCGCCGCGCGCCACAGCATGTAAATCCAGTCGCGCCATCCCAGCACCGGACGGCTGCGGAATACGTCGCCGCCGGAGTCGTGCAGTTTTTTCAGGATGCGCTCGCCGCCCAGAATGATCAGCCTCAGTTCCAGCCCCATCCTGCCCTTCAGCACTTTGCCCAGCGGCGCGCCGGCCTGCAACATCTTGCGCGCGCGTTCAATCTGGGCGCGCATCATCGGCTGCCACAGGCCGCCGGCGTCGCGCGCGGCGATCTGTCCCTCGGTCACCCGGAAGCGCTGCAAATCCTCCTGCGGCAGATACACCCGGCCCTTGCGCCAGTCCAGCTCCACATCCTGCAGGAAGTTGATCAGTTGCAGCGCGGTGCAGATGCCGTCCGACATCGCCAGCGAGCGTCGGTCGTTCTCGCCGCACAGGGCCAGCATCAGCCGGCCCACCGGATTGGCGGAACGACGGCAGTAATCCGCTAATTCCGCGTAATCGCGGTAGCGGGTTTTTTCCACATCCTGGCGAAAAGCCGCCAGCAAGTCGTGAAACGGCTGCAAGTCCAGGCCGTGCTCGGCGATCGCCGCCGCCAGATTGCGCATCATGGCCGTATCCGGCGTCTGCCCGGCGCCGATGCGCTCCAGCTCCGCGCCCAGGCGGTCCAGTTCGGCCAGCCTCAGCTCGGGGGCGTCGTCGCCCTCGTCCGCCACATCGTCGGCGTAACGCGCGAAATGGTAGATGGCGTGCACGGCGCGGCGCATCCTGCGCGGCAGCAGAATGGAGCCCACCGGGAAATTCTCGTAATGCCCAACCGACATTGGCTTGCTTCCTGTTGTATGGCTGGCGAATCCGGGATTATAACCGAGCGCCCCGGCCCCTCCTATGCCGGCGGCCACGCCGCCGCCGGAAAATTATCCAAAAAAAAATGGCGGAGGCTATTTACACGATCCTGCCGCTGCCATATACTGCGCAGCACTGTGAAACGCAGCCGGTGCGGGGGTATAGCTCAGTTGGGAGAGCGCTTGCATGGCATGCAAGAGGTCAGCGGTTCGATCCCGCTTACCTCCACCAAAAACTGCTTCACAGCGAGACGCCGCCCAGCGCGGCGCGCAGCAAAAGCCGATTCCGAGGAATCGGCTTTTTGCATTGTCCCCGTCCTTTTCCCGCTTGCCTTTTTTTGTTGCGGCGCAAATAACTAAAGCAAGTTCACCCCGCCTCCCATCGCGGAGCCTCCGTATGCCTCGTGCTCGTCTGATCTTCCTGCTGCTGTCGCTATTCGCGTTCGGCGCCGCGGCCGAACCGCGCCCCGCCAGCCTGCAGCTGTGCACCGAAGACATGGACTCCCCGCCATGGCGCAGCCAGAACGGCCCCAGCCTGAGCTTGCAGATGCTGAAGTCCGCCGCCCAAAAAACCAATATCAAGCTGGAAATCCGGGAGATGGCCTGGGTGCGCTGCCTGAGCGAGGTGCAAAACAATCAGATCGACGGCATCTTCGAGATCAGCTTCAAACCGGAGCGGCTGCGCATCGGCGTCTATCCGATGAAAGGCGACGCCGCCGACCCGGCCTTGCGCATGCACCTGGACGGCTACAGCCTGTACCGACTGAAAGGCTCTAAGCTGGAATGGGACGGCCAGAGCCTCAGCCATCTCGACGGCGCCGTCGGCGCGCAGACCGGCTTCTCGGTGATCGCCCAACTGCAAGCGCTGGGCGCGCCGGTCGACGACAGCTCCCGCAACCCGGAGCAGAATCTGAACAAGCTCTTGGCACGCCGCATCGGCGCCCTTGCCCTGCCCACCTTGACCGGCGACAGCCTGCTGGCGAGCAACCCGGTCTATAGGGACAGAGTAGAAAAAGTGGGGCCGGATCTGGTCGCCAAGCCTTACTACCTGATTTTTTCCCACAACTTCGCGGACGGCCACCCCAAGCTGACCCGCCAATTCTGGGAAGCCATCGCCCAGACGCGGGAATCCCCCGAATACCGCAAAGCCCTGCAAGACGCGCTGCGCCAACTCAACCGCTGACGCCGCTCTGTTGCGTCTCCGCTATCCCAAATCGGCAAAGCGCCGTTCTCCCACTTGCCCCTCCGCGCGAATCTTGCGAGCGTAAGCCTGGTTTACGACTCACGCCGCCGGGGGAAAACATGACCGCTCGCCTGCCCGTCCCTACCGCCGAGCCCGTCCGCGGCGGCCTGATCGCCCTGATCGCCTTCGCCGCCGTCGCGCCGCTGGTGCTGATGACCGCCCCGGCGCTGGCCAGCCAATTGGCCGCCCAGTTTGGCCTGGGGCCGGAACGAATCGGCCTCCTGTTCTCCGTGGAGCTGGGCGCGATGAGCCTGGCGACGCTGCCGGCCTATCTATGGCTGCCGCGCGTGGACTGGCGCCGCGCCGCCGCCTGCGCCGGCGTACTGTTCATCGCCGCCAATCTCGCCTCCTGTTTCGCCGCCACTTACGCCCAGCTGTTGCCGCTGAGGCTGCTCAGCGCGCTGGCCGGCGGCTCCTTGATGATTCTATGCCTGTCCACCGCCGCGGCCAGCCCCAATCCGGACCGCGCCTACGGCCTGTGGGTCTCAGGCCAGTTGGCCCTGGGCGCTTTGGGGCTGGTCCTGTTTCCGGGCTGGTTCGCCCGCTACGGCATCGCCGCCTGTTATCTGAGCCTGGCGGCGCTGATGGCCTTGTGCCTGCCGCTGGCCCGCTGGTTTCCCCCCTCTGCGGCCAAGCCCGGCGGGCCTGCCAGCGCGAAAGCGCCGCCCTGGCGCCCAGCGCTGATCGGCGCGGCCGCCACCTTGTGCTTTTACGTCAGCCTGAGCGGCACCTGGACCTTCATCGGCAGCATCGCCGGCCAGGCGGGGCTGACGCCCGAACAAAGCGGCGACTGGCTGGCCCTCGCCACCTTGATGGGCATCGCCGGTTCCGTCTGCGCCGCGGCGATCGGCGGGCGCGGACAACGCCGCCGTCTGCTGATCGCCGGTTATGGGCTGATGCTGCTGGCGCTGGCCCTGCTGCTGGGCGCGCCGCGCGCCGGCCGCTTCGCGGCGGCGGCGCTCGCCTTCAAATACGCGTGGACCTTCATCCTGCCCTTTATTCTGGCCACGCTGGCCGCGTTGGATCACAGCGGCCGGCTGATGAACACCGTCAATCTGGCGATAGGCGGCGGCCTGGCGCTGGGTCCGTCGCTAGCCGGCGAATTAATGGCCGCCCACGGCCAAAACCCGCAAACCCTGCTGCTCGTCTCCATGGGGCTGGCCGCCTTATCGCTGGCCCTATTGCTGACGCTGCGGCCCGCAACGACAAGGAGCCCGCAATGACCTCCCGCACCGCGTTTTTCTTCGACGAGCTCTGTCTGTGGCACAGCGTCGGCCCTCACGCGCAGATTCTTCCGGTGGGCGGCTGGGTGCAACCACCTTCCGGCGGCGGCCACGCGGAATCCCCGGACAGCAAACGCCGGCTGAAAAACCTGATGGACGTGTCCGGCCTCAGCGCCCGGCTGCAAGTGCGCAGCGCGCCGCCGCTGGGCGAAGACGATCTGCTGCGCGTGCACTCGGCCGCCTATCTGCAACGCTTCAAAGCGCTCAGCGACGCCGGCGGCGGCGAGTTGGGGCCGCAAGCGCCAATCGGCCCCGGCAGCTATGAAATCGCCAAGTTGTCCGCCGGCCTGGCCTGGGCCGCGGTAAACGCCGTACTTGCCGGCGAGGCCGACAAGGCCTACGCCTTGTCCCGTCCGCCCGGCCACCATTGTTCGGCGGACGGCGCGATGGGCTTCTGCTTTCTGGCCAACGCCGCCCTCGCCGCGGAGTTGGCCATCGCCCGCCACGGCCTGCGCCGCGTCGCCATCGTGGACTGGGACGTGCACCACGGCAACGGCACCCAGTCGATTTTTTACCAACGCGGCGACGTGTTGACTCTCTCCCTGCATCAGGATGGCTGCTATCCGCCCGGCTCCGGCGGAGCCGAGGACCGCGGCGAGGGCGACGGCCTGGACGCCAATCTGAATATTCCGCTGCTGCCCGGCGGCGGTCACCAAGCCTATCTGGACGCGATGCGCTTGCTGGTCCTGCCGGCGCTGCGGCGTTTCCGGCCCGAGCTGATCATCGTGGCCTGCGGCTACGACGCCAACGCCGTCGACCCGCTGGCCAGGATGCAAGCGCACAGCGACACCTTCCGCGCCATGACGCGGCAGTTGGCCGACTACGCCGACGCCGAGGCGAACGGACGGCTGGTCCTGCTGCACGAAGGCGGTTATTCCGAAGCCTACGTACCCTTTTGCGGCCTGGCCGCGCTGGAGGCGCTGTCCGGCATTCGCACCGAGGTGGAGGATCCGCTGCTGGAGTTGATCGTCGCTCAACAGCCGGGCGCGCCGATGCGCGAGCTGCAGACTTGCCTGCTGGAGGCGCAAGCCGAGCAACACGGGTTTTGAACGCGCTCAAATCATCAAGGAGAAACCCTATGTCCAACATCACCCCCGAATTCATCCAGGTTGGCGCGTTGGCCGACGGCTTCGCGCCCGACAGCCTGGCCCTGCCCCGCTGCGCCGAACTGGACGGGCAAAGCCTGCGGCTGTGCTTCGACGACGACAGCGCCGCGGATTGCCGACTGGAGCCCGACGGAGACGCTCGGGCCGCCATTGTCCAGCCGGGCTTGGCCTCGGCGCTGGCGGACATGAACGGCTTCCACGCCAGTTCCTTGCGACCCGGCGTCTATTTCATCGACTTCCGCCACCAGGGCCCGGCCGCACAGTCCCTCAGCCTGATCCTGGACCTGGCGCGCGGCCGCTTCACCTTGATCCGGGGCCGGCTGCCCGACGCCGCCGCGACGCGGATCTGCGCCTTCGACCGGGTGGAACGCCAGATGGAGCTGACCGGCGTGGAAGTCGAATTCCTCCACGGCGCCGTCAACCAGCCCGCCGCCGCGGTCCCGCCGCACCCGCCCAGCCGCGAACTGATCGGCATGCGCAACCGCTACCGCTACAGCCCCACCGAGTGCTACGAGCACATTTACCTGAACGACGGCCTCTACGCCTGGCATTGTCTGGAAGGCGTGGAGCGCGGCCTGGCCGACGTCGACCGCTGCCACTACTACCAAGTGGCGGAGCGGCTGTATTTATTCGTCTGGCGCGAAAAAATCATCCCCACCCTGGGCGTGATCTTGATCGACCTGGAGCAAATGCGCACCGACGGCAAGATCTTCGGCTATCAGGACGGGGATTTCGGCGCCACCCGCAACTTCCGGGTGGGCGCGCGGGCCAGCGTCGTCAACCACACTCGCGGTTAAAGGTCCGGCCGGCCTTCATTCCCTTTCCAGCCGCGCGTAAGCCAGCGTCGGCACATCCACCGCCGTCGCGCCGCCGTCGGCCGTCAGGCAAGCGCCGCTGACCATCGCGGCCTCGTCGGACAATAGAAAGCGGCAGATCGCGGCGATTTCCTCCGGCGTAGCCGGCCGCCGCAAAGGCACGTCGGCGGTCACCCGCCTGTAGGCGGCCTCCAGATCTTCGCCATGGGCCGCCATCAACGGCCGCATCTCCTCGTCCGCCATCGGTGTGCGCACCCAACCCGGACACAGCGCGTTCACTCGCACCGCCAGCCCGTAGTCGCGCGCCAGCGACCGGGTCAAACCCAGCAAGGCGTGCTTGGCCACGACATAGCCGCATGCTTGCGGTCCGGCCGCCAGGCCGGCGATGGAGGACATCAACACCATGCCGCCGCCCTGTCGGATCAGGTCCGGCAGGCAGGCGCGGGCGCTGACGAAGGCGGTGTCCAGATTCGCGCGCATGGCGGCGCGCCAGGCCTCGTCGTCGGTCTCCAGCGCCGCGCCCATGCCCAGACCGCCGGCGCAAGCCGCCAAGCCGTCCACCCGCCCCCAGCGCGCGCGGATGCGCGCGAGAAAATCCTCCCAGACCGCGGAGTCGGCGGCGTCGCCCGCCAAGGCCAGGCCGCCGGTTTCCTCCGCCAGCGCCAACAGAGGCCCGGCCCGCCGCCCCACCAGAGCCACGCGCGCGCCCTCGGCGGCGAAACGCCGCGCGCAGACCGCGCCGATGCCGGAACCCGCGCCGGTGATCACAATGGTTTTATCTCGCAAGGACATCGCAGCCTCCTTTGGCCCAGTTTGCCTTCGAAGCACGCCGGCGGGACGCGCCGGCATCATGTTAATATATTCATTTAATCGTCAGGCCATCCCCGTCCCTTTCACGCGACTTGAATCGAAGGAGCCGCCATGGATCCCACGCAACGCCCCTATCAATATCAATTGCCGCAACGCCTGCTGCGCGCCCGCGAAGCGGTGATGTCCTACTTTCGACCGGTGTTGAGCCGCCACGGGCTGTCGGAACAGCAATGGCGCGTGCTGCGCCTGCTGGCGGAACGCGGGGAAATGGAGGCCGGCGAGATCGCCCAGCGCGCCGGCATCCATCCGCCCAGCCTCAGCGGCATCCTGACGCGCATGGAGCGGGACGACCTGGTTTACCGTCACCGCGCCCGAAGCGACAATCGCCGCTTGATCGTCACGCCCACGCCCCACGCCAAGACGCTGACCCAACGCATCATCCCGCTGTTCAACGACTGCTACCGACGGATCGAGACGCATTTCTCCCCTGCCAAGCTACAGGCCTTGCTGGCTTTGCTGGACGAGTTGGAAAACTTGCCCGCGCCGTAATGAGAAGCTGTTCACGATCCTGTTTCCGCGACGGACGAGGGTCCGCCCCTCCGCGAGTCACCATGGATCGAGAGGATGAAACGCAGCCACGCTCGCTGATGTCTAGCCCCGCCCCGCCTCCGCCGCCAGCAAGACGCGGCGGCAGGCGGCCAGGCTGGCCAGCACCGCCAGGCCCTGCACGCCGCGCAGGCCGATGTAGCGCCGCAAGGGCGGCAGCCGGCACGCTACCTCGCTGGCGCCGTAAGGCTCCAGGCATAGCTGCCAGCCGTCCTGGCCGCCGTGCAGCTCGCAACGCTTGAAATCCAGCGGCGACAGGGCGACGCGCAAATCCGCGTCCGCGCGCAAGCGCTCCAGCAAGGGCGCCAACGCCGCGGCGTCGCCGTCCAACACTTCAACGACGATGCCGCGGCGGCGCCAGAAGCCGCCGTGGCGCAAGCGGATGCGCGCGCGGCCCGGCGCGCCGGGCACCGTCAGCCGGAACTCGCAAGCCACCAAATGCGCCAGCCAGCCCGCCTCCACCCGCTCACGCGCAGAAAAGCTCCAGTCTCCGTGCGGAAACCGAAAACGCCGCTCTCCTTCTTCCTCCGCGTCCAGGCTGTCCAGCTCGGGCCAGTCCAGGCTCAGCCGCGTCAGCATCGCGCCCGGACGATAGCCGCCCGGCCTGCGCCAAGCCTCAGCCAGCCGCGGCCACACGTTCCAGCTCCCGCCGCAAGGCCTCGTCCTCGTCCAGAGGCTGCGCGTTCAGAATCTGCTCCAGCGGCACCGGCCGGAAAGGGTTGACCTTCTGCACCAGCAAGGTCCACAGCAGCGCGTACATCAGGGTCAGCCCCAGCATCCAGCCAAAGGGCACGTAGATGTCGCGCGCCTGCATGCCGGGCGGGGTGATGAAACAGATCGCCAGCACGATGCCCAGCGCGGAGCCGATCTGCGGCAGCGGAAACCACGGCGAGCGGTAGGCGCGCGGAAAATCCGGCCGCGTCAGCCTCAAACGCACCACGGACAAGGTCACCAGCAGATAGGCCACGCCCCAGGAACAGACCGCCGCCAGCACCAGGGGCATGATGCGGTCCAGATCGCCCTGAATCAGCCAGGCATGGATACAGGGAATCAGCACCGCGGCCGCGATGCCGCACCACGGGGTATTGAAACGCGGATGCAGATAGGCGAAGCAGCGCGGCAAAGCGCCGTCCTGAGCCATGCCGTACAGGATGCGCGGCAGCGCCGCCATCAGGGTGTTGATCGTCGCCGCGCCGGCCAGCAGCAGGCCGACGCCCAGCCAGATTTTGCCGAACGGCCCCATCACCCGCTCGGCGAAGGCCGGCAGCGCCATCGGCGTGTCCAGCAACCTTGGCCCGTCCGCATGGGTCGGGTCCAGCGGCGTATTGGCCACCTGCCGCACCATGGCCGCGCCGTACAAGAGCATGGTGACGGCCACGCCGCTAAGCCCTATCTTCAAGGCCCGCGGAATGGCGCGCCCGGAGTCGCGCAACTCCGGCGCCAGCGGCGTCACCAATTCCGCGCCGACGAACATGAACATCGCCATGCCCACCAGGCTGAGCAACAAGCCGGGATCGTCCAGGCGCAGCGGCGCACCGAACCAGCCGCCCAAATCCACCGCCGGCGCGCGCAGCAGGCCGGCCACGCCAAACACCGTCAGCGTCGCCCACATGCCGAAGGTCAGCGCCACCTCGGCCTTGCCGAACAGCGTCACCCCCAGCGCGTTGAGCCCGCCGAAAACGATGACCAGGCCCACGCCCACCATCCAAGCGCTGCCGCTTTTCTCCAGCATGGTGTTGAGATGATCGAAATTCACCAGCGCCATGATGCCGGACAGAATGGTCTCGGCGGTGCCGGCGAACACATGCACCAATAGATAGGCCGACAGAGTGCCGGCGATGGCCAGGCCGCGGCCCAGGCCGGCGCTGATGTAATCGTAAACCGCGCCGGAAGTCGGCAGCATCGCCGCCGCTTCGGCGAAAGTGGTGGCCTGCGCCTGCATCATCAGGTAGGCGATCAGCATCGCCAAGGCGAAAGTGCCGCCGGCCATGCCAAAGCCGCTGGTGGCGGTCAGTATCACCGGGCTGGCCATCACGACGCCCACCGAACTGGCCAGCGCCACCGGAAAGCCCACCACGCCGCGGCTCAGGCTGCGGCTCAAACGTTCGCTTACAGACATGGTTCTCCTCCCTCTCCATCCGCCGTCGCGCCGGCCGCCGCTCTCTGTCTTCCTGGCGGCGTGCCGGCGCGGCCGGCTGCTCCCCGTTCGGGCCGGGCCGTTCAGGCCTCGGCCAGTCCAGCCTCCAAGGCCGTCGCAATCACATCAGCGTGCTCGCGCTGCAACACCAGCGGCGGCGACAGAATGATCTTGCTGCCCACCGGCCGCACCAGCGCGCCGGCCCGGCGCGCGATTTCCGCCACCTTGTCGGCGTAACCGCTTTGCGGGTCGATGGGCTCCCGGCTGGCCTTGTCCTTGACCAGGTCCAGAGCCAGCATCAGCCCCTTGCCGCGCACCTCGCCCACCGCCGGATAACGCTCGGCCAGCGGCCGCAGCCGCTCCAGCAGGTAGGCGCCCGTTTCCGCCGCCTTGGCCGGCAGGTCTTCCTCTTGCACGATGCGCAGATTGGCGAGAGCGGCGGCGCAGGCCACCGGATGGCCGGCGTAGGTGTAGCCGTGCATGATGACGCCGCCGAAGTCGCCGTTGGCGGCGAAGGCGTCCGCCACGCGCTGATTGACCACGGTGGCCCCCAGCGGCAGATAACCGGAGGAGATGCCCTTGGCCAGGCACATCATGTCCGGCTTCACTCCCCACAGCCGGCTGCCGAACATGGAGCCGGAGCGGCCGAAGCCGGTGACCACCTCGTCGGCGATCAACAGCACGCCGTGGCGGTCGCACACCTCGCGCACCCTCGGCCAATAGCTGGCCGGCGGCACGATGACGCCGCCGGCGCCCTGGATGGGCTCGGCGATGAAGGCCGCCACCGTGTCCGGGCTCTGGAACAAGATCTCGCGCTCCAGCATCCGCGCGCAAATCTCGGCCAGTTCCTCCGGGTCCTCGGTGAACGGATTACGGTAGAGCCACGGCGTCTCCACGTGGAAACAACCGGGCAGCAGCGGCTCGTAATTGCGGCGGAACACCGTATTGCCGTTGACCGAGCCCCCGCCAAAGTGAGTGCCGTGGTAACCCTGCTTCAGCGAAATGAACTTGACCCGGTCCGGCTGGCCCTTGAGCCGCCAATACTGACGCGCCAGCTTGAGCGCGGTTTCCACCGCGTCCGAGCCGCCGGAGCTGAACACCACCCGCGCCATGTCCTCCTGCCGCAACATGTCGACCAGCAACGCGGACAGCTCCTCCGCTCGCGGATGGGAAATGCCGTCGAACAACTGGAAATACTCCAGTTCGTCCAGTTGTCGGGCGATGGCCTGCTTGATCTCGGCGCGGTTGTGGCCGACGTTGACGTTCCACAGCCCGGCGACGCCGTCCACCAGCTTGCTGCCTTGGTCGTCGAACACGTGGCAGCCGTCGCCGCGGACGATGCGGATGGGCGGCCGCTCTTTCATTGCGTTGGGATGCAGCATGGGGTGCCAGAAACGGGCCTTGTCGTAAGACATGTTTTTCTCCTGAATCAAAGTGGAAGCGCGTCCGCGCTCAATGGGCGATGCAGACCGACTTGATCTCGGTGAAACTCTCCACCGCGCCCTTGCCGAACTCGCGGCCGAGGCCGGATTCCTTGTAACCGCCGAAGGGCATGCCCGGGTCCAGCGGTATATGGCTGTTGACCCAGACCGTGCCTGCCTGCAGCCGCGGCACGATGTCCAGCGCCGCCGACAAATCATTGGTCCACACGCTGGCGGCCAGGCCGTAGCGCGTGTCGTTGGCCAGCGCCACCGCCTCGTCCACCTCGTCGAAGGGCATCAGCGCCAGCACCGGGCCGAAAACTTCCTCGCGCGCCACCGGGTTGTCCGGCGCCAGATCCGTCATCACCGTCGGCTGCACGAAATAGCCGGGCAGGTCGGCGGCCCCGCCGCCCGTCAGCACGCGGGCGCCGGCGGCGCGGCCGCGCTCTATCAGCCGGCACACCGCCTGCTGCCGCCGCTGCGACACCAGCGGGTTGACCTGAGCGTCCAGATCCATGCCCGGCCCCAAGCGCATGCCGGCCACGGCGGCGGACAGCGCCTCGGCGAACAGATTGAATTTGCTGCGATGCACATACAGCCGCGAGGCGGCGGCGCAGACCTGGCCCTGATTGAGAAAACCGCCCAGCAAAGCCCCCCTCACCGCCTGATCGATGTCGGCGTCGCCCAGCACCAGCATCGGGTTCTTGCCCCCCAGCTCCAGTGCCAGACGGGTCATATTGTCCAGCGCGGCGTGGCCGACGGCCTTGCCCACTTCGGTGGAGCCGGTGAAGCTGACCTTGCCGATCAGCGGATGCCCTGCCAGCGCTTGGCCCGCCGCCTCGCCGCGCCCGGTCACCACGTTGAAGACGCCCGGCGGCACGCCGGCCTCCAGCGCCAGTTCCGCCAGACGCAGCGCGCTCAGCGGCGTCTCGCTGGCCGGCTTCAACACCGCGGTGCAACCGGCCGCCAAGGCCGGCACCGTTTTCCACAAGGCGATCATCAAAGGGAAATTCCACGGCGCGATGCCGGCGGCCACGCCTACCGGCTCGCGCCGGGTGAAGGCGGTGAAACGCGCGCCCGGCGGCGCCGGAATCGACACGTCCAGGGTTTCGCCGGTGATCTTGGTGGCCCAGCCCGCCATATAGCGCACGTATTCGATGGAGCCGCCCACCTCGATGGCCCGGGCCAGGTGGATGGATTTGCCTTGGTTCAGCGTTTCCAGCTGCGCCAGCTCCTCGGCGTGCGCCTCCAGCAAATCCGCCAGCCTCAGTAACACGCGCTCGCGCTCGGCCGGCCTCAAGCCGGACCAGACGCCCGATTCAAAGGCCCGCCGCGCGCTGCCCACCGCCGCATCCACATCGGCGGCCTCGCCGTCCGCCACGCTGGCGATCACCGCGCCGCTGGCCGGATTGCGCACCTCCTTGCGTCGTCCCGACAGCGCCGCCCGCGGCTTGCCGTCTATCCACAGCCCATGTTCCCGCTCTAGAAAGGCTCGCACCGACTCCAGCACCGGCACCAGGTTTTGATCCATCCTCGTCTCCTTTTCAATCAAGCTTGCCGCCGCGTGGGCGCGGCCGGCGATGGCTCAATATACCCAGCGCCGCCGACGCGGCTGATCCCAAATCGGCAAAGCGCGGCCCGGCTCTTCGCGTTGCGGCGCAGCATGTCGCTAGATGGAAACATGCAGTAAAAACAATGCTTAACCGACGCAAAGAGCGCTGGACATTTCGATTTAAATAACATATTAATCATTTTGCGATCCAGAGCGTTGGACCGAGAACAGGCGGACTCCACCCCCACCCACCGGAGAAAGCAGATGATTGCCGCAGCCCGTTGTTTTGACGACGCCCACCTGCACGCCGAGGCCCTGCCCGGCTGGGAGCAGCTATACAGCCAGATTAGCGGCGGACGTTTCCGCAGCACCTTGAGCCGGGTGCGCACCGCGCGCCTGGACATCTTCCGCGAGAGCTTCAACCAGCGCGTGGTGCAGCAAGGGCGCGCGCCCGGCGGCATGATCCATTTCGCGCTGCCCATCCGCGCGCCGTCGCCGCTGAGCCTGCAAGGCGTCGCCGTGCCCGACAACGCACTGATGGCGCTGCGCGGCGGCGAGGACTTCGTGTTCCACCTGCCGCCGGGCGCGGATTCGGTCCAGGTGTCGGTGCCCTACGAGGATTTGGCCGAACTGACGCCGGCGCTCTGCCGCCCGCTGCGCGAGGCCCGAGGCAAGACGCCGGTGTTCCCGGCCCGGCCGGCCGCGCTGGCGGCGCTGCGCGCGCTGCTGAACGGCGTGTTCGAACAGGCCTTGCTGGACCCGACGCTGCTGTCCTACGCCGGCAACCAGAAAGTGATTCAGCACCAGTTGCTGGACCTGCTGCAAGACGCGCTGGCGGACGGCGCGCTGGGCGAGCGCCTCGGCAACCTGACCTTCGCCACCCATTGCGACATCGTCAGGCGCAGCCAGGCGCTGGCGCTGGCCAAGCCGGACGAGCCGGTGACGGTGCTGGAGCTGTGCAGCCGGCTGCGCGTCAGCCGCCGCACCCTGCAAAACAGCTTTCAGCTGGTGGCGGACACCACCCCGGTCGATTATCTGCGCTCCATCCGCCTGAACGCGGTGCGCCGGATGCTGCTGAACCCCGCGCAAGCCGGCCACGGCGTGCGAGACGCCGCCGGGGCCTGGGGCTTTTACCACTTGGGGCATTTCGCCGGCGATTACCGCAAACTGTTCGGCGAAGCTCCGTCCCACACCCGCGCCCGCGCCCTGGCCCATCTGGGCGCGCCTCCCGGCGCTCGCGGTCTGGAATCGGCCCACGACACGACGAACTAGACCGCGCGGACTCAGGCCTGGCGGCGCGCGCGGTAGTCGCTGGGCGGGCAGCCCGCCAGACGCTGAAAGAAGCGGGAAAAGTAGGCGGGATCCTTGAAACCCAATTCATAGGCGATGGCATGCACCGAGGCGGGGGAATAGATCAACAGACGCTTGGCCTCCTGCAACAGCCTGTCGTGCGCCAGCCGCTTGGACGGCAAGTCCGCCAAGCGACGGCACACATCATTGAGCCGCGCCTCGCTAACGCCTAGCTCGGCGGCGTAGCGGTCCAGGCTCCAGTGTTCGCGGTAATGCGCCTCGATCAAGCCGTTGAAGCGGTGATAGAGCCGCCATTCGTCGCGACGCGGCCCCCGGCGCGGCCCCGGCAGGCCGGACAGCCGCAACACGTCCACCAGCACCAGTTGGGCCAAGGCTTGCCGCGCCAGATCCGCGCCCGGCTCCGGGGCCTCGCTCTCCCGCTGCAACTGCGCCAGCCGCTCGGGCAGCCGCCGCGCCATATCGGCCCATTCCGCCGGCACCTCGGCCAGCTCCACGCAGAACGGCGCGCTCAAGGCGTCCGGCCCCGCCTCCTCCAACCAGCCGCGCGCCAGTTCTTGACGCAAGGTCAGCACATGGCCGTCGGCCTCCGGCCCGGTGATGAAGGCATGCGGCACCGTGGGCGGGGTCAGAAACAAAAGCGGCGCGCGCGCCTGGTAGTGATCCTCCTCCAGCTGCAGCCGGATATCGCCGCTGGCTAGGTAGTGCAATTGCAAAAAACGGTCGTGCCTGTGCACCGGCATATTGCGGCCGAAAAAGGCCGCCAGCCGTCCGAAGGATTCGCAATGGATGTCGACGGACTCGTAAGGGCTGTCGTATGCCTTGCCGATGTCGATATTGGGTATGCGCGCGCCCAGGCTGCGCGGGTTTCTGCTCATCGCCGTCCCTCCCTTGTGACATTTTCGCCATAGTCGGCCGTTCTCGCCGCACCTCCTCGGCAAAAGGCCGCCGCTCTGGCCTCCCCGCCGGATCGGGAAGCCAGGCCGCCGCCGCCCAAGCGCGGTTTTCCGCAGGCTTCCCCGCAACGCAACATGGATAAACATTGACAGCAGCCCGCCGTCATCGTTATAAACTTTAACATGTTAATGAATATTCGAACAACGGCAACCCATTCAATAACAAGGAGTTAAGCATGAGCCTTGTCCTAGACGCCGCAACGGAGCGGCCGGCGGCCATCTACGGCGCGGCGCTCAACCACCGCCGTTTGCAGGCGGCGCTGGCGGCGGAGTTCGAACAAGCCCCCTACCAGCGCCCGCCGCAAGCGCCGGTGCTGTTCGTCAAGCCGCGCAACACCGTCAGCGCCGCCGGCGCGCCCATCCCCTTTCCCGCCGACGCCGACGCCGTCTACGCCGGCGGCGCGCTGGGCGTGCGCATCGCCCGCGACGCCTGCCGCGTAAGCGCGGCCGACGCCCTGTCCCATGTCGGCGGTTACGCGGTGGTCAACGAGGTCAGCCTGGCCGAAACCAGCTTCTACCGGCCGGCGATCCAGGCCAAATGCCGCGACGGCTTCTGCCCCATCGGCCCCGAGGCCGGCCCCGACGCCATCAATCCGCAACGAGTGCAAGTGCGCACCTACGTCAACGGCGCGCTGGCCGAAACCAACGACAGCGCCGACTGGCTGCGCGGCGTCGCCCAGTTGATCGCCGACGTCAGCCAGTTCCTCACCTTGTACGCCGGCGATCTGCTGATCGTGGCCACGCCGCCGCGCAACGCCAGGCTGCGTCCGGGCGACACCGTAGCGGTGGAGATAGACGGCATCGGCCGCCTGGAAAACATCGTCGCGGCCGAGGAGGATATCCAATGAGACACGCCCGCATCCGTTACCAGGGCCAAACCTGGCGCGCGCAGGCCGACGCCGACGGCGCGATCGTGCTGCCGGACGGCCGCCGCCTGGACGAAACCGAGGTGGAATGGCTGCCGCCGTGCCAGGGAACGCTGTTCGCGCTGGGCCTCAACTACGCCGACCACGCGGCCGAACTGGACTTCAAACCGCCCAGCGAACCGCTGGTGTTCCTCAAGACGCCCTCCACGCTGACCGGCCACCGCCGACACTCAATGCGGCCGGACAATGTTGAATATATGCACTACGAGTGCGAACTGGTGGCGGTGATAGGCAAGACCGCGCGCAAGGTGAGGCGCGCCCAGGCGATGGACTATGTCGCCGGCTACACCGTGTGCAACGACTACGCGGTGCGCGACTATCTGGAAAACTACTACCGGCCCAATCTGCGGGTGAAAAACCGCGACGGCCTGACCCCTATCGGCCCATGGCTGGTGGACCGCGACGACGTCTCCGACCCGCATTGCCTGGAGCTGGCCACCTATGTCAACGGCCGCCGCGTCCAGAGCGGCAATACCCGCGACATGGTGTTCGACATCCCCTTCCTGATCGAATACCTGTCCGCCTTCATGACGCTGCGGCCAGGCGACATGATCGCCACCGGCACGCCTCAAGGCCTGTCCGACGTGCGCCCCGGCGACGAAGTCGTCGTGGAAGTCGCGGGCGTCGGCCGGCTGCTCAATCACATCATCAGCGAAGCGGACTGGCTTGCGCGCCGGGACGCGGAAAAGGAAACCCCATGATCAAGCACTGGATAAACGGCCGCGAAGTGGCCAGCCAAGACAGCTTCGTCAACTACAACCCGGCCACCGGCGAAGCGCTGGGCGAAGTGGCCGCGGGCGGCGCCGAGGAAATCAACCTGGCTGTGGCCGCCGCCAAGGCGGCCTTTCCCAAGTGGGCGGCCACGCCGGCCAAGGAGCGCGCGCGGCTGATGCGCAAGCTGGGCGAGCTGATTCAGCGCGAAGTGCCGCGGCTGGCTGAATTGGAAACCCTGGACACCGGCCTGCCCATCCACCAGACCCGCAATGTGCTGATCCCCCGCGCCTCGCACAACTTCGACTTTTTCGCTGAAGTCTGCACCCGCATGAACGGCCACAGCTATCCCGTGGACGAGCAGATGCTCAACTACACGCTGTACCAGCCGGTGGGCGTGTGCGCGCTGGTATCGCCGTGGAACGTGCCCTTCATGACCGCCACCTGGAAGACCGCCCCCTGCCTGGCGCTGGGCAACACCGCGGTGCTGAAGATGTCCGAACTGTCGCCGCTGACCGCCAACGAGCTGGGCCGGCTGGCGCTGGAGGCCGGCATCCCGCCCGGCGTGTTCAATGTGGTGCAGGGCTACGGCGCCAGCGCCGGCGAAGCCCTGGTCAGCCATCCGGACGTGCGCGCGGTGTCCTTCACCGGCGGCACCGCCACCGGACGCCGCATCATGCAAAACGCCGGGCTGAAGAAGTACTCGATGGAGCTGGGCGGCAAATCGCCGGTGCTGGTCTTCGACGACGCCGACTTCGATCGCGCGCTGGACGCCGCGCTGTTCACCATCTTCTCCCTCAACGGCGAACGCTGCACCGCCGGCAGCCGCATCTTCGTCCAGAACGGCATCTACGATCGCTTCGTCGCGGAATTCTCCGCCCGCGCTCAACGCTTGATCGTCGGCGACCCGCAGGACCCCAACACCCAAGTGGGTTCGATGATCACCCGCCAGCATTACGACAAAGTCACCGGCTATATCCGCATCGGCCTGGAGGAAGGCGCTCGGCTGGTGGCCGGCGGCCTGGAGCGTCCGGCCGGCTTGCCCGAGGCGCTGACCGCCGGCCACTTCATCCGCCCCACCGTCTTCGCCGACGTCGATAACCGCATGCGCATCGCCCAGGAGGAAATCTTCGGCCCGGTGGCTTGCCTGCTGCGCTTTAGCGACGAAGCCGAGGCGCTGCGGCTGGCCAACGACGTCGACTACGGACTGGCTTCCTACATCTGGACGCAGGACATCGGCAAAGCCCACCGTCTGGCGCGCGGCATCGAGGCCGGCATGGTCTTCGTCAATAGCCAGAACGTGCGAGACCTGCGCCAGCCCTTCGGCGGCGTCAAGGCGTCCGGCGTTGGGCGAGAGGGCGGCGAATACAGCTTCGAAGCCTTCGCCGAGGTGAAAAACGTCTGCGTCTCCATGGGCGGCCATTTCATCCCGCGCTGGGGCGTGGAAACCCGCTGACGCGAAAGCCAAGGCCGCCCAGACGGCCGCTTCCGCAAACGGAACGACGCGCGGGCGACGCGCCCGCGCAGCACAAAGGAGAACGCAATGGGAACCCTAGCCCTGGCGGCCAAGATCACGCACGTGCCGTCCATGTATCTGTCGGAACTGCCCGGCCCGCATCAAGGCTGCCGCCAGGCGGCCATAGACGGCCACAAGGAGATCAGCCGCCGCTGCCGCGAACTGGGCGTGGACACCATCGTGGTGTTCGACACCCACTGGCTGGTCAACTCCGGCTACCACGTCAACTGCGCGCCGGCCTTCGAAGGCGTGTACACCAGCAATGAGCTGCCGCACTTCATCAAGAACATGCCCTACGCCTACCCGGGCAATCCCGTTCTGGGCAAGCTGCTGGCCGAGGCCGCCACCGCCGCCGGCGTGCACACCCGCGCCCACGACGCCACCACGCTGCCGCTGGAGTACGGCACCCTGGTGCCGATGCGCTATATGAACCCCGACCAGCACTTCAAGGTGGTATCGGTGGCCGCGCTGTGCACGGTGCACGATCTGGCCGACAGCGCGCGGCTGGGCGCGGCGATGCGCGAGGCGGTGGAGCGCGATTACGACGGCCGCGTGGCCTTCTTCGCCAGCGGCTCGCTGTCGCACCGCTTCGCCCAGAACGGCACCGCGGAGCAATACCTGCACAAGGCCTGGAGCCCCTTCCTGGAAAGCATGGACCAAGAAGTCATCTCCATGTGGTTGGACGGCGATTGGAAAACCTTCTGCGACATGCTGCCGGAGTACGCCGAAAAGTGCCACGGCGAGGGCTTCATGCACGACACCGCCATGCTGCTGGGCGCGCTGGGCTGGGATAACTATCGCGGCCGCGCGGAAATCATCACCCCCTACTTCGGCAGCTCCGGCACCGGCCAGATCAACGCGGTGCTGCCGGTGGAAGCTCAGGGAGAGCGCCATGCCGCACTTCATCGCTGAATGCACCGACAATATTCGCGAGCAGGCGGACCTGCCGGAGCTCTTCCGTCAGGTGCACGACTGCCTGGCCGCCAGCGGCCTGTTTCCCCTCGCCGGCATCCGCAGCCGCGCCCATTGGCTGGACACCTGGCGCATGGCGGACGGGGAAGCCGACTACGCCTTCGTCCACTGCACCTTGCAGATAGGCAGCGGGCGCAGCGAGGCGCAGCGCAGCGCCACCGCCGAGCAGATGTTCGCGCTGATCCAACGCCACTTCGAACCGCTGTTCGCCCAGCGCTACCTGGCGCTCAGCTTCGAGCTGACCGAACTGTCCGCCACGCTCAACTTCAAGCACAACAATGTGCACCAACGTTTCCGCCAGCCCTCCTGAGGAGCCCGCATGCTGAGCCAAGACCAGATCCGCGCCGCCGCGCGCCGCTTGCACGACGCCGAGCGCGAGAGCCGGCAGATCCGCCAGCTCTCGCTGGAACACCCCGAGATCACCATAGAGGACGCCTACGCCATCCAGCGCTGCTGGGTGGAGATGAAGCTGGCGGAAGGCCGCAAGCTCAAGGGCCACAAGATAGGCCTGACCTCGCGCGCGATGCAGATGTCCTCGCAAATAGACGAGCCCGACTACGGCGCGCTGCTGGACGATATGTTCTTCAACGACGGCGCGGATATTCCGGTGTCCCGCTTCATCGTGCCGCGGGTGGAAGTGGAGCTGGCCTTCATCCTGGGCCGGCCGCTGTCCGGCCCAGGCGCCACGCTGTTCGACGTCTACGACGCGGCCGAGTACGTGATTCCGGCGCTGGAAATCATCGACGCGCGCAGCCAGTCCATAGACCCGGACAGCCAGCGCCCGCGCAAGGTGTTCGACACCATCGCCGATAACGCCGCCAACGCCGGCGTGGTGCTGGGCGGCCGGCCCATCCGCCCGCGCGAGCTGGACCTGCGCTGGGTGGCGGCGCTGATGTACCGCAACGGCGTAATCGAGGAATCCGGCGTCGCCGCCGCGGTGCTCAACCACCCGGCCAACGGCGTGGCCTGGCTGGCCAACAAGCTCTCGCCCTTCGACGTCGAGCTCAAGGCCGGCCAGGTGATTCTGTCCGGCTCCTTCACCCGGCCGGTGCCGGCGCGCGCCGGCGACACCTTCCACGTCGACTACGGCCCGCTGGGCGCGATCAGTTGCCGCTTCGTCTGACCCCCTTAGAGGAACCGCCATGCAACTTCCCGCCAACCCCTTCAAGGCCGCGCTGCGCGACGGTCGCCGCCAGATCGGCCTGTGGCTGGGCCTGGCCAGCCCCTACAGCGCCGAACTGCTGGCCGGCGCCGGCTTCGACTGGCTGTTGATAGACGGCGAACACGCGCCCAATGAACTGAACGACGTGCTGCTGCAACTGCAGGCCATCGCCCCCTACCCCTGCCACCCCATTGTGCGCGCCGCCAGCAACGACCCGGTGCGCATCAAGCGCTTGCTGGACATCGGCGCGCAAACGCTGATGCTGCCCATGGTGCAAAACGCCGACGAGGCGGCGCGGGCGGTGGCGGCCACCCGCTACCCGCCGCGCGGCATTCGCGGCGTGGGCAGCGCGCTGGCGCGCGCCTCGCGCTGGAACCGCGTGCCGGATTACCTGACGCGGGCCGACAGCGAAATCTGCGTGCTGGTCCAGGTGGAAACCCGCCAGGCTCTGGCCGCGCTGGACGGCATCGCCGCCACCGACGGCGTGGACGGCGTCTTCATCGGCCCTGCCGACCTGGCCGCCGACATGGGCCATCCGGGCCGACCGGACCACCCGGACGTGCGCGCGGCAATGGACGACGCCATCCGCCGCATCCGCGCTCAAGGCAAGGCCGCCGGCATCCTGATGGCCGACGAGGCCGAAGCGCGCCGCCTGCTGGAACTGGGCGCGGGCTTCGTCGCCGTCGGCGTCGACACCACCTTGCTGGCGCGCCGCGCCGAAGCGCTGGCCGCGGCCTTCCGCAGCCAAACGCCCGGCCTGCCGTCGTCCCCATCCGCCTACTGACCCACGGCGGGCCGCCCGGCCCGCCTACCCCAAGCGGCGACCATACAAGAACAAGGCGCCGCCCGGAGCCGACTCCGGCCCCGCCCCCGAGGAGAACTGAAGATGAACCACACCCCCGCTCCCCCAAGCGCGAACGCGCGCAAAGTCGCCTACGCCACCGTGATCGGCACTGCCATCGAATGGTACGATTTCTTCATCTATGCCAGCGCCGCCGGCTTGGTGTTCAACAAGCTGTTCTTCGCGCCGGCCGGCGAGCGCTCCGCCACGCTGATCGCCTTCGCTTCCGTCGGCGTCAGTTTCCTGTTCCGGCCGCTGGGCGCTTTTCTCGCCGGTCACTACGGCGACCGGCTTGGCCGGCGCGCGATGCTGGTGCTGACCCTGGTGCTGATGGGCGCCTCCACCGCGCTGATCGGCCTGCTGCCCACCTATGAATCCGCCGGCCTGCTGGCGCCGCTCGCGCTGATCCTGCTGCGCATCCTGCAAGGCATCTCCGCCGGCGGCGAATGGGGCGGCGCGGTGCTGATGGCGGTGGAACACGCGCCGCGCGGTCAGCGCGGCCGCTACGGCGCCTTCCCGCAGATAGGCGTGCCGCTGGGCTTGCTGCTGGCTTCCGGTGTGTTCGCGTTGATGAGCGGGGTGATCTCCCCCGGCGACGCCTTCCTGGAATGGGGCTGGCGCGTGCCCTTCCTGTTCAGCGTCGTGTTGCTGTTCATCGGCCAATGGGTGCGCCGCTCAGTGGAGGAAAGCCCGGTATTCGAGGAGATCAAGGCGCGCAAGGCCGGCTCGCGCACCCCGGTGCTGGACCTGTTCCGCCGCCACGCGTCGCTGGTGCTGCTGGCCGCGCTGGTGTTCGCCGGCAACAGCGCCGTCGGTTACATGACCACCGGCGGCTTCATCCAAAACTACACTACCGACCCCGCCGGCGCGCTGCGCATGGAGCGCACCCCGGTGCTGCTGGCCGTCGCCTTCGCTTCCGCCTGCTGGATGGCCTTCACCTGGCTGGCCGGCGTCTGGTCGGACCGCATCGGCCGCCGCCGCATCTACATCATAGGCTTCGGCGTGCAGCTGGCCGGCGTGCTGATGCTGTTCCCGCTGGTCAACAGCGCCGGCTTGCCGGCGGTGCTGCTGGCGCTGTGCCTGTTGTCCGTGGGCACCGGCCTGACCTACGGCGCGCAATCGGCGTTCTACGCGGAGCTGTTCCCCGCCTCGGTGCGCTTTTCCGGCGTGTCCATCTCCTACGCGCTGGGGGCCATCCTCGGCGGCGCCTTCGCGCCGATGATCGCCAAGGCCTTGATCGCCCAAACCGGCTCCACCGCCGCGGTGACCGCTTATCTGAGCGGCATGACGCTGATCGGCCTCGCCGCCGCGCTGTTGCTGCGCGACCGTCGCGACATCCCGCTGGGGCCGGAGCACGAAGCCGAACAGGCCGCCTCCCCGATATGCTGGCGTGGGTCCGCCTCCTCAGCCATGCGCGCAAATTCTATGAAAAGTACCTAAGACAGCTTGGAAGGTGCATTCCAGTGCGTGGCATCGCTATCCATAATGCAAATTCGCTGAAGGTATTCATTATTATCCAGCGCCACCACGCACCCAGGAGACCCGCCATGCGCCACCCCAATCCCTTGCTGGAAACCCTGCTTCCCATCCTGCCCGCCATCGCCGCCAACGCGGAGCGGGCGGAACGCGAACGCACCGTGCCGGCGGAAAACATCGCGCTGTTGAAAAGCATAGGCTTTCACCGCGCCTTCCAGCCCAAGCCTTACGGCGGCAAGGAAATCAGCCTGCCGGAATTCGCGGACTGCGTGGCGGCGCTGGCCGGCGCCTGCGCCAGCACCGCTTGGGCGGCCAGCCTGCTGGCCACCCACAGTCACCAGATCGCGCTGTTCTCCGCCCGGCTGCAAGAGGAGGTCTGGGGCAAGGACCGCGACGCCACCGCCAGTAGCAGCATCGCGCCGCTGGGCCGGGCCGAAGCCGTGGACGGCGGCGTGCTGCTCAGCGGTGAAATGGGCTGGAGCAGCGGCTGCGACCACGCCGAGTGGGCGATACTGGGCTTTCGCCGCCCCGGCCCGGACGGCGAACCGCAATACTGCTTTGGCGTGGTGCCGCGCGCCGATTACCGGATCCGCGACGACTGGCACGCCGCCGGCATGCAAGGCAGCGGCACCAAGACGCTGCTGGTGGACAAGGTCTTCGTGCCGGAACACCGGATAGAAGCCGCCAAGGACATGATGGAAGGCCGCTCCGCCGGCTTCGGCCTGTACCCGGACAGCAAGATTTTCTACGCGCCCTACCGGCCCTACTTCGCCAGCGGCTTCGCCGCCATCAGCCTGGGCGTGGCCGAGCGCATGCTGCAAGTCTTCAAGGAACGCAGCCGCAACCGCATCCGCGCCTACACCGGCGCCCAAGTGGGCGCCGCGCTGCCAGCCTATATGCGGCTGGCCGAATCCACTCACCAGGTGCTGGCCGCGCGCGCCTTGCTGGAAGCCAGCTGGCGCGATCACGCCGAGCACGGCGCGGCCAAGCGCTACCCCACGGCGGAAACGCTGGCCTTCTGGCGCACCAACCAAGCCTACGCGGTGAAGATGTGCATCCAGGCGGTGGACCGTTTGTTCGAATCCATGGGCGGCAACTGTTGGCGGTTGGAAAACGAGGCGCAGCGGCTATTCCGCGACGCCCATATGACCGGCGCCCACGCCTACACCGACTACGACGTCTGCGCCCAGATCCTGGGTCGTTCGCTGCTGGGGCTGGAGCCGGACCCCTCCATGGTCTAAGAACCTGTTTACGATCTGCTGCGCTTCGTGAGACGCCCCACGGAGAGTACGGCTTCGAAAGGCTCATGTACCACTTGCACACTCCGCTTTCTCAACCGTTTTCGCCTTGTCTCGCTCTAGCTCGCAAGACCTTGAACAGGTTCTACCGTCCCTCTAGCCCCTCCCACCCGCGCCGTTCCGGCCCCGCGCCGGGCGGCCTTGAGGATACGCCATGAACGCACCCGCCCCTGCCCACGACGCGCGCGCGCTGCGCCGCGCGCTCGGCAACTTCGCCACCGGCGTCACCGTCGTCACCGCCTCCACGCCGGACGGCGAACGCGCCGGCGTCACCGCCAACAGCTTCAACTCCGTCTCGCTGGACCCGCCGCTGGTGCTGTGGAGCCTGGACAAGCGCTCCGCCAGCAACGCGGTGTTCGACCAGGCCGGCCACTTCGCCGTTCACGTGCTGGCCGCCGACCAGATTGAGCTGTCCAACCGCTTCGCCCGCGCCGCCTCGGACAAATTCGCCGGCCTGGAACCGGAAACCGGCCTAGGCGGCGCACCGCTGCTGGACGGCTGCGCCGCCCGCTTCCATTGCCGGCTGCATCAGCGGCTGGACGGCGGCGACCACTGGATTCTGCTGGGTTTGGTCGAGGCCTTCGACGACTGCGGCGCCGCGCCGCTGCTCTACCACCAGGGCATGTACGCCGCCGCGCTCCCGCGCGCTCGGCCGGCCGCGGCCGCGGAACCCCAGCCCGGCTGGCTGGGCGACAACCTGCTCTATCTGCTGACCCAGGCGCTGCAAGCCTACCAGGCCAGTTACCGGCCGCGCCAACTCGCCACCGGCCTGGGCGGCGGCGAGGCGCGCCTGCTGCTGGTGCTGGAACAGCAAGCGGGGCTGGATGGCTGCGCGCTGCAGCGCGAGGCGGCAATGCCGCCGGAGGCGATAGAACTGGCCGAGGCCGAGTTGCGCCGCAAGGGATTGCTGACCCGCGACGCCGCCGGCTATCGGCTCAGCGAGGCCGGCCGCGAACAAGCCGCCACGCTGTGGCGCATCGCCGGCCAGCAACAGCGGGAGATCCAGGCCGGGCTGGGCGAACAGGATCTGGCCGCCTGCAAGCGCGTGCTGCGCGAGCTGATCCGCCAAGGCTGAACCTCCCGGCCGGCGCGTCCGCGGCGGTCAAGACCGCGGGCGCGCCCGGTCAAGGCCGCCGCGCGCGGCCGCCCTATGCTGGAGCGGCCGCTCATCCTCAAACAGAAGAAGGCCGGCGCCACAACAAGGGAGACCCCATGCGCGACTACGACTACATCCTTATCGGAGCCGGCTCCGCCGGCTGCGTGCTGACCCATAGGCTGATCAAAGCCGGCAAACGCGTGCTGCTGCTGGAAGACGGCCCGCCGGACAACAGCCCTTACATCCACATGCCGGCCACCTTCATCAAGGTGCTGGGCAGCGAACGCACCGTCACCTACCGCAGCGAGCCGCAGCCGGAAGCCGCCGGCAGGCGCATCTTCGTGCCTCAGGGACGCACTCTGGGCGGCGGCAGTTCGGTCAACGCCATGGTCTACATCCGCGGCCAGGCCGCCGACTACGCCGACTGGGCCGCTCAGGGCTGCGAGGGTTGGGACTGGGCGCGGGTGCTGCCCGCCTTCAAGAAGGCGGAAAGCCATATGCGCTTGTCCGAGCCCTACCACGGCGTGGACGGGCTGCTGAAAGTCAGCGACACCCGCTACCGTCATCCGCTGAGCCTGGCCTTCGTCCAGGGCGCTCAGGAAATCGGCCTGGCCTACAACGACGACTTCAATGGCCGCGAACAGGCCGGCGTCGGCTTCTACCACACCACCACTTTCGACGGACAGCGCGGCAGCACCGCCGCCACCTATCTGGCAGCGGTCCGGCAACGGTCCGAACTGGACCTGCGCACCGGTTGCCATGTGCAAAAAATCGGGTTCGACGGCCGCCGAGCCTGTCAGGTGGAATGGCGCGACGCCGGCGGCCTCCAGCGCGCGCGCGCCACGGCGGAGATCGTGCTGTGCGCCGGCGCGCTGTCCAGCCCCAAACTGCTGATGCTGTCCGGCATCGGCCCCGCCGCGCAGCTGCGCGAACACGGCGTCGCCGTGCTGCGCGACGCGCCGGAAGTGGGCGCCAACTACCAGGACCATCTGGAAGTGTCAGTCTACGGCCGCGCCCGAGCGCCCATCAGCCTGTTGGGCCAGGACCGCGGCCTGACCGCGCTGCGCCACGGCCTGCAATGGCAGTTGTTCCGCACCGGTTTGCTGAGCTCCAACGTGGTGGAATCCGGCGGTTTCGTCGACACCGGCGGCGGCGGCCGGCCGGACATTCAGTTTCATGTGCTGCCCACCCTGGTGGGCGACGTGGATCGCGAGCCGCTGCCCGGCCACGGCATTTCCATCAATCCCTGCCTGCTGCGCCCCAAGTCGCGCGGCAGCGTCGCGCTGGCCGGCGCCGACGCGGCCGCGCCGCTGCGCTTCGACAGCGGCGCGCTGCGCGAGGCGGAGGATATCGCCTGCCTGCTTCGCGGCGTCAAACTGGCGCGTCGCATTCTGCGGGCGCCGTCGATGCGCCGGCTGATCTCCGAAGAACTGCTGCCCTCGCCGGCCGAGCACGCCGACGACGCGAGGCTGGAGCAGCACATCCGCCAATTCGCCAAAACCGTCTATCACCCGGTCGGCACCTGCCGCATGGGCGGCGACGCCGACGCGGTGGTGGACCCGCGGCTGCGCGTCAAGGGCGTGACCGGTCTGCGGGTTTGCGACGCCTCGGTGATGCCCTCCATCGTCTCCGGCAACACCAATGCGCCGGTGGTGATGATCGCCGAGCGCTGCGCGGAATTCATGCTCTCCGGCCAGTAAGCCGCCACCGTAAGCCCCTGTTCCGACAGGGGCGGCCGGCAGCGAAGCCGCCTCCGACACAAACCGTGCTGCGCCGGCTAGATTGAGCCGTGGCTTCGCCTCCCAGACCTTGCCAAAAAATCATTAGAACTTGTTCATGATCTATTCTGATTTTTCAGAACCTGTTTTCGCCTTGGCTCGAGAGAGCGTAAACAGGTTCTTAAGCTTCGCATAAGCTTTGCATTCCATGCTGCACGCATTACCCCATGTAAGGACATTCCTCATGCTGCGCAATACTTCTCAACGCTATGGCGCGGTTTCCCGCGCGCTGCACTGGCTAGGCGCTTTAGGCGTCATTGCCGCGCTGATTTTCATTGAAGCCAAAGGGGTTTTTCCCAAGGGCACGCCGCTGCGCGACGGCGTCAAATACGCCCATGTTCAGGCCGGACTACTCGTCTTGTTATTGCTGTTTCCTCGCCTGATCTGGCGTGCGGGCAATCCGTCGCCCGCCATCACCCCCCAGCCGGGCCGGCTGGCGGCTTTGGCCGCCAAGGCAGGCCACTGGTCGCTCTACGCGCTGATGCTGGCATTGCCGCTGCTGGGCATCGCCTTTATCCAGGCCGCCGGCAAGAATATAGACTTCTTTGGTTTTCCCCTGCCCTTGCTGCTCCCCCCCATGCCGGATATCTCGCACGATCTCAAGGAAGCTCACGAATGGCTGGGCAACGCTCTAATGTGGCTGGCCATCCTGCATGCGGCCGCGGCGTTATGGCACCACTTCATCGTCAAGGACAACACTCTGACCCGGCTAATCGGGCCACTGCGCGTCTCCAAATAAAAAGTGCCGGGCGCGCGCGCCCGGCACTTCCTCCCGCATCAATCCCTTCCGCTACAAAGGCAACACCAGCTTGAGCCACAAGGCATCGCCCTCCGGCCGGTTTCGCACTTCGAACTCCTTCAGCCACCTCAGCTCCAAGCCGGCCTTGTCGAACTGATAGCGCAGCGCCGGGCCGATGGCGAAAGCCTGGCCGCGAAAACCGTTGCCCGCCACCGCCTGGCCATGCTGGGTATCATCCGTTGTCTGCTTGATGAAATAGCCGTTCAGCCCCAGCCGCCAGGCCGGGCCGGCCGCGTAACTCAGCGAGTAGTCGAAATGAAACTGCTGGCCAGACTGGTAATCAGTATCGCGGTTCTTGCCGTTGAAGGTGTAGCTGATCTTGGACGACAGCTCCCAGCCGGACGCCGGCAGATAGGAAAAGGCGAATACAGGCCGCAGCGAGTAATGATTGGCCCCCAGGTTCAACATCCGATCGCGGTCGTAGCCGCCAGTGGGCAGCACGATGTCGGCCGCCAGCGCCGTATGCAGCGGCCCGGCGTCGCCCCAGGCCAGCACCGGCCCCAACACCGCGTCGCCCAGGCCGCTGCGGCTTTCATGCGCGCCGCCGGCGTCCAGGCTCAAGCTGGGCAGCGGCGCCAGCGCGAAACCACCCAAGCGCCCGCCCCACAGCGTCCGGTCCGACATATACAGCAGCCGCGGCACCAGCACGTCGGCTTGCAGTTTGAAGCCCGGCACGGAAGCGTTGCCGGCGTCGTCGTTGAAACGCTTAGCCTGATAATGGGTGTAATAGAACACGCCGTACCAACCGGCCGGCGGCAGCGCGCCGGCGAGAAAACCCTCGGCGCCGGCGCCTATGGTGTCCGCGCCGGACTGGGTGGCCTGAGCCGTCACGCAGGCCAACGCCGCCGACAGCCCGGCCAGCGCCTTGATCAAAGTCTTGTGCATGATGTTCTCCGTCAGGGAGTGCGGCGTCCCGGCGCAGCGGGACGCGCAGTGAGAATGGCGGCTCAGGTCGGCGCCCGGTCGGCTTCCAGCACGGCCCCGCCAGGCTTCAGCCGCAGCGGCGCGGTTTCGCGCAGGCCCAAGGACAGCAGCGCCGGCAACAAGGCGCCCACCATGGCGATCCACATCACGATGGACAGGCCGTAGCGGTCCGCGGCGAAGCCGGCCACCGTGGGCGCGACGAAGCCTCCGGCCAGCTCGCCCACTCCCATGATCATGCCCAGCGCGGTGGCGATGCGCCGCGGCGACACCGTTTCCGCCGGAATCGTGGCCATGAACAGGGTGAAACAGCCCAAGCCGGTGTAGCTGAGAAAAACCAGCGGCAGCAGCCAGGCCATGCGGTCCACGTTCAGCAACACCAGCGGGCAGCAGGCGGCGATCAAGGAAAATCCCACCATCGCCGGCTTGCGGCCGATGCGGTCGGAAATCGCCGGCACCAGCGCGCCCCACGCCACCCAGGCGAAGCCCAGGCTGCTCATCACCGCTCCCATCGCCTGCGGGCTCATGCCCTTGACCTGGATCAGAAAGGTGGGCGTGAAGGAGATCAGGATGATGAACCAGGTGATGTAGCTGCAGGCGATCAGCACGCACAGCAGAATGTTGCGCTCGCCCAGCAACTGGATGAGGCCGCCGCCCCGGTCTGCCCGCATCGGCGCGGGCGCCGGCTCGCGCACATGCCGCCAGACCAGCCAGGCAATCAGCAAGCCGGGCAGGCAGGACAGGTAGAAGGCGGCGCGCCAGCCGTGGGTCTCGGCCAGCGCCACCAGCAGCGGCGGGCCCAGCACCGCGCCCAGCAAGCCCGGCGCGGAGCCGTTGACGATGCCCATATTGCAACCGCGCCGCGCCGGCGTGGACGCCGCCGCCAGCAGCGATTGGGAAAGGGGCAGCACCGGCCCTTCCGCCACCCCCATCAGCGCGCGGAACAGCAGCAAGGACAGGAAGCCCGCCACCAGGCCGGAAGCGGCGGAAAACAACGAGAACGCCAGCACCGCCGCCACCAGCATCGGCTTTTTCAGCCCGCGCCGGTCCGACCAGGCGCCCAGGCCCAGGCCTGACAAGGACCAGGTCAGCGCCAAGGCCGACGCCAGCATGCCCAGATGCGCGGGGCTCAACCGCAGTTCCGCCGCCATGAAGGGAAACAGAAAGGACAGCGCCAGCCGGTCGAAAAACACGAAACCGAAGCTCAGCGCCAGGATGGCCAGCAATTTGTTTTCATAGGAGAGGCGCATGGCGGACCTCTCTTTCGCCAGCGGCGCGCGCGCGGCCGCCCGGCGGCGAACCGCCCATTCGTGTGTGCATGATGATGTCTCCTCTTTATTAGGTGGGCGTCCACCGCGCCAGAAAGCGCAGCGGACCCGTCCACTCTAACGACGGGGAGAACGTGGAATTTGCCTAATGAGGACAGTCTTGTTGTCTGGGAAGGACACGCGCGGCCAGGGCCTCGGCCCGGGTATGACTCGGCGTTTCGCCGTAACGGCGTTTATAGCTGCGACAGAAATGGGCGATATGGTTGAAGCCCCAGCGGAAAGCCAGTTCGCTGACCGATAAGTGGCGCAAGGCCGGATCCGCCAGGTCCACGCGGCAGCGTTCCAGCCGGCGCCCCCACAGGTGGCGCGTCACCGATTCGCCCTCCTGTTCGAAGATGCGGGCCAATTGACGCGCGGACACGCCCACCGCGCGGCTGATGCGCTCGCAATCCAGATCGTCCTCGGCCAGATGCCGCTCGATATAAGCCTTGGCCCGCCACAGGCTGCACAAGGTGGAACGGGAGGCCGGCAGGCCCAGGCGCGCGCTCCACAAGGAATGCAGCCATTCCAGCAACTGGCTGGCCAGATGCCGCCGCGCGGCCTCGCCGCCGCTGAGCAGGCGATGGGCGGCCAAGGCGTCCATGCCGGCGGCGCGCTCGATGCGCACCAGGCCGCGCTCGTTCCACACGCCCACCTGCTCCTGGAACAAGGGCCGCGGAATGTCCAGCACCGCCATCGCCATATCGGCCGGAAAGCCGTGGCCGTAAGGGCGCGCGGTATCGTACAGCACCACGTCGCCCGGGCCGTGGCGGGCGCACTCCACGCCCTGATGGCTGAAGCCCTCGCCCTGCAGCATCAGGCAGGCGAAGATGGAGTCCCGGCCGTCCCGGCTCAGGCTATGTCCGCTGCGCGTCACCGCGTGCTGGTTGGCGCGTATCGTGGCCATGCGCAGCAAGCCGAAGTCCTGCCAGTCCAGCGAAGCCTCCAGCCGCTCTTCCGGACGGCGGTCGCACTCCACCCGGACCAAGAGGCGGTCCACTTCGCTCAGCCAAAAATCCAGCTTGTCGCCATCCGCCGCCTGGCGGGTGGAAAGGTGAATGTCGCCGGTGAAACGCGTATCCATGACAGGCCTCCTCCTAGCGGCCGCCCGGCTGGGCGGCGATGGCTGAAACGGCATCGGCAAATCATGGCACAATATTTAATACATTAAAAATCAAACCCGCGGACCCCGGCCGGGCCGGGCGCGCCCCTGTCTCGCCTCCGCCACAGCGGCTGACGCCAACCCTAGGCCAGGCTGGAACCCCGGACCACCAGCCGGCCGGTCAACACCACTTTGCGCGTTGAGCGCTGCGGCTGCTCCAGACGCTCCAGCAACATCGCCATCGCCGCGCGGCCGATCTCGTCCACCGGCTGCTCTATCACCGTCAGCCCCGGTCCGGCCAGCTCCGTCCAACTGTCGTTGTCGAAACCGGCCAGCGCCAGCTGCCGCGGCAGTTCCAGGCCCAGCGCGCGCACCGCGCGCATCGCGCCCAGCAGCAACAGGCCGTTGCTGATCACCAGCGCCCGCGGCGCCTCGGCCTCGGCCAGCCAGGCGGACACCGCCTGCTGCGCCGCCTCGGCCGTGGGCGCGACGAAACGCGCCGGCGCGGCCAGCCCGGCCTGCGCCAACGCGGCGGCGAAACCCGCGTGCCGTTCCGCGCCGGTGCTGCTGGTATTGCCGAACAGCCCGCCGATGCGGCTATGGCCTTGTTCGCGCAGATGGCTGACCAACAGGCCGGCGGCGGCGGCGTTGTCCAGCACCACCGCGTCGGCCGCGCCGCCGGGCGCGGCCCGGTCGATCAAGACCACCGGAAAGCCCAGCGCCTCGGCGTCCAGCGTCTCAGCCGTGGCGCGGGTGGCGGCGAAGATCACCCCGGTGACGCGCTCTTCTTGCATCAACCTGAGGTACATCGCCTCCTTGTCCGGGTTCTCGTCGGTGTTGCACAAAATCACCCGCATACCGGCCTGGTAGGCCACATCCTCCACCGCGCGGCTGACCGCGGTGAAGAAGGGGTTGCGGATGTCGGACACGATCAGGCCGATGGTGTCGCTGTGCCGCGAGCGCAAGCGCCGCGCCGACAGATTGGGCCGATAACCGGTGGCGGCGATGGCCGCCTCCACCTTGGCCTTCAACGCCGCGCTGACCGGACCCTTGGCCAGAGCCCGCGACACAGTGGCCACCGACACGCCGGCCGCCAGCGCCACATCTTTGATGCTGACCGTCATATGAAATCGTTTTCTTTCTCGGTGATCGGAATTGCGTTTACGCAAGCATACCCCCAAAGCGTAATTTTACAACACTGTCGCTTGAGACAGCACAAAGATGTAGCGCCAGCGCTACGAGCATATTGACAGTAAAAATGTAATCGTTTTCAATTCACTCAGCGCACGAACGGCATCGCCCCTCCGCAAAGACAGCTGGCGGGCGCGAGCCGATCCGCTATACAGAGCCTGTTCGAAGCCGCGCCGGCGCCCGCCGCCCGGCGGAACTTGAATAGGCTGCAAGCACCGCGCAGCCACCTGAACCGACTGAAGAGACCGCCATGCACGATACCGGATCGCCCTCCTCCCTGATCCAGCCCGAACTGATCCGGCTGGGCTGTCAGCCCGCCGACAAAGAGGCGGCCATCCGCCTGGCCGGACAGCTGCTGGCCGACGCCGGCTGCATAGACCCGGCCTACATCGACAGCCTGCTGCGACGCGAGGCGGTGGCCAACACCTTTCTGGGAAACGGTCTGGCCATCCCCCACGGCATGGTGGAAGACCGCCAGTTGATCCGCCGCACCGGCATCGCCATCGTACAGATTCCGGACGGCCTGGAATGGAACCCCGGCCAGCCCACCCGGCTGCTGTTCGCCATCGCCGCCCAGTCCGACGAACACATCACCCTGCTGCGCCGTTTGACCCGGCTGCTGCAGGACGAGGCCAGGCTCGAACAATTGTTCACCGCCGCGGACGCAACCCAGGTGCTGGCCCTGCTGGAAGAAGAAGCGCCGCCCGCCGCCGTCGACGCCGCGGCCGATCTGGCCGAGCGCGCGCAATGGATAGTCGACTACCCCAACGGCCTGCACGCGCGCCCTGCCGCGCAATGGGTGGAGGCCGCGCGCCGCCACGCCGCCCAGCTGCAAGTGCGCCACGGTCAGGACGCGGCCGACGCCAAGAACCTGATCAGCCTCTTGCAACTGGGCCTGCGCCATGGCGACACCGTCACCGTATCCGCCCAAGGACCCGACGCCGCCGCCGCGCTGGCCGGCCTGTTGTCCGCGATGTGCGACGCCTCGGCCCAGGAACAGACCGACGCCGCGCTCGCCGCGCAAAAAGCGCAGCTGCTGGCGGCACAACAGGGCTGGGTTCCGCCCGGCCACCCCTTGTCCATCGCCGGCGTCGCCGCCAGCCCCGGCCTCGCCATCGGCGTGGTGCGCGTGCTGCACTCCGGCCAGCTCAAAGTACCGGACCGCCCGGTGGCGCTGGGCGAAGGCGGCGACCGCCTGCACGAGGCGCTGAGCGCCACCCGCGCCGAACTGTCCGAGCTGGCCGCGGCCACCGCCAGCAGGCTGGGCAAAACCGAAGCCGGCATTTTCCACGCCCAGGCCGAACTGCTGTCCGACACGGATCTGATCACCCTGGCCTGCCAGTTGATGGTGGGCGGTCACGGCGTGGAATGGGCCTGGCACCAAGCGGTGGAACGCATGGCGGAACGGCTGGCCGCGCTGGGCAACCCTCTGCTGGCGGCGCGCGCAGCCGACCTCCGCGACGTGGGCCGCCGCGTGCTGCGTCAGCTGGACCCGGCGCTGAACAGCGCCACCCTGGCCGACATCGACGGCGACGACTGCATTCTGCTGGCCGCCGACCTCACCCCCTCCGACACCGCCACCCTGGACACCGGCCGCATCCGCGCGCTGGCCACCGCCCAGGGCGGCCCCACCTCGCACACCGCCATCCTGGCGCGCACCCTGGGCCTGCCGGCGCTGGTGGCTGGCGGCCCGGCGCTGCTGGACATCGCCGACGGCACGCCGGCCATTCTGGACGGCCTGGGCGGCCGGCTCTACCTGAACCCCGGCGAGCAGGACCTTGCCTCCGCCCGCGACTGGCTGCAGGCCCAGCAGCGCACCCAGCAACAGCAGGCGGAACAACGGCAGCGCCCGGCGGTGACGCCGGACGGCCACCGCGTGGAAATCGCCGCCAACATCAACCGCCCGGACCAGGTGGCCGCCGCGCTGGACGCCGGCGCCGAGGGCGTGGGCCTGATGCGCACCGAATTCCTGTTTCTGGAGCGCGAACAGTCGCCGAGCGAAGACGAACAGTTTCACACCTACAGCGCCATGCTGGACGCGTTGGACGGACGGCCGCTGATCGTGCGAGCCCTGGACATCGGCGGCGACAAACAGGTGGATTACCTCAAGCTGCCGGCCGAAGAAAACCCCTTCCTCGGCATGCGCGGCTCACGCCTGCTGCTGCGCCGCCGCGATCTGCTGGAACCTCAGCTGCGCGCGCTCTACCGCGCCGCCCGCGGCGGCCAGCCGCTGTCCATCATGTTCCCGATGATCACTTCGCTGAAGGAGATCACCCGGCTCAAAGGCTGGTGCGAAGGCATACGCCGCGAGCTGGACGCCCCGGCGGTGCCTCTCGGCATCATGGTGGAAGTGCCGGCCGCGGCCCTGCTGGCCGATCAACTGGCCGAATACGTGGATTTCTTCTCCATCGGCACCAACGACCTCACCCAGTACACGCTGGCGATGGACCGTCAGCATCCGGAACTGGCGGCCGAGGCCGACAGCCTACACCCCGCCGTGCTGCGCCTGATCCAGCACACCGTGGCCGGCGCCGGCCGCCATCAACGCTGGGTGGGCGTGTGCGGCGGCATTGCCGGCGACCCCTTCGGCGCCGCGCTGCTGACCGGCCTGGGCGTGGCCGAGCTGTCGATGAGCCCGCGCGACGTGGCCGCGGTCAAAGCCAAGCTGTGCGCCAACGGCCACGACCGGCTACGCGAGCTGGCGCAGCAGGCGCTGGCCTGCGACAGCGCCGACGAAGTGCGCATGCTGGCGCGGGAGCTGACATGAGCGCCCGCGTCCACACCGTCACCCTCAACCCGGCGCTGGACCAAACCATCGCCCTGGCCCGGCTGACCCCCTGCGTGGTCAACCTGGCGCAAAGCGCTAGCGGCAACGCCGGCGGCAAGGGCGTCAACGTGGCCAGTTGCCTGGCCGACTGGGGCGCCTCGGTAGGCGTTTTCGGCCTGCTGGGCCGCAACAACAGCGAAGCGTTCGAACAATTGTTTCTGGACAAGCGCATCGCCGACCACATGCTGCGCCTGCCCGGCGACACCCGGGTGAACATCAAGCTGGCCGACCTCTCCAGCGGCGATACCACCGACATCAACCTGCCCGGCATCGCCGCCGGCGAAGCGCAGCTGGAGCAAGTGGGCGCCGAGCTAGCCGCCCGGCTGAACCCCGGCGACGTCGTGGCGCTGTGCGGCAGCTTGCCGCCCGGCCTGCCCGCCAACAGCTATCTGCGGCTGTGCCGATTGCTGCGGCCCCTGGGCGCGCGGCTGCTGCTGGACAGCAGCGGAGAAGCGCTGAGCCAGGCTCTGGACGGAGACGCGCCGCCTCACTGCGTCAAACCCAATCGCCATGAGCTGGAGCTCTGGGCCGGCCGCGCCCTGCCCGACACCGCCGCGGTGCTTGCCTGCGCGCGCGAGCTGCTGCAACGCGGCGTGGAACAAGTGGTGGTGTCGCTGGGCGTGGACGGCGCGCTGTTCGTCGGCCGCGACCGCTCTCTGCAGGCCTCCTTGCCGGCGCAGCAGCCGCTGAGCACCGTGGGGGCCGGCGACGCCTTGGTGGCCGGCCTGGCCGCGGCGCGGCTGGATGGACTGGAGCTTGAGGCGGAAGCCCGGCTGGCGGTTGCCTTCGCGGCCGCCAAACTGGCGCGCGTCGGCCCCCACCTGCCGCCGCCGGAACAGGTGCGCGCATTGGCGGCTCAAGTCCGGCTGCAAAGCCTGGATTAAGAAGCCGCTTACGATCCGCCGCGCGTAGGCGGATGAGCCGAGGCGACGCGGCATCAGGGGCTTTGCCCACGGCTCCAAACCAATAACACAAGGGAAACAACGCCATGAACCTAATTGCCATCATCGACGCCGGCGAGCGCAGCACCCAGGGCCGGCTGGCCGCGGAAGCGCTACGCCAGGCCGCCCAGCGGCACGGACATGCCCTTAAGCTGGAACTGGACGGCGCGCCGCCGCTGAGCGCGATCGAACTCGCCGCCGCCCAGGCCGCGCTCTTGATCGGCACCGCCGCCGATCCGCGCCTGGACAGCCTGCCCGCGCTCCGCCTGAGCCTGGACCAGGCCTTGGCCGATCCGGCCGAGGCCGTCCGCCGGGCCGCGGCGCTGAGCGCGCCCCAAACCGACGCCTTGCGCATCGTCGCCGTCACCTCCTGCCCCACCGGCATCGCCCACACCTTCATGGCGGCCGAAGGCCTGAGCCAGGCCGCTCAGGCGCTGGGCCACGCCATCCGCGTGGAAACCCAGGGTTCGGTGGGCGCGCAAAGCGCGCTCAGCGCCGGCGAGATCGCCGAAGCCGACCTGGTGCTGATCGCCGCCGATACCCAGGTGGAACTCAGCCGCTTCAAGGGCAAACGCCTGTTCCAAAGCGGAACCAAGGCCGCCATCAACGACGGCCAGGCGCTGCTGCGCCGCGCCATCGCTGAAGCCGCGCCCCACCAAGCGGACGCCGCCGACGCCGCGCCGGAAAAACCGGCCAGCGAGCGCAGCGGCCCGTACAAACATCTGATGACCGGCGTGTCCTTCATGCTGCCCTTCGTCACCGCCGGCGGCATCATGATCGCGCTGGCCTTCGCTCTGGGCGGCATCTACGCCTTCGACGACGCCCACAAGGGCACGTTGGCCTGGGCGCTGTTCCAGATCGGCGCCAAATCCGCCTTCGCGCTGATGGTGCCCATTCTCGCCGGCTATATCGCTTACTCCATCGCCAACCGTCCCGGCATCGCGCCCGGCATGGTGGGCGGCATGCTGGCCGCCAGCCTGGGCTCTGGCTTTCTCGGCGGCATCATCGCCGGCTTCATCGCCGGCTACGGCACAGACTGGCTGAACCGCAAGATCCAGCTGGGCCGCAATCTGGATGGCCTCAAACCGGTGCTGATCCTGCCGGTGCTAGGCTCGCTGCTGGTGGGCCTGCTGATGATCTACGTGATCGGCGGCCCGGTGGCCGCCTTGCTGGGCATGCTGACCGAGGCGCTGAAAAGCCTGCAGGGCAGCAGCGCGTTGCTGCTGGGCGCCATCATCGGTTCGATGATGGCCTTCGACATGGGCGGCCCGGTCAACAAAGCCGCCTACGCCTTTTCCACCGGCTTGATCGCCAGCCAGGTGTATACGCCGATGGCCGCGGCCATGGCCGCCGGGATGACGCCGCCGCTGGGCATCGCGCTGGCCACCAAGCTGTTCGCCGATCGCTTCACCGCCGACGAACGCGAGGCCGGCAAGGCGGCCGGCGTGCTGGGCCTGGCCTTCATCAGCGAAGGCGCCATTCCCTTCGCCGCGCGCGATCCGCTGCGAGTCATCCCGGCTCTGATGCTGGGCTCCGCCGTGGCCGGTGCCATCTCCATGCTGGCCGGAGTTGAGCTGAAAGTGCCGCACGGCGGCGTCTTCGTGCTGCCCATCCCCAACGCCGTCAGCCATCTGGGCTTCTACCTGCTGGCGCTGTTGGCCGGCACCGCCGTCACCGCGGTTGCGCTGCGCGCCTTGAAGAAACCCGCCCAGGCCGCCGCGGCCTGAGCCCGCCGGCACCCAAGCAAGCGAAAGCCCCTCCCGGCCATGCCGGGAGGGGCTTTTCAACACGGGCTTCAAGGTTGCGGCGCCGACACACAGCCGATCGCAAACAAACCCTCAGAGGCGCAAACCCACCCCCAACTGCGGACGCGCCAGCCCTGCCAAGGCCATCTGCACCGAGGCCGAGGCGCGCTCAAACGCCTGATCGATGCGCAATTCGTCCCCCGGCCCCGCCATCTGCAAATCCGCCTTCAACATCTTGCCGATGCCGGACAAGGTCTCCGTCACCTCCGCGCCGCGCTCATTGAAGCGTTCCAGCAACTTGTGCAAGGGATAATGTTTCTTGGCCACCGCCGAATCCTTGCCGGCCAGGTAATTGCGGCCCACCGTCTCCGCCAGCGAGCAGCCCTCGCGGTTAAACAGGTAATCGATATCGTTGAAGCGCTCCGCTTCGAACGCCTCGCCAAACTTGGCGCGGCCAAAATCGATCGCCTTCAGAAACACCGCGCCGTCCTCCTTGCGTTCGTGCACCAGCAGATTCTGCATGTGCAAATCGCGGTGAGACAACTGATGGCAGTAGAACGTCCTGGCCATGTCCACCAATTGCGCCGCCACGCTGCGGGCCTGGTCCAGCGACAGCCGAGGCAGGCCGACATCCAGTTCGCGGCTGACGATGACGGCAGGGTCGTACTGCTCAACCCGGGCGTAGGCGAACTTATCGCTGACGCCCGGCGGTGCGGCGATCTGCTGCTGGGTGGAGAGATAGCCCCGCAGCGCCGGACGCGACTCGGCGTACGCCTCCAGTTGGCCTTCACGGACAAAGTCCGCCCGGCCCACCCCGTCCCGCGCCTGCAAGACCCCGGTATCGGCGTGAAAGCGCTTGTGCACCCCGCCGGAAGCAAAGTCGCCGTCCTGCAAATACAGAATCCCCGGCGAGACGTCCATCCGGTAATCCGCCAGCGACGCCGCCTGAGCCTGAGCCTGCTCGGCGCCCAGCGGCGCGCCCAGACGCGCCAGAATCACCTCCCGCCCCTCCTGCGACAACCGTTCCGTTTTCAGCGGCTGGCCGTTGATGCAATAACTGATCTTGCCGCCGTCCTGCTCCGGCGCCACCGCAACCGTGAACAAGGTCCGGTTGCTGGGCGTGGCCAGCTGCGCCAAGCGATTGAAAATATCGAAAGAGCGGGCCGGCGACTGGCTGTCCACCAACTTGAACAGCGTGTTCAGCGCATCCTGTTTTTTCTCAGAGCGGAACACGTCCTTGAACTTGTCCCACAAGCCCATATGCGTGGCAGTTTGCCGATCGCCGCTCATCATGCGGGCCACGCGCTCGTTGCTCAGGGAAAACGCCGGACCGCCGGCGCTGAAACTAATGGAAGAAGACATTGTGGCTTACCCGTCAAAGATGATGCGAACCGACTGCGCCACACCCTGCCCAGGGGGGGCGCCCCTGACAGCCATTCTCGACAAGGCCGCCGCTGGACGCTTGCAAAAACCGCCCGGCTTGCCGCCCCGCCCCGCTCCGGCTATACCGACGGAAGGCGCGACGGCGGGAGAAACCATGAGGCGTGTGTTGAGCATGCTGCTGTTTTGCGGGACGGCCTGGGCGGCCCAGCCGGAGGCTTGGCGCATCGCCGGCGACATCCAGTTCGCGCCCTACAGCTACCAGAACGAAGCCGGCGCCAAACCTCAAGGGCTGGACGTGGAGATTGTCCAGGCGGTCATGGCGGAGGCCCGAATCCCCTACCTGCTGCACCTCTACCCCTGGGAGCGCGTCAAGCAAATGCTGGGCAACGGGGACGTGGACATGGCTTTCCAGTTCGCGGGCACCGCCGAGCGGCGCGCCCAGTACGAACTCGCCGGCCCGATACGCACCGGCAGCACCATCTTCATGGTGTTGAAACAAAACAGCCTGCAAAACTGGAACACCCTGGCCGACATGGCCCCACTGACCATAGGACAGGTCCACGGCTATGCCTACGAATCCACCTTCGACAAAGCGCCGCTCAAACGCGACGCCAGCGCCACCAATCCCGAACAACTGATGCTGATGCTGCTGGCCGGCCGCATCGACCTGATCGTCGGCGACCGCGGCCAACTGCTTTACTACGCCCGCCAGCTGCGCGCGCTGCCGCATGTGCGCATCCTGCCCAAACCTCTGGTGGAAATGCCGCGCTTCGTCGCCTTCGCCAAAGGCGACAGCCGCGCCGCTCAATTCAACGCCGCGCTGGCCCGGCTGCAGCAAAACGGAAAGCTGCAAACGATTTACAACCACTGGCAACAATAAGCGGCCGCTACGCCATAAAAGCCGCCCCACGGCGGCTATCCCTCCTCAAGCTCGAACCTCAAGCGCCGCGGCGCGCCACTCCGCCGCCGACAACAGATACAAGCAATGCCGCCGCAGCGGATGCCCGGCCTCCAGGGCGGGATGATCGAAATCCCGTCCGGCGTTGCGCATGCCCAGCCGCTGCATCAGCCGCTGCGACGGCAGATTGAGCAAGGCGGTGAAAGACACGATTTCGTCCAGTCCCAAGGTCTCGAAACCGAAAGCCAGCGCCCGGCGCGCCGCCTCGGTGGCGTAGCCCCGGCCCCAGGACGCTCGCCGCAGCCGCCAGCCCGCCTCCACGCAGGGCATGCACGGCAGCTCCGCGCGCGGCACCGCCAACCCTACGAAACCGAGGAAGTCGCCGGATGCCTTCTCCTCCAGCGCCCAAAACCCCCATCCTCGCGCCGCTATCAACCCGCGTTGTCGCTCCATGCCGTCCGCGCTCTCTTCCTCGCTCAACAGCGCCGGGAAATAACGCATCACCTCCGGATCCAGCCCCATGGCGGCGAAGGGCGCCAGATCCTCGTCCCGCCATTGGCGCAGCAATAAACGCTCCGTCTCCATTTCCATCGTTTCCCCTTCCCATTCACCGCGGATTCGCCATTATCACGGAACCGTAACCGCCGGCTGAGTAAAATCTGCAAGGCACGCCGTCCGCGTCCCATTAGCATGCGGCAATCAACCTTCACTCGCGTCTACTCATCATGCTCATTCAAGCTGCCCGCGCCGCCATCCCCCAAACGACGGCGGCGGACGAACCTGCCCGCTCCAACGCCGCCGCCAGCCCGATATCGGCGCGGCTCAGCCAGGCGGCCAACCGCGCGGACGCCCCCGCCTCCACGCGCGCCGCGCCGCGCGCCAATCCCCTGGACGGCCTCTGCGCGCAGCAGCCTCTGGAAAACCTCAACCCCGAAGCGGCCCGGCAAAGACTCAAGGACAGCGCGCTGCTCGCCAACTTCCCCTATAGCCGGGATCTGGACAGCCTGCGCGCCACCCAATGGAGCCCGGACGCCGAGCTGGCGCGGCTGCTGGCCAAGGGCGGCAAACTGGAGTTTCAGCCGCAGCAGGCGCGCTTGATGGACCCGGAAAGCGGCCTGGTGGCCTATGTGTTCCGCAACAAGGCGGAGGGAGAAATCCGCCTGGTTTTCGGCGGCACCACCAGCGGCCGCGGCGTGGGCGGTTTGGCTCAACGCAATCTGAAAAACCTGGCCAGCGTGGCGCGGCAATGGCGCGCCAACATCGGCAACGCCGCCTTTGGCGGCCGCCCCGCCTGCTACGCCCAAGCCGCCCAACTCACCGCCAAGTTGCAAACACTGGCCGCCGGCCTGCCGCTGATGCGCGGCGGCGAGCCCGACTACATCGTCAGCACCGGCGGTCATTCGCTGGGCGGCGGCATGGCCGCCTATGCGGCGATGAGATTGTCCACCCCGCAGCGCCCCGTCCACGCAGAATGCTTCAGCAGCGCTCAGTTTGGCCGCGGCCTGCAAAACGAACTGCTGGCGCGCCACGGCAACGACTTGGAGCAAGCGCGCGCGGCCTCGGCCCATATCCGTCATTACTGCGTTCAAGGCGATCTGGTCCCGGCGCTGGACGGCCTGCTGCCGGTGCGCCACGTCGGCCAGCTTTACCTGCTGCCGGCAAACCGCCAGGCCGACGACAGCCGCCTGGGCCGCCACGACAAATTCCTGGACCATGTGCAAGACTTCGTCGCCAGCGCCTGGCAAGGACAATCGCGGTTTTACGCCTAGAGCGCCGGGCCGCCGCCCGGCCAAGGCCGGGCGATGAGACCTCGCGCCGTTGGCGGCCGATGCCGCCTTGACCCCCTCATCCCCGCTAGGCACAATCGCAAACGCGCCGCCCTAACCGGCAGCGCCCAGATTGGAGTCTGGCCCCGCCGCCTCGGACCCAGCGCCGCAAACGCTTGGTCCGTGCCCTTGCACCATCAGTCATGCCTACAACGGGCAGGCCGTGGTGGGAGGGTGCTCGCACCCGCCGGTCCGTGGCGCCGGAACTCCAATCCTGCCATGCGCCTGCCATGAGCCTGCCGCCTCGCCGGCAGCCTTGAATCCACAGGAGCGCGCGCATGTCCGCCAAATACCCAAGCCGTCGCCATTACCGCCCCAACCTCCAACCGGTTCCCTATCAGGAGCTGCCGTTCGCCGCGCGTTTGCCGGGCTGTCCGCGCGTGCATTGCTGGCAAGTGCCGCCAGCCGACGACTATCGCCAGGCCTATTTGCTGGGACGCGAATACGCCGGTCATTTCATCCAGTACCTGCAGGACAATCCCGATGTCCCGAGACACACGCTGCTGGCGCGCATCGCAGGCGATGTCGACTTCTCGGTGGAAGGCCCTGAGCAGGGTTACTGGGCCGGTTTCTTCGCCCTGATCGAACAGGTGCTGATCCTCCCTATCGATATCTTCGGCTACATCGACCGCATCCGGCTTAGGGAGGAAACACTGCGCCGGCCGATGAGAAAACAGCCAAGAGGTATTGAATAAGTACATCGTTTTCCCCGGCAAGCCCTGAGCCGGTTTTGGCACAGCCAAGACCGGCACAGGCCGAATCCGGCCACACCCCGCCAATACAATCCATTAAAATCAACAACTTGAGTAAAAAACATCCTGGCACGCGCTTTGCCTAATAAGAACCACTACAAAGCAGCGAACCGCATCGTCGCGCCAAAAAATGCAAACGTCGTATAAATAGAAGGTTGCCGCGCTCCGTCCGGCCCCTATCCACAAAGGAGAAACACCATGCAACGCATCCGAACCTGGCTCTGTCTCGCCGCCCTGGGCGGCGGCCTCTCGCTGCCCGCCCTCGCCGCCGACGTGGTGAGACTGGGCAACCTCAAGTTCGCCCATTACGGCGCCATCAGCTACATGAAGGAAATCGCGCCCAAATACGACCTGAAGATTGAAGAACGCATGTTCGCCAAAGGCATCGACATCATGCCCGCCATCGTGGCCGGCGAAGTGGACATCGCCGCCAGCGCGGCGGACGCGGCGGTGGCCGGCCGCGCCGGCGGCGCGCCGATTTTCGCGGTGGCCGGCTTCGCCAGGGGCGGCGCGCGCATCGTGGCCGCCAAGGACAGCGGCATCAAGAGCGTCAAGGATTTGAAGGGCAAGAAAGTGGGCGTGGCGCGCGGCGGCGCGCAGGAATTGCTGCTGGCGGCGGAGCTGGCCAAGTACAAGCTTAGCTGGTCCGACAAGCCGGGCAAGGATGTGCAGGTGATTTACATGCCTTTCGCCGACCTGAACCAGGCTTTGATGGGCAAGCAGATCGACGCGATGAGCCAGTCCGAGCCGCAATCGTCCCAGGCCATCAACAAGGGTTTCGGCGTGGAAGTGCTAAAGCCCTACGACACCCCGCTGGGCGAGCCCATTCGCACCCTGGTGATGACGGAGAAAATGTACAAGGAACGCCGCGGCGTGGCGGAGCGCCTGATCAAATGTTTCGTGGAGGCCACCAACACCTTCATCAAAAATCCCAAGCTGGCGGAAAAATACGTGCGTGAGAACATGTTCAAGAACCAGATCAGCGCCGACGACTTCCAGGACGCCATTTCCAATTCCCCGTACAGCTACGATCTGAGCGTGGCCCACATCCAGACCACCACCGACATGATGCAGCAGTACGGCATCGGCAAGATGGTCAAGCCGCCCAAGGCGGCGGACTGGGTGAAACTGGACTTGCTGAGCAAGGCCAAGCAGGACCTCAAGGTTAATTGACGGCGGCGGGAGCAATCATGCAGCAGACTGTGTTTTCCCGGCTGGGCCAAGCCTGGTCCAGCCTGGCGGTGCCCATCGCCATCGTATTGATCTGGCAGGCCAGTTCCAGCCTGGGTTGGATCAACCCGCAAATCCTGCCCTCGCCGCTGGCGGTGTTGCAGAAGTGGCTGGCTTACTGGCAGCCGCTGGAAGCCTACGACCCCTCGTCCGGCGCCTACTTGTCCTGGCTGCTGTCCGGCGAACTGATCCACGACGTGGCGGCCAGCCTGTGGCGTGTGGTGCTCGGTTTCGCGCTGGGCGGCGGCCTGGGCTTGCTGCTGGGGCTGTTCATGGGCGTCAGCGACCCGGTGTACCGGGCGTTCAATCCCTTGATCCAGTTCCTGCGGCCAATTCCGCCCATCGCCTGGACCCCTCTCTCCATCCTGTGGTTTGGCCTGGGCAACCCGCCGGCGGTGTTCCTCATCACTATCGGGGCTTTCTTCCCCATCCTGATGAACACCATCTCCGGCGTGCGCAATGTGGACGGCATCTATATCCGCGCCGCGCGCAACCTGGGCGCCAGCCGCGCAACCCTGTTCCGCCGGGTGATCCTGCCTGCGGCCACGCCCTTCATTTTCACCGGCGCGCGCGTGGGCATGGGCACCGCCTTCATCGTGGTGATCGTGGCGGAGATGATCGCCGTGAACAGCGGCGTCGGCTACCGCATCATGGAAGCGCGCGAGTATTTCTGGACCGACAAGGTCATCGCCGGCATGGTCACGATTGGCATTCTCGGGCTGTTGATCGACATGCTGATGCAGGGCTTGAACAACCGCTTGCTCAAGTGGCATCGCGGCATCGACCAATAAGAACCGCTAACAACACCCCTGATCCTGCGTTGCGCCTCCTTGTCGTACCACTGGTACGACCTGCGTCGGCGCGCCTTGGCCCAGGTACGCTGCTCGGTTTTGTTAGCGGCGCCAAACACACCGCCGCGCTGCGCGGCATGGAAGGATGAAGGCATGAGCGCCCAGATCGAAGTGCAACAGGTGCAAAAAGTATTCAAGACGCCGGGCGGCGACGTGATCGCCCTGCGGGACATCCAGCTGGACATCCAGCCCGGCGAGTTCGTCTGCCTGCTGGGCCCCTCCGGCTGCGGCAAATCCACCTTGCTCAATGCCATCGCCGGCTTCGCGCCGCCCAGCGGCGGCGAGATCCTGGTGGCCGGCCAACGCGTCGCCGCGCCGGGACCGGACCGCGGCATGGTGTTTCAGGAGTACGCGCTGTTTCCGTGGATGACGGTGGAGCAGAACATCGGCTTTGGCCTGGAAATCCAGAAACGCTCCCCGGCCGAGATCCGCGCCGCGGTGGAGCCGCTGCTGGACAAGCTGCACCTGCGCGATTTCCGCCACCGCTTCCCCAAGGACCTGTCCGGCGGCATGCGCCAGCGGGTGGCCATCGCGCGGGTGTTGGCGCTGGATTCGCCGGTGATGCTGATGGACGAGCCCTTCGGCGCGCTGGACGCGCTGACGCGGCGCTCCTTGCAGGACGAGCTGCTGCGCATCTGGCAGGAGAGCGGCAAGACCATCATCTTCGTCACCCACAGCATCGAGGAGTCCATCTACCTGGCGGACCGAGTAGTGGTGATGACCTATCGCCCCGGCACCATCAAGCGCGACGTGCGGGTGGAGCTGCCGCGCCCGCGCGACCCCAGCGCGCCGGGCTTCAACGACCTGAAGCGGGAGCTGACCCGGCTGGTGATGGAGGAACATTCACGCCATGAAGCCGCGGAGCTGCAAGCTGCGGTAGACTGAGCCATCGCCGATTTCCGATCCGCCGCCATGCTCGCACGCGCGTTGCGTTTTCTGCTGAAAAGCCTGCCCTCCCTCTTCTTGCTGGCCTTGGCGCTGGGCGGCGGCTGGGTCTTGGCCAGCCGCATGCTGTTGACCGAAGCGGAGCGCGAGGGCCGGCATCGGGCGGAGATGCACGCCGCCAACCTCGGCGCCACGCTGGAGCAGTACCGCTACCTGCCCTATGTGCTGGCGCTGAATCAGGACATCCTCAACCTGCTGGCGGACCCGCGCAACCCGCGGCGGGTGGAGGCGCTGAACCGCTATCTGGAGCAAGTGAACCGGCAGTCGCGCACCTCGGCGCTGTTCATCGTCAACGTCGACGGCATCGCGCTGGCGTCCAGCAACTGGATGTCGCCGTACAGCTTCGTCGGCAACAGCTACGCCTTCCGCCCCTATTTCCAACAAGCGCTGGCCGGCCAGTCCGGCAGCTTTTACGGCATAGGCAGCACCAGCCGCGAACCGGGCTATTTCCTGTCCTGGCCGGTGCTGTCCGGCCGCCGCGTCGTGGGCGTGGCGGTGGTCAAGGTCAGCCTGGCGCCGCTGGAGGAAGCCTGGCGCAAGGGCGCCGAGCCGGTGCTGGTCAGCGACAAGCACGGCGTGGCCTTTCTCAGCGCCAATCCAGACTGGAAGTTCGCCACCTGGCAACCGCTGCCGCCGACTGTGCGCCGCCAGATCGACGCCACCCGCCAATACCTGGGCGCCAAACTGCATCCCTTCGCGCTGCTGCAACCGCACGCGGGCTGGCGCGAGCAGGCCTGGCTGGCGCCGGACAGCGAGCGCAAGCTGCTGGCCGGCCGCTACCTTCAAATCCGCCAGACCCTGCCGCAAACCGGCTGGACGCTGACCTTGCTGGTGGACATGCACGGCCGCAACCTCACCCTGCTGGCCATCATGAGCACACTGCTGGCCAGCGGCCTGGGCCTGCTGACGCTGTGGCACTACTGGCGGCTGCGGCTGAGCCGGTTGCGCGAGCAACTGGCGGCGCAGCAGGCCTTGCAGCAAGCGCACGACCAGTTGGAGCGCAAGGTGGCGGAGCGAACCCGCGATCTGGCGCTGAGCAACACGCAGTTGTCGGCGGAGATCCGCGAACGCATCCAGACTGAAAACAGCCTGCGCATTACTCGCGGCCAGTTGGCCGAGGCCAGCAAGCTGGCGGCGCTGGGCCAGATGGCGGCCGGGGTAGCCCATGAGATCAACCAGCCGCTGGCGGCGCTGCGCGCCTTCGCCGACAACGCGGTGACCCTGCTGCAACGCGGCCGCCCGGACGCCGCCAGCGACAATCTGGGCCAGATTTCCCAACTGGTCGAGCGCATCGCCCACATCACCCGGGACTTGAAAACCTTTGCCCGCCGCCACCGCGGCCCGCTGGGCCAGACCAATCCCCTCGCCGCGCTGCGCGACACGCTGACCCTGCTGCAGCCGGCGCTGCGCGAGGCCCGGGTGGAGTTGGAGCTGGACCTGCCGCCGCGCTGCCCTGACATCGCCTGCGACGCCATCGGCCTGGAGCAGGTGTTCACCAATCTGCTGGGCAACGCCATAGACGCGATGCGGCCGCAAGGGCAAGGCCGGCTGGAAATCAGCCTGCTGCACAAAGCGGGCATGCTGGAGTTCCGCCTGCGCGACCACGGCCCCGGCATCGCCGACGCCGATCTGCCGCATCTGTTCGAACCCTTCTACAGCACCAAGCCGCGCGGCCAGGGCCTGGGACTGGGGCTGGCCATCGTGCAGGAGATCGTCGAGCAGTCCGGCGGACGCATCGAAGCCGGCAACCATCCGGAAGGCGGCGCCTGCTTCATCATCAACTGGCCTTGCGAGTCCACGCCATGACGCCCACCCTCAGCGCCCCCGTGGGCGTGATTTATGTTGAAGACGACCCGGCCGTGCGCATGGCCACGCTGCAATCGCTGGAGCTGGCCGGCCTGCCGGTGCAATCCTTCGCCGATGCCGAAAGCGCGCTGGCCGCGCTAAGGCGGGACGAGCGCGCGGTGCTGCTCAGCGATGTCCGCCTGCCGGGACTCAGCGGCCTGGAACTGATGGAGCAGGCGCTGAGCCTGGACCGGGAACTGCCGGTCATCCTGGTCACCGGCCACGGCGACATCGCAATGGCGGTGTCGGCCACCCGCGCCGGCGCCTACGACTTCATCGAGAAGCCCTATGCGCCGGGCCGCTTGACCGAAACAGTACAGCGCGCGCTGGACAAACGCCGGCTAACGCTGGAAAACCGCGAACTGCGCGCCAGCCTGGCGCGCAGCAACGGCCCGGTGTTGATAGGCCGCAGCCCGGCAATGCAGGCGCTGCGCGAAACGCTGGCCAATATCGCCGACACCGACGCCGATGTGCTGATTCACGGCGAAACCGGCACCGGCAAAGAAATGGTGGCGCAGGCGCTGCACGCCTGGAGCCGTCGCCGCGAGCGTCATTTCGTGCCGCTGAACTGCGCCGGCCTGCCGGAATCCATTTTCGAGAGCGAGATTTTCGGCCACGAGGCCGGGGCCTTCACCGGCGCGCTCAAGCGCCGCATCGGCAAGATAGAGTACGCCAGCGGCGGCACCCTCTTCCTCGACGAAATCGAAGGCATGCCGCTGGCCCTGCAAGCGAAACTCTTGCGGGTGCTGCAACAGCGTGTGGTGGAAAGGCTGGGCTCCAACAGCCTGATCCCGGTGGACTGCCGGGTGGTGGCCGCCACCAAGGACGATCTGGCCCTGGCCAGCCGGGAACGGCGCTTCCGCGAAGACCTTTACTACCGGCTCAACGTGGTGTCGCTGCGGCTGCCGCCGCTGCGTGAGCGGCGCGAGGACATTCCGGACCTGTTCCAGTGGTTTGTGGAACAAGCGGCGGCGCGCTTCAACCGGCCGGCGCCGGACACGCCGCCAGCCTTATTGGGACGCCTGCAGGCGCAGACGTGGCCGGGCAATGTGCGCGAGCTGCGCAACGCGGCGGAACGCTATGTGCTGGGCGTGGCGCCGGACGGCGGCGAACCGGCGGCCTACGCGCCCAGCGCGCTGGACGCGAGGGTGGACGCCTACGAGAAACAATTGATCGAACAGGCGCTGCTGCGCACCCAGGGCCAAGTGATGCAGGCGGCCGAACTGCTGGGCATTCCACGCAAGACGCTGTACAACAAGTTCGCCAAGCACGGCATAGACCCGGATGGCTACCGCGCCTGAGAACGTGTTCACGATCTGCACTCCACAACCGCCTCACACCGCGCGCAGCAGCATAAAGTGGCGCAAACTGTAATAGCCCTGGGCCGTCGGCCACGGCAGCGCGTCCAGTAGACTCAGGCCCGCTTCCCAGCGCTGATTGTCCAACAGCGCCTCGGAGACGAACTCGCCGTTCAGATTGCAGAAGAACAGCCGGGACCAATGCGCGTCGCCCCCCAGCGTTTCCGCTCGCAGCGCGGTGGCTGCCTGGCGGAACAGCGCCTCGAACAAAGACTGCTCCAGCCGCTCGGCGGCGCCGCGCAAACCGAAGTTGCCAATGTAGGCCATATATTCTCGGCCGGCGATTTCCCAGCGTCGTTCAGTGACCTGGGCCTCGTCGGCGATGCCCCATAGGCCGGCCAACAGCACATGCAGCACGTTGGCGCTGAAGTTTTCCAGGGCGTCGTTCAGCCCTTCCTGTCCAGCGCCCAGACCCGCGAAGCTTTCCATCATGCGGATATCGTTGTCCAACAGCACGTGGACATCCAACCGGCCATTGTTCTCCCCCGGCGTCCAATGAGCGCCGATAGCCGGCAACTGGCCGTGCGGCAACAACCAGCCCTTAGCTTCCTGACAAGGCAAGCCGTGAGCAGCCAATATTTGCGCCAGCAGCGGCGTAGGGTTCAGGGCGGTTTGGGCTTCCGGAGTGTGGGCAGACACAATAGCCATCCTTTTGATTCAGTTGCGAGGCCGGCAGTGTACCACCGCCCGCCTCGATGCCCGCTAGCGCAAACTCGGCCACCTTCCACCATCTGGGCGCATCAGCGGCTTTAGAACGTGTTTACGCTCCTGCGAGCAAGAGCGAGACAAGGCGAAAACGAGCGAAAAAGCGGAGTGTACAAGGGGTACATGAGCATTTTGAGCTTGTACTCACCGTGCAACGCTCCACGAAACGCAGCAGGCTTTGAATAGGTTCTCCATACTCGCCGTACGGCCTTCCATCAAACGCGGCAGGCATCAAACAGACTCTCAAGCGCCGCCGTCGGCGAACTGCAAAGCCGCCAGCCGCGCGTACAAGGGCGAGCCGGCCAACAGGCTCTGATGGTTGCCCTCCGCCACGATGCGGCCCTGGTCCAGCACCACGATGCGGTCCGCCTGTTTGACCGTAGCCAGCCGGTGAGCGATCACCAGGGTGGTGCGATTTTGCGCGGCCCGTTCCAGTGCCTGTTGCACCAATTGTTCCGATTCAGCGTCCAAGGCGCTGGTGGCTTCGTCCAGCAGCAACAAAGGCGGATTCTTCAGAATGGCGCGGGCGATGGCGATGCGCTGGCGTTGGCCGCCGGACAAACGCACGCCGCGCTCGCCCAGATACGTATCGTAGCCCTGCGGCAGCTTTTCGATGAAGCCGTCCGCGGCGGCGGCGCGGGCCGCGGCCCGCACTTCCTCATCGCTGGCCTCCGGTTTGCCGTAGCGGATGTTCTCCAAGGCGCTGGCGCCGAAAATCACCGAATCCTGCAATACCACGCCCACATGACCGCGCAAATCGGCAAACGACAGTTCGCGCACATCCACGCCACCCAGCAATACCTGTCCCTGCTGAGGATCGTAAAACCGCAGCAAGAGCTGAAACAAGGTGGACTTGCCCGCGCCGGACGGGCCCACCAGCGCCACATGCTCGCCGGGGCGCACGCTAAGCCGGACGCCGCTGAGCGAAGGCTGACCAGGGCGGGACGGGTAGGCGAAATCGACATCGCGCAGCTCCAGGCCGGCGGGCCCGGGCGGCAGAGCCCGCGGCGCGGCCGGCTCCGTCACCGGCGAACGCAGGGACAACAATTCCATCAGCCGCTCGGTGGCGCCAGCCGCCCGCTGCACATCCCCCCACACTTCCGCCAGCGCGCCGATGGCGCCGGCGGTGACCACCGCGTACAAGATGAATTGCCCCAGCTGGCCGGCGCTCATCGTGCCCTCCAGCACCGCGTGCGCGCCCAGCCATAGAACGAAAACAATGGCGCCGAAGATCAGGAGAATCACCGCCACGGTCAGCCAGGAGCGGGCGCGGATCCGCGCCAGCGCGGCGTCGAAACTGGTTTCCACCGATTCCCCGAAGCGCCGGCTTTCCCGCGCCTGCTGATTGAAAGCCTGCACCGTCGGAATCGCATTCAGGGTTTCGCCGGCGATGGCGCTGGAATCCGCGATGCGGTCCTGACTGGAGCGGGACAAGGTCCGCACCCTGCGCCCGAAGACCACGATGGGCAAGACCACCAGCAAGAGCGTCACCAGGATGTAAGCGGTCAGGCTGGGGCTGGTGGCCATCAACATGGCCAGGCCGCCCAACATCAGCAAGGCGTTGCGCAGGCCCATGGACAGGCTGGTGCCGATCACCGTCTGCACCAGAGTGGTGTCGGTGGTCAGCCGGGACAGCACTTCGCCTGTCTGGGTGACTTCAAAGTATTCCGGGCTAACCCGGATCACATGTTGGTACACCGCTCGACGGATGTCGGCGGTGACGCGCTCGCCCAGCCAGGACACGCAATAAAAGCGCAGCGCGGTGGCCAGCGCCAACACCGTCGCCACGCCAAACAGGCCGAGGAAATAGCGGTTGATATCCGCCGCCGCGCGCTGGCTGAAGCCGTGGTCGATCAGGAAGCGAAAAGCCACCGGCAGCAGCAAGGTGGCGGCGGCGGCCACGATCAGGGCCAGCAGGGCCAACCAGGCGCGCAGCCGGTACGGACGCAGATAGGGCAGCAAGCCGGCCAGCGGGCTCAGCCGCAGCCATGGGGAAGATGCAACGGACATGAGGAGAGACGCTCCATGAAGCACAGCGCCCTACTCTAGCCTGCCGTTGGGCAAACCGCACCCCCGTGCATGAAAAAACCGCCGCGGGCGAAGCCGGCGGCGGCGGGAAAGTCATGCTTTCTTGGATTAGAACTTGTACTGCATCTGCACGCCCAGCAGGTGGCCGCGGATGGAGCTGTAAGAGCCTTGCAGCGTGTCGCCGTTGCCCAACGGGCTCGCGGCGGTATGGTTGATGTCGCGGTCGCCCACGCCCATCAGATAGGTGTAGCCGGCGTCTACGGTCAGCTGCTTGCTGGCCTTATAGCTGGCGCCCAGGCTCAGCCAGACGCGGTCGGTGTCCGGAATCAGCGGGTTGCGATAGCTGGCGTCGCGCACCGGGCTGGTTTCATAACCCACGCCGCTGCGCAGCGTCAGTTGCTCGTTGAAGGTGTAGTCGGCGCCCACCGAGAACAGCCAGCTGGCTTTCCAGTGGTTGTCGATAACGGTCTCAGCTATCGGGTTGCCCTTGATAACCAGTTGGTCGAAGCGGCTCCAGTTGGTCCAGCGCGCGGTGGCGCTCAAGGCCCATTTGCTGTTCAGACGGCTGAAGCCGGACAGCAGCAGCGATTCCGGCGTGGTGACGTCGGCGCCGCCTGCGTAGGTGCCGTCAATGTGGAACTTTTGCGGCAACGGGATCGAAGTACCCGGCAGCGAGGCTTGGTTGAAGCCACTGGCTTTGTAATCGCCGCGCGCCTTGTGGTTCAGCTTGGAGCGATAGGACAGACCAACGCGGTTGTCCTGATTGAACGCGTACATCAAGCCCAGGTTGTAACCGTAGGCCCAGCTGTCGGCGTCGATCTCGCCGGTGGCACCCTGGAAGAACGCGCCCTGCTTCAGATCGGCCTTGGCGTATTGAGCCGACACGCCGGCGCCGAAGCTCCACTTGTCGTCCAGTTTGTAAGCAAAGGACGGGTTGAAGTCCACGGTCATGATGGAACTGGAAATGCCGTGGTTGCGGCCCACCCAGTTATCGCCATAGCTGGCGCCAAGACCGAAGGGCACGGTGATGCCCAGGCCCAGGCGGACGCGGTCGTTCAACTGATGCACCAGATAAGCGTTGGGGATCACCTCGGCCTTGGCGCGGCCGTTGTCGCTGCCTTGGCGCGCGGCCGGGAAGCCGCCCTTGCCTTCAAACGGCGCGTCGATTTCAGCGTAAGTGAAACCGCCTTGCACCTGTGTGCCTTCAAGCAGAGTCATGCCGGCCGGGTTGTAGAATACGGCGGACAAGTCGTCGCCCACCATGCCGGCGCCGGCGTGGGCGCGGCCCAAGCCTGTCACGCTCTGCTCGGACAATTGGAAACCGGCTGCGTGAGCCAGCGGCGCGGCCGCCAGAAGGCCGGCCACCAGCGCGGGAATAATGCGAACGGAGGAAGGTGCGAATGCTTTCATTTTTTTATATCTACCCCGGCGGCGGCTGCCGCCTTTGTTATGGAAACCGCGCTTGCGCGCGGAAGTTATGCTATTTAAATAGATAGCGATCACACAATTTTTAGGGAGTGGAGTCTAAATACTATTTTTTAAAAAAACAAGAAGACCACAACACGCAAAAAGCATAAGCAGACCGCGCCATGCGCTGAATCAAAAGGCTGTGCTAATATTGGCGGCTCCTCATAACCCTGTTGAATAAAGCAACCATGAAACGAATGCTGAGCATGCTGGCGTTGAGCGCGCTGCCCGCCGTGGCCCTGGCCTCGCCGACAGTGGAAATGATCACGAACAAGGGCAATATCGAGATTGCGCTGGACTCGGCCAAAGCGCCCAAGACCGTGGAAAACTTCGTCGCCTACGCCAAGGCCGGCCACTACAACGGCACCGTGTTCCACCGCGTGATTGACGGCTTCATGATCCAGGGCGGCGGCTTCGACACCAAGCTGAATCAAAAACCCACCCGCGCCGCCATCGCCAACGAGGCCAACAACGGCCTGAAGAACGGCATTGGCACCATCGCCATGGCCCGCACCGCGGACCCGAATTCCGCCACCGCCCAGTTCTTCATCAACGTGGCCAACAACGACTTTCTCGACTACAAATCCCCGACGCCCCAAGGCGCCGGCTATGCCGTGTTCGGCAAGGTGACCCGCGGCATGGACGTGGTCAACCGCATCGCCAAGACCCGCACCGGCAGCATGAACGGCATGAGCGACGTGCCGTTCGAGCCTATTGTGATTCAGAAAGTCACCATCAAGCCTTAAGCTTTTCCGCAACCTCTTTCATACCGGCAGGCCGCTAACCGGCCTGCCCGTCATCAAGGAAACACCATGATCAAACTGACCACCAACTTCGGCGCCATCGTACTGGAACTGTTCGCCGACAAAGCCCCGAAAACCGCCGCCAACTTTGAAGAGTACGTAAAGAGCGGCCATTACGACGGCACCATCTTCCACCGCGTGATCAACGGCTTCATGATCCAGGGCGGCGGCTTCACCGCCGACATGTCGCAAAAGCCGACCAACGCGCCGATCGAGAACGAGGCCAACAACGGCCTGTCCAACAAGACCTACACCGTGGCCATGGCCCGCACCATGGACCCGCACTCGGCATCCGCCCAGTTCTTCATTAACGTGTCCGACAACGACTTCCTGGATTTCAAATCGGAAAGCGCCCAAGGCTGGGGCTACGCCGTGTTTGGCCAGGTTGTGGAAGGCCAGGACGTGGTGGACAGCATCAAGGCTGTGCGCACCGGTCGCAGCGGCCCGCATCAGGACGTGCCGGCCGAAGCCGTGGTGATCGAGAAAGCCGAAATCATTTGATTCGCAGACGCCGCGCAACGCGCGGCGCTCCCAGCCCGGCCGCCCGGCCGGGCTTCAACTCATCCGCACGCGACATGGCCATTCACTTCATTTCCGACCTGCACCTGGCGGACGACACACCGGCGCTGAACCGCTTGTTTTTGGACACGCTGCAAGCCTGGCAAGGCCGGATCGACGCGCTCTACATCCTGGGCGATCTGTTCGAATACTGGGTGGGCGACGACGACGATTCGCCGTTTCTGGAAACGCCGCTGGCCGCGATGCGCGCCTTCGCCGCCATCACGCCGCTGTATGTGATGCATGGCAACCGCGACTTCCTGCTGGGCGAGGGCTTCTGTCAACGCAGCGGCGCGCGGCTGCTGAACGATCCCACCTTGATTGAAGCCCATGGCCGTCGCTGCCTGCTCAGCCACGGCGACGCGCTGTGCACCGGCGACACCGCCTACCAGCAATTTCGGGCCGTCAGCCGCAACCCTCAGTGGCAGCAGGCGATGCTGGCTCGGCCGCTGGCCGAGCGCCACGCGATCGCTCGCCAAGCGCGCCAGCAAAGCGAAATGGCCAAACGGCAAAACGGGCTGACTGAGATTTCGGACGTCGCCGCCGACGCCGTCGAAGCGCTGCTGGCCGAGCACGACTGGCCAACGCTGATCCACGGCCACACCCACCGCCCTGCAACCCACCGGCATGGAGAATCCGAGCGCTGGGTGATCCAGGATTGGCATGGCGATCAGGGCGGCTATCTGCGGCTGGACGATGAGGGCATCGTCAGCCTGCCGCTGAGCGCCGCCTAAAAACCTGTTCAAAGTCTGGCCCGTGTCGCGGGACATGACATTGCAAATGCAAAACGCCCGCCGAATCGGCGGGCGTTTTTCGCATCAGCGCGGCGCCGTGGGCAGCAGCCGCCACTGCGGCCACCAGCCCGGCTCGGTGGCTAATTCAGAATCCACCACCACGCCTGGCAGCGCCAGCAGATGCCCGGCGGCGTCGCACAGCAGCGGCCAGCGCTCGCGCAAGGGCGGCGCAATGCCGGCCTCCTGCAGAAAGCTCTTCACAGGCTTGCGCCCAACCCCCGACATCAAGCGCTCTCCGCCCTCGCGCGGCCGCAGAATCAAGCCTCGCGCCAGCGTGTCCGCCGACAGGCCGCGCGGCCGCCAATCCCAACTCAGCGCCCCGCCCCACTCCGCCGACACGCGCTCCGTCGCCGGGTCCACCGGTCCAAGCGCCACGGCTCCCGGAGCCGGCAGCGCCGACAAGGCGAACAGGCCATCGCGGTAACGGTACAGCAAGCCCCGCGCCAGACTCAGCCGCGGACAACTGCCGGCGCCGGCCTCCAGCGCCTGGCGCTGAAACTCCGCCAGCGCATCCGGCTCCGGGGCCGGCCAACCCAAATCGCGCAACCAGGCCAGCAGCGTCTGGCGCTGCCTGGCCGCGGACAAAGCGCGCCAGCGGATCAAATCCAGACCACCGTCATTGCGACAAACGGCCAGATCCTGCGCCGCCACCTCGTCCAACACCGCGGCGGCGTCCGACAGCAAGCCGGCCGAGCGCGTCAGATGACGACGATAATCCGGAACCGCCGCCTCCAGTTGCGGCAGCAAACGCTGGCGTAGAAAATTACGCCGCCAGCGCTCGTCCAGATTGCTTTCGTCCTCAACCCAGCTCAAGCCCTGAGCCCGGACAAAGTCCTCCAGCTGCCGCCTGCGCAAGCCCAGCAAGGGCCGCCACAACCAGGGGCCCTCCGCCTCCAGCTTGCGCAAGGCCGGCATCGCCGCCAAGGCGCGCGCGCCGCCGCCGCGCAGCAATTGCAGCAGCACGGTTTCCGCCTGGTCGTCCAGATGATGCGCCAAGACCACCACGCCGGCGGCGGAGCGCCGGTACGCTTGATAGCGCGCCTCGCGGGCCACCGCCTCCAGGCTATCGCCGCCGCTCAAGACCACGCTCACCCGCTCCACCCGCAAAGGCGCGTCCAATGTCGCGCACAAGACGCGGCAATGTTCGGCCCAGGCGTCGGCGTTTGGACTCAAACCATGGTGCACGTGCACCGCGCGGATCTCCAACTCGGGACGGCGCGCGCGCGCGCGGCAGAGCAAGGCCAGCAGCGCCACCGAATCCAGGCCTCCGCTCAAGCCCACCTCAAAAGCACATTGGCCGGACAATTCGTCCGGCCAATGGCTTAACAGTGATTCGAGCGGGTCAGGCTGCGGCTTCCTTGAAGCGGCCATAACTCATCAATCTGTCGAAACGGGTTTTCAGCAACTCGTCGATCGGCTTGCTGGTCAAGTCTTTCAACTCTTCCTGCAGCACTCGCTTCAGCGTCGCCATCATTTGAGCGTGATCGCGATGCGCGCCGCCCACGGGCTCGTTGACCACGCGGTCGATCAGACCCAAGGTCTTCAAGCGCGGCGCGGTAATGCCCAGAGCCTCCGCGGCGTCGGACGCGCGTTCGGCGGTCTTCCACAAGATGGAAGCGCAGCCTTCAGGCGAAATCACCGAGTAAGTAGCGTATTGCAGCATGTTGACGCAATCGCCCACCGCGATGGCCAAAGCGCCGCCCGAACCGCCCTCGCCTATCACCGTGACGATGACAGGCACGCGCAAGCGGGTCATTTCATAGAGATTGCGGCCAATGGCTTCGGATTGGCCGCGCTCTTCCGCGCCAATGCCGGGCCACGCGCCGGTAGTGTCCACCAAGGTGATTACCGGGATGCCGAACTTCTCGGCCAGCTTCATCAGGCGCAGGGCCTTTCGATAGCCTTCCGGGTGAGGCATGCCGAAATTGCGGCGGATCTTTTCCTTGGTGTCCCGGCCCTTCTGCTGGCCGATCACCATCACCGACTGGCCGTTGAAACGCGCCAGACCGCCCACGATGGCGGCATCATCGGCAAACGCGCGGTCGCCGTGCAGCTCTTCGAAGTCGGTGAAAATACTCTCTATATAGTCGAGCGCGTAAGGGCGCTGCGGATGGCGCGCCACCATGGCGATTTGAGACGGCGTCAGCTTGGCGTAGAGCGTCTTGGTCAAGTCCTGGCTCTTCTTCTGCAAGCGCGCGATCTCCTCGGAGATGTCCAGCACCGAATCGTCCTGAACATAGCGAAGTTCTTCTATTTTGTTCTCGAGCTCGGCAATAGGCTGCTCAAAATCGAGAAAGGTCGGCTTCATTCTTAACGTCATCCGATAAATAGCTAATGGCGGCATGATACCTTAGCGACAAAGTCGGCGTCACCTTTCTGTCTGACAAAAACATTAAATTTTGGAGCTTTTATTCGAAATTGCCGTTGCTTGCAAAAATTTGCCGACAGACCACTTGCGCAAGCTTAAACCCTGTGTTTTAATTCGCCTCCTCGCTGAAACGCAAACGCAGCAGCGAAAAGGATTCAGGGCGTTTAGCTCAGTTGGTAGAGCGTCTGCCTTACAAGCAGAATGTCGGCGGTTCGACTCCGTCAACGCCCACCAAAGTTTTACGGTTGGAGTGGTAGTTCAGTTGGTTAGAATACCGGCCTGTCACGCCGGGGGTCGCGGGTTCGAGTCCCGTCCACTCCGCCAACAGTATTGAAGCAGTACCCGGATTCGGGCGTTTAGCTCAGTTGGTAGAGCGTCTGCCTTACAAGCAGAATGTCGGCGGTTCGACTCCGTCAACGCCCACCAAAGTTTCGGTTGGAGTGGTAGTTCAGTTGGTTAGAATACCGGCCTGTCACGCCGGGGGTCGCGGGTTCGAGTCCCGTCCACTCCGCCAACAGTATTGAAGCAGTACCCGGATTCGGGCGTTTAGCTCAGTTGGTAGAGCGTCTGCCTTACAAGCAGAATGTCGGCGGTTCGACTCCGTCAACGCCCACCAAAGTTTCGGTTGGAGTGGTAGTTCAGTTGGTTAGAATACCGGCCTGTCACGCCGGGGGTCGCGGGTTCGAGTCCCGTCCACTCCGCCAACAGTCTTAAAAGCAGCACCCGGAAACGGTGCAACAGTTTCGGGCGGTTAGTCTCAGTTGGTAGAGCACTGCCTTCACACGGCAGGGGTCGCTGGTTCGAGTCCAGTACCGCCCACCAATTGCTGGAGTGGTAGTTCAGTTGGTTAGAATACCGGCCTGTCACGCCGGGGGTCGCGGGTTCGAGTCCCGTCCACTCCGCCAAGCATTGTAAAGAAGCAGCCTTTAGGCTGCTTTTTTGCATTTTGCGTCGCATATTTCAAGCTAGCATTCGCTTATCTCCCAATTTAGGACAAGCAACTACCATTCTATTGCTTATCAGCTTGCAATGCGTCTAGGCTACGGTGATACTTTTGGTTGACTTTCTGCATTCCATATAAAGAGATTCAACTATGCGCAATTTAATCCTGGCGACTGGCTGCTTCGCCAGCACGCTGGCCCTGGCAGGCGACCCCGCCGACAAGGCTATCTGGGAATATACGGTCAAAAACGGCGATAATCTGTGGTCGCTGGCGGCCGAGCATTTGTCGTCTCCCGCTTATGTGCCGAAGCTGCAAGCCAGAAATCGTATCGCCAATCCTTATCGGCTGATCCCCGGCAGCATCTTGCGGGTCCCCTACCCCTGGATCAAGCAAGCGCAATCCGACGCCACGCTGGAAGAAATGTCCGGAGAGCCCACCGCGACCGACGCCAAGGGCAAGCCGCTGGATCTGGCGGTGGGCAAAAAATACCCCAAAGGCACCCGTTTCACGACCGGAAACGACGCCATGATCAAACTGCGCTTCGTCGACGGCTCTTCGCTGGTAATCAACGCCAACACGGACTTAAGCCTGCAAACTCAGGTCTACTATCCCAGCACCGGGGCAATCCAGTCTCAGATCAAGCTGAACAACGGCAGCACCGGCAATTCGGTGATTCCCAACATCTTGATGCCCAGCCGCTACGAGATCCGCACCCCGTCGGCGGTCACCACCGTGCGCGGCACAGAATTCCGCGTCAACGCCTCCGGCGGCGAAGACACTTTGGCGGAAGTGCTCAAAGGAAGCGTAGAGGTCAAGGGCCGCCGCCGCAAGGTGGACGTGCCGGCCGGCTTCGGCACCCTGTCCAGCCGCAAAAGCGGACCTAGCAAGCCCGAGGAATTGCCGCCTCCGCCGGACCTGTCCACCGTGGCGGACAACAACCAATTCAACCCGCCGCCGCTGGAGTGGCAGCGCGACGAGCGCGCCGCCTCCTACCGCGTGACGCTGAGCGGCAAGAAGCGCCTGGCCGAGCGCCAGCTGCAGGCGCCGCGCTACTATCCACGCCTGCCGGGCAACGGCGATTACGTGCTGCACGTCCGCGCCAAGAACCGCTCCGGCCTGGAAGGCTACGACAGCACGCGCAGCTTCAAGCTGCAAGCCTACCCGCTCCCACCGCTGTTATTCACGCACGCGGACGGCATCCAGCTGCGCGGCAAATCCCTGACCTTGCGGGTGGACGCCAGCGCGGAACGCCCGCTGCGGCTGCAGATTTCGCGCCAGCCGGATTTCGCCCAGCCGCTGCTGGAACAGACCGTGACCGAGGCCGAGTTCAAAGCCGAATTGCCGGAGTCCGGCATCTGGTACTGGAGGCTCGCGCGGCTGGACGCGCAAGGCCAACCGGGCCCTTTCTCCGCCGCGCAAAAAGTGGAGTCCAAGGGCTGGCTCAGCCGTCTGGACAAAACCACCCCGGTGCTGGCCGCCCGCCCCTATCCCATTGCGCACGCGCGCTACACGCTGACGCTCACTGCTGCCCAGGCCGCCAACGCGCAGCCGTTCTCGCTGAGCAGCGACAGGCCGCAATGGGAGCTAAAGGCGCTGGAAGCCTTGCCAGCCGGACAATACAAGGCAAGCGTCAAGATAGAAGGAGAGCACGGCTACTTGGCGACGGAAGAGCAAGAAATGCTCACTCTTCCCGGAAAACTTCCCTAGAATGGCAACATGCTAACTTACTATCGCGACAAGATTCTGCGCTTGTTGCCTTTTTTGCTGGCCCTGCTCGCGGCCCTGCTGACTCTCTCCGGCCTATTGCTGCGGCTGGACTTCTGGCTGTACGACGGACTGATACGGATCAAGTCCAACCATACCCAGACCAGCGACATCGTCGTCATCGCGGTGGACGAGCGCAGCTTGTCGGAACTGGGCCGCTGGCCCTGGCCGCGCGAGTATCACGCCCAGTTGGTGGACAAGCTGGCGCAGGCCAAGGCCGTGGGCCTGGACATTGTGTTGGCCGAGCCCTCGCACAATATGCCGGAATCGGATCAAGCGCTGGCCGACGCCATCCGCCGCAACGGCAAAGTCATCAGTCCGGTGTTTCCGGAAATGCAGGACAACCGTCTGACCGAGACCCGCCCCTTGCCCGGCATCGCCGCGGCCAGCGCCGGCCTGGGCCACACCGACTACGAGCTGGACAGCGACGGCGTGATACGCCGCGTCTATCTGAAAGCGGGCCTGGGCTCTCCCCACCACCCCAATTTCGCGCAGGCGGTGCTGGACTTGGCCAATGGCCAGCGTCAGTCCGAGCAGCAGAAAATGGCGATGCCGCATGGCAAACCCGACAGCTGGCTGCGCGAAGACCCTGTAATGGTGCCTTATCTGACAGGCTCCCCGCCATTCCAGCAGGTATCCTATATCGACGCGCTCAATCAACTGCCACCGTCCTTCTTTGCCGGCAAGATCGTCCTGGTGGGCGCCACCGCCACCGGCCTGGGCGACATCCACGCCACGCCTCTGTCGGCCAACAACCGCGGCATGCCGGGTGTGGAAATCAACGCCTTCCTGCTCTACGGCTTACAGCAGGACAACACCCCCGTGCCGCTACCTCTGGGATGGAAGGCCCTTATCAACGCGCTGGCCATCTTGCTGCTAGACCTGCTGCTCTGCCGCTACAAACACCGCCAAGGCATTCTGCCGGCCTATCTGCTGGCCTCCTGTGGCGTGCTGGTGCTCAGCGTCTTGCTGCTGACGCTGGCTTCGGTTTTCTGGAGCGGCGTCACCACCGCCATCCTGCTGTGGCTGGCCGGCAGCGTCCGCTTCGTGTCGCGGCAATCCAAGCTTTTGTTGCAAGCCAACACCGACGGCCTCACCGGACTTTACAACCGCCGGCACTTCGACGAGATCCTGGCGCCGACGCTGGACAAACACCGCGCCGCCGGAAAAACCCTGGCGCTCTTGATCCTGGACGTGGACAACTTCAAAGGTTACAACGACCACTACGGCCATTACGCCGGCGATCTGATCCTGCAACGGCTGGCGCAAGAGCTGAACGCCTACTTCAGCACCCGTCGCCACATCGTGGCGCGGCTGGGCGGAGAAGAATTCGGCGTGCTGCTGGAAGAATGCGGCCAGGACCAAGCGGTGGCCGCGGCGGAAGGCTTCCGCGCACGACTGGAAGAGCTGGAGCTGCCTCATTTGAAGAGCCCCCTACGCAAAGTCACTTGCAGCATTGGCGTCGCCGCCCGGGTACCGGAAACGGATGACAACGGCCGCACTTTCTATGAAGACGCCGATAGCGCGCTCTACATCGCCAAACGCTCAGGCCGCAACGCGGTCAGCCCCGCCCCCGATACCTTGACGCCGCAGCACCTGCGCTAACCTCGCTCCGACGGCCTCGCTTCGCCATGCCCGCGGCCTATGCGCCCTCCTAGAATACGTAACGGCCGGACAGGTACAACATCCTCCCCCATAGATCGGTGGCGGGGCCGGAGTAAGCGGCCGCCCCGCCGCTGAAGCCGGCGCCGGTGGCGTAACTGGGCATCCGGTTACCCAGATTGCGTATGCCGCCACTGACGCTGAAGCCCTTGCTCGGCTTCAGGCCGAAATTGATATCCAGCGCGGTGTAGGACCCCACCCTCTCCTTCACGTCCCCGGCATTGCGGTACAGCTGGGAGTACAGGTTCTTGAAAGACGCGTAGCTGCGCGCCGTCAGCCCCAAAGAATAGCTGCCCCGGCTGTAACTCACTTCAAAGACGTTTTTCCAGCGCGGCTGCGCGCCGTAGTCGGCGTACTCCAGCATCGGATCGGTCTCGGTCTGCGATTCCCGGTAGCTGAAGATGCGGCTTTGCGCGTTGCGGAACTTGAGCTTGCCGTAAGCGCCCAGCGACCAGTCGTACTGCACATCAATGTCGACGCCGGAAGTCCGGGTCTTGCCAATATTCATGTACGGCGCGGAAATGTAGTCGATGTCCCCCCTTACGCCGGGAAGATCGGCGGGCTTGCGCGCCACGAAGCCGGGAAAACGATCCGGATTGTCCAGCACGTATTGCGGGTCCAGCGACTGCACGGTGTTGGACACCTCGATCCGGTACCAATCCACGGTGGCCGACAGCGCCGGAGTCGGCTGCAGCACCAGGCCCAGCGCGTAGTTCCGCGACTCCTCCGGATTCAGCCCCGGGTTGCCGCCGCTGCGCAGCTGATTGCTGGCCAGGCCGCAGCGTTCGCGGGCGATGCCGCGGTCGGCGCACTGCGCGTAGTCGTACACCGAAGTGTAGGCCTGGCGCGACGCGTACAGCTGAGGCAGCGTCGGCGCCTTGAAACCGGTGGTGACGGAGCCCCGCAGCATCGCCGGCTCCCAGGGGCGGAAGGAAAAAGCCAGCTTGGGGTTGAAGGTGTCGCCGAAATCGTTGTAGCGATCGGCGCGCAGCGCCAGCTGGACCTCCAGATTCTTCAACACCGGCAAATTGACTTCGCTGAAAGCGGACAGCACCGAGCGGCTGGCCCGCAGACTCTGCTGGACGGCGAAATTCATGATCTTGCCGGTTTGCAGCAGCGGGTCCGGCTGCGCGTCTATCGACTCATGCGACCACTGCAGACCGGCGGCGAAGCCGGCGGGGCCGGCCGGCAACCTGAACCACTCCTCATTGCTGGCCTTGAATTCAAACGCCGACAAACGCGACGAGGACGTGTTGGCGATGGTGGCCAGATACGGCCGCAGCGCGGCGGCGTCGTTATGCTGCGAGAACGGGTTATAGAGCGGCCCGCCGTCGGTGCCGTTCCGCAACATGGCGAGGAAAGCGTCGTTCAACACCACATTGTTCTGCCTCGCCTCCACCTTGTTCAAGCCCAGGTTCAACGAGCTCTCCAAGTCCCAGTCGCGCCACAAGGCGCGTCCGCCCAGCACCGCGCGATACGTGTCGCTGGTGATCTCGTTGAGCCGCCGGCCGCTCTCCGACAGATTGCGGGTGATCTGCAGATTGTCGGTGGGCTTGAAATCCGGGTAGACCGAGGCCAGGCCGCCGTCCCGCGGATACACCGCCCAGCCCGGGCCGACTATGGTCTGGACGAAGGAATAGCCGCCATCCAGCGGCGTCTCGGTGCGGTTCAGCCCCAGTTCGGCGAAGAACTCCGCGTCGCCGCTCAAACGCCGGGTGTAATGGGCCGTCAAGCCGTAACGGCTGGTGCGCGGCGACAGCTGCGTGCCCAGCTCGTCGACATCGGACACGCACAACGCAGCTCCGCTGGGCCGGGTGGTCAGCCTCCACGGCGGGCAGCCGGGCAAGGGCTTGGCCAGCGCATTGCTTCTGTCGGCGTTGGGCGTGCGGTCGTTCCAATAGCCCCATTGCGCGCCGCTGCGCAGATCCGGCCCGCCCTGAAAACGATAATCATTGCTGCGGGTGGCGTCGTGGTTGCGGCTGAACACCGGCTCGCGGTGGTAGACGTCGAAAGACAGCAGCAGGTTCTGCCCGTCCTGTTCCAGATCGCCGAAGCCGCCGCTCAGATTCAGCCCATGCTCGATGCCGTCTCCATCCAGATTGCCGCCGCCGCGCAAGGTCGCCTCGGCGCCCCGGAAGTTGCGCCGGGTCTTGAAGTTGATCACGCCAGCCACCGCGTCGGAACCGTAAATGGCCGATGCGCCGTCCCGCAGAATCTCCACCGATTCGATCATCGACAGCGGCAGGGTATTCAGATCGACGAAGGCGTCGGTACCGCTAATGAACATCGCGTAATTGGGCAAGCGACGGCCGTTCAGCAATACCAGCACATACTTGGAGCTCATGCCGCGCAAACCGGCTGTGGCCGCGCCGGCGGCGAAGCTGCCGGAGTTGGTGCCAGCCAGCAAGCTGCCCACCGACGGCAGCCGGTCCAGCAACTGGATCACGGTGGACGCGCCGGTCTTGTCGATATCCTCTTTCTTGATCACCTCCACCGCCAGGGCCTTTTCCTTGCCGATGCGCTTGATATTGGAGCCGGTCACCGTCACCCGCTCCAGCGTGACGGCCTCCTCCGCCCAAGCGCCCATGCCCAAGCCCATGCCCGCCGCGGCAACCGCCAGATAGCTGCGTTTCATCTCCTTACCCCCTTGTAGTGCGCTCGCCGGTCGCGGCGCGCGCCCCTAAGCTGCCGCAGCGGGCGCTACAAAGAGATTGGCGGTGGTCGCCGGCCCCCTTCCCAAGACCGGAGGACCACACGTCCATTTAAAATCAACAACTTAAATAAATTTCGGCTGTGGCGATAAAAGCACACGCGCGTCTGCCGGCCGCGCGATTTCCGATGATGGCATTATTATTTACATCTTAAGCATGCAATAAGATCATGGCCCCAAGAAAAAGGCCGCCCAAGGCGGCCTTCGCTGCACGACAATGCGCTATCAGGCCGACTTGCGCGCCAGCAGCCAGCCGGCGAAGCCAATCACGCCAACGAAGAACACCGCTACCCAGAACGGCATCGCCATTCCCAGAAAGGTCCAGTCCACGGTGGCGCACTCGCCGCTGCCCTTCAAGACCTTGGAAATCACTTCCATCAACGGCGAGGACTCCATCAGGAACTCCAGGCCGGGACCGCAGGCCGGTACCTGGTCTGCCGGCAAGTGTTGCAGCCACAGTTGGCGTAGCGACACCGACAGGCCGCCCAAAGCGGCCAGAATCGTCAAACCGCCCCAGGCCCTGACGCCGCAACGGCCGGGGTTGACCAAAGCCGCCAACAAGGCGACGACGCCGGCGGCGATCACGCCGATGCGCTGGAAAATGCACAGCGGGCAAGGCTCCAGGCCCAACTGGTACTGCGCGAATAGTGCGAAACCCATCGCGCCGGCGCAGGCGGCGGCGATCAGCAGAAAACCTTGTCGGTTGCTCAAGCCCATATCTTCCTCAATGTTTGGCGGTAAAACGTCATGGCGCATGATTGTGCCATACAACATGGAGGATTCAGAACCGCGCCGGGGCTTAAAGTTCCAGGAAACGGCGGATAGCCTCTTTCTGATGCAAGGCATCCTTATAGCCCAAGGCGATCAACTCGCGGGTATAGCCCGGCTCAAACAGCAAATACGTGGCCAAGGCGGTGCCCCGGTGACGGGTGGCCCCGGTGCCCTTCATCAGGAAGCGCAGCAAGGGCGGGAACAGCCGGGTGTGCTTGTAGGCGATGCCCTCCAGCGATTTGCTGGGGTTGAGCATGAAGATATCCACTTTGCGCAACTGAGTCTGGCGCGCCAACTCTTCGTGGCTTTGCAACAGCGACACGGTATGGTTGACCCGGGTCAGCCGCTCCATGTCCACCGACATGCTGTCGATGAACACGCTATTGAGCAGATGGCCGAAAATCTGCGCCGGCGACGGATAAAAACCGCTGTGGCGGCGTTCTATGGTGTCCGGCCGCTTGCTGGCCAGGCCAACCACGAACAGCTTTTCCGCCCCCAGGTGCAAGGCCGGCGACAAGGGCGACAACTGACGCACCGCGCCGTCGCAGTAAAACTTCTCCCCTATGCACACCGAGGGGAAAATCAAGGGAATGGCCGAGGTGGCCATCATGTGCTCAATATTGATGCGCTCGCGCATGCCCAGCCGCTGATAGCGCTCCCACTCCTCCAAGCTGTCCGCGCCCTGGAAAAAGGTGACCGACATCCCAGTGGTGTAACACGAGGCCGTCAGCGCCAGCGCCTTGAGCGCACCGTGGCGAACAGAATGGTCTATTCCCTCGAACACCATGACCTTGGTCAGCAGTTCACGCAGCGGGGCGTTGTCGAGAAAGCTTTTGGGATTGCGCCACAGACGGCCGCCGGACATCACCGACAGGCCGAAATGCAAAAAGGTCTTCAGAAAATAACCGGAACTGGCGTCGTAGACATCCTGGATGTGTAGCTGTTTCCACATCTGCGCCAGCGTGGATACCGCCAGGTTGAAATTGCCGGCGCCGGAGGCCAGCGCCACCGCGTTGATAGCCCCGGCCGACGTGCCGCAGATGATGGGAAAGGGGTTGACGCGCGCATCCGGCAGCAGCCGGGAGATTCCCAGCAACACCCCTACTTGGTAAGCCGCGCGCGCGCCGCCGCCCGACAATACCAGTCCGATATCGGATTGCCTCCCCATCCCGCACCTCGCGTGGCTATGTTGGCGGCGGACCGGTTCTCCGGACGCCGCACGGCCTCTTGTTCTATTTAGGCATAGTCAAACGTCGCGGCCAGCGCCAAGCCCTCACGGCGGAAATCGGTAGTACAGGCTCAATAAGCGGCCGCCGTCTGCATCGCCCATAGATGCGCCCCCACCAGCGCGCGCCACGGCGCGAAGCCTTGCAACCACTGCTCGGTCTCGCGCGGAGACACCGCCTCGGCCCGTTCCAGCAAGCGCTGCAGGCCGCGCCGCACCGCCACGTCCCCGTGCAGCGAACCGTCCAGCCAGCCATAGCCGCGCAACAGCGCGTAGCTGACCGTCCACGGGCCGATGCCGGGCAAGGCCAGCAGCCGCGCGGCAATCTTCTCCGGCGCGCCGTCGTCCAGCCAGTCTTGCAAGGGCAGGCCGCCGTCTGCCGTCTGCCGGCTCAGTTCCAGCAAGGTTCGGGTTTTGGCGCGAGAGAAGCCGGCCAGCCCCAGTTGATCCGGCTCCAGTTCCGCCACCTGCTGCGGCGACGGGTGGCATAGCAGGCCGCCGCTGTGACGGTTGCCGACCAACTGCATCAGCCTGCGCCGCAGCGAAATCGCGGCATGCACGCTGATCTGCTGGCCCGTGACCGCCCAAACCAGCGCCTCAAACGGGGTGGTGGTCTGCGGCACGCGCAAACCGGGACGCGCGGCGAGCAGCCCCGCCAGTTGGGGATGACTGCGATGCGCGCGCTCGAAATCCGCCACCGGCTGTTCCAGTCCCAGCATGCGGCGCGCCATGCTTATCAACACGGCCTCGTCGCCGACCCGCGGCGGCGTATCCGCATCCAGGCCTACCCGCACCGTGTCCGCGGCGAAATCCATGCCAAGGCAGGCCGGCGCGCCGCGCCACAGCAAGCCCTTGCGCAAACCGTCCGCCGTCACCCGCTCGGATAGCTCCTGAGCGTCGCGGCGGTGGAAAGCCATGAAGTCCTCCCGACGGAAATCCTCGGGCAAGGACAGGGATAAAGACAACGAAGTGGAGTCGGCCGGTTCAGCCATGGATCAGCGCGCCTTGCGAAAAGTCAGATTGATGCGACGGCGCCCCAGCAACGGGTGCATCCCGTCCGCCACCGGCAACACCCCGTGGAAACGCATTCGGTCCGGCCCGCCCCACACCAATACGTCGCCATGAGCCAGCTCTACGCGGCCGGGACGCTCGGCGCGGCTAAGGCCGCCAAACAGGAAGATCGCCGGCAAGCCCAACGACACGGACACGATGGGCGCGCCGAAGTCGCGCTCGTCCTTATCCTGATGCAAGGACATCTTGGCGCCCGGCGCATAGCAATTGATCAGGCAGGCGTCCGGCTCGAAGCCGGGGAAGCCGGCCTCGGCGGCGGCCTCCTCGGCCAGGGCGCGCAACAAGGCCGGCATCGCCGGCCAAGGCTGGCCGCTGCCGGGGTCACGCTCGGCGTAGCGGTAGCCGCGCGCGTCGGACACCCAGCCGCAAGCGCCGCAGCTGGAAGTGGCTACCGACATCGCCCGTCCGCCCGGCGTCTGCATGCCGCGCGGAGGCACTTGCCGTAGCACCGCTTCCACTTCCGCCAGCAAGACGGCGTCGATCTCGCAAACACGTCGATGCAACAAAGCCGCGCCGGGCGACAGGCGCTCCAGCCAGCCGCCCTCTTCCGGCGCGAACAGATCCGCCATCGCCGGCCTCAGAACCTGCTCAAAGTCTCGCGAGCAAGAGCGAGACAAGGCAAAAACCGCTGAGAAAGCGGAATGTACATACGGTACATGAGCATTTCGAAGCGGTTTTTAACGCAGTATCGCCGATGCGCAGCAGACATTGAACAGGTTCTCAGGCCTCGCCGGCCACCATCATGCTACGCAACAGCACCGAGCCCATCTGCCGGCCGCCGCGCTCCAGCACGTCGTTGCCCACCGCGTCTATCTGCATGAACATCTCGCGCAGATTGCCCGCGATGGTGATTTCCTCCACCGGGTGCACGATCACGCCGCGCTCCACCCAGAAGCCGGCCGCGCCGCGCGAGTAATCACCGGTCACGGTGTTGACGCCCTGGCCCAGCAGCTCGGTCACCAGCAGGCCGGTGCCCATGGTTCGCAGCAGTTCCTCCAGGCTTTCGCCGGTGGAATGCACGACCAGATTATGCGCGCCTCCGGCGTTGCCGGTGGTCTGCATGCCCAGTTTGCGCGCAGAGTAACTGCCCAGCATATAACCCTGCAACACCCCCTTGTCCACCAGCCGGCGCGCCACCGTGGCCACGCCCTCGTTGTCGAAGGCGCCGCTGGCCATGCCGCGCAGCAAGAAGGGGTCTTCGTCTATGGTGACATTGGCCGACATCACCGGCTTGCCCAGCGAATCCAATAGGAAGGACGATTTGCGGTACAGGCTGCCGCCGCTGATGGCGGCCACCAAGTGGCTGAGCAGCGAGGCGGCTATCGGCGCCTCGAACACCACCGGATACTGCCCGGTCTTCACCTTGCGCGCGCCCAGTCGCCGCGCCGCTCGCTGGCCGGCCTTGGCGCCGATGGCTTCCGGCGCGTCCAGATCCTCACGCCGGCGCGCCGACGAATACCAGTAATCGCGCTGCATCGCGCCGCCGTCCTCGGCCACCACCGCAGCGGAAATACTGTGACGGCTGCTGGCGTAGCCGGCGATGAATCCGTGGCTGTTGGCGTAAGCGAAGTGGCTGGACTGCGACGAGGCGGTGCCGCCCTCGGAATTGCGGATGCGCGGATCGGCCGCCAGCGCCGCGGCCTCGCAGGACTTGGCCAGTTCGATGGCTTCCTCCACCGGCAGCGCCCACGGGTGGTACAAGCTGAGATCGGGAAACTCGGTGGCCATCAGCTGGGAATCGGCCAGGCCGGCGCAAGGGTCCTCGGCGGTGTAACGCGCGATGTCCCGCGCCGCGCGCACAGTGTCCGCCAGCGCTTCTTCGGAAAAATCGGAGGTGCTGGCGTGGCCCTTCTTCTGCCCCAGGTAGACGGTCACGCCCACGCCCTTGTCCTGGTTGTACTCGATGGTTTCCACCTCGGACAGGCGCACGCTCACGGTCTGGCCCAGTCCTTCGGAAACGTCGGCCTCGGCGGCGCTGGCGCCTTCGGCCTTGGCCAGTTCGATGACGCGGGAGGCGATGTCCTCCAGCGCGGCCTGGCTGAAACTGAATGTCTTGTCTGCCATAGTGTCTTTCGCAATGGTCGAAACGGCCGGAGGCCTTTTCCGGTATCATACCAGCCTTGAGAAAACCGATTGAGAATTGCCAACGATGACCCATTACCAGAACGACAGCCCGGACGACGGCTACGTCAGCAAATCCCAGCGCAAGCGCGACATGGATGCGCTGCAAGACCTGGGCCGCGAACTGGTGGAGCTGTCCAAGGACACGCTGAAGAAAATGCAGCTGCCGGAAGACCTCCTCACCGCTATTCTGGACTATAAACGCTTTACCGCGCACGGCGCGCTGCGCCGCCAGCTGCAATACATCGGCAAGCTGATGCGCGATGTGGACCCGGAACCGATCCAACAATACCTGCAAATTCTCAAAGGCGAATCGTCCGAGCACATCGCCTGGCAGCACCTGCTGGAACGCTGGCGCGAACGATTGATGGAAGACGACAAGATGCTGGCCAACTTCGTCACCGACTTCCCCGCCGCAGATCCGCAGCAACTGCGTACGCTGATCCGCAACGCGCGCAAGGAAAAACAGGACAACAAACCGCCCAAGTCCTTCCGCCTGCTCTATCAGGCCGTCAAGGACGTGATCCCGGAACCGGGCAAGCCGCGCCTGCATCAGCAGGACCAAGAGGACGACGAGTAATGCTGAAAGTAGGCCTGGTCTCGATCTCCGACCGCGCCAGTAGCGGCGTGTACGAAGACAAGGGCATTCCGGCGCTGCGGGACTGGCTGGCCGCCGCGCTGGCCAGCCCCTTTGTCGTCGTCGCCCGCCTGATCCCAGACGAACAGCCGCAAATCGAAGCCGCGCTCAAGGCGCTGGTGGACGAGGAAGGCTGCCAGCTGGTGCTGACCACCGGCGGCACCGGCCCGGCCGCCCGCGACGTCACCCCCGAGGCCACGTTGGCGGTGGCGGACCGCGAGATGCCCGGCTTCGGCGAGCAGATGCGCCAGATCAGCCTGCGCTTCGTGCCCACCGCCATCCTGTCGCGCCAGGTGGGCGTGATCCGCAAGCAGGCGCTGATCCTCAACCTGCCCGGCCAGCCCAAGGCGATCAAGGAAACGCTGGAGGGCCTGCGCGACGCCGACGGCCAGGTGGAAGTGCCCGGCATCTTCGCCGCCGTGCCCTATTGCATAGATTTGCTGGACGGCCCCTATATCGAAACCCATGAAGCGGTAGTCAAAGCCTTCCGCCCCAAATCGGCTCAGAAAAAGCCGGACTGAGCCATGGCTTACCAGTCTCCCACCTGGCTGCGCGGCGGCCACGCCCAAACCATCTGGCCGGCGCTGGCGATCAAGACCCCGCGCCCCGACTACCGCCGCGAACTGTGGGACACGCCGGACGGCGCCCGCATCGCGCTGGATTTTGTCGCCGGGCGGCCCGGCGCGCCGCTGGTGGTGCTATTTCACGGACTGGAAGGCAGCAGCGACAGCCACTACGCGCGCGCGCTCATGCTGGCGGTGCAGCGGCGCGGTTGGCATGGCGTAGTGCCGCATTTTCGCGGCTGCGGCGGCGTGGACAATCCCTTGCCGCGCGCCTATCACGCCGGCGACGGCGCCGAGGTGCGCTGGATTCTGAGCCGGCTGGCTCAACGCTTCCCGATCTTGGCCGCCGCCGCGGTATCACTTGGCGGCAGCATGCTGCTCAACTACCTGGCGGACGAAGGCGCGCTGGCGCTGCCGCGCGCGGCAGCGGCGGTGTCCGCGCCGCTGGACCTGGTGGCGGCCAGCACCCAACTGGACCGGGGTCTGGGCAAACTGCTTTACACCCGCATGTTCATGGGCACGCTCAAGCCCAAGGCCTTGGAATCGCTGCAACGCCATCCCGGTCTGTTCGACGAGGGCAAACTTAGCCGCGCGCGCACCTTCATCGAGTTCGACGACCTGGTCACCGCGCCCATCCACGGCTTCGGCACCGCGCTCAATTACTGGCGCAGCGCCAGCGCCAAACCGCGGCTGGGCCAGATCGCGCTCCCCACCCTGGTGCTGAACGCGCGCAACGACCCCTTCCTGCCGGAGCAGGCGCTGCCGCGTCAAACCGATGTAGCCGCCAGCGTCACCTTGGAATTTCCCCGCCACGGAGGCCATGTCGGCTTCGCTTCCGGCGCCTTCCCCGGCACGCTGGACTGGCTGCCCTCCCGCTTGCTGGGGTTCTTCGAACCGCATCTGGATTGACTGCGCGGCGCTTTCTGCGCATCTTGACGGCATTCACCCATTAAGCGAGAGCGCCGCATGAGCCCAGACTCCGTCAAGACCTCCGTTCTGCGCAAAACCTATCTGCGCATTCTCGCCCCGCTGTTCATCGCCTCCATGCTGGCCTTTCTGGATCGGGTCAACGTCAGCTACGCGGCCTTGACCATGAACGCCGACCTCGGCTTCGACGCCAAGGTCTACGGCCTTGCCGCCGGCATTTTCTTCGCCGGCTACGTGCTGTTCGAAGTGCCCGGAGCCATCCTGGCCGAGCGCTGGAGCCCCAGTCGCTGGATCGCGCGCATCCTGTTTTCCTGGGGAGCGGTCAGCATGCTGCTGGGCCTGGTGCAGAACGAATGGCAGTTCTATCTGCTGCGCTTTATGCTGGGAGTGTGCGAAGCCAGCTTCTACCCAGTGATCTACGCCTCGGTGATCCCGCGCTGGTTCGTCGCGGAAACCCGCTCCCGCGCCATTTCCATCACCCTGTGTTCGCTGCTGGTCTCCGCCATCGTCGGCGCGCCGCTGGCCGGCTGGATGGTGGGCTTGCAGCCCTTCGGCCTCAAGGGCTGGCAAAGCCTGTTCCTGCTGGAAGGCGGCGTCACTGTGCTTTACGGCTTCGCCATACTGCTGTGGCTACGGGACGATCCGGCCCAGGCCGCCTGGCTGAACACAGAGGAAAAACGCTATCTGATCAACGCCCTGCGGGCGGAGATAGCCGTCACGCGCCAACAACAACCGGCCACGCTGCGCCAGGCGCTGGCGCAGCCGGCGGTGCTGCGGCTGTGCCTGATCTATTTTCTATGGATTACCGGTTTCTGGGGCTTCAGTTTCTGGATGCCCACGGTGATCAAGAACGCCTCAGGCTGGTCGCCGCTGGCCATCGGCCTCGCCTCCGCCGTGCCCATGCTGGCGGCCCTGGCCGCCATGCTGTGGCTGGGCCATTCCTCGTCCCGCCGCGGGGAAAAGCGCTGGCATGTGGCGCTGCCCCTCTTGCTCGCCGCCGCCGGCTTCCTGATCGGCGCGCTGAGCGACAATATCGCCGTGGCGCTGCTCTCCGTCACCGTCGTCGCCATCGGCGTCTACAGCCCGATGGGCGTGTGGTGGTCCATCCCCACCACGTTTCTGACCGGCACGCTGGCGGCGGGCGCCATCGGTTTGATCAATTCCGTGGGCAATGTCGGCGGTTTCATCGGCCCCTATGCACTGGGCTTGATTGAGGCCGCCACCGGCAGCCACACACTGGCTTACTTCTGGCTCAGCGGTTCGCTGCTGCTCAGCGCGCTCTTGGTGCTTGGCTTGAAGCCGCAAGCGCAAACAGCGGACAATTCAAGTCAAACCGCCGCTTCCGGCGGACGATAGGAAGAACCATGCCGACACGAATCTTCGTCATCGCTCTTTGCGCTTTTCTGCTCTCCGCTTGCGCCGGCATGGCCGAGCGCCTGCGCGGCTCTTTGGAGCCGCCGGCCGAGCGCGGCTACGCCATCCTGTCGCTGACCGGCAAATCCTCCAACCCGGACAGCGCGACGCTAGGGCTGGATATCGCCAACGCCGCCGGCCGCATCGTGGCGGCCGACAGCGCCAGCCTGCTAACCGACACCGTGTTCGGCGAACAGGGCAAATCCATGACGGAGGGCAAATTGATGCTGTTCACGCTGGAGCCGGGCCAGTATCGGGTGGAGCAAGTCTGGGCCAACTGGCTGGAGGACGGGGCCTGGGGCGTCAGCCGCAAAATGCGCGGCTTCCGCCTGGCCGCGCCGTTCGAAGTGAAGCGCGGCGAGGCAGTCTATTTGGGCAATGTGGATGTGGAAATGAGTTTTTTGCCGGAAACGCGGCTGCGCGACGAGTCCGGACGCGATCTCGCGCATATCCGTCGCATCTGGAAAATCAAGGATGTATCCGGCATCCAGTTACGGCCGCTGGGCCAGGCGCATCCCTGAAAACGTGTTTACGATCCAGCGAAGACGAGACAAGGCGTACTCGCCGTGTAACGCCTCGCGATGCGCAGCAGACTTTGAACAGGCTCTGAGAACGTGTTCACTTCTGCCATAGCTTGGACAGATAAGCCGGCTTCACCACCGCCGCCGCCAACGGCGCCGCCTCCAGCACCCGGTAAGCGTTCTGCCGGGTGTCGCGCAGCAGCGCGTCGGCGTAGGGCGCGCCGTCCAACTTGCGCAAGGCCGCCACGCGCGGCGCGTTGGCCTTGTCGCTGCGGTGGGTAACCACGCCGATCTCGTTGCTGGCCAGCTTGACGAAACTGCCGGGCGGGTACACGCCCAGCTCCTTGATCAACAAGGCCGCGTGCTGCGGATCGAAATCGCCCAGCTCGCCGCGATACAGGCTGCCAATCACCAAAGCCGGCAGCGCCGGCTGCGGCTGATGTATACAGGAACACAACACATCCACCATGTGCAGCAGGGCCGCGTCCGGGTGGATGTCCTCGCCGCGCAGCCCCTGCGGGTACCCGTCGCCGCCGCGTTGCTCCTGGTGGGTCTGCACCAATAGATGCCAATGTTCGTCCACCACGCCGGCCTCGCGCAAAATGGCGGAACCGACAATGGGATGGGCGTAGAGATCATCGCGCTGCGCGGCGTCCGGCGGCGTTTGCTGCCGCGATAGTTGATTCAACAAGCCGGTGATCGCCACATTCATGCTCAAGGCCGCGCCCACTACCGCTTGCAAGCGCGCCTCCTCCATGCCCAGCCGCCGGCCCAGCACCGCCATGATGGCCGCCACGTGCACGCTATGGGCGCTGCCGATGTCGCGATAGGGCGTCAGCAGCACGCTGGCCAACACCCCGTCCGGCTGCTTGCAAGCCAGCCGGATCAACGCGTCCGCCATGTCCGCCAGCCTCCCGGCCAGGCCCGGCACCGCCAAGCCGTGCAATAGCAGGCCCTCGGCGCGGCGGGTCTGGAAGCCCAACTCCATGATGGGATTGGGCTGCACCTGCGCCGCGGCCTCTTTTTCACGCTGCGCCGCGCGCTCCAGCTGTTCGCGCTCCAAGCGCGCCGCCACCTCCTCGCTGTTGCCGTGCGCCAGCGTCACCAGCCGCTCGCGCTGCTCCGGCGTCAGCACGTAATGACCTTTTTTCAGCAGCAGCAGGCCGTTCTTGGCGTACACGTCAACCGGCAGTTGCTGGCCGATGCGCAAGAAGCTGGTAGGCAGCTTCACTTTGGAGGAGTCCGGCATAATCTATTTACGTTTCGTTAAGTCATGCTTCAATGGCTGTGAATAATGCCGCATTCCATCGACCTAAGGAAGCCCCCGAGGACCCGCTCTCGCGCCGGCTTGCCAGGCAATGTCAATGACATTAATCTAGTTGCTTCTATCCAATCACCTTGTTGGAGAATGCCGTTATGACAAGCAATCGACGCGTCGACGCTTCGCGCAGGGACTTCTTGAACAGCGCCGTGGGCGTGGGCTTCGCCCTGGCGGTACAGCCCATCGCCGCCAGCGCCATTCTCACCGACGGCGATGGCCTCAGCGCCGGCGCGGTGGAAATTCCGACCGGGCCGGCCGTCATGCCCGGCTACGCAGCCAAGCCTTCCGCCGCCGCCGGCCCCTTGCCGGTAGTGCTGGTGGTTCAGGAAATCTTCGGCGTGCACGAACATATCCGCGATCTGTGCCGCCGGCTGGCCAAGGCCGGCTATCTGGCGGTGGCACCGGAACTGTATTTCCGCCAGGGCGACCCCAGCAAGGTCGCCAGCATCGGCGAACTGGTCAGCGGCCTGGTCAGCAAGGTGCCGGACAAGCAGGTGATGGCAGATCTGGACGCCACGCTGGCCTGGGCCGGCGGCCACGGCGGCGACGTCAAGCGCGCGGCCATCACCGGCTTTTGCTGGGGCGGACGCCAAGTATGGCTGTACGCTGCGCATAATCCCGCGCTCAAAGCCGGCGCCGCCTGGTACGGGCGGCTGCAAGGAGAGACCGGCGCCAATACACCGCGCCAGCCGCTGGACATTGTCGCGCAGTTGCATGCGCCGGTACTCGGGCTTTACGGCGGGCTGGACAAAGGTATTCCTCTGGAGTCGGTGGACAAGATGAAGGCCGCGCTGCGCGCCGCCGGCCAACCCTCCGAAATCGTGGTTTACCCTGAGGCCGACCACGGCTTCAACGCCGACTATCGTCCGACTTACAACGCCTCCGCCGCCAACGACGGCTGGCGGCGCATGCTGCAATGGTTCAAACAACACGGCGTCTGACACCAACTAATCTCCCGGCGGCCGTTTGGCGCAAGCCGCCAACCGCATGCGGATCACCTGATTGAAGCGCGCCAGCCAAAAGGGATCGAACTGACGCTCCGAGGCGTTGATCTCGGCGATGGCGCGCATCATCGAATGACGCAAACCGCGATGCGAGTGCTTCAAAGTCACCGCCTCGAACGCGTCAACCAGAGCCAGAATAAGCGCGCCGCTGCAAATTTCCTCGCCGTGCAGGCCATGCGGATAGCCCTTGCCGTCGGGCATCTCGTGATGCTGGGCCACGATGCGCGCCGCATCGGCCCAGGCCGGCATCCGCTCCAGCAGGCCCGCCGCCCAACCCGGGTGTTCCGCCATCTGGCGGCGCTCGGACTCTCTCATCCGCCCCACTTTCAGCCAGAACGACTCCGGCAACAGCATCATGCCGATATCGTGCATATACACCGCCGCCTCCAGCTGCCTATCGTCCACCATCCCCGGCGCCTGGCGGCTGGCCTCCAGCGCCAGTTCCAGATTGCGCTCGGTACGGCCCTGGAACTGCGGCAAGCGCTGTTCGAACTGCAGAGCCAATATCCGAAAAAACGCCAAATCGCCCTGGCTGAGCTGCGCGGCGGCGTCCGCCGGCGTTTCCGACTCGATCACATGCAAGGGAATGCCGGTGATCTGCTCCACCAGTTGCTGACAACGCTGCAACAACTCGCCAACCGGGCACTCCGCCACCTGGTTCAGCGCCCGCATCAGCAGGGGCAGTTGCAGGTCGTCCAGCAATTCGTGGTTTTCCAGGGCGTCCAGCGCCAGGCCCAGACGGTCCATCACCAGCAGCATGACGTCGCCTATCGAATCCTCATAGCTCACTTCGCCGCTGCGCAGCCTCTCCAGCAGGCTTTCCAGCGAATGGACGAAAGGCACCACAAAGCGCACCTGGCACATGCTGGCGTCGCCCTTGATGCTGTGCAGCAAACGAAACAGCTGATCGATCTGCGCGGCGTCGGTGTCGCCGAAACCCAGTTGGCAAACTAGATGCTCAACCTGCGGCGCGTAATCGCTCATCACTTCCATAAAATCGTGAAACGCCTCAGGCTCCACGATCTCCAGCGTCAGCTCCTGCTTGCCCATGCCCTCTCCCATTTTCAATGCCCCTTCATTCCAGTATATGCAGCATGCGGCAAAGCGTGCGACAGCGCCCTTTCCAAACCACCACGCGCCGCGCATAATTTGCGCCCTCGGCGCATCGCCCGCCTATCCGCCTTATATTCCCATGCAAAACCAACTGCAAACGCTGCAACAGCACATCGCCTTCATTATTGAAGTGGACAAACTCAAAACGGTCCTGCGCAAAACCAAGGCCGCTTATGTGAACCGCTACGAGAATTCGGCGGAACACAGCTGGCAGATCGCCCTCTTCGCTCTCAATCTGCGCGACTTCGCCGCCGAGCCGGTGGACATCGACAAAGTCGTGCGCATGTTGTTGATTCACGACCTGGGCGAGATCGACACCGGCGACACCCTCGTCTATGCCGCGGACGGCGCCGCCGAACGCGAAGCGGAAGAGTTGGCCGCGATGCGCCGCATCCTGGGTCTATTGCCCCAGCCCATCGCCGCGGACCTGCTGGCCTTGTGGCAAGAGTTCGAGGCACGCAAAACTCCTGAAGCGCGCTTCGCCCGCGCGATAGACCGTTTGATGCCCATCTTGCTCAATCTGCAATCCGGCGGCCAGAGTTGGCGTGAAAACGGGGTCAGCAAGCAACAAGTGCTGAGCATGGCGGTGGGCAAGGTGGAGGACGGCTGTCCGCTGGCGGCGGACTGGTTGCGCGCGGAATTGGACCGCGCGGAGCAAGCCGGTTGCTTCGGAGCCTGACTCCAAACCATAAAAAACCGGCAGAAATGCCAGGGCATCCTGAAAAAACAGGATAAAAACCCTTTCGGCCATGCAGAAAACGCTTGCCATGACCCGGAACTATTGGCAATATTCCTGCCGCAGGATGCTCAAGTTGTGGATGTGTTGTTGTCGTAGTGGCATTAAGTCCGTACCTCAGTCGCCATTTCCCTTGAACTTCGTGCCTTTTATTCAACTGCTCGTTTTGAGGAATTAACAAAATGGCAACCGGTACCGTTAAGTGGTTCAACGACTCCAAAGGTTTTGGCTTTATCACCCCGGATGAAGGCGGCGACGACGTGTTCGCTCACTTCTCCCAGATCAATGCCAAAGGCTTCCGCACCCTGGCTGAAAACCAGCGCGTTAGCTTTGACGTCGTAGACGGCCCGAAAGGCAAACAAGCCTCCAACATCCAGCCCATCTAATCCCCGCGATTAGTCAGCTTGATGAAAACCCGGCCTCGCGCCGGGTTTTTTGCATTCACGGTTCAACGCAAGGAATCCCCATGTCCGTCTCCGACGATCACGAACACATCATCGCCGTCACTCGCGACTGGCTGGAAAAAGCGGTGATAGGGCTCAATCTCTGTCCGTTCGCCAAGAGCGTCTACGTGAAAAATCAGGTGCGCTACGTGGTCAGCGACGCCGCCCAGCCGGATCAGTTGGCGCAAGAGCTCGCCTCCGAACTGCGTCTACTGGCCGACAGCAGCCCGGACGAGATCGACACCACCTTGCTGATCCACCCGCGCGCGCTGCAACGCTTTCTGGATTTCAACGACTTTCTCGATATCGCCGACGCCATCGTGGAAGACATGGGACTGGACGGCGAGCTTCAAGTCGCCAGTTTCCACCCCAAGTTCCAATTTGAAGGCACCGGCGTCAACGATATCGAGAACTTCACCAACCGCGCGCCCTACCCGACCTTGCACCTGCTGCGCGAAGCCAGCATCGGCCGCGCGGTGGAAGCCTTCCCGCAGGCGGAAGCCATCTATGAAAAGAATATCGAAACGCTGAAACAGCTGGGCCTGGACGGCTGGAAGGCGCTGTTCGCCGGCAAAACGCCGTAAGCGGACGCGCGCCGCGCATTGCCAAGCCCGCCGCGGGCGTGGTACACCAACGGGCATTCCACTTCTGGAGCTCCATTCCCATGTCGCTCAGGCCCTTGCTGCCGCTCGCCGCTCTACTTCTAAGCGCCTGCGCTTACACCCCGGTGCAGAAACCCGTCGCCGGCGACGACTTCCGCGGCAACGAGCTGGGACAGAGCAGCGCCAACCGCACGGCCAATCTGGCCATGCGCGACAATCTGGCCAGCTTGCAAACCCTGCTGGAAAAACTGTATAAGCGCAATCCCAGAGAATGGCGCAAGACCGGCGCGGCCGACTACCCGGCCGCGATGCGCCAGGTCATGAGCTCCATCCGCAACAACGTCCCACTGCCGGCCTTGAGCGGCCAGCGCTCGATCGCGGCGATGAACGCGGCTTTCGACCCGGGTTTTGGCGGCGACCGGGCCGGTGCCTTGATTTACGGCATGGGCTCCATGCTGGTGGACGCCTACGGCGGACGCACCGAGCTGTTTCTGGTGCACGGGCTGGACGCGCAGCAACTGGCCAACGCCTCGCACAATCTGGAAGTGGCGGCCTGGATGCTGAACAACCGCCAGATCAGCGGCGCGCCGGTCTTGCTGTCCAATGAGATCGGCAACGTGCGCAATCTGTCCTTCGAGCGGGAATTCGGCAAGATGATGGCCAGGCTGGACCTGCTGGCGGAATTGTCGGACGAGAAACTGCGCCGCAGCGCCATCGACTTCGGCCAATCCCTGATCGCCGGCCCCTTCTTGCAATTTCTGCCGGTCAGCGCCGCCGCCCAGGCCGCGGCGCCCTGAGAACCTGTTCAAAATCTCGCGAGCAAGAGCGTGGCTTTGAACAGACGCCGCGAACGCTGACTTAGCCTCGATTCGAACGCTTGCCCACCTTGTCGGCGTAAAAGGCGCGAATACGCGGCATATCGGCGTCGATATCGCCGCTGGGCGTGAATATGGGACCGAAACCGGCCTCCTTGCGGCTGTAATCCAGATACGCCAAAGCCACCGGCACCTCCGCGCCGCAGGCGATATGATAAAAGCCGGTCTTCCATTCGGACACCGTCTTGCGCGTGCCCTCCGGCGGAATCGCCACCACCAGCCGGTCCGAACGCCGGTACACTTCCACCATCTGCTGCACCAGCGAGTTATTCTGATGTCGCTTGACCGGAATGCCGCCCAACCAACGCATCACCGGCCCCATCGGCCCGGCGAACAGCGTGTGCTTGCCCATCCAGTAAATCTTGGCCCGCGCGGCGAAACACACGGCCAGCGTCAACGGAAAATCCCAGTTGCTGGTATGCGGCGCACCGATCAGCACGTATTTGTCCAGCTTGGGAAACTCCCCCCGCAGCTTCCAGCCGCTCAGTTTGAGCATGACGATGGACAGGCAGCGGAACAAAGGCCGGATCACGGGCGTGTCGAAAATGGTGAAATGCATGAGGGTCCTGAGCAAGGGCCTTGCCTCAGAACGGAGAGCAACCACCGAGGAGGCGCCGCCCAGCGTCGGAGCAAGCGCCAATCACGTGGAAAAACGCCGGAATGTACCTGATAAAACTATCCCGGTAAATCCGCATTGCGAAATACAATCAGCTAACGCAAGTCCATGAATTCAAAAAGCAAGCGCCGCGGCGCCTCACTCCGCCAAGGGCACGATGCGATACACGCAGCGCCGCCCGCCCTTGTCCAGCGCGTGCTCCAGTCGCCGCACTTCCGCCCCCGGCCCCAACACCCGGGCAAACAACGCCAGTTCGGATCGGCACAAGCCCTGGCATTGACGCGCCGCCGCGCAGATCGGGCAATGGTTTTCCAGCAACAGCCAGCCCTCGCCGTCTTGACGCGCTTCCGCCATATAACCTTCCTGGCTGCGTATCCGCGCCAGCGCGGCCACCCGATCCGCCAGCGCATCGGCGCCGGACATCGCCTGCCGGTACTCCTCCTCCGACTGCGCCTCTCGCCGTTGAATCAGACTCTCCAGGCCGGACTCGCCAAACAATTCCCTCACCTGCTCCAGCAACTGCAAGGTCAAATCCGCGTGCCGGTCCGGAAAACGGCCATGGCCGCTCTCGGTCAAGCGCCAGAGCTGGGCCGGCCGGCCCACGCCCTGAGCCTGGGCCTCCATCCGCGCCAGCCCCTTCTCCTCCAGCGCCAGCAAATGCTTACGCGCGCCCATGCTGGTCAGTCCCAATTCCGCCGCCAGCGTCTGCGCCGTCTGAGGCCCTCGCGTTTTCAGCAGATACAGCAACCGATCCGCGCTATTCATCGCCACCGCCATCAGGCTTCCTCCGCTTCGCGGATCACGCCTTGCAGCCAGGCGGCGGCCAGGCCGCACGTCAAAGCGCCCAGGACCAGCACCAGCCGGGTGTCCAGAATGGTCAGCACGCTGCCCAGCAAGGCCACCAACACATTGGCCACGCAGAAGATCGTGGTCAGTAGGCCCATCACGCTGCCCTGCCCCAGGCTGGCGAAGCGCTCCGAACACCAACTGGGCAGGATGGCGTTGTAAATCGCCAGCGGCACGCCCAACAACACAATCAAGCCTATGCCCGGCCAAGGCAGATCCGCCAGCAGGCTCAAACCCAGCAGGCCCAGGGCCACCCAGGCCGCATTGATGCGCGCCAGCTCCAGCGGTGCCCGTTTATGCCCAAGCTTGCCCAGCAAAACGCTGGCCGACGTCATCAATACGCACATCAGCGCCGTCACCACCGCGATGCCGCGACTGTCCAGCCGCGCGTACTCCACCAGCCACAAGGGGTAGAACTCGTAAAAAGCGTTGACCCCGACGGCGAAGGCCAGCTGCATCCAGAACAGCCGCGCCAGCAAAGGATCCGCCGACAGCAGACGAAAAGAGTGCTGGCCGCGCATCACCTGCAGCAAGGACTGCTCCTGGTGCATGCGCTCGCCGGTTTCCGGCAGGAAGGCCAGCAGCACCCCCAGGCACAGCAGGATGGCGCCGGCCGCCAGCAGGAAAGGCACCGCCTCGCCCAAGGGCAAGGTCAAACCGCCGATCAGCGGCCCCACCAGCCAGCCGGTGTACAGCACCGCGTTGAGAATGGCGAAGGAACGCGCACGGTCCAACTGCGGATGCAGATCCGCCACGATGGCGCGCGCCACCGCCACATTGCCCTCGGTCAGGCCGGTAACGAAACGCGCCAGCACGAACAACAGATACCAGCGGCTCCACAAGGCGTACGCCGTCAGCAAATAGCCCAGAAAGGTCAGCAACAAGGTTCCGGTCAGCACCCGCCGCCGTCCCAGCCGGTCCGACAACGCTCCAATCAAGGTGCTGCCCAGCAAAATGCCCAGCGGATTGGCGGCCAGGGCCACGCCCAACAGCAGCTTGGGCGGCAGCCCCAGGAAGTGGTTGAACGCATCCGGCGCGGAGTTCACGAAGATGGGCGCCAGAATGGGATAAGGCATGGCCACGCCGGCCGTGCTCATCAGCGCCACCAGACAGACAGTCAGTAAAATCAGCTTGGGATGGGAAACATTCATGATGCATACCAATGAGACAATGGCCCATGCTAATCTCGTCACCGCAATAAGTAAACAAATTAGTTTACTTAATATCGCGCCGCGTACTGGAAATCATCAATACAGCATATAGAATGCTGTACGTATGGTTACGAAAAGGCGCGCAGAAACAGGAACCAGATGGCATTCCAAGCGTCTCAAACTACACAAGACCTACTTTATGTTTTTGGAGACTTCCATGACTTCGATGACCAGCAAATCCGCCGTTAAAGCCATTGCCGCCAGCCTGATCGCCGTCAGCCTGCTGTCCGGTTGCGCCAATATGTCCAAGCGTCAGCAAAACACCGCCATCGGCGCGGCCGCCGGCGCCGTGCTCGGCTCCGTGCTCACCGGCGGCGACGCCATCGGTACCGTGGGCGGCGCCGCGGTGGGCGGCGTGGTCGGCAATCAGACCGGCAAACGCTAAACCCGCGACCCCATTCCAAGAGCCAGCCCCGCGCTGGCTCTTTTGTTTTGCCCGCCGCGCCCATATCATCAATACAACAGCACCACGGGCCACGCCATGACCTCCTCCGCACGCATGAATTGGGAACGACTCCTCTCCACCAAACGCTTCAAAGTCATTCAGGGCCACGTCAAGGAAACCCGCACCCCGGCCACCAAAGAAGGCAGCCCGGGCTTGCGCACCGACTTCCACATCGACCACGACCGCGTGGTGTTCTCCAGCGCCTTCCGCCGGCTGGGCCGCAAAACCCAGGTGCACCCGCTGGCGCGCCACGACCACACCCACAACCGGCTGACCCACAGCGTTGAGGTGGCCAGCGTCGGCCGCAGCCTGGGCAACCGCGTCGGCATGATGATGCAGCACGCCCACCTGCTGCCGGACAACTACACGCCGCACGATATCGGCGCCGTGGTGCAAGTGGCCTGCCTGGCTCACGACATCGGCAATCCGCCCTTCGGCCACACCGGCGAATACGCGCTGCGCGACTGGTTCCGCGCCGAACGCAACGCCCACTGGCTGCACGGTCTGGCGCCGGAGGAAATCCGCGACGTGCAGACCTACGAAGGCAACGCCCACGGCCTGCGCATGCTGGCCACGCTGGAAATGTACACCGGCGAAGGCGGCATGCGCCTGACCGCCGCCGCCCTGGGCGCACTGATCAAATACCCGTGGACATCGGACGCCGAAGCCGCCCAGGCGCGCGACAAATTCAACATCTATCGCACCGAACTGCCCTATTTCCAGCGCGTGGCCTCGGAGCTGGGCCTGCTGCCCAAGGGCATCCAGCAATGGAGCCGCCACCCGCTGTCCTACCTGATGGAGGCCGCCGACGACATCTGCTACGCCATTCTGGACCTGGAAGACGCGGTGGAGATCGGCATTCTGGACTTCAAGGAATTCGAAACCCTGTTCTCCGGCTTCACCGAATACGAACGCATCTGGGACATGCAGGACGTGCGTCAGAAATGCGGCACCCTGCGCGGCATCGCCATCGGCCGCTGCGTCAGCGAAGTGGCCGAGAAATTCATGCTGCACCACGACAGCCTGCTGCGCGGCGAATTCCCGGCCAAGGACCTGATCAATCTATGTGGCGCCCAGGTGCAGGACGCGTTGATCCACGCCAAGGAGCTGGCCAGCACCCGGGTCTACCGCCACCGCACCAAGCTGGTGACCGAACTCGCCTCCTACCCGTGCATGGCCGGCATCCTGGACGCGCTGATCCCCGCCGCCCACGCCTACGTCAGCAAGGGCGCCGAGCGCCTGAGCCCGCGCGAGCACCTAGCCATGGGTTTGCTGGAACAGCACATCCGCAGTGACGACAGCCTGTATCAGGCTTATATGAAAGTATTGGACTTTGTCGGCGGCATGACCGACAACTACGCCGCCAACCTAGCGCGCGACATCTCCGGCGTGGGCATTCTATAACTTCGCCCCGCCGCAATTCGGCAGTTAAAAAATCAGAAAGACAGGAATGCAGCACACCACCCGTTTTTGCATCGTCCGCCATGGCGAAACCGACTGGAACCGCGAATATCGATTGCAAGGCCACACCGACATCCCCCTCAACCCCACCGGCCAGGAACAGGCGACAAGCCTCAGCCACGCGCTATGGCCGGGACGCTACGCCTTCGACGCGCTCTACGTCAGCGACCTGACCCGCACCCGCCAGACCGCCGCGCCGCTGCAAACGCGATTGAATCTGACGCCCACCTTCAGCGCCGAATTGCGCGAGCGCCATATGGGCGTGTTTCAGGGCCTGACCTACGCCGAGGCGGAACACAGCATCCGCGACGACTATCTGCAACTCAAATCCCGTGACCCGGACTACGACCTCAAGGGCGGGGAAAGCCTCAACGCCTTCATGGGCCGCATCCGTGACGGCTTCACCGGCATCGCCCGCCGCCATCTGGGCCAGACCCTGCTGGTGGTCACCCACGGCGGCGTGCTGGAAATGATGTACCGGCTGGCCACCGGCAAGCCGATGTCCGAAGCCCGGGACTTCCCCATCCCCAACGCGGCCTTGAACTGGCTGAGCTATAGCGACGGGCAATGGCGGCTTGAACAATGGGCCGACGAATCCCACCTGGCCGCCGCGCTGGACGAAATTCAATAGCAAGACGGCCGCCCCCCCAAACGGGACGCGGCCGACCGCCAACTAAGCCAAGGCCAGCAGAGTGCGCGCGATGGTTTCCGCCGACGGCAACTCCGTTGAGCGCCACACCAAGCGGCTCTTCGAATCCACCAGCAAGACCTCCGTGTGGTGCGCGCTCAAATCCGTCCGACGCTGATTGAGCGTGGCCAGCATCAGATCCAGATCGGCCAGCTCGGGGCGGGCTGCCCGCCAGCCTGGTTTAGGCCGAAACCGGGCCAGCCACCGCCGCAACTGTTCGGGCGAATCGTTCAATGGGTCAAGACTCAACGACAATAACTGTATCCGCGCCCGCTTTGATTCCGGCAGCAAATCCTGCACTTGCCGAAACGTCGCACCCTGGATCGGACAGACATTGGAGCAGGCGGTGAAAATCAGCTGAACCGCCGTCACGCGCCGCTGCAACATGGCGTGAAAGCTGTGCCGTTGACCATCGCTGTCATTCAGCATGAAGTCCGGTAGCGGCAACGGCGGGGAAATCTCTCCATGCACCAGGGCCAGATTTCCGGCCCACGCGGTTTTGGCCAATGCGGCCGGCCCCGCCAGCCATAAAGGCGCCAGGCCCGCCAAGCCCATCGCAAACCTCCGCCGTCCCGGATTCAACGGCGCGCCGCCCTTGCCTTGCATGCTAATGCCCCTGTAGAAAAAGCCATAAAGCCCGGCATTCCGCCGCGCTCAGCCGGTAGCGCGGCATATCCGTGCCGATCAGGATATCGGTCGGGTCTTTCCCGCTACGCAACATCTCGCAAAAGCTCTGTTCGGTATACGCCCGCTCTGGCCCCCCGCGCCTGGCGCTGGCCTCCGTTAAGAAGCGCGCGCCCAAATCCGGCGCAAACCGGCCATCCGCCCGCGCCTGATCCTGCAAGCGATGGCAGTTGGCGCAACGCGCGTACTCGCTGTCCAAGGGGCGGTTATGGACATACAGCTGGCCGACCAAGGCGGTCTGGCCGTAGAACAGCCGGCCGCCGTCCACAGCCTCTTCGCCGCCGGCCGCGCACGACGTCCCCCACATGGCAAGCCCGCAGACGAGCCCGCCCAAGCCGCGTTTAATTGATGGCGATGATGCGAGCGACACTGGGCACCCCTTGCGGACTCATCGCGAACAACATGTAGTAGCCCGGCAAAACCATGCCGCTATCCGCCGGAATCTGCAGGGAATAGCGCATTTCCCCAGACATTGGCGCAAGCTGCGACACCGACAAAGCGATCCGACGCTGATCGTTGTTGACCGAATGCGTCACCGCGGACAGCCTCATCAAGGCGAACTGGCTCGCCGCCTGCTGCGTTTTCACTTCGATCACGCTCCCCGGCCGCGCCTGCGTCGGCGCGGCGCTAATCACCGGCCGAGCCGCCGGGCTGCCGTCCGCGTTCAACAAATAAGGAGGGCTCAGGATCTCCGCGTTCAAGTGATTTTGCGGGCAGCCGGCGCCGCACAAGCCGCCGCCGCCGACAAACACTCGCCCATCCTGCAACAGGATCGCCGTGCTATGGTAGGTCCGCGGCACCTGCATGGGCTTCAAGGGCTGGAACACCTGTTTCGCCGAACTCCACAGCTCCGGCGTCAGCACCGCATAGGAATCCGTGAACGGCTGCGGTATCGTCTGTCCGCCCACCACCACCACGTCGCCGTCGGGCAAGGCCACCGCATTGGCGAATGCTCGGCGATAGCTCATTCCGGGCAGCGACTTCACCTTCACCTGGGCCTTGGGTCCGCCGCGGATATCGATCAGATGGGCCGAGTTGCTCGCATAGGTGGTGCCCGTGTTCTGCTGATAAGCCGGCGCGCCGCCCAGCTTCAGAATCAGGCCGGCGTCAAACATCACCGCATTGCCGTTGATGCTGTAAGGATCATTGCCGCGCGTCCCCGCCGAGACGATGCTGCCGGGTCCGCTGGTGCCTATCCAATTCATCTGAGCGCTGGGGCCGGCATGGAACACCGTCCCGCCGCTGCTGGCGAACAGCCATAAATGGTTGTCGCCGCGGTACACGCTGCCATTGGCGTCCTGCGGATCGGGACCAATCACATTGTTTTCCGGCACGCCGGCAAGCACTTTCCAATGGCCGCTGTCCCATACCTCCCCGCTGCGATTGGGCCGGCTCTTGCTGTTATAGCCGCCGCTCCAGGAACCGCCCAAAGTCAGCACCCGGCCATCCGACAACACAGTATTCGCCTCATAGCCCCGCGGGATGTTCATATTGCCGCTGGCGCTCCAACGCTTGGCCGCCCAATCGTATATCTGTGTTTTAGGGCTGCTGGAACCGCCGTTGATCAATAGATTGCCGTTGGGCAACATCGACGTGCCGGGGCAGAACAGGTTCGCGCCGGTGGTCACCACCGTCAACGGCAGCGGAGTGTTCTTCGCCGCGTCGAACAGCGCGGTATAGGTCTTGCTATTGCCATTGCCGCTGTCCCCGCTGAAGGCGTCGGGAAAATCTGCGGACCACATCATCAACTTGTTGTCCGGCAGATTGGCGACGCCCACCGGGGTGACCGGCAGAGGAATCACACCACTCCAGGCCGAAGGGAGCGCCGTGCTTTTGGCGCCGGGATAATCGAACATGAACTGGTCGTTCACCTGCGCCTTGCCCTGGCAAGGCCATTGCACCACCTTGGTTCCCTGCGTCGCAACGCCGGAGAAGATGTTCACGCACTGGCCGCTGGATGCGGACACGATATGGTAAGTACCGACATCCACCGGCTGGATTTTCCACTGGTCATTGGCCACCGCAACGCCTTGACATGGCCATTGAATCAGCTGGACGCCCTGATTGCGGCTTGAAGCCGGCACATTCAGGCACATCTGCGATTTCTGCGAGACGATGTGATAGAAACCGTTTGCCAGGGGCACAAACGTCCATTGCTCATTGCTTCCCGCCGAGCAGGGCCATTGAATGATGCCGGCCCCGGACTGGGTCGAACCGCCCCCGACATTCAAGCACTGCCCGCTATTCACCGCCACGATGCCGGTGGCGGCCGCCGCGCTCACTTCAGGACACAGCAGCCATGACAAGCCGAGAACACCGCTCGCCAGCGTCATCAATCCGTTTCCAAGCTTCAACATGAAGTCCCCTTAATAGCCTGTTCAAAGTCCGCTGCGCCCCTGAGGCGCAACACGGCGAATCCTTCTTCAGAGTGCCCCTCCAGCGCCTGTTTATTCCTCGTCTTCAGCCGCAAGACCTTGCCTCGTCTTGCTCGCAGGGCTTTGGACAGGCGCTTATAAATCGCTTGATCCACACACGTCACGGCATGCCAAGATGCCCTCCCGATTCTTTCTCACGGACGGATCGGCCGGCGCCGGACACTGCCGCCACTCTGATGGCCCGCCCCAATAAAAACAACAAAAATTTACAACAGATAATGATTTTTGTATCAAATATAGTACACCGTCCTGGAGGAAAGACGAAAAATCGCAGAACGCTTGAAAACAGAGGCGCTATTCTGAAGCGTTTACTATTAAATAAATATATTAATAAAATAGTTAGGACATGCTCTCCCGCCCTCCCCATGCGGTTGCTGTCATCCACGGCGCGCCGGCACGACTAAAGGGCAGGACAGGAGCCCGTCACCGCCCTCGCCACCCGCGCCGCAGGCAAGCAAAACCTTAAGGCCGGATGTACCGCAGCCGCGCTCGGCCCTAAAATAGGCTTGAACCATCCGCAAAGGAGCACACCATGACCCTGCAAAAAACCGATCAGGAATGGCAAAGACAACTGACGCCGGAACAATACCGCGTCACCCGCCAGGCCGGCACCGAACACCCGTTCAGCGGCGAACACTATACCCGCACTGAAAACGGCGATTACCACTGCGTCTGCTGCGGCACCCTGCTATTCCACAGCGACGCCAAATACGACCCCGGCTGCGGCTGGCCCAGCTTCTGGGCCGAAGCCGCCTGCGCGCGCATCGCCCGCATCGTCGACACCTCGCACGGCATGGTTCGCACCGAGGTGCGCTGCTCCGAATGCGACGCCCACCTGGGCCATGTGTTTCCGGACGGCCCCGAGCCCAGCGGCGAGCGTTATTGCATCAACTCGGTGGCGCTGGGCTTCACGCCCAAGCCTTGAGGCCGCCCAGGTCTGCCGCTGAACTGAACCCCAAACCAAAAAGGCAGCGCCGCCACGATCCATGGCGACACTGCCTTTTATGACTTTTCCGACTGCGGGCGGGCCTGCCGCCGCCCCTCAGCGCTTGCCGGCGGCCTCTTCGCGTCGGCGCTTGGCTTCTTCCAACAGGTAGACCTGGTAATCGTCCAGATCACCGTCAAAATCGCTGACGCCGCCGCGCGACACCAGCCAGAACTCGTCGCAGACCGCGCGCAGCAGCGCGCGGTCGTGGCTGACCAGCATCACCGAACCCTCGAACTCGTTCAGCGCCACGCTCAAGGCCTCGCGCGTGGCCAGGTCCAGATGGTTGGTCGGTTCATCCAGCAGCAATAGATTGGGGCGCAGCCAAACAATCATGCACAACACCAGCCGCGCCTTCTCTCCGCCGCTCATGCTGCCCACTGCCTGCTTGACCATGTCGCCGCTGAAATTGAAGGTGCCGAGGAAATTACGCAGGCCCTGTTCGCGGCAATCATTGGCCGGCGGACGCAGCTGCGCCGGCGTCTCGCGCGCCAATCGCAGCATATGCTGCAACGGATCGTCTTCCGGCCGCAGCACGTCCAGCTCCTGCTGTGAGAAGTAGCCGATGTTCAAACCTTTGCCGCGGATGATCTCGCCGCCGGTGGCCGTCAGCGCCTCGGCCACCGTTTTCACCAGTGTGGATTTGCCTTGGCCGTTGGCGCCCAGGATGCCGATGCGCTGGCCAGCCAGCACCGAGCGGTTCACCCCGTTGACGATCACGATGGGCGGCGCGCCTTCCGCCGCCCCTTCCTCCGCCGGATAGCCGAACGAGGCCTGCGACATGGTCAGCATCGGGTTGGGCAGACTGCCCGGTTCCTTGAACTCGAACTGGAAATCGGCGTCGGCCAGCACCGGCGCGATCTTCTCCATCCGCTCCAGCGCCTTGACGCGGCTTTGCGCCTGCTTGGCCTTGCTGGCCTTGGCCTTGAAGCGATCGATGAACTTTTGCAGGTGCGCGATCTTTTCCTGCTGCTTGGCCTGCGCGGCCTGCTGCAGAATCATCTGCTCGGCGCGCATGTCTTCGAACTTGCTGTAGTTGCCGCCGTAACGCACCAGCTTGCCGTGGTCGATGTGCAGAGTGACATTGGTCACCGCGTCCAGGAATTCGCGGTCATGGCTGATCACCACCATGGTGCCGGCGTACTGTTTGAGCCAGGCTTCAAGCCAGACTAGAGCGTCCAAGTCCAAGTGGTTGGTCGGTTCGTCCAGCAGCAAGAGATCGGACGGGCACATCAGCGCCCGCGCCAGTTGCAGACGCATGCGCCAGCCGCCGGAGAAACTGTTCACCGGTTGCTGCAGCTCGGCCACGCTAAAGCCCAGGCCCAGGATCAGCGCCTGCGCCCGCGCCGGGGCGTCATGCTCGCCGGCGTCGTTCAGCGCGGTGTAGGCGTGCGCCATGCGCATGTAATCCTCGCCTGCCTCGGCCTCGGCCACTTCGCGCCGCGCCGCCAGCAAGGCGGTATCGCCCTCCACCACGAACTCGGTGGCGGTCTGGGAGGTTTCCGGCATGTCCTGCGCCACTTGCGCCATGCGCCACTGGCTGGGAATGGAGAAATCGCCGCCGTCTTCGTGCAGGCTGCCGTTCAAGACCGCGAACAGCGAGGACTTGCCCGCGCCGTTGCGTCCTACCAGGCCAACCTTCTCACCGGGGTTGATATTGACTGTCGCGCCGTCCAGCAAGACTTTAGTGCCGCGACGCAAAGCCACGTTTTTCAGAATGATCATTGGGAATAGCAGTGTTGCAGAATTTTTAGGAAGCAAGAAAACAGCAGCCCGGCGACCACTTGCGTCCCGGCGGAATGCCATGAATTAACCGTGCCGGCGGACAAAGGCCGAAGGCACGGGAGGGATTATACAGATGCGCTCTATCCGCGAAACGCCGGGCGACGGGGGCGTCCTCCGAAAGCAGACGAACGCCCCCGCGCCGCCACAACTGAGCCATCGACTCTCAAAGCCTGCTCAAAGTGTCGCGAGCTAGAGCAAAACGAGGCGAAAACCGCTGAGAAAGCGGAGTGTGCACACGGTACTGAGCATTTCGAAATTGTTTTCAACGCCGTATCGCCGGCGCGCAGCAGATCGTAAACAGGCTCTCACGAAACGCGGCAGACTTTGAACAGGTTCAGACTTCCCAGTGTTCCTTCTCTCGCCCCTGCGAGCCGGGGTTCAGTTGCTCTCGCAGGCTGCGCAGTTTCTCCGGCTCGCCGCGCACGCGGAACCAGCTGCCCTCTTCGTCCGCGCGCTCTTCCAGCACTTGGCAGTGACTGTAGATCTCGCCGCGCAACTGCTGCGCCGACCACGGCAACAGCAGCTCGCCCTCCTCCAGATCGCGCTGGAAGAAGGCGACGATGAGGGCGCGCAACTCGGCTACTTCCTCGGGGCGACGCGCGCTCATCACCACGCAGTCCGGGTAGCGCTGCCGCAGTTCGTCCGTCCAGGCGGCCTGCGCCGCCTCGTCGCCGACATGGTCGATCTTGTTGAACACCCGGATGCGCGGCACCTCGTCGGCGCCGATTTCCCCCAGCACCTCGTCCGTGACCTCCAGCTGACGCTGGAAACCCGGATCGCTGGCGTCGATCACATGCAACAGCAAGGCCGCATCCAGCGCTTCTTCTAGCGTGGACTTGAAGGAGGCCACCAGGCCGTGAGGCAGATTCTTGATGAAGCCCACGGTATCGCTGACCAGCACCCGCGGCACGCTTTCCGGGTAGATGGCGCGCACCGTGGTGTCCAGGGTGGCGAACAATTTATTGGCCACCAGCACTTCGCTGCCGGTCAAGGCGCGCATCAGCGTGGACTTGCCGGCGTTGGTGTAACCCACCAGCGACACCCCGCCCAGGCCTTGGCCCTGACGCTCCAGCCGGCGCGCGCGCTGAGTCTTGCGCTCCAGTTCCATCGCGACGATTTCGCGTTGCAGTTCGGCGATGCGGTCGCGCACCTTGCGCCGGTCCAGCTCGGTATGCGATTCGCCGGCGCCGCGCCCGCCCATGCCGCTGCGCTGCCGGCCTTGCGGCCCGGCCAGCTTGGCCGCCTCGCGCAAGCGCGGCGCCATATAACCGAGACGGGCGATTTCCACTTGGGCGCGCGCCGCGCGCGAGCGGGCGTTGCGGTGGAAGATCTCCAGGATGACCATGGTGCGATCCATCACCTCGCAACCGACGGCCAACTCCAGATTGCGCGCCTGCGACGGCGAAATTTCGTGGTCCACCAGCAAGGCATCGATCTCCACGGTGTCGGCGTCCAGCGCCGGCGGCGCGTCTTCCAGCTCGTCGTTGCGAAGACCGCGGTTGACGAACTGGCTGATTTCCTCGAGCTTACCCACCCCCATATAGGCGGTGCGGTCGAAGCTGTTACGCTTTTGCACAAAGGTCCGCACCACTTGGAAGCCCAGGGTCTTGGCCAGTTCGCTCAGTTCGGTGAGCGAGGCCTCGAACTCGACATCGCTGACATCGGGCAACTGGACCGAGGCCACTAGGGCGTAGCGGGGTTTCTCTTTGACTTCTGTTTGCATGTGCGTATGACTTTAACTTGATAGCGAGCCCAGATAGTACTCGCAAACGGAACTTCCCGCTGCGCAACGCGCGTTGCGGCGACGCCACGCCCCGCTTGACCCGGCCGCGGACAGCGCCGATACTCCTGCCGCTTCAAGCACCATCGCCGTCAACGCCCCCCATGTCATTCACCTCACTGGGCCTGTCGCCCGCCCTGGCCCAGGCCGCAAGCGATCAAGGCTATCCGGCCCCCACCGCCGTTCAGCTCGCCGCCGTCCCCGCCATTCTGCAAGGCCACGACGTGCTGGCCACCGCGCAAACCGGCTCCGGCAAAACCGCGGCCTACTGCCTGCCGCTGTTGCAGCAATGGCTGGCGGGCCGCCAAGCCGCGCCGCGCCAGGCGCAAACGCTGATCCTGCTCCCTACGCGGGAGCTGGCGGCGCAAGTGGGCGATGCCCTGCGCCAACTGTCCCAAAGCCTGCCGCGCCGGCCCAAGATCGCCGTGGTCTTTGGCGGCGTTTCCATCAATCCCCAGATGATGGCCCTGCGCGGCGGCGCCGACATCGTAGCGGCCACGCCCGGCCGGTTGCTGGACCTGCTGGCGCACAATGCGCTGCGGCTTTCCTCCGTCGACACTCTGGTGCTGGACGAGGCCGATCGCCTCCTCGACCTCGGCTTTGCCGACGAACTGGCCAGCTTGCTGGCGCAGCTGCCTCCCTACCGGCAGAACCTGCTGTTCTCCGCCACGTTCCCTCCCTCCGTGCGTACGCTGGCGGAACGACTGCTGAACCAGCCGCAGCGCATCGACATCGCGCCCGAGGACGCCGCCGCGCCGGACATCCGCCAGCGCGCCATCGAAGTGGACGCCGGCCGGCGCACCATGCTGCTGCGCCATCTGCTGCAAATCCATGGCTGGGAGCGGGCTCTGGTCTTCGTGGCCAGCCGCCACAGCGCCGACCGAGTGGCCGGCAAGCTGCAGGCCGCCGGCGTCCGCGCCGCCGCGCTACACGGCGATTGCAGCCAGGGACAACGCGGCCAGGTGCTGGCCGACCTCAAATCCGGCCGTCTGCAAGTGCTGGTGGCCACCGATGTGGCCGCGCGCGGCATCGACATCGCTCGCCTACCGGTGGTGATCAACTACGACTTGCCGCGATCTCCGGTAGACTACACTCACCGCATCGGCCGCACCGGCCGCGCCGGCGCCAGCGGCGAAGCCATCAGCTTCGTCAGCACCGACTGCGCCGCGCATTTCCAATTGATAGAAAAACGCCAAGGACTGCGGCTGCCGCGCGAACGGATCGCCGGCTTCGAGCCCATCGCCGCCAGCCCGGCCGCGGCTCCGAACGCGTCGACCGACAACGGCGGCGTCAAGGGCAAACGCAAGAGCAAGAAAGACAAGCTGCGGGAAGCCGCCGCCCAAGCGCAGGCCGAGCCACGCTAAGCGCCCTCGGCGCCGAGCCCAACGGCGTGCTCAAACAATAGGGCCGTTCCCGCTGGAACGGCCCTGTTTTCGCCCGCGCCAACCTGGCCGGCAATCCTTTACAAGGCTTGCGGATCAATCTCCGCCACACTCTCGAACACATAGTCCGGCTGATAGGGGAACTGCTCCATGGACTCGCGAGACGACACCCCGGACAACACCAGCGCGGTGCCCATGCCGGCCTCTATGCCGCCGACGATGTCGGTATCCATGCGGTCGCCTATCATCACCGCCTCTTCCGGATACACGCCCAGCTTTCGGGTGGCCAGCATCATCATCAACGAATTGGGCTTGCCCACGATATAGGGCTTCTTGCCGGTGGCTGCCTCGATGGCGGCCAGCAGCGTGCCGGCGGCCGGCTCGTAGCCGCCGCCCTCTATCGGGTCGATCATGTCCGGGTTGGTGCCGATGAATTTGGCGCCCTGGTCGATGAAGCGAACCGCCTTCTTGATCTGCTCGAAACTAAAGGTCTGGGACTTGGCCACCACCACGTAATCCGGGCGAGATTCGGAAATGGAAAAACCCACGTTATACAACTCATTGATCAAGCCGGCCCCCCCCCCACCACGTAGGCGGTGGGCATCGCTTTGCGCGTCTGGCTGCGCAGGAACATCGCCGTAGCCATCGCGCTGGTGATGAAGTTGTCTTCCGTCACTCCGTTGATGCCCAGGCCCTCCAGCTTCAGCCTCAGGTCCAGCGGCGTCTGCTCCGCGTTATTGGTCAGAAACAGAAAAGGCGTGCCGCCCTGCGTCAGGCGGTTAACGAAATCGCGCGCGCCCGGAATCAGTTGCTTGCCCCGATAGATCACTCCATCCATGTCGGAAATGATGCTTTTGCTCATACGGTATATCCAAAACACAGGTGCCGATTCCGCCGGCACGGTGGCGGGCCGCGGCTTCATTCGCCGCAACCGCGACAGCATAGCACGGCGGCTCTATCGAGCTTGTTCAAAGTCTAGCGAGCAAGGCCGGGCGTTGCGGCTGAAAAAGCCGCGCTCGCCATGTCGCACCTCGCGACGCGCAGGGGGACCTGAACAGGTTCTTCGCTAGGCCGCCCGCGCTCATCCATCCCAAGGAACAGGTGACAGGGAACCAAGCTACCGCTAGCGGGCTCTTTCGCTGTACCATCGACGCCAGATGCACGCCTGCCCGCCGCGCCGTGTTTTACCGGCGGGCTCCTTTCGCAGCAGCGGCCGCGCTCCCCTCCGGGCACGACCTTTTGCCATCCAGGGAGCGCAGCACGTATGAACATCGACGCCATCCGCGAGCAGGCCTTCGCCATGCCGCTGACCAACCCCGCCTTCCCCCGCGGCCCCTACCGCTTCACCAACCGCGAATTCTTCATCATCACCTACCGCACCGATCCGGCCAAACTGCGCGAGGTGGTGCCGGAGCCGCTGCAGCCGGCCTCGGATCTGGTGAATTTCGAATTCATCCGCATGCCGGACTCCACCGGCTTCGGCGACTACACCGAAAGCGGCCAGGTGATCCCCGTGCTACTGGGCGGCGTGGCCGGCAACTACACCCACGCGATGTATCTGAACGACCACCCTCCCATCGCCGGCGGCCGCGAGCTATGGGGCTTTCCCAAGAAACTGGCCTGCCCGCGGCTGCAAGTGCGCACCGACACCCTGGTGGGCGAACTGGATTACGGCCCGGTTCGGGTCGCCACCGCCACCATGGGCTATAAGCACCAGACGCTGGACGCCAGCGCGCTGCAGCGCTCCATGGTCAACACCCCCAACTTCCTGCTGAAGATCATTCCACACGTGGACGGCAGCGCCCGCATTTGCGAACTGGTGCGCTTCTACTTGAAGGACGTGACCGTGCACGGCGCCTGGAGCGGACCTGCGGCGCTGGCGCTGTTCCCGCACGCGCTGGCGCCGGTAGCGGAGCTACCGGTGCTGGAAGTGGTGGAAGCGCGCCATATCATTGCCGACCTGACCCTGGGCCTGGGTGAAGTGGAATTCGATTACCTCAACTAAGAACCTGTTTACGATCTGCTGCACGTCGTGAAGCGTGACACGGTGAGTACGGCTTTGAAATGCTCATATACCGCTTGTGCATTCCGCTTTCTCAGCCGTTTTCGCCTTGTCTCGCCTTAGCTCGCGAGATCGTATAACAGGTTCTGAAAGCCGCTTCGCGGCCCGTCCCCACGCGACAACTCACGACAACAAGGAGAGCAGCATGCAATTGAACGGCAAAGTGGCCTTGATCACCGGCGCGGCCAGCGGCATAGGCAAAGCCATTGCGGAAACCTACGCCCGGGCCGGCGCGGCGGTGGCCATCGCCGACATCAATCTGGCCGCGGCGCAGGCGACGGCGGAGGAGATCAAGGCCGCCGGCGGCAAGGCGGTGGGCGTGGCGATGGACGTGACCAACGAGGAGTCCGTCAACGCCGGCACCCAAGCGGCGGTGGACTCACTGGGCGGGCTGGACATCCTGATTTCCAACGCTGGCATCCAGATCGTCAACCCGCTGGTGGACTACAAGTTTTCCGACTGGAAGAAAATGCAGGCCATCCACGTGGACGGCGCTTTTCTCACCACCAAAGCCGCGCTACCGCATATGTACAAGGACAAGCGCGGCGGCACGGTAATCTATATGGGGTCGGTCCACTCTCACGAGGCGTCCAAGCTCAAGTCCGCCTACGTCACCGCCAAGCACGCCTTGCTGGGCTTGTGCCGGGTGCTGGCCAAGGAAGGCGCGGAATACAATGTGCGCGCCCACGTGATCTGCCCCGGCTTCGTGCGCACGCCGTTGGTGGAGAAGCAGATTCCGGAACAGGCCAAAGAACTGGGCATCAGCGAGGAGGAAGTGGTCAAGCGCGTGATGCTGGGCAATACCGTGGACGGGGTGTTCACCACGGTGGAGGACGTGGCTCAGACCGCGCTGTTTCTGGCCGCCTTCCCCAGCGCGGCGCTGACCGGCCAATCGGTGATTGTCAGCCACGGCTGGTATATGCAATGACGCCGCCGCACAATCCGGCCTGCCCGCAGGCCGGCGGCCTGTACCAAAGCCGCAGCCTGCCACCCGGCCACCGCTACCAGGTGCTGGCGCTGGTGCTTCAGGGCGGCGGCGCGCTGGGCTCCTACCAGCCCGGCGTCTACCAAGGCCTGGCCGAAGCCGACCTGCACCCCAACTGGGTAGCCGGCATTTCCATAGGCGCGCTCAACGCCGCCATCATCGCCGGCAATCCGCCGGAACGGCGGGTGGAGCAGTTGCGCGCCTTCTGGGACACTATCTGCCGGCCGCCGTTTCTGCCGCCCAGCCTGTTCAGCCAGCTGGACACCCACCACTGGCCGACGGGCCTCAACGGGCTGATGGCAAGCTGGGAAGCCTGGCGCGCGCTGACCGAGGGCCAGAACGGTTTCTTCCTGCCTCGCTCGCCCTGGCCGGCCGGCGCGCCCTCTCCCGCCAACTGCAGTTTCTACGACACCGCGCCGCTGAAAAGCACACTGGAGCGCTTCGCCGACTTCGACCGCGTCAACGACAGCGATCAGATGCGGGTATCGGTGGGCGCGGTCAACCTGCGCAGCGGCAACTTCGTCTATTTCGACAACACCCGCCAACGACTGCGCGCCGAGCACTTCATGGCCTCCGGCGCGCTGCCCCCCGGCTTCCCGGCGGTGGAGATAGACGGCGAGTACTACTGGGACGGCGGCCTGGTGTCCAATACGCCGCTGAAACAAATACTGAGCACCGAGCCGCGCAAGAACTCCTTGGTGTTCCAGGTGGATCTATGGAGCGCCAAGGGCGAGCCGCCTACGGACATGAAGGCGATCGCCATGCGACAGAAGGACATCCAGTACTCCAGCCGCACCCGGCAAATCACCGATACGATGAAACGGGAGCAAAACTACCGCGGCTTGCTGCGGCAGTTGATGGAGCTGGTGCCGGAAGCGCAGCGCGAGCACCCGGCTTACCGTCGCGCCCATGAGCTGGCCTGCGGCCGGCTGCTGAAGGTGATCCACCTGATCTACCAGGACAAGGAGTACGAGGACCACCACAAGGATTATCAGTTCGGCGCCCAGACCATGCGCGCGCACTGGGCCAGCGGCTACCAGGACATCTGCCGCACACTGAGCCATCCGGATTGGCTGGAGATGCCGTCGCCGGACCGGCCCTTCGTCACCCACGACGTGCATCGCTGAGGCGGCGGCGGTGCCGGGCCTTTCAAACCAAGGCCGCCCGCCGCCCCAACTCCAGCCAGTCCAGCACCGCAGGCCGTTGCCACTGGCGTTCGACGTAGGCGGCCAAACGCGACGGCAGGATGTCGTCGTATTGCAGCCGCTTCAACATCAAGGCCAGGTCGGTGTCGGCCAAACACCAGGCGCCGAACAAGTCGCCGTCGCCGGCCGGCAGCAATTGCTCCGCCGCGGCGATCAGCTTGTTCGCCGCCTGACGCGCTTCCGGCGCCAGGGTGCCGGTTGCCGGGCGCAGAAACACCACCTCGGTATTGCGGTCTTCGCGCAGCACCATCAGGTCGCTGCGCAGCCAGGCTTGCAATTGGCGCGCGCGGGCGCGTTGGCGCAGGTCCCGCGGATAAAGTCGGGGGCGCTCGGGGTAAGCGTCTTCAAGATACTCGGCGATGGCCGAGGATTCGCTGAGCTGGAACTCGCCATCCTCCAGCATGGGCACGCGGGCGGTCAACGATTGGCGCTGATAGGCCGGGGCCAGATTGGCTTGCGCATCAAGACTCAAGGTCGCCAATTCGAAGGCCAGCCCTTTTTCTTTCAAGGCGACGAAGGCGGACAAGGCGTAGGGGCTGAGGAAACGGGAATCGACATGCAGCAGCATAAGAGCCTCCGAGACTGGGACATAGGACTCTGAATGCTAAAGACATGCGGCGCCGGACGCCAGCGCCAAAACGCGAACACGGCGTTCCGGCGCGCCGTCCGTCCTGGGCGCCTACTGACGCCCAGCGGACTTTGAATGGGTTCTCAGCCGAACAGGCCGGTGGACAGGTAGCGATCGCCGCGGTCGCAGACGATGGAAACAATGACCGCGTTTTCCAGCTGGCTCGACAGGCGCAGCGCCACCGCCAGCGCGCCGCCGGACGAAGGCCCGGCCAGGATGCCCTCCTCGCGCGCCAACAAGCGCGCCATATCCTCCGCCTCCTGCTGACTGACGTGCTGCAAATCGTCCAGCTGCGAGAAGTCGCAGATCTTGGGCACGTAGGGGTCTTCCCATTTACGGATGCCGGCAATCTGGCTGCCTGGTTCCGGATGCACGCCCACAATCTGGATGGCCGGGTTTTGCCGCTTCAGATAGCGGCTGGTGCCCATGATGGTGCCGGTGGTGCCCATGCTGGACACGAAGTGAGTGATGCCGCCCCGAGTGTCCTGCCAGATTTCCGGCCCGGTGCTTTCATAGTGGGCCAGCGGATTGTCCGGATTGGAAAACTGGTCCAGGATGCGGCCCTGGCCAGCGGCTTCCATCTTGCGCGCCAGGTCAATGGAACCCGGCATCGACGCCTCCTTGGGCGTCAGAATCACTTCCGCGCCGTAAGCGCGCATCGCCTGCACCCGCTCGGCGCTGGAGTTTTCCGGCATGATGAGGATCATCTTGTACCCCATCATCGCAGCCGCCATCGCCAGCGCAATGCCGGTATTGCCGCTGGTGGGTTCGATCAGGGTATCGCCCGGCTTGATCTCGCCGCGCTCTTCGGCGCGACGAATCATGGACAGCGCCGGCCGGTCCTTGACCGAGCCCGCCGGGTTGTTGCCTTCCAGCTTGACCAGCACGGTGTTGCTGGTGACGCCGGGCAGGCGCTTGAGTCTGACCAGCGGGGTGTGGCCGACGAAATCTTCCAGATGCTTGTACACGACGCGTTCTCCAACGGGGAACGGCCATTATACCGATTGGCTATCAGCAAAGACGGAATCCTTATGTCTAAGCAAATAACCGTTGCGCTCCCTCGCCGCGGCGAGAGAGCGGACCTTGCGCCGGAGAGAGCTCGCTCTCCGGCGCGCGGCGGAGCCTGAACGGTGGCTCAAACCATGGGCGGCTCGATTCTGGTCAGTTCCAGGAACACATTGCGCAAGCGCAACAAGGGCTGGGCTTGTTCGGTCAGATTGGAGCTGACGGTCAGATCGAACCATAAGCTGCCGCCTTTTTGTTCCGGTCCGTGCGCGGCGAACCAGTCCACGCAGCCCTGGGCTTGCTGAGCGACGACGTCGGCCAGCGGCAGGCCGCCGCCGCCCTCCTGCAAGGCCACCTCGGTCGGCGGCATCAGGTAGACCGGCAAGCGCACCTTGCTCAGCGCGTCGTTCAGCCGGTACTCGTAATACACCGTCAGGCTGAGGATGGCGCTGTCGCTGCCGGCATGGCCGAACAAAGCCTGATAGAACAAGCCAAGCTGGCACGCCAGCGAGCGGCTCACCGGCTGGTCCGCGCCCTGGGCGTAGATGGCCGCCATATTCACCGGCTGATCCGAATCCACGGTGGGACGCAGCGGCGCGGACAGGGACACCGTCGGCGTCTGATAGACGAAAGGCTCCGCCGTCGGCTTGCCCGGCACCAGTTCCTCGTTGCGCCGCAGGAAGACCTGAGCGTTGGCGTCCTGCCGCTCCAGGATGTCCAGATCCGGCAATACCACCATGCGCGCGGCGATGCCCTTGCCTTCGGACGCGGCCAGATAGGCGCCGGTGCTCCGATCAAGATAAGTGAAGGAACGGCTCAGGCCTTCTCCCTCCTCAGGCTCACACTCGTATCGCTCCGGCTCCACCTGCACAAAAGGTTGGCCGGCGCGCTCGGGCAGCGCCTGCTCCAGCGTCAGCGTCACCCGCAGCGCGCTCACCTTGCCTCCGTCCGGATTGACGCGCTCCACCGCGTCTTCCTCGATGACGAAACGTATCGGTTCCGCCTGCGCCAGCAGCCGGCTGTTCGCCTGCAACAGGCCCCCGCCGCCGGCGCTGTCCGCCAGCCACTGCACCATCTCGCCGGCGGATAGCAGCGCCGCCTCGGCGTTCTCGATCTGGACCGGGTCCTTGCTGCCAATGTCCAGCGGTAGCAAGAAGCGGTTCAGATCTTCAACCACCTTGGGAAAGACCTGAGTCATTTCCGCCAGGTTGTCGAACAGATCGCGGCTGAGCGCCATCGCCCTCAGGCCGGATTGTCCGCCCAGGTTGAAATCAATCTGACCGTTGACCGCGTCTTGCTCGAAATGGCGTTGCAGCGCATAGCGCAGCCGATAATTCCAACGACTCAGCGCGGCCAGCGGATTGTAGTCGCCGGGCCGGCTGCAAGCCGAGTCGCCGGCGGCCGTAAGCCGCGCCGCCATGACTTCGCCCGCAGGCAAGTGGCATGGGCAAGCGATATCGGCGTTGGCCGCCGCCTCCTGCAGGGTCAGCGTCGGCGTTTCCGGGAAGGCGCGCAGCACGATGGGCGTGCTGAAAGCGCCCAGCGCCTGGCGCAGCGGCCAGCTCTCGCCAGCGGTGTCCGCCACGAAGCTGAGCCAGGACGACGGCTGGTAGCCGCGAATGCCGGCCAACGCGCCGATCTGATGTTCAATGTTCTGTCCTTCGAACACCAGATCCAGGTCCACATTCTTGGCCTCCAGGCCTGCGCTGGAGAGCAGGAAGCTCAGCATGCGGGTGTCGCCGCCGCCGTCGCCGGCCAGCTTCAACCCCAACTTGGGCGCGGTCAACGACAGATTGCCGCGGCCGACGATGGCGCTGCCGCCCGGCCGGCTCACAATATTGCCGTACAGCCGCGGCGTCAGTTCCGCGCCCGAGGGCTGGATCGCGGCATTGACCTCGGCCTGGAACTGCAGGCCGGCGCGCACCGCGTAGAACTCGCTTAGCGTGCCCAGCATCCTCTGGAAGAAGGCCTCGCGGATCGCGTCCAGTTCCCGCTGGTCCGCGCTCTCATCGCGGAATACCGGAATCATCGCGCTCTTCAAGGCTTGGGCCAGCGCTTCTTTGGCGTCCAACAGTCCCTGCATCGCGTTGTTGCCGGTCAGGCTCCGCAAGACCTGCGCCGGCGCGACATAGGCTGGCGACAGCAATTGGTCAATCCGCGCCAAAGAGGATTGCAGCCATTGATCCAGATCCACGCCGGTGAAAGCGCGCGGCTCGGCCGGGTCCTGCAGGCTGATCACCTTGCCGGTGCGGTAGGGAATGATGGCCGCATCCAGCTTGGACGCCAATTGATTGGATACCGGCCTGGGCGCGAACTGCTTGGGCTGGCCCGGATTGAGCAGGCGGTAGGAGATGCCCTGCGCGGCGTCCCGTCCCAGCTGCACCGCCCACAAGGTCATGCCGGAGCCGCCGGTGAAGGCGTTGCGATCGCTGCCGGTGGCCACTTGGTAGCGCGGCCCCTGCGGGGTGGACAGCGCTTGCTCGAAGCTGGCCGCAAACTGTTTGAGATCGCGCTGGGCGCTCGTCGCGGCCTGATCGCCTTGCAGCGGGCCGGTGGACGGCGACAACAGCGTGCCCGCCTCGGCCACGCCGGACACCGCCGCCAGCGCGCCGCTGACCAGCTGCGGTTTGCGGCTCAAGGTCAGGCTGGCGTCCAAACGGAAGATCTGGTCGTCGTTGATCTGGCCGGACGGCAGCGGCGCGCTCAACTCCAACAGCGGCTGGAAGCCGGCGGCTCGCTCTTGATGGCTGCCGCTGCTATTGGGCAGCAAGCTGTTGAGCCAGGCGTAGATGTCCACCGCCCAATTGACCAACGCCGCCTGCTGAGCGGGGTCCAATAACGCCCCCACCTCCGGGCAGACGCTGCTGCTCAGCTCGATGCCGAGGCCGTTGGGGTCTTGCAACTGATACAAGACCTTGGCGTAGATGGCGACGGCCTGTTCGATGCGCTGCCTACCGCCGGCGTCCAGCGCCTTGGCCGCGTCCAAATAGGGCTGCTGGTCAAAGGCCAGCGACACCTTGAGCCCCGCCTTGCCGTCTTGCAAGGCGGCGAACAGGTAGTCGTTGGCCACAGACGGCCATTGCCCGATGCCCAACACGCTGTCGGTATAGCCGGTCAGCTGCGGCGGGAAGTTGTATACGCGCGCCTCGGCCGGCGGCGCGTCCATATCGCTGAGGATGCGGTTGCCGAACAAATCCAACCAGGCCAGTTCGATTTGCAACAGACCGCCCACGCCCAGATAGGGGCTGCCGCTCACCGCAGGCGAGGCCTGGCGCTGCACCGGCGGATGCCGGTACAGGCCGGGATACGGCACGGTGCGGACATAACGCCACGGTTCGTCCTCGTTCGCGGCGCGCGGCGCGCGCACTTTGTCAGCCGGGCCGTTGCCGTCGACATTGCCCGGACCGGTGGCCACGCCGAAATTGCTCTCTTTGAAATCGTCGGTCAGGCTGTTGCGGTAGCCGAGCAGATTGAACAGATTGGCCAGATAGATCCAGCCCCAGTCGGCGCCGTCGGCCTTGTCCGGCACCGGCGGCGCGGCCTTGCGCTCCAATTCGATGCCGGCCACGCCGGCCTGGGTGGTGGCCGACACATCAAACGGCCCCAACTCGACTTCCAGCGTCGCCTGGGCCGGGAACAGGCCGGGCGTGCGCGCATTGGCGGCGGCCAGGCCGGCCAAGGGCGCCTGGAAGTAGGCCGAGATATCGTCCAGCGTGGCGAACAAGGCGCCGTTGGCGTAGCGCCGGCCCACGGTCACATCGACCTCGGGCAGGCGCAAAGCGGTATAGCTGGCCAGCGGGCCGCTCCAGCTGGCGCGATACGGGTTGGCCTGCTTGATCGCATCCTCGGTGGTAAAGAAATGCTCGGCGATGCGCGCCAGGTCCCCGCCCGGCGCCGCGCCGGTCGGCGCGACTTGATAAACGCCGCCATGCACTCGCAACACGGCGCCATCGCGCAACGGCCGCCCGGAGTTAAGCCGGGCCAGACTATCGACGCGGCTGTAATAGCTGGCGGCGACGCCGTCCAGCGTGGCCGCGTCGGCCAACGGCGCGGTCTGTTCCCGCCGTAGCACCGCGGTCGCCACCAGCGCGGCGGCGCTGGCGTCGAAAGACTCATTGGTGGCCAGCACGTTCATCCAGTTGCCCACCGCCTGCCCTTCGCCCTCGTCCGCGGCAAACAGCGCCAATACCGCCAGCTCGGCTTCGCCGCTGTCGTTGAACACATGGTCCGGCAAGCCGGACAGCGTGCCGCCGTCTTGCAGGCCCTGGCTGTAGCTGAGGAAGAAGCCGCCCTGGCGGGTGATGCTGGCTTCCCATAACAGCCGCAGAAACTCGTCCGGCGCGCCGATCAGATTGGGGAAGGCGTTATCGGTCAGCGCCAGCGCGCGCAGACCGTTCTGCGCCGGAGGACGGGTCTCGGTGGACAGATTGACCTTGGCGATGCCGGCCAGGCTGGCGGCCGGGTTTTCCATCTGCCAACCGGCCACCTCGCTGCCGGTGGAGGCCGGCCGGTACAGCACCAGCAACTGGCTCAAACCCGCGCCCGGCCCCTGCAATTGGCTGAGCACGCGCTCCAGCAACACGATTTCCTTATCCGGCGCGCCGATGATTTCATACAGCCTCTGACTGCTGGGATTGCCCGCCAGCGGCTGAGTACGACGCACACCGAAGGGGATCAGCATGCCGAAACCGTAATTGAGCAAGGGCTGTTCGCTGACGCTGCCGGTGGCGGCGTCGGTGCGCGCCAGCTGCGGCGCGAAACGGGGCAACACGCCTTGTTCCAGCGGGGTATTGATCAGCGAGTCCGGCAGACTCCACAAGCGCGGTTCGGCCACCTCCGGCGCGCGGGCCTGGCGCGGCAGCGCCACCGGCGCCGCGCACTGCCAGGGCTGAGAACTGGATAGCGGGAAGCGCGAGGCCTGGGCCTCGGCGTCCAGCAAGGGCCGGATCGCCCGCGTGTCCGTTCGTAAAGGCTGCCCGGTGGCCGCGGCGCGTACTTTCACATAGCGCAGGTAATCGTCCTGGTTCACTTCGAAACTGGCGCTGGCGCTGCCCGGCGTGCCCAGGCTGAGCCAGGTTTCGGCGGCGCCGCGGCTCAGAGTGAAGCTGAACTTCGCCCCCTGCGCCGGGTCTTGCAGCGCGGGCAGCGGGAAGGCCTGCCCAGTCAACGCGAACAGGCCCAGCTGCGCCGGGTAGTCGTAGCCGCCCTGGCCGTTGGGCTTGACGAACAGGCCGGGCGATTTCGCCGTCAGGCCGGCGGTGGGCAGCCGCAAGCCGTTGAGGTAGTAACGCGAAGCCATCGCGCCCAGGTTCTGGAACGCCAGCGTGCGCAGCGCTTCGTCGATCAGCTCTCCCACCTGGAACTGCGCCAGTTCCGGGATGTTCAGATTGGGGTCGCTGTCGTAGTCGAACAAGCCGGCGGCCGCGCCATTGGCGCCGGCCAGCAGATCCAGGCTCACGCCCAAGCGCGCGGAGATGCCGGCCAGGGTGTCGCCGGCGGCCACCGGTTGCGGGAAGGCCGGCATGGCCAGTATCGCCAGCGACGACAGCAGGTCCGCGCGCCGCAGCACGTCGCTGCCTTGCAATAGCGCGTCCAGCGATACGCCCAGCCCGGCGGCGACGCCGGTCAGCGAATCGCCGTCCTGGGTCAGGTAGACCTTCTCGCCCAGCGCGATGCGCTGATTGGCCGCCAGGATGCGCGCCTCGTCGGCATTGGCCCGCGCCAGTTGCTCGCCGTTGAAGCCGCCGCCAAACAAGGACTGCGCGGCCACTTGTTCGAAGCTGAGACCGCCCGGGGTTTGCCAGCGCATGCCCGCCACCGTCAACGGCCGGGCCCCCGCCGCCAGCGGATGCTCCTGGTTGGCGACGAACAATTGTCCGGCGCTGAAAGCGTCGTCGCCGGACAGTTGGCCGGTGGCGTTGACCCAGTCGACGATCTCGGACACCGTCTGCGCCGGCTGAATCACCAGCTTGAAGTTGCCTAGGCCGTCGCGCAGCGCTTGCAAGGCCTGGCGCGCCAGCAGGCAGAAGTAGTCGCCGAAGATGTAGCTGGCGATGGAGGCGCCGGTGCCGGACTGCATCCGGACGGCCGCCGCCGGCGCGCTGCCGCCTTCCACCTGTACCTGCAGTTGCTGGAAATACTGGCGCAGCAACAGCAGGTAGTCGGTCTGGCTGCTGTTGTATTGGCCAAACACATAATCGTAGCCGGGCGCGCCGGCGTAACTCGGCACGTTCAGGCGCACGCCGGGTGGCGCCGGGAAGAATACGCCGTGGGCGTTGGCCGCCGCCGTGGCGGCGAAGCAGATCGTCGCCTGCCGAGCCAGGAAGGCCTCCACCTGATCGGCCGGAATCGGCAGCGGTTGATCCGGATTGGAAAAGTACTGCAGCGCCTGGTTCAGGAAGTCGGCGCTGACCACTTGCTGGTTGAGCTGGTCCGGGCTCATCGCGCCGCTCATGCCAGCGGCCAATACCCATTGCAACACCCGCACGGCCAGGTCTTCAAAACCGTCCTCGCCGCCATTGGCGGCCAACCTGGCGTTCAGCGCCGGGCGCTGGCGCGCGCGCGCCAGCGCGGCATGCGCCAGTTGACCTTGCTCGGACCCGCCGTTGCGGGCCGCCGCCAAGGCGCCGCCCGCCTTGACCGGCTCCGGCGTGGCGAGGAAAAAAGCCGCCACATAGCATGGCAATTGCTCGGCCGCAGTCTTGGCCTGATCGCCGGCCACGGTCAGCACCGGCACGGTCCACCCCGTCAGTTGCAAGAGCTGCCCCGCTTGCAGATTGCCCCAGGCCGGCTGATAGCCGGCGGCCTTGGCGGCCAGCCGCAGTCCGGCTCCGCCGCTCTGCCCAAGCGCGCGGCGCAGCCGACGCGCTTCCAGTTCAGACGCCGCGTGGCGCGCGGACAAGCCTCCGCCCAAGGCCAGCGTCCGCATGCTGTTGCCAGGCAGGGTACGGCCCCAGGGCGGATTGTTGCCCGCCGGGTTTTTCAACACAAAGGTGGCTTGCACCGAGGCCGAGAACGACAGGCCTATGGTGATGGTGAACAGGCCCAGATTGATCTTGACGTCGACGCTGACCTCCACCGAGGCGTTGGCGCTGATGGGGATGTCCTGATAGGCGATGTAGCTGAGCCGCACGTAGATCTTGATGGCGATATTGACGTCGGCGCGGATGATGGCGAAGTCTATGCTGCCGTACAGACGGCCCTGCACCCCGGCGGTGCCGATCAGCGAGAAATAATAGCCGTCCTGCAATTGGTCGCGGCCCTGACTGGGCGTGGCCTCGCGGTAAGGCAGCCAGCGCGCCAGCACGCCTTCTATCACGCCGAACACCGTCAGGCTGAAACCGGCGCGCAAAATGCCCAGTTCTATGGATTTGCCCAGGCCAAGCTGAGCGCCGAAACCGAACACCAGCACCGGGTTGAACCAGCCCCGCTCCGACACCGGCACCAGATTGGTGGTGGCGCTGCTGAGCTTGCCGAAATAAAAGCCGGCCGAGCCCAGCACCGGAATGCCCGGCGCCACGATCAGCTCTATGGTGAAGGAACGGGCGAAGTCCTGCCGCCACGGAAAACCGATGTCCACCTGGAAATCGCCGTTGGTGTACAGATTGATGCCGAACTCCGGCAGGGTGATGGTAGCCACCCCGATCTGGAATTTGCGCATCAGATTGGGCAAGGCGATATTGGCGGAATAGCACCCCACGGTTTCCGACACCTGGCGGTAGAGGATCTGGAAATCCAGCCCGGCGAAAATCTTGGCCATCGGCCCGGCCAGCGCCACGCGCAGCGCGTAAAGCGTGGGGTCGTTGAACACCATGGACAGCTGCAGCAGGTATTCGTCGGCCTCCTCGTCGGCCTCGGCCGCTGCCGCCTCCCTGGCGGTGATCAACTGCTGGCTGCCCTTCGCCGCCGGCGCTTCCTTGTCTTTCTGGGTTTTCAACACGCCGAAGTCGAAGGCGATGAACCAGGAGTTGTTGGCGGCGAACACCGGCTGCCCTTTGCCGCCCACCGGCACCTCCGGCGGGTTGGGCACTTCCAGGCTGCGCAGTTTGGCGATCACGCCCTGCACCGAGGTCTCCTCCACCAGGCCGGGCACGGTGACGTGCTGGCCCAGCGCCAGCAGGCGTAGGTCCAGGTATTTGTTGCCGCCGCCCGGAGGCGCCGGCGTGGTTTCCGGTTTGGACGGGTCCCAGCTGAGCGCGTCGCCGGACTGCCAGACGAAGCTGCCCTGCACAGTGATCTCCACCTTGGCGTCCTTGACCTGCGGATCGTATTTCAGCGCCACGCCCTTGAGCGTGAAGAAGCCGAAGTCCACCGGCCCGATGCCGATATTGAAGCCCACCCGTTTCTTGCTGAAGTTGTACACCAGCTCAAGGCCGCTCAGGCTGAAGGAATTGAGCACGTTCCAGGGCGCGGCCAGGCCGAATTCGGCGCCGGTGGCCCAGGAGACGAAGGTTTCCACCATTTCGCCGATGGACTTGTTGTCCAGCTTGAAGGTGGCAATGGTGTCGCCCTGTTTGTCGGTCGTAATGGTGGCGAGCAGGGTCAGCCAGCGCAAGCTCAATTCCTGTTTGCCGGGAGCGAAGTTATAACCGACCCCCAGCTTGATGTTCCACAGGGTCAGATCGGCGCCGATCTCGCCATAGGTGCCCGGCACCTGCGCAGGATCGTCGTTCTCGGCGTTCGGCAGCGCCAACCCCAGCCGCTCGGCGGCCTCCTTGCCCAGATAGCCCAGCTTAAGCCGGCCGGTGACGCTGACTTCGGGCAGAACCGGAATGGGCACCCAGGCGCTGGCGGTGGCGGCGCTGAATTCAAAGGAAGTCGCCTTCTGCTTGCCCCAATCCAGTTGCAGCGTCAGCTTTCTCACGTCCGGGAAGGACAGCACGGTGCGCCATTCCCGGCCCAGATACTGTTCCAGCAATTCATTGATACTGAAAACGGTGTCGTCCTGCTGCTGGATGGAAAACTTCCAATCGCCGGCGCCGGCGTAGCTCGCGCCTATGCCCACCACCAGCGGTTTGGCCATGTCCGGCAGCAAGGTGGTGTTGGCGGTGATGTTGCCCTGGTTTTCCAGCTTGGCGCGGCTGACCGAGAAGCCGACGTTGTCCAGCTTGAACAGCGGCTTGCCGAAGAACTCGAAAGTCCAGGCCGGCTGGAACACAAGGTTCAACGACACTTGCAGATTGTCGGCGGCCTGGGCGTAGTTGAACACGAAGCTGTCTATCACCGGCAACGACGGCAAAGTCAGATCGACGCCAGGCAGAAACAGCGACAGCAGGTCCTCCATGCGGATCACGCCGGACTCCAGCGTGCCGCGGAACTGCCAATCCGGGTATTGCACGCCCACCGCCACCACGCCGGCCTGCTCGCCGCTGCCGATGATGAAATTGCCGTTGGCGCTGGCCCGCACCTGGCGCGTCTTGACCGGGTCGATCAACGCCACCTGGGCCTCGACATCGCTCAAAGCCACTTTGCCGACCAGCGGCACCGGCTTGGCGCTGTTGGAGCGGATGATGAAGCCGAGCGCGGAGGCGTCCTCTTCCTTGCTGAGGTAGTACAGGTCCAGTTGGCTGAGACCGAGGTCCGCCAGCACATTCAGCGGCGGCGGCAGCACCGCCACCAGGTTGACCGCCGCCGCCATCTGGAAGGCGCGGTCTATGCTGGGATAGGGCGCATCGAACTTGACGGTGAGCAAAGCCTGCTCGCCGGCCGACGGCGCCAGTAATTGCAGCTCCGCGCCCAGCGGCTGATAGCGGCCGCCCAAGGCGGCGGTGACAGGTATCTGACCGTCGGAGCTGGACAGGCGCAGGAAGGGCCCACTCATCTGTATCCAGGGCACGCCGGGCAGCGACCAAGTGCCCTCGGCGGACAATTCCAGATTCATCCGCAGCTGCTGCTCCGGCGCGTCGAAGATCACCGCGATGCGGTTGCTGATCTGCAGGCTGGCGAAGACGCCGGTCATGCCCTCCAAGCGGATGGAGGCGATGTCGTCTTCCTCGCCCTCGTGCTTGAACTGGGACACCTCCAGCCACAGGCTGGCGCTGAAGCCCTGCAACAGGGCCAGCACCGCCTCGTTGATATTGCCGCCGGCCAGGATGCCCGGCACCAAGTCCAGCCGCTTGGGCGGCTGGATCTCGCCGTCCTCGCCCAGCTTTTCCTTAAGCTCCAGATAAAGCGCGTTCAGCGGATTCTCGGCCGGTTCGTCGCCGCCCTCCTCGCCATCGGCGCGACGCGCCCGCCGCGCGGCCGCGGCTTGCAAGGCGTGCTCGGCCTGGAAAACGTTCATCAGATAGGCGACGGCGACATTGAGCTTGTCTGCGCTGGACGTGGCGTAGAACGCCTTCAGCTCACGGAAATAACGCGGAATCGGATCGTCCGTCGCGGTCTGGGCGCACAGGCTTTGGATGAAGGCGCCGAGTTGCCGGCAGGGGTTGCCGCTCTGGTTGCCGGTGGGCCAGCTGTCCAGCGAGAAATTGAGCTGGTTGGCGGCGGCCGCCAGCTCGTTGATCGGCGGCGAGGCGCTGAACAGGCCTCGGTTGACGCTGGGGTACAAGGCCGGCTGCACGCCCAGGCCCTTGCGCGGCAAGGCCAGAAACGGACGCCCCATATTGATCGCCGCCATCATGCTGTTGGCGCCCTCGAACAAGGACAGGGTATTGGTCTTGAACAGGGCGTAGTAGAACAAGGGCTGCGGCACCGGCCCCAACTGGATGAACAGAACCTGGTTGGGTTTGCCGACAATCGCGTTGACCGCGGCCTCCACCGCCGCCGTCGAAGTGGGATAGTTGAGCCAGCTGAAACGTTGCACCGCGTTCAGCGAAGCCATATAGCGGCGGCGCGCCTCATGCACCTGCCGCGCAGCCTGCCGCCGGCTGGCGTTTTTCGGGTCCGTGCCGGTCAGCACCACCACCTCGTCGCGGGTCATGTCCCCGCGCAGCAGGCCCGCCACCGCCTGCAAGGGCGCCCCGCTCTCCATACTGCCGAAGCGATTGAGGTTCAACACCACCACCGGCGCGGCCAGCCTGTGGTCGCCGTTGTCCTGGTAATCAAGCAGGCCCCCGCACAGAACCGCCGCAGCGGCTTCCGGGCTGCTGTTCACCACGTTTTGAGCGCTGGGCATGATGGCGTAGGACACCACCAGCCGCACTTGCTTGAGCAAGGCGTCGCCGGTCAGATAACGCAGGATCGCCGCGCGCGGATTATCCGCGTAATCCGCCCAGTCCGGCGCCGCATAGCTGGATTCCGGCACATAGGACACCCGGCGGCGGAAACTGGGATTGTTCAGCTCCGGCACTTGCAGCAAATCAATGGCCTGCCGCCTGGCGCCGACAAAATCGATTTTTTCCGCGTAATTGTAGTTATAAGGCTGCAATTGCAGGAAATACTCGACGTTCAGCCCGGTGGCGTAGTTGCCGGCACTGTCGTCCACCGCGCCGGTGAAGCCGAACAACACCTTGTCGGCCGGCGGCGCCAGGTAGGCCTTCAGTTCCACCGTTGCCTGGTTCAAATGGCCGCTGGGCTGGTGATCCAGCTCCGGTAGCAGCTCGTACAGCTTGGCCAGCGTGTCCTCGCCTCCCAGGTAATAGACTTCGGCCTTGCCGGCGTAGGCGTAAGTCAGCCCCGCCGCGGTCAAGGGATCGGTCAAGCGCCGCAACAGATTGACCGTGGCGGACTGGTTGCCGAAGCTGCCCCCGGTGCCCACCAACAGGCGGATCGCGGCCTGCTGTTCCAGCAGGCTCCGGAATGCGGCGATCTGTTCCTTGTTGATCCGGGCGGAAGTATTGCGGCTGGCCGAGTTGGCGTTGTCGAACAGGGAGAAAGGCCACGTCATGATCGCGCCGTCCTTCAAGATTGAGACAGGTGGGTAAGCGCCGTCGGATCGGCATCGGGGGCGGCGGCGGGAGACGGTTGGTCCTGATTGTAAATCGCGTACCATCCCAGGCCGGTGGGCGTCTCCGCATCGGGGTTGCCGAACAGAAAGAACGAGGTGGCGCCGTTGGGCGGAATGCGCAGCAAGCCGAGGAACTTGAGCGCGATCTCGTTGAGCAGCAAGAGATAGCCTTTCTGCTCGGCGTTGTACAAGAGCCGGATCGCGCCGATGGACAGCTTGATCACGGTTTGCAGGCTGAACAGCTCGCCGCCCGGCCCCGCGCCCGGCAGGGCCATGCCGACATGAGCCTGGTAACCGGCGTCGCCGTCGGCCGCGCCGCTATCGTCGGCCCAGGCCAGCAACAAGGTGGTGTTGAGATTGACCTTGGACGCCAGCGCGCCCAGGGTGCCCAGGTTGACCCGCAGCGACAGGCCGTGCCAGGCGCGTTCGGCCACGCCTTGCAGGCCATAGCTGGTCGCCACCGCCAAAAACCCCTTGGCCGCCGGCGTGCTGTCGGCCGCGCCGGACAAGAGGCCGTTCAATTCCAGCTGGAAATCGCGATACAGACCCTGCGCTCGCGAGCGGCTGGCCGCCGGATTGAAGGACAGCTCGTTTTCCAGCATGGCGATCACGGTGGGCCCGCTGTCCGGACCGCTCAGCGGGAAGGCGATGCGCAGGCCCAGGCCGCTGAAACGCAAGCCTTGGCCGGCCACGGGCTCATCACCGTCGGCGCCGAAGGAAAACAGATCGAAAGGCGGCAGTTCCCCCGCCTCGTCCTTGAGCACGGCGAACTGCATGAAACCGGACATGTTCAGCCAGGACACCGCGCTGCCGCCAGCGCCTTCGTCACGCGTGGACAAGGCCGCCGTGGCGATCTCCACACTGGTGAGCACATTGTTGCGCAGCTTGAACAAGGCCGGCTGGGCGGAGGACAAGGAGTACACCGGCGCGCCGCCGTTGGTCTGGAAACCGCCTTCCAGCAACACGGCGTTGTAGATATTGGCCTGTCCCTGATCCTCGACCATGCGGTCCACCCGGCTGCCGAACAATTGATTCAGCACCACTTGGGCCACGCTTTCAAAACGCTGCACCGCGGTATTCTGAAACAAAGCCTTCAAGGTCAGCAGGCGGAATTCATAGGTGGCGTCCGCGTCCTGCGGCGGAATCGCATGCGCCTGCGGCTCGTCCTCGTAGTCCGGATCCAGGTAGTAGATCAGCCCGAACAAAGAGCTGGAGTCGGTCTGGGTCACGGTCTTGCCGTCGATCTGGCTCAGTTCGATGCCGATATGATGGGCGGCGAAGGCTTCTGGCTGAGTCACCCCCGCCAACAAACCCAGCAACTCCGCCGGCACTTTCTCAATATCCACCCTCAGCAGCAAAACACCCTGCCAGTTAGGATCCCGGATGATGCGGCAGAAGTTCTGGAAATAGGGGTTGTCCTGCTGGCTCAGCGCGCTGGCGAAGTATGCGCTCAGCCAATCGGCCAGCGGGGTCAACTGCGACGCGTCCGGCATTCCATCCGGCCCCAGCGGCGCGGCGAACAGATTCTTCTGCGTCCATTGCGTCGGCCGGGTCACCAGCTCCAGCAGGCTGCCGGGCACGCCCTTGACCACCATTACATTGCGATAGTCGCCGTAGCGGTTGCCCTTGCCCATCGCAGCCTTGAAGCGCCAGCGATCGATCTCCAGCTGGTTGTAGAAGCGCGACGGGCTGGCCGGCGGATCCTCAGGCATCACGCCGCTGGCCTCAACGCCCAACTGGAGGGGATTGGCCACCGGCAGAAACAGGTTGTCGGTCTGAAACGCCGCCTGCAAGGCGCTGGACGGCGCGGTAAACCCCAGCTGCCACTGCGGCTGCCCGCCCGTCATGATCTGGGCCAACAGCAGACGGCTCCAGCCCCGCTCCGCGACGCGGGCGATGAAGCCTGCCGGCGTGGCCGCGTTATAGCCGGCGACGTTGCGCGCCAAGTCCAGGCCCAGGCTGGCGCGCGCCGAGCGCGACGCCTGGGCGGAGGCGGCGTTGATGCGATTGCGCCGAGTGGGACTGACGATCTGGCTCTCCAGCAACTCCATCTGGCCGGCCAGCAAGTCCTGGTCGCCGGCCCCGGAACGAAACGCCGCGAACGGCAGCAAGGGGAAGCTCAGTTCCCCGCTGTTGGGCAAGGCCAAGCCGGGGTCTTTGGGTTGCAGCAGATCGCCGCCGTCCGCTTTGGCGGCGTCCGGCAGGCCGAACAGATCGGCGCCCTTGGGCGCGGCCGCGTAGTGAGCGCTGGCGCCCTCGCCCTTGGCCGTCACCGTGCACCATGAGGTGCGGAAGTCCCGATTCAGCAACAAGGCCAACGGGTCCAATGGCGGCCCCACCGGCGAGCTGGGCTCCAGGGGGAAAACCGGCGCATAGGCCGGCTGCCCGCCGCTGGCGCGCAAATACGCGCCGCCGCTGACAAAGCCGATGTTCTCCGAACCGGACAGGCCGGCCAGCAATTGCTGCGGCTGGCCGTCGTCCACGCCCTCCACCCTCAGCTCGAAATCCCCCACCGGCGCAAAGCTGTAACCCAGGTACAGCGGCGTCCTGCCGGAGCCGGGATTGACCACCAGGCCCGCCGGCCGCCCCGCCGCCGCGTCCAGCACCGGACGCAGAGCCACCGTCATGCCGTAGACGGTGCGGTAGTAAGACACCAGATCCAGGCTGGCCCCGGCGGCGAACCAAAATACGGTGGGCGTCGCCGGCAAGGCATTGTTGGGATTGACCGGGTTGAATTGCGCGGTGAAAGCGAACAGGTCGGTGGGATTAGGCTCGCCGCCGTTCACCAGCGGCAGATAAGCGCTCAAGTCCTTCACCGGCTGGTCCGAGCCGGCGCGGTTCGCCGCCGGATTGGGCACCAGCAATTGGAAGCCGCAGGCGAAGTTGCGCGCCAAAGCCAGGCGTGCGGTCTTGAAGCCAAACCTCCAACTACCCAGCGCCGCGCCGGCAAACGCCAGGCTGGCGCTGTAATCGTCCTGATACAAAGCCGGCGCCATGCCGCCGCTCAAGGTGGCCGCCGGCGAGCTGCGGCCGGTCAGCGTCAGCGCATCGCCGGACTCGGCCACGGTCAGCGCCGCGCCGGAGGCGATGGCGACGCCGATGCCGGCGCCGCCGGTCAGGCTCAAGTCCAGTCCATTGCTGGTGCGCCAGCCGCCACCGGAAGCGGAGAAGGACAAGACCCACCCCTTTTCCTTCGCCTCCGGTGCCTGCTCAGCCCGCGGCAACCACAGCAAGGCGCGGCCGCCGATAATGGTGAGCAAAACCGCATCCAGCGCCGCGACGAAGGCGGCGGCCTTGTCGCCGCTCAGATCCGGCGCGGCGGCGCAGTAGACAAAGCTGCCGGCCAAATCCGCATTCTCCAACGCCTCCGTCAAGGGCACCGGGCCGGCCGGCGCCTGCGCGCCGGCGGCCAGCAGCCAGGCCCACCAGCCGGCGCCGTCCTGGTTTGCCTGATCGATATACAGCCGGCTACCCGCCAGGCGCTCGAATGCGATCATGTCTTTTCTCCTTGATAAGCGCCTATCGTGAACGTCGTCGTCGCGGCCAGCGAGGTACGCCCCTGCGGCAGCGCCTGCATGAAATAGCCGACCGCATAACTGGTGTTGATAGTCAGTTTCAGGCCATCCATCGCCAGGTAGCCGGAGTCGTCGTCGCGCGGCACCGGCAGGCTGCGGATAGGATCGCCGCTGTAAGGCACGGTGGAGCCCTGCCAGATGCCCACCCAGTTGCCGGCGGCTTTCGGCTGATAAGCCGTCAGCACCTTGTACTTGAGTTGCAATACATTGCTGTCCACGTACACCGTCTGCAGCGACACGCTGTCATAGGTCCAGGCCTGCGGATTGTCCTGCTCGCCGGCGGGCAAGTAGACGCTGGAACACACCGCCTGCGGCGCGCCCGCCACCGCGTAGGCGATGACATAGCCCTTGAGCTCGTAATCAAAATTCAGCACGCGGGTGGAAGTGGAACTATCGCTCAGCAAAGCGGCCTGCCCGGCCGGCGCCTTGTCCCACGGCACCTGATTCGCGCTGCTCTCCCAGGCGTACAAGCGGTTGTCGAAGGTCTGCGGCTGATTGGCGGTATTGGTGATGTAGTTGGCCAGCACGCCGTCCGGCATCGGCACGCCCACCACGGTGACGAAGACCTGGCGGCCGCCGTCATTGCTCAGCAGCAGCAAATTCGACATGGGGCCCTGAACGGTGGTTAATCGGGAAAAGCCGCCATCGGCCAGCGCGCTCCGGACATCCCACGCGCGCCGGCCGCTTCAAGCGCGGGCGGTTCAGGCCTTGCCGACGGTGAAGGTGGAAGTGGCGGCCAGCGAGGTGCGGCCGGACACCTGATCCACCATGAAGTAGCCGATCGAATAGGTGGTATTGATGGTCAGTTTGACGTTGCTGAAAATCACGCTGCCGCTGTCGCCGCCCTGGGTGACGCTGACTTTCTTCAGCGGATCGCCGCTATAAGGCACGGTGGAACCCTGCCACAGCCCCAACCAGTTTTTATTGCTCACCGCGTCGTAAGATTGCAGCACTTGGTATTGCGCCTGCACCAGGTTGGTGCCGACATAGAGCGTTTTTACCGAATTGTTGGCGTACTGCCAGTCCTGCGGACTATCCAGCGAGCCTTGCGGCACATAAATGGTGGAGCACACCGCGTTGGGCGTGGCGGCCACGGCGTAACCCAGGATGTAGCCCTTGTCCTCAAAGGCGAAATCGACGAATTGGGTGCTGGTGGAGCTGTCGGTGTCGATGGCGGTGTCGCCCGTCGGCGACTTGGCCCAAGGCACGATATTGCTGGTGCTTTCCCATACATAAATATGATTGCCGAATTTCTTCGGCTGGTTGGCGGTATTGGTCACGTAATTGACAATCGCGCCGGTTGCCGCAGGCACGCCGACAAAATGGATGGTCACGGTGGAGCCATCGTTTGCGGTCAGCAGCAGCTTGGTTTCAGCGTCCTTGAGATCTTTGAGATCGCCCATGGTTTTCGACTTTCTACGATGCAAGGCAGCCGATGCGGCGCTTGCGATTGATCGGAACCTTAAGAGCCTGTCGCGTGCCTGCTGTGTTTGGCGAAATCTCCGGCGATGAACGCGCCTCGTCTTACTGCGGCTCACCGGGCTTTGAACAGGTTCTTAGCTCGCGGCCTGCCCGTGATCCGTTCTCGGCGAGCAGGCCTGCTTCTTTAGATAGCACTCGGCTCCGGCCATCTCAAAAATTAATTTATTTGTCATTCTCGGGATTTTTGGTCTATAACTAAGCTGTTCTTGGTTTATCCATTAGTGATGAAAATATTAAAATTTAAGCAAAATCATTGACTTGAAAATAACCAAATCAACAAAACCTTGCCAGCCGCCGCCCAAAACAAAACAGCCGCCCGTCAAAAATGACAGGCGGCTGTTTATATATTTAAGCTCGATCAAAACAAATTAGGCGACAACGGTCTTGCACCGGGCAACACGCGGCCCGGCTCAAGCTTGCCGCAACAACTCCGGAAAATACCAGGCGCCGGACGCGCTCAAGTCGCTTGCCCCCCCCAACGACCAAGAGCGGGCAGGGATCGTCGATGTGATAGCCGGTCTCCTCCCGGCCTTCGCGGCGAACAGCATCTGCCAGGCTTTCGCCGTTCTCGATCTCGCCTCCCGGCGCGACCCGTATTCGACCTGTCTCGCCGGCGGGCAGGGGAATAACAGCACCCTGCCCGCCGGATCCAGCATCAACAGCCGCGCCGCCTGCCGGACCCGCAGCGTCATTGCTTGATCAGCCAGTCCACATAACGGTCCACGCCCTGCTCGACGCTAAACAGTTCGGCGTCGTAGCCGGCGCTGCGCAGCTTGCCGATGTCCGCCTGGGTAAAGCTCTGATACTTGCCCTTGAGCGCGTCGGGAAAATCCACGTATTCGACAATGCCCTGAGCCGCCATCTCGTCCAGGCTCAGCGCCGGCTGGCCGTCATGGCGACGGCAGGCGTTGACGGTGGCCACGGCAACGTCGTTGAACGGCTGCGAGCGCCCGGAGCCCAGGTTGAAGATGCCGCTCTTTTCCGGGTGGTCCAGGAAGTAGAGGTTGATCTTGGCCACGTCCTCCACCGACACGAAATCGCGGCTCTGCATGCCATTGCCCCAACCGTCCCAGCCGCCGAACAGCTTGACCTTGCCATGCTCGCGGTACTGGTTGAAATGGTGGAAGGCCACCGAGGCCATGCGGCCCTTGTGCTGCTCACGCGGGCCGTAGACGTTGAAATAACGGAAACCCACCGCCTGCGCGCTCAAGCCTTCCTTCATGCGTTGGCGCAGCACTTGGTCGAACAGAAATTTGGAGTAACCGTAGACATTGAGCGGGCCTTCGTACTGGCGCTCCTCCTTGAACACGGTGCCCTTGCCGTAAGTGGCCGCGCTGGAGGCGTAGAGGAACTGGATTTCCTCGTGCTGACAGTAGTCGAACAAGGCCAGCGTGTACTGATAGTTGTTGTCCATCATGTACTTGCCGTCGTGGTTCATGGTGTCGGAACACGCGCCCTGGTGCAGGATGGCGGACAGCTCGCCCTCGAACTCGCCTTCCAGCAGCAAGGCCAGGAAGTCGTGCTTGTCCATATAGTGGGCGATTTCGCAATCCACCAGATTGCGGAACTTGTCGCCGCTGGACAGATTGTCCACGGCGATGATGTCGGTGACGCCGCGCTCGTTCAACGCCTTGACCAGGTTGGAACCAATAAAACCGGCGGCGCCGGTGACGACGATAGTCATGTTTTGCCTTTCCGCCGCCGGCCATCGCCGACGGCGCGAGAATATTGCTGCGCGTTTAAAAACCGGCGCCGGGCTCGGCTAGATAGGCTAGCTCTTCCGGCGTGCTAGTGCGGGCCAGCGCGGCGTTGCGATGCGGGAAGCGTCCGAAGCGGACGATCACGTCCCGGTGGCGGTGCGCGTAATCGATAAAACTCGCCATGGCCGCGTCCTCGGCCATGGTTTCAAACAAGCGCACGGCTTCGTCCTGATCCGCCAGCGACTCGCTGTGCTCGAACGGCAGATAGACGAAGGTGCGGGCGAGATGCGGCAGTTGCCGGTCGAGGCCGCGCGCCACCATCTCGCGCGCCAGCGCCAGCGCCTGGCCGTCGGTGGCGAAGGCCTCGGCCGAGCCGCGGAACAGATTGCGCGGGAATTGATCGGTCAGAATCAGCCAGGCCAAACCGCGGCGAGCGTCGCCGGCCTCCGCCGGCAATTCCCCGGCGCGCGCCTGTCGCCACGCGTCCAGGAAGCGTTCGCGGATAATGCCGTCGAACACTTCATCCTTCTTGAACCAGGCGCTGCGCGGCACCGACAGGAAACTGTCGTCGCCGCCGCCAAACCAGAACGCCAAGATGGCATCGGTATAGTGCTGCATGTGTTCTCCTTCAGGATCCAGCCTGACTGGACGGGATCACACGGCGAAAAGTTCGCGCTGGCTGCACACCGCGGTGCCCAGCTTACCCACCACCACGCCGGCGGCGGCGTTGGCGAGACTCATCGCCACCGGCAGCGGCTGGCCGGCGGCCAGCCCCAGGCCCAGCGTGCCGATCACGGTGTCGCCGGCGCCGGACACATCGTAAACCTCGCGCGCGAAGGTGGGCTGATGCACCACGCCCTCGTCGCGGAACAAGGTCATGCCCTCCTCGCTGCGCGTTACCAGCAAGGCGTCCAGCGACAAGGCCGCGCGCAGGGCCTGCGCCTTGGCGGTCAACTCGCTCTCCGACGCCCAGCGGCCGGCCACCTGGCGGAATTCGCTGCGGTTCGGCGTCAGCAGCGTGGCGCCTGCGTATTTGCTGTAGTCGTCGCCCTTGGGGTCGATCAACACCGGTTTGCCGGCCTGGCGCGCCAGCTCAATCATCTTACTGACGTGAGTCAGGCCGCCCTTGCCGTAGTCTGACAGAATCACCACATCGTGGCTGGTCAGGATCTGCTGGTACTCTTCCAGCTTGCCCGCCAGAATCTCGTGACTGGGCGCGTCCTCGAAATCAAGGCGGATCAGCTGTTGCTGCCTTGCCACCACGCGCAACTTGATGGTGGTGGCGATGCTGGGATCGCGCTTCAGCGAGGTGGCGATGCCGTCCGCCGCCAGCAGACGCTCCAGCGCCGAGGCCGCCTCGTCGTCGCCCACCACCGACAACAGGGTGGCTTGGCCGCCCAAGCCCGCAATATTGCGCGCCACGTTGGCGGCGCCGCCGGCTCGCTCTTCAATGCGCTCGATCTTGGCCACCGGCACCGGCGCTTCCGGCGAAATTCGGGTGGCGTCGCCAAACCAATAACGGTCCAGCATCACATCGCCCACCACCAGGACTTTCGCTTGCGCCAGTTCGGCGGCCAGTTTGGAGCTGTCCAGCCCCAGGTCTTGCATCAGGCCCATGACAATCCTCAGCGGCCGATCGCGAAGTAATCGAAGCCCTGCTCGCGCATCCAGGCCGGATCGTACATATTGCGGCCGTCGAACACCAAGGGCTGCTTCAGCGCCCGCTTGACGGCATCCAGGTCCGGCGCGCGGAACATCTTCCATTCGGTGACGATCAACAAGGCGTCCGCCTGCTGCAGCGCCGCCATCATGTCGCCGGCGAAGCTCAGACCGGAGATGTCGCCCATCACGCGCTGCGCTTCGTGGGTGGCCACCGGGTCGAAGGCAACCACTTCCGCGCCGCGGCGGCTCAGTTCCGCGGCGATTACGCGGCTGGGCGCTTCGCGCATATCGTCGGTGTTGGGCTTGAAGGCCAGGCCCCACATCGCGAAACGGCGGCCGGACAGGTCTTGGCCAAAACGCACCAGCACCTTGTCCACCAAGCGCAGCTTCTGGCAATCGTTGGCCTCTTCCACCGCGGTCAGCACCCGCAGTTCGTGGCCGTTTTCCTTGGCGGTCTGCACCAGGGCCTTGACGTCCTTGGGGAAGCAAGAGCCGCCGTAGCCCACGCCCGGATACAGGAAGTGGTAGCCGATGCGCGGATCGGAGCCCATTCCCAGCCGCACCTGCTCGATGTCGGCGCCCAGGCTCTCGGCCAGATTGGCCAGCTCGTTCATAAAGGAGATGCGCGTCGCCAGCATGGCGTTGGCCGCGTACTTGGTCAGTTCGGCGGAGCGCACATCCATCAGCAACACGCGTTCGTGATTGCGCTGGAACGGCGCGTACAGCCGGCGCATCATCGCCGCCGCGCGTTCGTCGTCTACGCCGATCACCACGCGGTCCGGACGCATGAAGTCGTCTATGGCCGCGCCTTCCTTCAGGAACTCCGGGTTGGACACCACGCTGAACTCCAGCGCTTCGCCGCGCTCGGCCAGGGTTTCCGCCACCGCGGCCTTGACCAGGTCCGCGGTGCCCACCGGTACGGTGGACTTGTCGACGATGACTTTGTAGTCCGTCATGTGACGGCCGATATTGCGCGCGGCGGCCAGCACGTATTGCAAGTCCGCGGAACCATCCTCGTCCGGCGGGGTGCCGACGGCGATGAACTGCACGTCGCCGAAGGCCACCGACTCGGCAATGTCGGTGGTGAAACTGAGCCGGCCGGCGGCGACGTTGCGCCGCACCATGTCTTCAAGGCCAGGTTCGAAAATCGGAATGCCGCCCTGCTTCAGGATGGCGATCTTATTGGGATCCACGTCCAGGCAGCACACGTGATAGCCGGTTTCCGCCAGACACGTGCCGGTCACCAAACCGACATACCCCGTACCGATAACTGTGATTTTCATATTTTATTGAGCCTGATAGTGCTGAATGTCTTGATTGATGGCGCGCAACACGGCCAGCGGATCGGCGGCGCGGGTGATGGGCCGGCCTATCACAAGATAGTCGGAACCCGCCGCCAACGCGGTCGTCGGGGTCATCACCCGGCGCTGATCGTCGGCTACGCTGTCCGCCAGGCGAATGCCCGGCGTCACCAGTTTGAAGTCGCTGCCCAGCGCGGCTTTCAGCTCTCCGGCTTCTTGAGCCGAGCACACCACGCCGTCCAGGCCGCAGTCGCGGGTCAGCGTCGCCAGCCGCAACACATGCTCTTGCGGGGAGGCGGCGATGCCGATTTCGGCCAGATCGGCGGCTTCCATGCTGGTCAGCACCGTCACCGCGATCAGCAGCGGCCGTTGGCTGTACGGCGCCAGCGCTTCGCGCGCCGCTTCCATCATGCGGCGGCCGCCGGAGGCGTGCACATTGACCATCCAGACGCCGGCTTCCGCCGCCGCCTTGCAGGCATGGGCCACGGTGTTGGGAATATCATGGAACTTCAAATCCAGGAACACCTGAAACCCCCTGGCCACCAGGCTCTCCACCAGGCTGCGGCCGGAGGACGTGAACAACTCCTTGCCTACCTTGAGCCGGCACTCGCTCGGGTCCAGCCGGCTGGCGAAGCGCAAGGCGCTATCCGCGTCGGCAAAGTCCAGGGCCACGAGCACGGGCGAAGTCGGCCGAACCGCGTCGGCTGCTATCAAAGGGTTCATGCTTGCTCCATTCTTGCCGCCGGAAGCTGCCGGCGGCCTGTATTCAAATCAGCGCAGCCGCTCAGGGCGGCTGCTTAATCTTAAGCTCTGTTCTATTACTGCGATTCCGTCCGGTTGGCGGTAAAGCCCTCCCACTCGCCGCAGGCCGGGCAATGCCAGAAGAAGGCGCGCGAGCGAAAGTTGCAGCATTTGCAGCGATGCACGCTCAGACGCTGCGCGTGCTTGAGCACCAGCGCGCGCGCCACTTCCGCGTCCATCCGCCCTTCCGGGCTCAATTCGTCCATCTGCGCCTCGATCAGCCGGTACACGCCGGAGAGGCTGGGGCGGGCGTGCACACCCTCTCGCGCCACTTCCAGCGCTTTTTCCTCGCCTTCGTAGGTGGCGATCTTCTGATACAGCAGATCGGTCAGTTCCAGTTGCGGGAAGGTTTTCTGATAGCCGCGCAGCAGCGCGATGCCTTCCAGCGGCTTGTCCATTCCCTCGTAAGCGTCGAACAAGCGCTCGGCGGCCATCGACAGGTATTCGTAGTTCTGTTTCTCGATGTTCTGCCAGGCCGCGATCGCCGCTTCCACATGGCCTCCGGCGAACTCGATGTCGCCCAGGATCAGGCTGGCGCGCACGCACTTGCGGTTGGCGGCGAATGCTTCTTCCACATAGTGGCGCGCTTGTTCGCTATTGGATTTGTACAGTTCGCCCTGAGCCAGCTCGCAATAGAACTGCGCCACTTCATGCTGGAAGGAGTGCGCGTCGCTGCGCAACTCCTTGGCGGTGGCGATGGCCTTGTGCCAATCGCGGTCCTGCTGGTAGATGTCCAGCAGCTGGCGCCGCGCCGCCAGGCCCATATTGCCGTCCTGCAGCTTGATCAATATTTCTTCCGCCCGGTCCACCAGGCCCGCTTTACGGAAATCCTGGGCCAGTTCGAAGCGCACCGCGTCGCGGTGCTCGGCCGGGAGATCCGGCGCGTCCAGCATGCGCTGATGCAGGCGGATGGCGCGGTCGTTCTCGCCGCGCTTGCGATACAGTTTGCCCAAGGTGTGCTGCAACTCCAGCGCCGACCCTTGCTGGCGAGCCACTTCGGCCAAGGCCGAGGCGGCGATATCGGTCTTGTCCTCCACCAGCGCGTCCAGGCCGCGGAAAAAGCCGGTCGGCACTGCTTTCGCCTGTTTCAGCACCGTGCGCATGTCCACTCGCGCGGCAAACCAACCCAGGCCGAAAAAGGCCGGAAACAATAGCAACCACCACAAATCCAGTTCCAACAGCAATCCTTTCCGGACAAACAACAACAGCCGCTCCCGGGCGGCATCATCAAGAACGGCGGATGGAATCACAGCGGCGCCTAAACGCGGCGCCGGCTCGCTCCGCCGCTCGCGCTAGGCTTAATCGGCGATCGCGTCGCTGGGGTCGCTAATCACCTTGCTGGCGGGGGGGCGGTTGCGTAATTCTTTTTTCAATTGAGAAAGCTCTTTCCGGCTGCGCAGATAATAGCCGAGCGTGGCGAGCAGACCCACCAGGGCGCCAACCACGAAAAACAACAGCAGAAACACGATCAGCGGCGCGGACCACGACTGGCCGAAGAACAATTTGAATTCAACCGCATGGCTGTTTTGCACGGTGACCGCGATCAGGAATACCAACAGGGCCAATTCAACGATACGAAGCAGGTAACGCATGATCTCGCTCGATTTGTTTGCCGGAGTGCAAGTTTAAACGATAGCCCGGCGCAACCCAAGCTGGAATTCTGGAATTTCCGCCGCGCAAAGAAAAAGCGCCGCAAAAAGCGGCGCTTCGGATTCGCTAGACAGGGCTCATACGCCTAGGCTTCGCTCTGCTCCAACAGGGACAGGTCGACGCGTTCGCGTAATTCTTTGCCCGCCTTGAAATGCGGCACATATTTCTCAGGAACCGAGACGCTGGTGCCCGACTTGGGGTTGCGGCCAATCCGCGGCGGACGGTAGTTCAAATCGAAACTGCCGAAACCGCGGATTTCAATCCGGTTTCCCTGCGCCAGGTTATTGGCCATCGCATCCAAAATGGTTTTGACGGCCAACTCAGCGTCTTTGTAGACCAACTGAGAATTGCGCTCGGCGAGTCGTTCCGACAGCCTAGCGATCAGCTCAGATTTGGTCATGTCTCAATTACTCGTTGGAGCCGGACAGTTTTGCCTTCAGCAGGGCACCCAGATTGGTGGTGCCAGCGGAAGCGCTGTCAACAGACAGGCTCTTCAGAGCAACGTTGTCTTCCTGAGCGTCTTTAGCCTTGATGGACAGGCTGATATTGCGGGACTTGCGGTCCACGGCAATGATCACGGCTTCCAATTCCTCGCCGTCCTTCAGAACGGAGCGAGCGTCTTCCACGCGGTCGCGGGACAGTTCGGAAGCGCGCAGGTAGCCTTCAACATCGGTGTCCAGAGTCACGACGGCGCCTTTGGCGTCAACGGACTTCACGGTGCCCTTAACCAGAGCGCCTTTGTCGTTCATCGCAACGAAGTTGTTGAACGGATCGCCTTCCATCTGCTTGATGCCCAGGGAGATGCGTTCTTTTTCAACGTCGATGGACAGAACAACGGCTTCAACCTCGTCGCCCTTCTTGAACTTGCGCACAGCTTCTTCGCCGGCTTCGTTCCAAGACAGGTCGGACAGGTGAACCAGGCCGTCGATGCCGCCCGGCAGGCCAACGAACACGCCGAAGTCGGTGATGGACTTGATCGCGCCCTTCAGCTTGTCGCCTTTGTGGAAGTTGTCGGCAAACTCGTTCCACGGGTTGGCCAGGCACTGCTTCATGCCCAGGGAGATACGACGACGGTCTTCGTCGATTTCCAGGATCATGACTTCCACTTCGTCGCCAACCTGAACAACCTTGGACGGGTGTACGTTCTTGTTGGTCCAGTCCATTTCGGACACGTGCACCAGGCCTTCGATGCCTTGTTCGATTTCCACGAACGCGCCGTAGTCGGTCAGGTTGGTCACCTTGCCGAACAGACGGGTGCCGGACGGGTAGCGGCGGGACAGGCCCACCCACGGATCTTCGCCCAGTTGCTTCAGACCCAGGGATACGCGGTTCTTCTCTTGGTCGAACTTCAGTACCTTGGCTTCCACTTCGTCGCCCACGGCCAGAACTTCGGACGGGTGCTTCACGCGGCGCCATGCCAGGTCGGTGATGTGCAGCAGACCATCGATGCCGCCCAGGTCAACGAACGCACCGTAGTCGGTGATGTTCTTGACGATACCCTTGATGATGGCGCCCTCTTTCAGGGTTTCCAGCAGAGCTTTGCGCTCTTCGCCCAGGGTTTCTTCCAGCACGGAGCGACGGGACACAACCACGTTGTTGCGCTTGCGATCCAGCTTGATGACCTTGAATTCGATCTGTTTGTTTTCGTACGGGGTGGTGTCTTTCACCGGACGCACGTCAACCAGGGAACCCGGCAGGAAGGCGCGGATGCCGTTGACCATAACGGTCAGGCCGCCTTTGACCTTGCCGCTGATCAGACCGGACAGGATCTTGCCGGTTTCCAGAGCCTCTTCCAGCTCCACCCAAGCGGCCAGGCGCTTGGCTTTTTCGCGGGACAGCTTGGTTTCACCAAAGCCGTTTTCCAGCGCGTCGATGGCAACGGTCACGAAGTCGCCGATGGCCACTTCGACCACGCCTTGGTCGTTCTTGAATTCTTCAGCCGGAATCAGGGACTCGGACTTGAGGCCTGCGTTCACGGTTACAAAGTTGGAATCAACTGCCACCACTTCGGCAGTGATCACCTCGCCCACGCGCATGTCGTGAAGGGTCAGGCTTTCCTCAAACAGCTGAGCGAAGTTTTCCATGGAGAGGGTAGTCATCAAGCGTACTCTCGGTGCGCGCCTTGCGGCGTGCGGGTTAGGGTTGCACAACCGGATTTATTGCTTTGCAGCATTTTCACCCGACAAAAAAATCATAGGCCGGAGACCTGTCTTTCCTCGAACCAACGCAGAACCTGTGCGACCGCCTGGTCGATGGTCAGCTCCGTGGTGTCGAGCAAAAAGGCGTCCGGCTCCTGGCGCAGCGGCGCTACCGGCCGGGCGGCATCGCGCGCGTCCCGATCGATAATGTCCTGCAGAATCCGTGGGAGGTTAGCAGAATCTCCCTTGCCGATCAACTGCTTATAGCGGCGATCGGCTCGCTCTTCGGCGCTGGCGGTCAAAAACACCTTCAAAGCGGCGGCGGGAAACACCACTGAACCCATGTCGCGGCCGTCCGTCACCAGGCCGGGTAATTGGCAGAAATCGCGCTGACGCTGCAACAGCGCGGCGCGCACCGCCGGCAGCGCGCCCACCTTGGACGCGCCGATGCCGATTTCCTCGCTGCGGATCGCCGCGCTGGCGTCGTTGTTCTCCAGCCACACCGCCCCGTCGGCGAACTCCACCGGCAGCCCGGAGGCGGCCGCGGCCAGGCCCGGCTCGTCGTCCCAGCCTATATTGTGGCGCTGCGCGAACAAGGCCAGCAGGCGATAGAGCGAGCCCGAATCCAGATAATGAAAACCCAGCCGCGCGGCGACCAGGGCGGCGACGGTGCCCTTGCCCGAAGCGGACGGGCCGTCGATGGCGATGACAGGTGCGGTCATGTACAGACAATGTCCTTGCAGAAATTCGCGCCGGCCGCCTCGACGGGCAACCGGCCAAACCGGCGATTTTATCTCAAGCCGCGGGCCGGCACAGCAAGATTCTACGGCTTGCGCCGCGCCGCCGCGCCGCAACGCGGGGTTTGCGCAAAGACCTTGCTGGCGGTTACATTGTCCGACGGGCGCCTCGGCGCCCTCCGCCAATCCCAAAGAACACAAGATCCCGAACCGCCATGGAACAACTGCACCTCGCCCCCGTCCGACGCCTGTCCGGCGCCATCAAGCTGCCCGGCTCCAAAAGCATCTCCAACCGCACTCTGCTGCTGGCCGCGCTGGGCAGCGGCAGCACCCTGGTGCGGGACCTGCTGGATTCGGACGACATCCGTCACATGCTGGCGGCTCTGAAGCTGCTGGGGGTTGAGATTGAGCAAATAGGCGACAGCCGCGATTTCCGCGTGCAGGGCGTGGACGGAGAATTTCCGGTCAAAAGCGCGGACCTGTTCCTCGGCAACGCCGGCACCGCTTTCCGCCCGCTGACCGCCGCGCTGGCGCTGATGCAGGGCGATTACCAACTCAGCGGCGTGCCGCGCATGCACGAGCGGCCGATCGGCGATCTGGTGGACGCGCTGCGCGTGGCCGGCGCCCAAATCCAATACCAGGGCCAGCCCGGCTACCCGCCGCTGACTGTCGCTCCGGCGCGGCTGGAAGCCGGCCGCCCGATCCCGGTCAAGGGCAATGTGTCCAGCCAGTTCCTCACCGCCTTGCTGATGGCGCTGCCGCTGACCGGCGAAACCGCGGTCATCGAAGTCAGCGGCGAGCTGATCTCCAAGCCTTATATCGAAATCACCCTCAACCTGATGGCGCGCTTCGGCGTGCGGGTTGAGCGCGACGGCTGGCGGCGCTTCACCATCCCCGGCGGTCAGACTTACATTTCTCCGGGCGAAGTTCACGTGGAAGGCGACGCTTCCAGCGCGTCCTACTTCCTCGCCGCCGGCGCGCTGGCGGGCGGCCCGGTACGAGTGGAGGGCGTGGGCGCGGACAGCATACAGGGCGACGTCAAGTTCGCCGACGCGCTGCGTTTGATGGGCGCGGACGTCCGCATGGGCCCCAACTGGATAGAGGCCAGCGCCAGCCTCCCGCTCAAGGCGATAGACGCCGACTTCAACCACATTCCGGACGCGGCGATGACCTTGGCGGTGACGGCGCTGGCCGCCGACGGCACCAGCACGCTGCGCAATATCGAGAGCTGGCGCGTCAAGGAAACCGACCGCCTGAGCGCGATGGCCGCCGAGCTGCGCAAAGTGGGCGCCGTGGTGGAGGAAGGCCAGGACTACATCCGCATCACCCCGCCTTCCACCTTGACGCCGAACGCCGAAATCGACACTTACGACGATCACCGCATGGCGATGTGCTTCTCGCTGATTTCGCTGCTGGGCGCCCCCGTGACCATCAACGATCCCAAGTGCGTGGCCAAGACTTTCCCCGACTATTTTGACGCGCTGGCCGCGCTGCGCGGCCAGGAGTAAACGCCGCCGCGCCCTGACCCAGCCCCGCCCCGGCGGGGCTTTATTTTGTTCGTCGCTTGCATCCCGCCCACCCATAAAACACAATATATGGATTATAAATACACAAAGAACCCACATCATGGAAAACTTCTTCACTCTTCGCCGCCACTTCATGAGCCAGTTCGACATTCCCAGCCCGCAGCGGCCGCAATGGCAGCCGCAACAATTGGCGATGTGGGAAACCATGCTGGGCGAAGAACTGGCGGAATTCCAGCAGGCGCTGGCCGATTACAAACGCCAGGACGGCGACGAAACGGAACGAGCGCGGCGAATGGCGGAACTGCTGGCTGAAGGCGTGGACGTACTCAATGTGCTCAGCGGCCTGTTGATGTCGCAAGGCCTGCCGCTGGAGGACATGACGCGGGAAATCCACGCCGCCAATATGCGTAAATGCGTGGACGGCAAGATTGTGCGCCGCGAAGACGGCAAGGTACTGAAGCCGGCCGGCTGGCAGCCGGCCGACAAGGAGGGGGTGATACGCCGGGCGCTGGAGTCCTGAGAACCTGTTCAAAGTCTGCTGCGCTTCAGCGGTACGGCGTTGAAAACGACTTCAGAATGCTCATGTACCACCTGTACATTCCGCTTCTTCAGCCGTTTCCGCCTTGTCTCGCCCTTGCTCGCGAGACTTTGAACAGGCTCTAAGAGCCTGTTTACGATCTGCTGCGCGTCGGCGATGTGGCGCTCAATGATCCCGCCGCGCAAACAGCCTGGCAATGCCATGGTAATGCGGCTGGCCATGGCCGACGTCCAAGGCATACTCCTCCTGATAGGCCAGCAGGCTCAACGTCGAGAATTGACCGCGCAACTCTCCCGGCTGGTAGTAATGCTTGACGTAGGAGGCCGTCTCGCTGGCCACCCGGCCCCCGGCGTCGCAGCCCGGATCATCAACCATGAACACCGACACGAACAGATAACCGCCCGGCTCCAACGCGGCGGACATCTGACGCGCCAGCGCCTCGCCCTCGTCCATGCCCAGGTGATCCAGCGAAGTATTTGCGACGATCAAGCGATAGCGCGCTGGCTCTAGTTCCAGGCCAGCCAGGTCCGCCACCCTGCCGCTCACGTTCAGCCTGCGCTCGTCCGCCGCCTCGCCCAGGCTCGCGATCGCCTCCGCGGAGCCGTCCACCGCCGTCATCGCGAAACCCCGCTGAGCCAGATACAAGGCGTTGCGGCCCTGGCCACAGCCCAGATCCAGGCCGGCTCCGCCGCCCGCCACATGATATTTTTCCAGATACTGGACCAAGGACGGAGACGGTTTGTCCCCGTAAAAAGACGTGCTCGAACGATACACGCCGTCAAATCCCGCTGCTGTCATGATGATGCCCCCGTCTCGGCTGCCCGCCTACGACCTACCCCGGCCCGGGTGCGCCCCAGGATACCTGTACGATAGGCCACCTACCCTTTTGGACAGCATAGACAATGTCTGCAGCAAGAACATCCCTATCGATTTAGCTATTCATCAAATCATTTGCGGCAGCGCGTGCAAGGACTGCGCCGGCAGCATTTCCAGCAGCAGCCAGATCGCGGTTCCCGCCAGCATTGCCGCCATGCCGCAATTGAAAACCCGCAACCGGCGCGGCGACGCCAGGAAACGGCGCGCAGCCACGCCGGAGCCCGCCCACAAGGCAATGCACGGCAGACCGATAACGAAAGTCAGCGCCGCGAACAGCAGACCGGCGTGCCAGGCATTCATCTTGGCCGGCAGAAACACCATCGCGATATTGAAACCCATCAGCCAGACTTTGGGATTCAACCAGTTGAACAGCACCCCACCCCAAAAGCCCATGGGCGCGCCGCCGGCTTCTCCGCTAGCAGGCCCGGAGCGCGCCATGCCCCAGGACAGCCACAGCAGATACAGGCAGCCGGCCATCGCCAGATAAAGCTGCACCGAGGCGATGACGGCGATCAAGCCGCCCAGAAACACCGTCAACAAGCCCACCTGCACCGACAGGCCCAGCGACATGCCCAGCAAGGCCGGTACCGTGCGGGAAAAGCCATGATTGACCCCGGACGAGGCCAACACCAGATTGTTAGGCCCCGGCGTGATCGACATCACCAACAGATAAGTCACCAACGCAACAAAGTTCATTACGGCTCCAAGCCATAACCGGCAGCCGGACAATCCGGACGCGGTTTGTTTTCAATGGTGGCCATGATAACGCCTGGCCCACGATGAATACAGATTCAGAAAAATTGAATTGGAACCATAACAGTTTTATAATTTCAAAACTGTTATGGTCGTTTTTACGGGAAATTGTACCGATGGCGATCCTCACATCTGTCAGCGAGGCCTCTGCATGAGCGACGAACCCCTATACCAGCAGCTAGTCAACGAGTGGATCACCCTTATCCAGACCGGCGTGGTGCAGCCCGGCGAACGGCTGCCCTCGGTGCGCAAGGCCTGCGAAATGCACAAGGTCAGCCCGTCCACCATCCTGCTGACTTACCGCACGCTGGAGGACCGCGGCCTGATCGAGGCTAGGCCGCAGTCCGGCTTCTACGTCAAATCCGCCGCCACCCTGCCGCTGCCGCGCATGCGCCGGCAAAGCGCCGCCCATCACGCAGGCGAAGTGGTGGACCAGATCGAAGCGGTGATGACGGCGCAAACCCGGGAAGATTTCATCGACCTGTCGCTGGCCAGCCCGCGCGGCAGCGACTTCTATCCCACCACCCGCTTCAAGCACATCATGGGACGGCTGCTGCGCCAGCATCCGGAACTGACCACCGACTACCCCTTCCCGCCCGGCTCGGAACGCTTGCGCCGCCAAATCGCCCAGCGCGCGGTCAGTTGGGGCTGCGTACTGGCGGCCGAGGACTTGGTGATCACCAACGGCTGCACCGAGGCGCTGCAACTGGCCTTGCGCGCCTGCTGCAAGCCGGGCGACACCGTGGGGCTGGAATCGCCCACCTATTTCGCACTGCTGCCCACGCTGAAGAATCTGGGCCTGAGCGTGATCGAGATCCCCACCCACCCGGCCAACGGCCTGTCGCTGGACGCTCTGGAATTACTGCTGTCGGAGAAACGGTTGAACGCCGTCGTGGCCATGCCCACCGTGCACAACCCTTTGGGCTGCACCATGCCGGCCGAGGCCAAGCAAAGGCTGGCGGCGCTGGTCAACGAACACCAGGTGCCGCTGATCGAGGACGTGCCGCACGCCGACCTGCACTACGACGGCGCCACCCCGGACGCGGTCAAGGCCTACGACCGCGACGGCTGGGTGCTGCTGTGCTCCAGCTACAGCAAGACGCTGGCCCCGGGCTTTCGCATCGGCTGGATCGCGCCCGGGCGCTTTTTGCGCGAAGTGACGCGACTGAAGTTCGCCAGTTCGCTGGCCCAGCCGCGGCTATTGGAGGAAACGCTAGCGGAATACCTGGAAACCGGCGGCTACGACCACCACTTGCGGCTGATCCGTCGCCATTTCATGAGCCAGATGGAAAGGCTGCGCGGCACCGTCGCCAGTTGTTTTCCGGCGCAGACGCGAGCCACTTCGCCTTCCGGCGGCTGCCTGCTATGGGTGGAATTGCCCAGCGGAGTGGACACGATGGCGTTGTTCCAGACAGCGCTGGCCGAGCGCATCACCGTCGCGCCCGGCACGCTGTACTCGGCCAAGGGCCGCTATCGCAACTGCGTGCGGCTGTCCTGCTGCTATCCGTGGAACCCTGCGTACGAACGCGCCTTGCGGCGCGTTGGGGAATTGGCGGGAGAGATGGCCGATTGAATCAGGCTGGGCGGCCGTTTCGCGACGGCTGTCCGCGCACGGCGGCCCGCGAGGAGGACGGGGCCGAGGACGGAGCGACCACCGGCGCGTGCTGCGGCGCGGATGCCGGCGGCGCGGCCTGGGTCGGCAAGGGACCGCCCGGCTCGCGGCTCGCCGGTTCATGCGCAAATTGGGTGTCGTCGGCCTTGCCCGGCGACAACCAGCGCACCACCGCCAAATCGCCGTCCACCTTGGCCTTGGCCACATCCTTGCAGGTCAGGCACACCGGCACGCCCTTGCGCGCTTTCAAGGCTTGATCCACCCGCGCGCCGTACACCACTGCGGACCTCTGCTTCTGCCAGGCCAGCAGCGTTTCCGCCAGCATCGGGAAAGAGGGATCGTCCTGCTTGTAATGGTTGCGATAAGCGGTTAGCCACAGTTCGCCGGCGGCGTCCTGGTTCAGCAGCACGGTCTGATAAGCCACCGTCACCGCGTCGCCGCGGCCCACTGTCCTGGAGAGCAGCAAGGCGTCGTCGTTTTTCATGCGCACGCAGCCATGGCTGCGAAAGCCGGGCACCGAACCCGGCGCATTGGTGCCATGAAATCCCAAACCCAACTTGGCCTCGCCGAAGCGGATGAACACCGGCCCCAAAGGATTGCTTGGCCCCGGCGGCACCACGGTCTGCACTTCCTTGCCGCTGCGGCGCATTTCTTCCTGGATGGAACGTGGCACATGCCAGGCCGGCGCCTTGTAAATGCCGGTAATGTCGAAGCTGCCGGTCGGCGTCTGGGTCAGCATCTTGCCCACCGCCACCGGATAGATTTTGGACAGCCTGCCATCCTGGTACTGGAACAACCTGGCTTGCGGCAAATTGAGCACCAAATGCAGACCGGTGGGGCTGACTTGCACATCAGGCTCGGGAATCACCGCCGCGCCGACGCCCGTCGCCGCGCTCAATCCCAGCACACCCAACAGCCCAAAACATCGCTTCAACATACCGCACCATATTTGAAATCACTATTGTTCGATTCTAACAGAAAGCGTGAAAAAGCAAGATTCTGACTATTACCAAACGCCTAGCCCCGCCCGGGCCGTCGCTAATATTGTCGGTTTTACGCCAGCATAGCCGGCTTTGGCTCAAAGTTCCGGCCAATGCGCCAAGAGCCAGGCCGTCGCGTGCAGACCAAAGCCGAAACTCGCATGCGCCACAAGGCTGCGGCGTTTTCGCGGCGAAAAAGCCCGCGCCCATCGCCGGCTGCATCCGTAAAAAGAGCGCCGCCGCGCTGGCAAGACCAAACAACAACGCCGATCAAGTATCGCCAGTTGAGCGATTGGTCGAGCAGGCCAGCCTGTCCAACGCCGGCGCCGAAATCATCGCCTACCGTCGCGGCCCTTATCGCGTGCTACTCACCCAGGCGGTGGCCGCCTTGCGCACTCGCGGCCTGAACGCCAGGCCGCCGGGCTGGAGGTGGAAACCGGCGCGCCGGCCGGCGCCGACAAAAAACCCCTGCGCGCCGCCGGATAATTTGAGAAAATCGCCGCTTTCCGTTTGATTTTCCAAGCAACACCATGACGCACAAACAGACTATCGCTCAGGTCGAATCGCTGGACCACGAAGGCCGGGGAGTCGCCCACGTCGATGGCAAGACCATTTTCATCGACGGCGCGCTGCCGTATGAAACCGTGGTCTACAGCGCCTATCGCAAGAAGTCTTCCTACGAAAACGCCAACACCAGCCAGGTGCTGAAGGAAAGCTTCCTGCGCACGCAGCCGCGCTGTCCGCATTACGGCACCTGCGGCGGCTGTTCGATGCAGCATGTGGAGTTCAGCGCCCAAGTGGCGGTCAAGCAAAGGGTGCTGGAAGACAATCTGGCCCGCATCGGCCGGGTCAAGCCGCAACAGGTGCTGACCCCCATCGCCGGCCCGGCCTGGCACTACCGCCACCGCGCGCGGATGTCGGCGCGGCTGGTGGAGAAGAAGGGCGGCGTGCTGGTGGGTTTCCACGAGAAGCGCTCCACCTACATTACCGATATGCGCGAGTGCCACATCCTGCCGCGCCACATCTCTGACCTGATCGTGCCGCTGCGCGAGATGATCTATAAACTGTCGATCAACAACCGCATGCCCCAGGTGGAGCTGGCGGTGGGCGACAAGGTGGACATCCTGGTGTTCCGCAATATGGAAGCCATCAACGACGCCGACCACGCCTTGTTGCGCGCCTTCTCCGACGCCCACGGCAGCAAGGAGCGGCCGCTGCAAATGTGGTTGCAGCCCAAGGGGCCGGACACCTGTTATCCGGTCTACCCGCTGGACGCGCCCAAGCTGACTTACAGCCTGCCGGAATACCGCGTGGAAATGCCCTACTACCCCACCGAGTTCACCCAGGTGAACCCCGAGATCAACGCGGTGATGGTGGCGCGCGCGCTGAAATTCCTGGACCCGCGGCCGGGCGAGCGCATCGCCGACATGTTCTGCGGCATCGGCAACTTCACCCTGCCCATCGCCCGCTCCGGCGCCGAGGTGCACGGCATGGAAGGCAGCCAGCCCCTGGTCAAGCGCGCGGTGGAAAACGCCACCCACAACGGCCTGCAGGACAAGGTCAGTTATGAAATGGCCAATTTGTTCGAAGTCACCGAGGAATCCTTCGCCGCGCTCGGCCGCTTCGACAAGATGCTGGTGGACCCGCCGCGCGACGGCGCGGTGCAGTTGTTGAAAGCCATCACCGAAGACACCGCGCCCAAGCGCATCGTCTACGTGTCCTGTAACCCGGCCACGCTGGCGCGCGACGCCAATGTACTGGTGCACACCAAGGGCTACACGCTGAAGGCGGCCGGCATCATCAATATGTTCCCTCACACCGCCCATGTGGAATCCGTGGCCTGGTTCGAAAAGACCGGCCCGTGCAAGAGCCGCAGCGAAATCGCCGCGATCGAAGCCGCCGAGGAAGCCGAGCGCGAAGCGGTGAAGGCCGCCCAGCGCGCGGAGGCGGCGGAGGAAGCCGCCAAGAAAGAGCGGGAATTGGCGGAAAAGGCGGCGGCCAAGCAAGCTCGCCGCGATTATTATTTTGCCGAGCAAGCTCGTCGCGAAGCGGAACAACAAGCGCAGTAGCGCGGAATGAAACAAGCCTCCGGCCATGGCCGGGGGCTTTATTTTTGCCGTCGCCGCGCAGCTTGTTTGATCAAACCGGCTAGTTTGCGACGACGGATAAGCGCACAGTGGCGGGCGAATGCGTTTTACATGGAAGCGGCAATGGCTTCATGTCAAAATTCATCGTTCGCCTCGTCAACAATACCAAGCACACACAGCGGGCGCGCCCGCCAAACGTCGCCGTTCCTGCCTGAAGGACGGCCCATCAAGGCAATAAATATGCACATACTTCAATTCGTCTTCGGACTGCTGGTTGTCTTCCTGCTGACCCAAGTGGTGGCGCGCGACCGCAAAAACATCAAGATCCGCTACGTGCTGCAACTGATCGTGGTGGAGTTGGCGCTGGCCTACTTCCTGTTGCACTCCAGCTACGGCCTGACCCTGGTGGGCGGCGTGGCCGGCGTGTTCGACAAGCTGATGAGCTACGCCGGCGAAGGCACCAACTTCGTGTTTGGCGGCCTGCTCAATCAGGGCGAGTTCAGCTTCTTCCTCAAGGTGCTGATGCCCATCGTCTACATCTCGGTGCTGATCGGCATCCTGCAGCACATCCGCGTGCTGCCCTGGGTGATACGCGGCATAGGCTGGGTGCTGGCCAAGATCAGCGGCATGGGCAAGATCGAGTCCTTCAACGCCGTGGGCTCCATGATCGTAGGCCAATCCGAGAACTTCATCGCCTACAAGAACATCATCGGCAGCTTCTCGGAAAAGCGCATGTACACGCTGGCCGCCACTGCGATGTCCACGGTGTCGATGTCCATCGTCGGCTCCTATATGCAGATCATCCAACCGCGCTTCGTGGTCACCGCGCTGATCCTCAACCTGTTCAGCACCTTCGTCATCCTGTCGCTGATCAACCCCTACGACGCCAGCCAGGACGACGACGAGCTGATCAGCGCGGAAGCCTCCCACCGCATGTCCTTCTTCGAAATGCTGGGCGACTACATCATGGCCGGCTTCAAGATCGCCGTGATCGTCGGCGCGATGCTGATCGGCTTCATCGCGCTGATCACCACCGTCAACCATATCTTCGATGCCGTCTTCGGCGTGAACTTCCAGTACGTGCTGGGCTATGTGTTCTACCCCTTCGCCTGGCTGATGGGCATCCCGGCCGCCGACATCATGCCGGCCAGCAGCATCATGGCCACCAAATTGGTGACCAATGAATTCGTGGCGATGATGGAATTGAAAAAGCTCACCGCTCAGCTGTCGGAATACACCATAGGCGTGATTTCCATCTTCCTGGTGTCCTTCGCCAACTTCAGCTCCATCGGCATCATCGCCGGCGCGGTAAAAGGCCTGGACGAGGAACGCGGCAATATGGTGTCCCGCTTCGGCCTGAAACTGGTGTACGGCTCCACCCTGGTCAGCATTCTGTCGGCGCTGATCGGCGGCCTGGTGCTGTAAATCCTTCTCCCGCCAACGGGCCCGGCCGATGCCGGGCTTGTTTTCCTTCCCCAGCCGCCGTTTGCGCTGAGGCATGAACCCGCCCGCGCAGGCGGTAAAAAACCCGGCTTGCGCCGGGTTTTCCATCACGCGTCTACCACCCTCACACCTTTGGCCAGGCAATGGGCCGGTAATCCGGCAACCCGTCCTTGAACGGCGGAATCCGCTCGCCCTCCATCAAGGGACGCACATAATCGAGGAAGGCCGGCGTCACGCTGAAACCGTCGGCGCCGATGAACTCCGGCGACAGCCGCTTCTCCTGATCGCCCACCACCGCCAGCGGCACCTCCTCCACATCCCAGCAATAGGGATGGTTCTGGATGCGCTTGATGCCGGCCATCACCCCGCTTTTGCCGGCCAGCAGCCACTCCACCGCCCGCTCGCCCATGATGTAGGCCTGGCGCACATCCATGCTGGACCCCAAGTGACCGCCGGCTCGCTGCAGATAATCCACCTGCGCCACATGCGCGGAAATGCCGCGTTCGCGCAACAGCAGCTGGGCGATCCAGTGGCCGGCCCCGCCCAATTGCTCATGGCCGTAGACCTCTGATTTCTTGGCCTCGGCGACAAAGCGGCCGTCGGCGTCGGTGATGCCCTCCGCCACAGCGATCGCGCATTGACCAAAGCGCGCCAATCTATCGTCCACCGCGGCGAGGAAACGCTCGGCCTCGAAAGCCACCTCCGGCAGCAGCAGCAAATGCGGCGCTTCGCGTTCGTTGCGCGCTGCCGCCGCGCAGGCCGCCGCCAGCCAACCGGTGTGACGGCCCATGGTTTCCATGATGAACACCCGGCCCCAACCCATGCTGGTCATGTCCAGGCCCACCTCTCGCATCGCGCTGGCCAGGAATTTGGCTGAGGAGCCGTAGCCGGGGCTGTTGTCTGTGCCCACCAAGTCGTTGTCTATGGTCTTGGGAATGCCCACCACCTTCAGCGGATAGCTCATGTGGCGTTCGAACTCCGCCAGCCGTTCGGCGCAGCCCAGCGAGCCGTTGCCGCCGTTGACCAACAGATAATGGATGTCGTGCCGGGCCAACACCTCGCGCAGCCGCCTCCAATCGTCGCCGGCCTCGGCAAAGCTCCCTATCATCCGCCGGCTGACGCCGAAGCTGCCACCGGGCATGAAGGCGAGTTGGGCGATGGCTTCGTCCGATACCGCGTCGGTATCGCACAAGCGGTCCTCCAGCAAGCCGGCCAGACCGTCGAAAGCGCCGTACATCGACAGGCCGCGCTGGCGCGCGGTTTCAATCGCGCCCTGCGCGGAAGCGTTCAACACCGCAGTCGGGCCGCCCGACTGCAAATATACGGCACGGGGTTTGGACATCATCGCCACCAGGAGAAATGGAGAATCAAACGGCGCGGCGCGCGGCCGGGCCGGGAATACCACAAACATACCACTGGCCGGAAAGCCGCCTCAAGCCGGACGGCGCCGCCATTCTCCATTTCCTTGACCGACGGCAAATCCGCGCGCAAGTTGCCGCCGCGCTACAGACGGCGGGCTGACCCCGCTTCCCTGTTGGCGCTGGAAAATTCGCGCCCATAATGACTATCAGGAACTGAATTAATTTTTTACTTACAAAAACAATTGGATAGACTACTTTTCGGCGACCGCCGCCGGCTTGCCCCATGACCACCCTGCCCCCAAAGCTCATCGCCGCCATCGACGGCGTCGCCATGGAGTACATCGCCGTCGGCGACGCGACGCCGCCCATCGTGCTGATCAACGACGCTGGCGCCCCGATGGAAAGCTGGTACAAAGTGCTGCCGGCGCTGGAAGCGCTCAGCGGCGTGTTCGCCTACAACCGCTGCGGCATCGGCAACAGCGGCAACGTCCGCGAAGCGCAGACCGCCGCCGCGATGATGGAAACCTTGCGCGCGCTGCTGTTCAAGGCGAACCTGGCTCCGCCCTATGTACTGGTGGCCCACGCGCTGGGCGGCCTGATCGCCAATCTGTTCGCCCGCAGCTACGCCGGAGAAGTGGCCGCCTGCGTGTTGCTGGACGCCGCGGCGCCGGAAGACATCAGCGCGCTGGACGCACGCCAAGGGCGGCTGGGCCAGCTGCTGCGCCGGGCCTTGGACTTGGCCCAGGACCGCGACACCCTGAACGAAACCGGGCACCTGAGACGCAGCGCGGAACAGATCGCCGAAGCGCCGCCCTTCCCCGACATTCCCTTGTTCGTGATCAGCGGCGGCGCGCCGGGCTTGTCCTGGCTGAGCTCCAAAGCAGTGCTGGACGCGCGCGCCGAAGGCCAGCGCCGGCTGGCAGCACTGTCGCCGCGCGGCCGTCACGTCATCGCCGCCCGCAGCGGCCATTTTCCGCAATTCTCCGAGCCGGAGCAGGTTGTCTCCGCGGTGCGCGACGCGCTGACGGCTATCGCCTCAAGCTAAACACCCCATGATGGCGCTGGCGAACACTCCCCGGCGCATCACAAACGCTTGAAGTAATAGGCGGTGGGATGCAGCCGCCCGTCGGGGCTGGCGGCGTAATCCGGTATCTCCCCGCTCTTGCTCCAGCCCAGCTTGCGGTAGACCTCTTCCGCGCCGGAGCCGGCCTCGGTGTCCAATACCAACAGGCGGATGCCCTGTTTGTGTGCATGATCTTCCAGCGTCGCCATCAATTGGCGCGCCACGCCGCGGCCGCGGCAAGCGGAATGCACCAGCAGTTTCTGCACCTCGGCGCGGTGACGGCCATTGCCACGCTGACAAGGCGCCAACTGCACACAGCCCAACAACGCCTCGTCCTCCTCCGCCAGCCATAATTGCAAGCCCGCGCCCAGCAGCGCATCCACCTGCGCCCAATACGCGGCAGCCTCCGCCACCGGCAAGGGCGCGAGAAAACCCACCGAAGCGCCGCCGGCCACGCTGTCCGCCAGCAAAACGCTCAAGCGCGAGTAATCGCCGGCCGCCAGCGCCGGTGCGAGTCTGATGCATATCATTTCGGTCTCCCATTGAATCATGGGCAAGGACAAGCAGCTTTCATGCCGGCTGCGACGACCCATTCACATACGCTGGAATAGATGGGCGTAGCTGCGGCTGACTTCCAGCGGCTCCGCATAGCCGCGCAATTGCAGCAGCAGGCCGCGTTGGCCGTCGTCGCGCTTGATTTGTTCGATGGCGTCCACCCGCACCAGGGTGGAGCGGTGAATCTGCCAGAATTCGTCCGGGTCCAGCGCCTGCAACAGCTCCTTGATCGGCATGCGGATCAAGGCCTCGCAACCGACGGTCTGCACCCGGGTGTATTTTTCGTCGGACTGAAAGAACAACACCTCGCCGGTGCTGATCATGCGCAGGCTGTTGCCCACCGAGGCCTTGATCCAACGCAGATAGTCCGGCCGCGCCAGTTGGCGGCTCAACTGCTGCAAGGAGGCCTGCCAGTGAGACGGCAGCGTCAATTGCCGTTGTTCCCAGCGCTGACGCGTGCGCAACAGCCGCTCGTCCTCCACCGGCTTGAGCAGATAGTCCACCGCGCCTTCCTCAAAGGCCTTGATCGCGTACTGGTCGTAGGCGGTGACGAACACCACCGGACACAGGCCGTCGATCTCCATCGCGGCGGCGATGCCGTTCTGCACCGGCATGGTGATGTCCAGGAAGGCGAGGTCCGGCCGGTGCTCGCGCACCCGTTCCACCGCCTCGGCGCCATCGTGGGCCTCGGCCGTTATCCTCAACTCCGGCCACACTCTCTGCAAGGCCATGCGCAGTTGCTCGCGCATCAGGCGCTCGTCGTCGGCAATCACCGCGCTTAGTTTCGTCATCAATCGCTGTCCTCCGCCAGGCTAACCGCTCACACCAGCGCGAACGGCAAGGCTATGGTGGCGCGGGTGCCGCCCTCCGGCAACACTTCCAGCAGCAAATGTGCGCGCTCGCCGTGCAACATGGCCAGCCGCTCGCGGATATTGCTCAACCCCATTCCCTGCCCCGGCTGCTCCGGAAAACCGACGCCGCTGTCGCTCACCGACACCAATAATTCGCCGGTCAACACCTTGGCGCCGATGACGATGTCGCCGCCCTCGGCCTTGGGCTCCAGGCCGTGCTTGATGGCGTTCTCCACCAGGGTTTGCAGCATCATCACCGGAAAGCGCGCGTCCAGCAGCGACTCCGGCACCTCCAGCCTCACCCGCAACCGGTCCTCCATGCGCAACTGCATGATGTCCAGATAAGCGCGCGACAGCTCCAGTTGCTGGCCCAAGCTGGTTTCCGCCGGAGATTCCCTCCACTCCGGCAGCGAGGAGCGCAGGTAGCGGATCAGCGCCTTCTGCATCAGCAAGGCGCGCTCCGGCGCGGTTTCCATCAATTGGCATACCGAGGACAAAGTGTTGAACAGGAAGTGCGGCTCGATCTGCGCCTGCAGCGCTCCCATCCGCGCTTCCGCCAACTGGCGTTGCAGCGCCTCCACCTCGGCCAGTTCCTCCGCCTGCTGGCTGCGAACCACCGCCTCGTCCGCGCGCAGCTCCGCCCGACGCTTGCCGCCGGCCACGATCTTGACGACGCAGACAGCCACGCCCAGGAAAAAGGCCAGCACCGGCACGCCGATGATGCCGCCCATGATCAGCCCCAGGAAGCAGATCAGCAGCAGCCGCCCCCAGCCTACGATGGCCAGCCAATCGAAAAACAGCCACCAGTAGATGGAGGCCTTGTGGCTGACGAGGTCAATGCCCGCCAGCGCCTCCGCATGTCTTTGCCTATCCATGATACGCCCCCCGGTCTTGCTTCATTTCTTCCTCGGTCCTCTCCGTCAGCGCCGCCGGTTTCGACGGTTTCGGCGCAACGCAGGCCTTGACCAGGAAGGACATCAGTATCAAAAAAACCACGGCACCGCTCAACGCCAGCACGCCGCTCAAAATCAAGGCCAGCAGCGAGATCAGCGCCAGCCGCCCCCAGCCGAGCCCGGTCAGCCAGTCTACATAAAGCCGCCAGTAAATGGCGATCTTGTGCTTGACGCCGCTCAGTCCGTCCAAAGCTTCCGCGTGTTTTTCCCGGTCCATGTTTAGCTCCTAGTGATGCGTTGTGGTTAACGCTGCTCACTGTAGCCAGCGCCAAACGCGGCCGATAGCGGCTTGCGACGAAACGCCCAGGGCGATGGACGAAACGGCCGAACGGGCGACGAACGGGCGGCGTTTTTAACGCCGCCCTTCGCGTTATAAGCCTAGCTCCCGTTCCAAGGCGCCCATCTCCCGCCGCCATTGCTGCTGCAATTGCGGCTTCTGATGCTTGGGCTTGCGCGCCAGGTCCGCGCTCAGCAGCGCCTCCAGCTGATACAAGCGCTCCAACTGCCGCTCCGCGCCGTTCGCCGCGGGCGTGTCGCCGGCCTCAAGCGGCGGCTCTACCACGGCCGTGACGGCCGACGGGGTGAACAGCTGGGCATAGGCGCTGGCGGCGTCCGGCCATTCGCGCAACCGGCCGTCGTCGAGCACCCAGAAGCGATTGCACGATCGCTCGATCAGCTCACGGTCGTGCGAGACCAGCAGGAAGCCGCCGGCGAAACCGGCCAGTTCTTCCGCCAGCTCGCGCTTGCCGTCCAGATCCAGATGGTTGGTCGGCTCGTCCAGCCACAACAAGTGATAGCTGGCCAGCGACAAGGCCAGGAACAGCAGCCGCGCGCGCTCGCCGCCGCTGAGGGTGGCCACGGTCTGGCCATGGCGCGCATAGGCGAAACCGGCGGAGATCAGCGCCTGGCGCCGCTCCGCGTCGCTCAGCGGCGCGAACGGATACAGCGCGTCCGACAAGGAGGCGAGGTCGTCCAACTGATGCAGCGACTGATCGTAATAAGCGATACTCGCCGCCGGGTGCGGCCGCCAACCGGCGCCGGCCTCGCCTTGCCGCCAGTCCCGCCAACACTGGCTCAGCAAAGAGGACTTGCCCGCGCCGTTGGCGCCGAGCAGGGCGACTTTGTCTCCGCTGCGCAAGCTCAACTCATCGGCCTCGAACAGCGTCGGCAGGCCGGGCGCGGCGCGCACCTGCAAGCCTTCGAAGGCCTGCAAGCGGTCCGCCGCCAAGGGTTGGCCTTGCAGCCGCAAGCGCCATGGGCTGCCGCGGCTGACGAAGGCCTGCTCCTCCTTCAGCCTCTCCACCCGCTTCTGCATGGACTTGGCCTTGCGCACCAGTTTTTCATTGTCGTGCTCGCGGCCCCAGATCGCCAGGCGCTTGCTGCTGGCGTTCAGGCGGTCGATCTCCTTCTGCTCGCCGGCATGGCGCGCGCGAGCGGCGGCATCGGCCTCCGCCAGCGCGGTCCGCGCCCGGCTGCACGGCAGTTCAAAGCGGTACAAGCGCTGGTCGCGCAGAATCCAGCTGTGCGAAGTCACCGCGTCCAACAGTCGCGCGTCATGGGACACCAGGATAAAACCGCCCTGCCAGCGGCGCAGAAAGTCTTCCAGCCACAGCAAGGACGGCAGGTCCAGATGGTTGCTGGGTTCGTCCAGCAACAGCAGATTGGGCTGGCGCAGCACCGCCCGCCCCAACAACAGCCGAGTATGCTGGCCGCCGCTGAGGCTGGCCGCCGGGGTGTCGGCCGCGGCCGACAATTCCAGCTCGTCCAGCAGGCTGTCCACCCGCCAGTGCTGCTCCGGCTGGCGATCCACCGCCTCCAGCAGCGCCGCGCGCGCGCTTAAGCCCGCCAACCGCGGCGGCAGATGTTGCTCCACGTATTGCAGCCGGCACAGGCCGGCGTATTGCACCGTGCCGGCGTTGGCTTCGCGCTGGCCGGCCAGCACGCCGAGCAGGCTGCTCTTGCCGCAGCCGTTATGGCCCAGCAGGCCGATGCGGTCGCCCAGTTTTACGGTAAAGGAAAGGTCCTGGAACAGCGGGCCGTGGCCGGCGTCCAGTTGCAAGGATTGCGCGGAAATCAGGGTTGTCATGCTCTTGCTCTCGTTTCTTTGGGACGTGATAGTCCCTGTCAACAGGAGCGCTGGCGACAACATGGGAGTCGGCTAAAGACTCGGCGAGTAAAACTCGAAGTGAAGAGTGGCTTTGCTCCGACCCGGTTATCGCAGCGCGATGGAACTCGGGCAAGAGCCGGCAAATGTGCCATACAAGCGAGCCAACATTTCTGGGCGCGCAAACTGAACCATACAACCTCCTTTCTTTCGTTTTGCGGGCGGGCCTTGAATCCGTATCAAAGCCGGCGTGTCCGCGTCGTCGCCGCCTCGCCTAGAGGGAACGGCTTCTCTTTCATCCATAGCGGATACAGGCCGGCAGTGTAAACCATGCCCGCCGGTCCGCGCCAGCCGCCCCCGCTCTCCATCCAAAGCCGCATTTCCCGCAATACGGGAATGAAAAACAAAAATCTCCAGACAATTACCGCCATATGAGAAACCAGACTTCTTCGCGACAGTCGCAATAGATAAGGTTAGAAAATCCTAATAAGGACTGAACATGCCCACCCTCAGCTCTTCCTCCGATCGTCTGTTGCAAACCCTGCAGCTGGTGGCGGCCTCGCCCCAGCCGCTGAGCGCCAAGGAAATGGCGCGGCGGCTGGCCTTGCCGCCGTCCACGCTATACCGCCAGCTCACCCATCTGAGCCAGTGGGGCCTGCTGCAGCCCGGCGAGGACGGCGCCTACCACGCCGGCCCGCTGGGCCTGCAGTTGGCGATGGGGTTTCAGCAACACAACACGCTGGCGGCGCAAGCACGTCCGGAAATGCAGCGTCTGGCGCGGCTGAGCAATGAAACCGTGGCCTTGATGGTGGCCACCCGCCAACAGGTGATTTGCATTGAAATGATGGAGAGCCAGCAGACGCTGCGCTGCGCCTTCGCCGCCGGCAAGGGGCAGCCGCTGGCGCGCGGGGCGTCGGCGCTGGCCTTGTTGGCCTTCATGCCGGCAACGCAAAGCCAGGCCTCCCTGGACAGCATGCTGCCGCCGGAGGAACACGAAACCTTGCGCCAGGCCCTGGCCGAGGTGCGCCGCCAAGGCTACGCCACCAGCGACAGCGCCATCGACCCCGGCATCTGGGGTGTCAGCGCCCCCTTGCTGCAGGGCCGGCGCAAATTGCTGGGCGCCCTGACGCTGATGGCGCCCTCCGGACGCGCCCAACGCCGCGCCCAACTGGTGGAGCAAACCCGCCAGGCCGCGCGCAACATCAGCGCTTACTTGGGCTGCGACTGAGCGGCCCGACACCGAAAGACCGAGCATGACGCTACATACTCCTCCCGCGGCCTGGAGCGGCCGCACCGACGCCGAAGGCGAACTGGCGCGCCGCTGGCATCAACGCGTGCACCCATGGCAGCCCGGCGCCGCCGCCGGCTTCGCCCTGCTGGGCTTTGCCTGCGACGCCGGCGTGCGCCGCAACCAGGGCCGCCCGGGCGCGGCCGGAGCGCCGAGCGCCATCCGCCGGGCGCTGGCCAACCTGGCTTGGCATCAGCCGCAAACCGCCTACGACGCCGGCGACGTCCATTGCTTGGACGACGAGCTGGAGGCCGCTCAGGTCGAACTGGGCCGGCAGGTGGCCGGCCTCTTGGACGCCGGACAGTTCCCCATCGTGCTCGGCGGCGGCCACGAGGTGGCTTACGGCAGCTTCCTTGGGCTGGCCCGGCACCTGGAAACCGCCGGGCGCGCGCCGCGCGTCGGCATCGTCAACATCGACGCCCACCTGGACCTGCGCCAAAGCCCGCTCGCCTCCTCCGGCACCCCCTTCGCCCAGATCGCCGCCGACTGCGAGCAACGCGGCTGGCCCTTTCATTACTTGTGCGCCGGCGTGGCGGAAACCGCCAATACCGCCGCGCTGTTCGCCACCGCCCAACAATTGGACGCCCAACTGCTGTTCGACGAGGAGTTGCAGCCGTGGCGGCTGGAACAGCCGCTGCAAAAGCTGCGGGACTTCATCGCGCCCTGCGACTGCCTGTACCTGACCATAGACCTGGACGCGCTGCCGGCGTCGCAAGCGCCCGGCGTCAGCGCGCCGGCGGCGCTGGGCGTGCCCTTGGCCACGCTGGAAACGCTGATCGACGTCATCCGCGCCAGCGGCAAATTGCGGCTGGCCGATATCGCTGAACTGAACCCGGAACTGGATCAGGACCAACTGACCGCGCGGACGGCCGCGCGGCTGATACACCGGCTGACGAAGCCAATCTAAATACCCGCCAGGCCCAAGGCTTGGCGCAACAAGCCGCGACACAGCGGCAAGCCGCACTTTTGCAAAGGAGAAACCCATGCAGCAATGGAAACTGGATTTGATCGCCACCACCGCGCTGGCGGTGACGGCCCTGCTGGCCGGCTACCGGCTAAAGCGCCACGTGCGCTTCTTCGAACGCTTCTGCATCCCGGCCCCGGTGATAGGCGGATTCGCCGTCTCCATCGCCGTCTTGCTGCTGCGCGAGAGCGGCATCGCCGCCGTCAGCTTCGACACCACCTTGCAAACCCCCTTCATGGTGGCTTTCTTCACCACGGTGGGCATAGGCGGCAGCCTGGCGCTGCTGCGCACCGGCGGCAGCACTCTGCTGATCTATCTGGGCATCTGCTGGGCGCTGGCGGTGTTCCAGAACGTATTCGGCGCCAGCGCGGCGGCCATGTTCGGCCTGGATCCGACGCTGGGCGTGATGGCGGGCGGGGTGTCGTTGGAGGGCGGCCACGGCGCGGCGGCGGCCTTCGGCCCGATGGCGGAGCAACTCGGCACCCAGGGCGCCACCGCGGTGGCGCTGGCCTCCGCCACCTTCGGCCTGATCGCCGGCGGCGTGCTGGGCGGACCACTGGCCAGCTGGCTGATCCGCCGCCACCAATTGCCGATCCAGACCGAGGCCAGCGCCATGCAAGCACCAGCTTATCACGACCACGAAGCCAACATTACCGTCAACAGCGACTCCCTGATCTCCTCCATGGGCCTGATATTGGTTTTGATGACCGCCGGCACCTTGCTCGCCAATCAAGTGCAACAACGCTGGGACTTCGTGCTGCCCGCCTATGTCGGCGCCATGTTCGCCGCCATCGTGTTCCGCAATCTGAACGACCGCGCGCGGCTGGTCCGGCTCAATAGCCCGGCCATCGACGCCATTGCGGACATTTCTCTGGGCATCTTCCTGACCATGGCGATGATGAGTTTGAAGATCTGGGAGCTGTACGATCTGGCGCTACCGCTCTTGGGCGTGCTGTCCTTGCAGGTGATCGCGCTGATGGCGATCAGCGTCTTCATCGCCTTCCGCCTGCTAGGCAAGAACTACGACGCGGCGGTGATGTGCGCCGGCCTGATGGGGCACGGCCTGGGCGCCACGCCCAACGCGGTGGCCAATATGAGCGCGGTGTGCCAGAAGCACGGCGCCACCTCGTACAAGGCCTTCCTGATCATCCCGCTGTGCGGCGCGGTGCTGATAGACTTGGTGGCGATTCCCTTCCACGCCTGGATCATCAACTACCTGCATTGAGGCCCGCCATGACGCTCATCCGCCTGCAAGACTGCCCGCCCAGCCCCTGGAAAAACGGCGGCGGCAGCACTCGGCAATTGCTGATCTCCCCCGCCGGGGCCGGCCTGGACGATTTCGACTACCGCCTCAGCCTGGCCAGCGTGGCCAGCGACGGCCCGTTCTCGCGTTTCGACGGGGTGGACCGGCAGCTGTTGATCCTGCAAGGCGCTGGGCTGGAACTGAAACTGGACGGCCGGGACAGCCTGCGGCTGACGCCGGGCGGCGCGCCGCTGGCCTTCGCAGGGGAAACTCCGGCGCAAAGCCGGCTGCTGGACGGCCCGCTAACCGATTTCAACGTGATGACGCGGCGCGGTCGCTACCAATCGCGACTGGACTATCTGACAGTGGACGACACGCTGGAACTGCGCGCCGATGCCGAGCTGAGCTTGCTGCTGGCGCTGGAGGACGGCGCGCAACTACTGCAAAACGGCCATCCGCTGCCGCTGGCGGCCTGGGACGCCGCCGTCGCCCGACGCGGCGAAACGCTGCGACTGCGCACCGCGCGCCCGCTCGCGCTGTTGCGAGTGGAATTGGAAGCCATCGACCCAAGCTGATGCGATCTATAATCATTTAGGCCGTTGAAATAGGCCGATAGGCTTTTTAACTCCCAAGGAGATTCCCATGGCATCACCTGTTTCCTATATCGAGATCGGCGCCGAAGACGCAGCCCCTGTCGGAGCCTTCTTCGCCGAACTGTTCGGCTGGAGCTTCCATCCCATGGGCGCGGACGGCGGCGGCTGGTTTCAGGCCGGATCGATTAAAGCCGGCCTGCACGGGGGAGATACCGCGCCCCGGATTGATCTCTTCTTCCAGGTGCCGGACCTGTCGGCCGCCGTGGAGCGCGTGCGGGCCTTGGGCGGCCAAGTCGACGGCGGCATCGCGGAGGAGCCGGGCTTCGGCAAATTCGCCCAATGCCATGCGCCGGGCGGCCTGAGCTTTGGCCTGCATCAGCCCGAGGCTTCCTCCACAGCGTCCAGTTCAAGCTAGGCGGCGGCCTGCCCCGCTCCCAGCACAACAGGCATGGCATCGGCGCGCTCGCGCGCTTGCGGGGCGGCGCTGGACACGGCCAACCCGAAAGCCTGTTCAAAGCCGGCACCCAAATGCCCGCTCGGGAGAAAACGGCGGCGGGGCCATTCCCAGCAGCATTCAATCCCGTTGGCACACCCGGATCTGATTCCCGTCCGGGTCCAGCATCAGGAAGGTGCGACCGAAGACTTCAGTGCTCGGCGGCTGCGCGATGCGCAGATCCGGGTCGTCCCGCCAGGCTTGATAAAGCCCGTCCACCGCCTCGCCAGAGGCCAGCATGATACCGGTTTCGACGAATCTCGGGACATCGGCATGCGGCGCGTCCCCGCCGCTCCACAAGGCGAACAGCGCCTCGCCGCCGGCGCTGAAGGCGACGTAACGCGGGCTGACGAACACCGGATCGGCGGCGAACAAACGGCGGTACAGCGTGGTGGAGCGCGGGATATCCGTCACATACAACAATTGCAGATTGGGTTGGGGGGCCAAGGTCATGGCTTGCTCCTTTTCACTGAAATGCGGCTTTCGCTGTGGAAAAGAACCAGTCTGCCTGCCCCCTGCTGACAGCGTGGCGTCAGCAGAGCGCGGCTTTTCTGCGCCCATGCGCCGATGCCAACAGCGCCAGCAACATCAGCGCCGCCGCCAGACCGAAGGCGGCGCGCGCGCCGACGGCCACTTGCTGCGGCGCGGCGGCGGCGATGTCCGCGGCTCCGCTGGCCGCGGCGAACACCGCGCCCATCAAGGACGCCCCGGTGATCAAACCCAGATTGCGCGACAGATTGAGCAAGCCGGACACCAGGCCGCGCTGCCGCGCCGCTGCGCCGGTCAGCGCCTGAGTGTTGTTGGCGGCCTGGAACAAGGCGTAGGCCGCGGTCATCAGGGTCAACGGCAACAGATAGCCGGCCAGGCCCAGGCTGGACGGCAGCAGGGCCAGCGCCAACGCGCCGACGCCTATGCCCGCCAGACCGGAGCGCGCCGAAGCGTCCGCACCGCAGCGGTCCACCATCCGCCCGGCCGGCACGCCGCTCAAAGCCGCCACCAACGGCCCCGCGGACATCGCCAGGCCGACGCCGGCGGCATCCAGGCCCAGACCGCGCGCCAGATAGAACGGGCCCACCACCAAGGTGGCCATCATCACCGTGGACACCAAGGCGTTGCAAAACAAGCCGGCGGCCAACACCGGATCGCGCAGCAGGGCCAGGTTCAGCAAGGGCGCGGCAGCCTTGGACTCGGCCCGGACAAAGGCACCGCAACCGATGGCGGCCACCAGCAACAAGGCGGCGTTGAGCGCGCCGAAGCCCCCCTGAGCGTGGTCGAGCTTCAAGGTCAAGGCCAGCGCGTAAGCCGCCAGGGTCAGCGCCAGCCAACCGCTGCCGGCGACGTCGAAACCCGGGCGATCGGCGGCGGGGCCGCTTGGCGCTGGCACGCTGCGCCAGACCAGGCCGAAAGCCAGCGCGCCCAGCGGCAACATCGGCCAGAACATCGCGCGCCAGCCGAAGCCCGCGATCAGCGCGCCGCCCAGCGACGGCCCCAACGCGGTGCCGACGGCGGACATGGCTCCCAACAGCCCCATCGCCCGCCCCACTTTGTCACTAGGCGCGATGTCCGCGACAAAAGCCATGCCCAGGGCCAGCATCAAGGCCGCGCCGAAGCCCTGCAAGGCGCGTCCGGCGATCAGCGCCCAGAAAGCGTCGGCCGCGCCGCAGCCTGCCGAGGCCGCGACGAACAAGGCGATGCCGGCCAGTAGCGCGCGTCGACGACCGAATTGATCGCCCAGCCGGCCGACGTTGACGCTGGCCAGCGTGATCAGCAGCAGATAAGCCAGCACCACCCATTGTGCCTGCTGGAAGCTGATCCGAAAGGCCGCGGCCAAGGCCGGCAGGCCGACGTTGGCCACGCTGGCGCCCAGCGAGGCCAGCAGAATCGCCAGCGCCAGGCCGGCCAGCGCGGCGACGGAAGAAGAGGATGGAGAAACAGGCATGACGGCGACTCCCCGCCGCGTCCGGCCCCGAAACGCCGGGGCCGTCGACACGGACTCGACACAGGCTACGCCGCCGCCATAGCGGGCGGAAGACGCATGGTTTGCACTGAATAGTTGCGTTTGACGCCATGTATTGCTGTGCTAAGGTAAGGCCATGTCCACGCCCGACCTCAATCTGCTGATCACCCTGGACGCGCTGCTGAACGAAGGCAGCGTGGCCCGCGCCGCGCGGCGCCTGCGGCTCAGCCCCTCGGCGATGAGCCGGGCGCTGGCGCGGCTGCGCGAGGTCACCGACGACCCGCTGCTGGTGCGCGCCGGCCGCGGCCTGACGCCGACACCGCGCGCGCTGGAGCTGCGCGAGCGGGTGCATGCCTTGGTGCTGGACGCGGAAAGCGCGCTGCGCCCGGCCGGGACGCTGCGGCTGGACAATTTGCAACGCAGCTTCACGCTGCGCTGCAGCGACGGTTTCGTCGAAAACTTCGGCCCGCGGCTGCTGGCGCGGCTGCAAGGCGAGGCGCCGGGCGTGCGTCTGCATTTCTTGCCCAAGCGCGACAAGGACAACGCGCCGCTGCGCGACGGCGCGGTGGATCTGGACACCGGAGTGGTGGGCCACGAAGCCGGGCCGGAGTTGCGGGTGCGCATGCTGTTCCGCGACCGCTTCGTCGGCGTGGTGCGTGCCGGCCATCCGCTGGCAGCCGACGCCATCGACGCCGCCCGCTACGCCGCCGGCCGCCATGTGATGGTGGCCCGCCGCGGCGGACTGCTTGGACCGGTGGACCAGGCGCTGAGCATGCAAGGCTTGAGCCGCGATGTCGCGGTCACCGTGGGCGGCTTCGCCGCCGCGCTGGCGCTGGCGCGCGCCAGCGATTTGATCGCCACCGTGCCGGAACGCCACACCGGCCATCTGCGCGCCAGCCTGCACAGCTTCGCGCTGCCGCTGACGGTGGCGGAGATCACCATTTCCATGATTTGGCATCCGCGCTTGGACGCGGACCCGGCGCAGCAATGGCTGCGCGCCTGCGTCAAGGCGGTATGCGATGAACAATTGGCGGCGGAAGCCGCCGTGTGAAACACGCCGTGCCTAAACGTAAATCTCGCCCCTCAGATACAACTTCGCCTGCCCCAGCAAAGCCACTTCCGCGCCTTCCACCCGGCACTCCAGGCTGCCGCGACGCGCGCCGCCCTGGCGCGCCAGCAGCCGGGTCTTTCCCAGCACGCCGGCCCAGTACGGCGCCAGCCAGCAGTGCGCCGAGCCGGTGACCGGATCTTCGTCCACGCCCACGCCGGGCCCAAACCATCGGCTGACAAAATCGCAGTCCGCGCCGCGCGCGGTCACCGCCACCCCGCGCTTGGGCAAGCCGCGCAGCCGCTGGAAGTCCGGCCGCAGCGCCGCCAGCCGCGCCGCGTCGTCCAGCACCACGATGTAATCGTCGGCGGCCAGCACCTGGCCGGCGTCCAGGCCCAGCGCCGCCAGCAGGCCGGGCGGCTCGGCGCAGGGGCGCGGCGTCACCGCGGGGAAGCGCAGTTCGATGCGCTCGCCGTCGCGCCTCGCCGTCAATTCGCCGCTGCGGGTCTGGAAGACGATGCGTTCGCCGCTCCAGTCCAGCTCATGGAACAAGACCCAGGCGCTGGCCAGCGTGGCGTGGCCGCACAGGTCCACCTCGGTGGTGGGCGTGAACCAGCGCAGCGCCATGCGTCCGCCCTCCGCCACCAGGAAGGCGGTTTCGGACAGATTGTTTTCCATGGCGATGGCTTGCAGCGTGGCGTCCGGCAACCAAGCCGGCAAGGGGCACACCGCAGCCGGGTTGCCGTGGAACACCGCGTCGCAGAACGCGTCCACCTGATAGATTGGAATCCTCATGTTTCGTCCCCCTCCGCCGCGCCGCGAATTTCGTCCAGATAGTTGTAGATGGTGTAACGGCTGACGCCCAAGGCCTCGGCCGCGCGCTCCACCCCGCCTTTGACGATGAACAGGCCCTGCTCCAGCATCTGCGCCACCGCCCGCTTCTTGTCCGCCTTCTTCATCCGCGCCAGCGGCTTGCCGCCGCGTTCCAGCGCCTGGGCGATGATGTCCTGCATCGCCTCGTCCATGGCCGGCGGCTCCGGCGCCGCCCGTTGCGGCGGCGGCGCGCGGCCCACCAGCGCCTGCAGGCAGGCCAGCGCCGCTTCCAGCTGACTGCGGTCGCTGTTCAGGCACAGCGCGGCGAAGGGTTCGCCGGCGGCGGTCTTGAAAACGGCGCTGGCGGACAGCAGCCTCCGGCCGTCGCGGCTCAGCGTGTGGTAGCCGGACACCAGCGCCGGCTCGGCGCCGCCCTGACGCATGGCCTGTTCGATGGCGGCGAAGCCCCGATCCCCTGCCGGCCCCCCCAGGATGGCATCACCTAGCCGGCGGCCGGATACATGGCCGTTCTCGATGGCGACGATGGAACATTCCGGCCGGCTCAGATCATGCAACACCACCTCGGTGTGCGCGTCCACCATTCCGCCCGCCAGCTTGACCACGGCGCTCAGCGCGCGCAGCACCGCTTGTTTTTCCGCCAGGGACGGATCCGCCGTCCGCGCTTGCTCTTCTGCCATTTCGCCGCCCTTCAACGATAAAGGCTGAACTTGCGCGTCAGCGCGCCCAGCTCCGCCTCGGAGCCGCACAAGGCCACGCCCCAGTATTCCAGCGCGGTGGCCGGAGTGGCCGCGGTGCGCCGCAGTTGTTCTGCGCTGCCGCCCTCCCCCATGGTGTCGGTGAAATCCACGCAGGCCACGCCGGCCTCAGCCGCGGCCTGCCGCAGCTGGGCCAATTTGGCGGAGTTGTCAGCGCGCAGCACGATGAAGGGATCCGCCGAGATCGCCGGGTGCACGCCGCCGTCGGCGTCCACATAGTCCACGTGGCTTGTCGCCGCGTCCGCGCGCCGCAGCCGGCAAGCCAGGGCCAGCGCCAGATGGCCCAGCACATTCATCGCCCGGCCCGGCTCCAGCCGCTTATGGATCACCGCCACGTATTTGCGTGCCGTCTCACTCATCGCCGCCGCCCTCCGCCTCATGCTCGGCACGCAACAAGGCGTAATTGGCCAGCGACAGATAGCGGCCGTCTTTCCATTCGCACTCACGACTGACGCCTTCCAGGGTAAAGCCGACGCTCCGCAACAGTTTGCCGGAACCCAGATTGTCCACCTCCACTTGCGCGTAGACGCGGTTGAGCGGGAAGCGGCGATAAGCCAGCCTCAGGAAACCACGCAAGGCTTCCTGCATATAGCCGCGGCCCCAGTGTTCCGGCAGCAGCCAATAGCCCAGTTCGGCGCAATGGTGCTGCTCCGACCGGGAACTGATGCCCACCGCGCCCAGGAAGCGCCGGTCCTCCAGCGTTTCCAGCGCCAGCCACAAGCCGCTGCCGTCGGCTCGGATGTCGTCGAACCAGCGCATCTGCGCGCGGCAGTCCTCCTCGCTGGCGTATTGGATGCCGTAATGCTTGATCACCTCCGGGTGCGACAGCCCGTAAAACACATTGGGCAAATCCTCGGCGCGAAATTCACGCAGCGCGAGCCGTTCCAATTGCAACATTGTTTCCCCTTCATGCCAGCGGCCCAAGCGCGAATCTCTCCGGGCTTGGGCCGCTTAAATTCAACAATATGTTGAAATTTACATTTTTGGTTGAACTATTGCAAGCGCAGCGCTACGCCGTACACCGCGTCGCGCAAATCGGCCGGGAAGCCGCGATGTCGTCAGCCGATCACAGGCTGGCGCGTATGATGTCCGCCGCCCGCTCCAGCTCCCGCCGCGTCACCAGGCTGCTGCAAGTGAAACGCAGCAGGTTCGGCTTCCAGGCCAGCGCCAGCACGCCCCGCGCAGCCAAGCGCGCCGCAACGCCCTTGGCGTCCGCCGCCTCGATGAACACCATATTGGTCTCCACCGGGTATTTCAGCCGCGCCGCCTCGCCCAGCCTGCGCCCCAGCCATTCGGCATTATCGTTGTCCTGCTGCGTCACCCGCTGCCAGTGCCGCATCTTGTCCAGCGCCACGCCGGCCATCAAGCCGGATTGATGCAGGCAGCCGCCATGCCATTTTCGGAATACCCTGGCGGCTTCTATTTTTTCCGCCGGGCCGGCCAGGATGGAGCCGAACGGCGCGCCCACGCCCTTGGAGAAGCAAAAGTTCAACATGTCCGCCGGCCGCACGTAGCGCGCCGGCGGCATGTCCAGCCGGGTGCAGGCATTGAGTACACGCGCGCCGTCCAGGTACAGGCTCAGGCCCATTTCGTCGCACAGCGCGCGCATGCGCCTCATCTCGTCCACCGGATAGACAATGCCGCCGTAGCTGTTGATGCTGCTTTCTATCGCCACCACCTTGGGCGCCGCGTAGAGATTGGACCAGCGCGCCTTGGCCTGGATGGCGATACACGCATCGGCGGCGGTGAGAATGCCCTCCGCGCTATGGTAGGGGTTCAGCACCAGGCCGCTGTTGACGCTGACCGCCGAGGATTCGAAGAAGTTGATGTGATAGCCCACCTCTGTGACGACTTCGTCGCCGGGCGCGGCCAGACAGCGCAGCCCTACCTGATTGCTCATGGTGCCGGAGGGCATGAACAGCGCCGCCTCCTTGCCGAACAGCTCGGCGCAGTACGCCTCCAGCTCGCGTACATAGCGGTCTTCGCCGTAACAGTCGTCGCCTATCTTGGCGAAGTCCAGCGTCTCCACGTCGCTTTTGCAGATCCGCGTCAAGGTGTCGCTTCTCAAATCGATGATGTCCGGCATGTCTGGTCCCGTTCCTGAAGATAGGTTGGAGGAGGCGGCAAGGGAGGCGTCCGGCGAGCGGCGGCAAAGACATGCTTGCGCCTTGGCGTGCCAATGAAATGCGAGGCAAATGCTAGGGGCCGGACATCAATGATTCAACACGACTTTCGATAAGGTTGACGCTGCCCAAGCGGCTAGTTATTCGTACGGAGTGCGATTTTATGCTGGAGAACTAACATGGTAGCCACGCCGTCAATCAGCGAGGCCATCATGAGAAACCTGAAATATCACGGCTTGTGGATAGGCCTGTTGCTGCTGGACATCGCCGCGCTGTACGGGCTGTCGCTACTGATGACGCCGCCTTTCTCCCGTTCACAGCTTGTCAGCCATTTCGCGCTAGGCCTGTTGGCCACCGCACTGGTGGGCGCGCCGATGATCCGCTTTCTGGTCATAGGCTGGGGCGCCCGTTACGAGGAATTCCGCAACCGGCTCAACAACGGCGCGCTGATCTATTACCTGCGCCAATTCTGGCAGCCGCGAACCGACAAGCACCCGCAGTTGAACACCTGGCCGCTGCCGGAAAACGAAGAAGTGGAAGCCGCCGCCGAGCAACTGTTCGAGCAGATCTACCGCGAGCACTATGGCCGCGCCGCCTTTCTCACACCGATGGCGCTGATGCTGATCGCCACCCTGTGCATGAGCATGCTCTACCTGCTCGCCGCCAACGGACAGCTGGTCATGCCCTTCAGCACGCAGATCGTCTGCGCCGCCATCGCCGGCGCCTATCTGTTCGTGGTCAGCGATATGGTGCTGAGCGTGCGCAAGCGCAGCCTCAATGTGGCGGACGTATACTGGTACGCGCTGCGCATGATGCTGGCCATTCCCATCGGCGCGGCCGTCAGCGCCGCCGGGTCCGCCGAGGCCGCTTCCGCCGCGCAGACCGTGTCCGCCTTCGCCGTCGGCGCCTTTCCGATGGACACCCTGTTCAAGCTCTTGCGCCGGCTGGCGACGCTGAACCTGAACGCCAAGGAACAACCGCAGGAAAACGACCAGTTGATCCAGCTGGAAGGCGTCACCGCCAATATCTCCGCCACGCTGGCGGCCGAGGGCGTCAATTCCATAGAACAATTGGTGTGCCTAGACCCGGTGCTGCTCTCCATCCGCACCGGCTTTCCGTTCAAATTCGTGCTGAGGCTGGGCTCCCAGGCCATCGTCTGGCGGCACTTCGGCCAGCACGCCGCCGCCCTGTCCGCCATGGGGCTGGCGGACGCGCCCGCCATCGTCACCCTCAACGAGATGCTGAAAAAAGAAGCGGGCTCAGCGCTGCGCCAGCAGGCGGACAATGTGATTGCCGACATCGTCGCCCGGCTGCAAGCCAAAGACGGCGTCGCGCTCTCTGCCGACACCGTCAAATTCAACTTCCGCCAGATAGGCAAGGAAAACTACACCCGCTTTCTGATGGCGGCGCAAAAACAGGGCGGCCACGCCCGGCCGCCCTTGCGGCCGGTGCACGGTTTCCCGCACGCGGCCTGAGAACCTGTTCATAGTCTGCCGCGCATCGGCGATACGGCGTCTCAGGCCTGGGCCTCCAGCACGCATTTGGCGATCTGCGCGTCCTGCACCGCCAGTCCGGTCAGGTCCGCCAGCGTGATCTCGTCCTCGCTTTGCCGGCCCGGCCGCTCTCCGGCCAGCACCTGGCCCAGCTCCGCCAAGCGTTCGCGGTCCAGCAGGCCGGCGGCCAGCGCGTGCGACGCCTCGCCATAAGCCGCGCACTGCGCGACGGAGTCCACCACGATGCGGTCCGCGCCGGCCACCAGTTCCGCCGCCAGCTCCTGCTTGCCGGCGGCGTCCGCGCCCACCGCGGTGACATGGGTGCCGGGCCGCAACCAGCCGGCTTGCAGAATGGGCCGGGTGGACGGCGTGCAGCTGACGATCAGCCGGCAGGCGCGCGCCAGCGGCTCCGCGTCCAGCGTGGTCCGCAGCCGGTAGCCCAGCGGCTCGAACTCGGCGGCGAAAGCCGCCAACGCCGCCTCGGAGCGCCCCCACACCCACGCCTCGCGGCACGGCGTGACCGCCTGCAAGGCGCGCAATTGCAAGCGCGCCTGCAAACCGGTGCCGACAATGCCTATCGCCTCCACCCGGCGTGGGGCCAACACCCGCGCCGCCAGCCTCCCGGCCAGCGCGGTGCGCCAAGCGGTGAGCCAGCCCTCGTCCCGCAGCAGCGCCAGCGGCGCGCCGGTATGGGCGCAGAAGCACAGCACCAGGCCCTGATTGCTGGGCAGGCCTCGCTTGGAATTATCGTAAAAACCGGACGACACCTTGACCGCGAACAGGCTCTCGCCCTCCACATAGCCGGATTTCACGCAGCAATCGCCGTTGGCTGCGGCAAAGGCGAAATGCTGGACCGGCGGCAGTTGTGTACGCCCGGCGGAATAGGCGATGAAGCCCTGCCGCAGCAGCGCCTCCGCCCGCTCCAGATCCAGCCGCGCCAGGATTTCATCCTTGTTGAAGATTTTCATGACACCGCCTTCAAAAACTTATCCAGCACGATGTTGCGGCCGCACAGCACCACCGCCACCTTCTTGCCCTGATAGCTCGGCGCCAGTTGCAGCAAACCCGCCAGCGCCAACCCGGCCGCGCCCTCCACCATCCAGCGTTCGGTTTGCGCCAGCAGCCGCAGCGCCGCGCGGATGTCCGCCTCGCTCACCAGCGCGCCATGGCGGATCAAGGCCTGGCACAGCTCGAAGGTCACCGCGCCCGGCTCCAGCCCGCCGGCGGTGCCGTCGGACAGGGTGTCGCCCTCGTCCACCTCGACGATGCGGCCGGCCTGCAGGCTGGCGTGCAGGGTGGCCGCCGTCTCCGGCCAGCAACCCACCATTTCCGCGCCCGGCGCCAGCCGCCGCATGGCCGCGCCGATGCCGGAAATCAGACCGCCGCCGCCCACGGAGACGAAAACCGCGTCCAGCTCCGGGCATTGCTCCGCCAGCTCCATGCCCACCGTGCCCTGGCCGGCCACCACCTCCAGATCGTTGTAGGGCGACACAAAGGGCAGGCCCGCCTGCCGCGCCGCCTCGCCGGCGCTCAGCTCCGCCGCCAGCGCATCGCCGTCCACCAGCTTCAGCTCCGCGCCCAAAGCGCGGATGGCGTCCAGCTTCACCGCGGCGGCGGACGCCGGCGCGTACACCGTCACCGGCACACCCAACAAGCGGCCGGCCAGCGCCACCGCCTGACCGTGGTTGCCAGTGGACGCGGCGATCACCCCGTCCCGCCGCGCCGCCGGGTCCATCAGCCGCAGCTTGTTGCTGGCGCCGCGGAACTTGAACGAGCCGGTGCGCTGCAGATGCTCGCACTTCAGATACACCTCGCAACCGGTCAAGGCGGACAAGGCCGGGCTGTGCTCCAACGGCGTGACCGACACCTGCGGGCGAATGGCCAGATGGGCGGCGGCGATGTCCTCAAACAGGGAATCCAGTTTCATGCTTGCTCCTTCAACTCTTTCAAATGCTTGAAAACCGTGGCGCGGCCCATGCCCAGCACATTGGCCACATAGTTGGCGGCGTTCTTGCCGCGAAACGCGCCCTCGTGCAGCAACGCCTCCACCAGCTCGCGCTTATGCTCGCGGTTGAGGATGGACAGGCTGAGCTGGCGCTGTTGCAGCCAGCCGTGGATGAAGCGGTTTATGCGTTCCTGCCAGTCGTCCTCGAACAACAAAGCCGGCTGCGCCACCAGCTTGCTGCCGGACAGGAACAAGTCCAGCGCCGCCCGCGCGCCCTCGAACACCGAAATGTCCAGGTTCACGCACATCATTCCAAGCGCGGCCCCGGCGTCGTCGCGCACCACCACGCTGATGGAGCGCAGTTTGCGGCCGTCCCAGTTCAGTTTTTCGTAAGGGCCGATCACCGTCGCGTCCGGCGTGTTTTCCAGCTCGTCCAGGCCGGAATCGTCGCCCAGCTCGCGCTTGGAGAAATTGTTGGCGATATAGGCCACGGACTGGGTGGCCAGGTCGTGCAACACCACCTCGGCATAGGGATAGAACAAGGTGGCGATGGCGTCGGCGATGGACTGGTAACGGGACAGCATGGCGGCACTCGCATTGGATCAATGAATCCATCGTAGACTTTTCAATCCAGAATGTAAATAAAAAAGTCCATACTGGACTAAAAAATACAAATCATCGTAAAAATAAAAGCCGGCTCAGCCGGCTTCGGGATCAGGCGCAGGCGGCAAACCGCCCGCCCCAAGCGCGATCAGCGCCCCAATTGCAAACGCGGCGCGCCAAACGGCACCGGCTCGCCGTTGGGATAGGCGTGCGGCCACACCAAGGGCGGCGTGCTCCAGGCGAAGTCCTGTCCTTCGAACTCGATGAAATAAGCCTGCCAGCCCGGCTGCGAGGCGTCCGGCTTGAACTCGAAGCGGCAGCTGCCGCGGCGGCACTGGCCCTCTATCCCCTTGGGCTGATAACGAATGCCGGAGTTAAAGCGGAAATCCCGGCTCGCGGGGTTATGCGCCAGCCACAGCGTCGCCTTGCCCGCCTCGCGCTCCGCCACGCTGACGCGCAGCCTGCCGCTGGCCGGGTCCGCGTCCACCTGGGCCCGCGGCATGGGCTTGCCGGCCAGCCAGCGCCGCATGAACTGCCGCAAGGCCTTGCCGATCTGATCGCCCTTCACATAGTGCGACTGATTGGGCAGATAGCGCAGCTGGGTGGGGCCGGTGAAAGCCGGTAGATAGCTCCAGGCCGAATCCGGCACCGCGAAATCATCGCCGGAGGCGGAAATCATGTACTTGCTCAAACGCGCCATGTCGGCGCGGTAATTCACTACGTCCTCAAACCGCAACAGGGCGTCCAGGCCGGCCCCGCCCTGCAGCACGTCCTCGGTGATGCCGTTGCGCTGATAATCGCGCAACGCCACCGGCCACTGCTGGCCGTAGCTGTTGTAAACATGGGTGAAGTTGTCGCGCACATTCCAGAAATCCGCCACCACCGGCACGATGGCGCGCACCCGCTTGTCGTTCAGACCGGCCAGCCAAGTGGCCCAGCCGCGCTTGGACGCGCCGGCCACCACAAAACGCTCGCTGCCCGGCAGGCTGCGCTGCAAGGCGTCCATCGCCGCGCTCACCGCCTGCGTCATCGGCAGGTGCAGGGAGCTGAAACGCTCCGCCTGCGGCTGATCCACCGTCTTGCGCCAGGTATAGGCCACCAGCGCGTCTTCGCGGCCGGTGGGCTGCTCGTCCAACTGCAATTCCTGGTTGGGCACGAAATACAGCTCGGCTACCGGCACGCCCAGATCGCGCGCCAGCGCTTCCGCCGGCAAGCGGTCCGGCAGCTTGGGCGGCTGCGCGTGATTGCTGCCGCCGTTGACGTACAGCAACACCGGCGCGCCCGGCTTGCGATTCAAAGGCAGAGCCAGCTTGTACTGCTGCTCCCACAGCGGCGCGTTGCTGACAATGCCGCTGCCGGCTCCCGGCCATTGCTGCGACACCATCCGGTACATCCGCACCTCCACTCCGTCCTCCACCACAGAGCTGAGCAGCTCGGCCGGTTGCTGACTGGCCTTGGCCTGTTGCAAATAGTCGGCGACCACGGTGGAGGCGGGCTGAACCGGCAAGGACTTGGCCGGCACAACGGCGGGCCATGACAAGCACAACGCGGCGCAGGCGCGCAGCGCGAGGGGGAGAGGAATGTTCATCGGCGGAATGTATTAATTGTTAGAGAGTGGGTGCTCGATTCTGCAATGTTTAGGGTAAAGACTCAAGACGTTTTCTGGCGTCGATATGTCAGCCGATACGTGACACCGTCCCGTCCACCTCCAGCCAGAGCGATCCCGTCCTATGCCTTGCACTCGCTTGACCCGCACGCTTGCCCCAAGCAGAATAGCCCAGTGCCGGCTAAGCCCCGGCACTGGGCTTGGAACCCCAAACCACGTATGGCGACGCAAGCGCTTCTTGCATTCGTCGTCGCGCCGCCTTCAAACAGGCCGGCGCACGGTGTTCCAATCCCAATCAGGAGACAAACATGTCTCAAACCCTACCCCCGCGCTGTTTCTACCGGCTCAAGCCCCACGAAAACCAAGCCACTCAACTGCCCTTCGTCCGTTATCTTCCGCTGCGCGGCCAGCCCCACCACTGGCAGATGCCGCCCGCCGACGACTACGTGGACGCCTGCGCCTATGGCCGCGAATGCGCCGCCCATCTAGCCCAGTTTTTCAAGGACCAGCCTCATAGGCTGAATCAGGGCCTGCTCGGCAAGATCGCCCGCGATGTGGATTTCAACGACCCCGGCCACGCCCGTGGTTATTGGATGGGCTTTTTCAACTACGCCGAGCAATTGATGGCGCTGGGCGCCATGCGCTGCGATGTGTTTGCCCATGTGGACAGCGTGCACGCCTTGCATCAGGCGCAGACGCGGAAGTCCGAGCTGGAAGGCAAAGTGCCGTCCCGCCATAGCTAAACGGAGAAGGCGGCGGCGCGCCCCCAGCCCGCTGCCGCCCTCCCCGCGGTGCTCTATAAAGAAGCCATATCCTTAGAACGTGTTTACGATCTCGCGAGCAAGGGCGAGACAAGGCGAAAACGAGCGAAAAAGCGGAATGTACTCGTGGTACATGAGCATTTTGAGCTCGGTTTCAACGCCGTATCGCCGACGCGCAGTAGATCGTAAACAGGTTCTTAGAGCCCGGCCGCGCGGCCGGGCCTGCCCAAGCTCAGGCAAGCCTTGCGCGCCGGCTTGTTCGCCAAGGAAACCGCCTTCATCTGGGACAAATACCGGCTGCACGACTTGTTCCTGGAAACCCAGGCCTCCTGGCAGTAGCAAGCCGCACCCACGCGGAAAACCCCCTCCAACGCATCGCCGGGCCGCCTGTCCCAAAGCGCAGGCACGATTCATGACCAATGCATTAATCTTCAACGATAAATCGCGCCATGCCCTGTTGGCGCAATAACTTACAGCCGCCCGCTTTTAAAACTTCAAGCCGGGCCGATAAAGGCCCCTACTCTCCGACCGCGCGTCTGTTTCCGCGGCGCTTGGTAAAACTGCCAAGCGCCGCCGCGCTACGCCGCCCCCGCTTCCGGCTATGCTGAGCGCCGGACACACTCGCGCGAGGCAAGCGATGAAAAACAAGATAGCGGCCTGCGCCGCGGGCATGGCGTTGCTGGGCGGCAGCGCCGCGGCGGCCAATTGGCAATTGGCATGGCAGGACGAATTCAACGGCGCGGCGCTGGACAGCGCCAAGTGGCGGCTGGAGTCCGGCCCCGGCCCCTGGGGCCTGCACGAATTGCAGTATTACACCGCCGGGGACAATGTCACGGTGCGCGACGGCGCCTTGCATATCGCCGCGCGGCGGCAGGCTTACGGTGGCCGCGACTACACCTCCGCCCGCATGCGCAGCCAGGCCGCCTGGCGCTACGGCCGGATCGAGGCGCGCATCAAGCTGCCTTATGGCCAGGGCATGTTTCCGGCGTTCTGGATGCTGAACCAGCAATGGGATCAGCCCGCGCATTACGGCGAGATCGACATCCTGGAAATGGTGGGCAGCGAGGCCGGCGCGGAAAACGCCACCGTCTGGGGCAGCGCGCACCGGCCCAAACCCGGCGCGCCGGCCGGGACGGTGCAAACGGCGTCGGCCTCCTATGTCACGCCGGACCTGGGCTGGTTCAACGACCGTTTCCACGATTTCGCCGTGGAGTGGTCGCCGGCGGCGATCCGCTACTTCGTCGACGGCCGGCTCTATCAGACGGTGACGATGAAAACCGACGGCGGCGACGGCTGGCGCGCCTTGCAAGAACCGGCCTTCATCGTGCTGAATCTGGCGGTGGGCGGGGATTGGGCCGGCGCGCCGGACGCGTCCACGCGCTGGCCGCAGGAGATGGTGGTGGATTACGTGCGGGTGTACCGGGACGCCGCCGAGCCCGCCGCGCGCCGTCGGGCGCCGGCGTCGGCCGCTTCGCCGCTGCGCTGAAGCTCCCGATGCCAGTGCTGCGTCGTCATTCCTGGGGCGCGCGCTCCAACTGAGGCTGACGCAGCAACTGGCCCAGCAGTTCGCTGCGGGCGGCGATGTAATGATCGAAACGCCATTCGTTGATCAGTGCCACCGCCACGTCGAAATAGGTGCTGTCGATCTGGTAAAGGCTGTCGATGTCGAATGGCTGCTTTAGGTAGAGCGCCAGCGCCAATTCCTTCAACACCTGCGCCTGGTAGGGATTTTCACCGGAAACCATCATCCGGCCAATCTGCTTGGCGGCGTTCATCTGCTCTCTCCATCCCGGTGACCGCTCCCATTCGCGAGCAGGTTCATGGTTCGGTGTAGGCAGCGGGTTTCCACAATAAAACTGACAGAAAGAACACAAACACCGGCCTTCCTCTGTCACATGGCAGTCACACCAACGTTCTAAACTAAGGTGTTGGTCCGGAAATTCAGTCCTTCCAACTCCTTTGTATTTGGCGATTGTCCTCTTGCCGCCCCCAGGGGCGGCTTTTTGTCGCCCCCGGCAATAGACCCAAATAAAAAAACCCGCCAAATTCGGCGGGTTTTCCGTGGCGGTAAAACGACGCGCTCAGCTCATATCGCTACGGCGGTAGAGGCTGAGGCCGATGGCCAACACCGCCAACATGCCGGCGCAGCTGCGGTTGATCCAGCCCATCACGCGGGCGGAGAAGGTGCGCATCGCGTGACGACCGCCGTAGGCGTAGATGAACATCATCACGCAATCCACGCTGGCGGTGACCACGGCCAGAATCAGGTATTGCGGCACCGCCGGCTGGTCCTGGCGGATGAACTGCGGCAGGAAGGCCGTGAAAAACAGCAGGCCCTTGGGATTGGACAAGCCCACCACCAGGGAACGCAAAAACGTGCCGCGGCCGCTGGCCTCGCCGCTCTGGGCGCTGGCGGCCAGCGCCTGGGTGGGCGCGCGCCACATCATCCAGGCCAGGTAGACCAGATAGGCGGCGCCGCCCCATTTGACGATGGAAAACAATTGTTCAGACGCTTGCAACAACGCGCCCAGGCCGCAGCCCACGGCCGCGATCAGCAGCAGATCGGACAGCACCGCGCCGGCAAAGCCGTAACTGGCGATGCGCATGCCGTGACTGGCACCGTTGTTGAGCGCCAGCAACATGGACGGACCGGGGGTGATCATCACGGCGCTGACGGCGACGATGTACAGCAATAAGGTGGCGAAACTCATTCAAAACTCCAGGACGGCTATCATCTATGACTTGGCGCGGCCACCCGAAAACAGTCGACGACGAAGGCGCGCGCGAAACGCGGCGTCTTGGCATGAAACAGGGAACGGGGTGTTGCGGACAGGGGCGGCAAACAACGCAGAGCCGGCATCATAATATAAAAGCCGGCGCGGCTGTAGTGGCATATTGGCTTATGCTTATGCGCTTAAAGAAGAAGCGCTCCCTCTTTACCTGCCAGTCACGCGTATCCGGCACGCCCCCGGCTCTTCAGTCTCGTCGCCGGAGGCGCGCCTCGCTCAGCCCTCGCGCCGCTTCTCGTACAACAGGTCCCCGCCCTCGGCCGGGCCGGCCTGCCGCCAGCCCTGGCGCCGATAAAAACCGTTGGCGCGGATGGCCGCGTCGCCGTCGGTGGTCAGCCGGATCACCGGATGGCGTTGAAACAGCGCGGCCTCGGCCTGGCTCAGCAGTTGCCGGCCCAGGCCCAAGCCCTCGAACTCCGGCTTGATGAACAAGGCGAACACTTCGCCGGCGTCCAGGTCCGCCATGGCGAAGCCGGCCGGCTGGCCGTCCTGTTCCGCGATCCAGGCGCAGGGCGCGGCGGCGATGGTTTCGGCTATCGTCTCCGGCGTGATGCCCAGACCGGCCAGTTGCTCAATGGAAAGGTGGTTTTGCCGGACGCTGGTGCGGATGTCGAACAGCGCGGCGATGTCGGCGCGAACGGCCGGACGGATGGTGGAACGCATGCTTTTCCTTGCGAGCTGCGGCCCCCCGGATCGGCAGGCGGCTCTAAATTAAAGAACATAACCGGGCTGGGTGGGACCGCCCGCCGGCGGCATAGTTCACCCACCGTGGCCCCGCGCCGGGAACCCGCGGCCGGCCCGCCGCTCCATATTGCTATGCCGTCCGCAAGCGCGGGCGGCCCCCTACCAAGGAGCCGTGTTGATGCGATTGATTGCGCTGCTGTTGTTTGCCCTGTTGGCCTACTGGCTGATCCGCCGGGCGTTGAGTCCTTCTCGGCCGGAGGCGCCGCCGACCAACCCCATCTCCGATACCGAACGCGCCTGCCAAGTGCTGCAAATCGCCTGGCCCTGCTCCACGGAGGAGCTGAAAGCCGCTTACCGGGCGCGGATGGCGGAATACCATCCGGACAAGGTCAGCGCTCTGGGCCTGGAGCTGCGCGAACTGGCGGAACGCAAAAGCAAGGAAATCAACGCCGCCTATCAACGGCTGCTGCCCTTATGCGCCAAGCGACGCTAAGCGCGGCTCTCCAACGCTCAAGTCGTCCTTCCGGTTGACCACGCAACAAAATCTTCATCAAAACCTCTCCTGGCCGAAACATGCGCCCACTATGCTGGGCCGGTTTTTTTCATGCCCGGAACATAACATCATGCGCACCCTCAGCCTAACCCTGGCCGCGACGGCCGCCATCGGCCTGGCCGCCTGCGGCAGCAACGGCGGCCCCGCCAGCGGCTCCGCCAACAACAACCAGGGCCTACGTCCCGTCGCCAAGAACGTGATCTTCTTCCTGGGCGATGGCATGGGCATCAACACCACCACCGCCGCCCGCATCTACTCCGTGGGCGAAGACGGCGAACTGACCATGGACACGCTGCCGGAAAGCGGCTTCGTCAAAACCTTCTCCAACGACGCCCAGGTCACCGACAGCGCGCCGTCCATGTCCGCCTACATGACCGGCGTGAAGATGAACAACGAAGTCATCTCCATGTCCACCAACACCCAGGCCAAATCCCCCACCGCGGACTTCACCTCCAACTGCGGCAGCGGCAACGGCCAGCCGGTCAGCACCCTGCTGGAGCTGGCCAAGGCCGGCGGCAAGGCCACCGGCGTGGTCACCACCACCCGCGTCACCCACGCCACCCCGGCCGCCACTTACGCCCACGTCTGCCACCGCGACGCCGAATCCGACATCGCCGCCCAATTGGTGCCGGGCGGCGCGCTCTTCAACGCCAAGCTGCAAGACGGCGTGGACGTGGTCTTCGGCGGCGGCCGCCAGTTCTTCCTGCCCAAGGCCGCCGGCGGCAAGCGCGCCGACGGCCGCGACCTGGTGGCGGAGCTGAAAGCCAAGGGCTACGGCTACGCCGCGGACAAAACCGGCTTCAACGCGCTGGACCCGGCCAAGACCACCCGCGCCGTGGGCCTGTTCACCAGCAGCCATATGAGCTACGACCTGGACCGCGACGCCGCCAAGGAACCCAGCCTGGCCGAGATGACCGCCAAGGCCATCTCCATGCTGGCGGACCGCAAGGACAAGCAGGGCTTCTTCCTGATGGTGGAAGGCGGCCGCATCGACCACGCGCTGCATGAAACCACCGCCAAGAAAGCGCTGCAGGACACCGTGGCCTTCGACCAGGCGATCAAGACCGCTATCGACGCGATGAAACAGCGCGATCCGGACCTGAAAAACACCCTGATCGTGGTCACCGCGGACCACGACCACACCCTGGTGCTCAACGGCTACGCCCAGCGCACCGGCAAGACCACGCCCAGCAACCCGGGCGTGCTGGGCCTGGTGAAAAACTATAGCAACGGCAGCGTGGCCACCGACGCCGACGGCATGCCCTACTCCATCATCGGCTTCGGCAACGGCGAAAACCGCGTCAACGGCAACCGCAACGCCGCCACCGCGCTGACTGACGCCGCGGTCTCCGCCAACGACTACCACCAGGAAGCCGCGGTGCGCATGCCGGCCGGCGGCGAAACCCACGGCGGCACCGATGTCTTCATCGGCGCCATCGGCCAGGGTTCGGACGCCTTCCAGGGCTTCCTGGAGAACATCGACGTGTTTGGCCTGGTGAAGAAAGCCGCCGCCCTGTAACGCCGCACCCGACCCCGCGCAAACCAATACAAGAGAACCGCAATGAAACCGATGATGAAACCGCTGCTGAGCGTTGCCGCGCTGGCCGCCGCCCTGCACGCGCTCCCGGCCCAGGCCGCGGGCGAAGCCAAGAACGTGATCTTCTTCCTGGGCGACGGCATGGGCCCCACCACCGTCACCGCCTCGCGCATCTACAAATACGGTGAAGCCGGCAAGCTGAACATGGAACAGCTGTCCCGCACCGCCCGCGTCAAAACCTTCTCCAACGACGCGCAAACCACCGACAGCGCGCCGTCCATGTCCGCCTATATGACCGGCGTGAAGATGAACAACGAAGTCATCTCCATGTCCGCCGACACCCGCGCCATCGACCCCAACAGCAACGGCACCGGCAACTGCGGCGTCGGCAACGGCCAAGCGGCCACCACCCTGCTGGAGCTGGCCAAGGCCAAGGGCAAGGCCATAGGCGCGGTGACCACCACCCGCGTCACCCACGCCACCCCGGCCGCCACTTACGCCCACGTCTGCCACCGCGACGCCGAATCCGACATCGCCGCCCAGGCGGTGCCGGGCGGCGCCGGCTACAACGCCAAGCTGGGCGCCGGCCTGGACGTGCTGATGGGCGGCGGCGGCAAATTCTTCCTGCCCACCGCCGCCGGCGGCAAGCGCCCGGACGGCCGCAACCTGCTGACCGAAATGCAAGCCAAGGGCTACACCCTGGTCAGCAACGGCAGCGAGCTGGCCGCCTTCAACCCGCAATCCGGCAACAAGCTGCTGGGCATCTTCAACAAGGACCACATGGACTACGAGCTGGACCGGGTGAAGAACAATCTTAACCAGCCCAGCCTGGCCGACATGACCGCCAAGGCCATCGACACCCTGTCCCGCAACGGCAACGGCTATGTGCTGATGGTGGAAGGCGGCCGCATCGACCACGCGCTGCACGGCACCAACGCCAAGCGCGCGCTGGAGGACACCATCGCCTTCGACAACGCCATCAAGACCGCGCTGGCCAAGGTGGACCTCAACAACACCCTGATCGTGGTCACCGCGGACCACGACCACACCATGACCATCAACGGCTACGCCAAGCGCGGCAACCCCATCCACGACATCGTGCGCGGCTACGCCGACGGCAAGGAGTCCAAGGACGCGGACGGCGCCACCTACACCGCGCTGGTATTCGGCAACGGCCCCAACCGCAAAGCCACCCGCGTATCGGTGGACTCCGCCACCGCGATGGGCGACGACTACCAACAGGAAACCGGCATCCGCCTGTCCAGCGAAACCCACGGCGGCGGCGACGTGATGCTGATGTCCGGCGGCGCCGGCTCCAAGGGCTTCAAGGGCGTGATGGACAACACCAAGGTGTTTGGCCTGGTGAAAAGCGCGCTGGGCCTGTAAGAACCTGTTTACGATCTGCTGCGCGTCGTGGAGCGTTACACGGTGAGTACAAGCTCAAAATGCTCATGTACCACGCGTACATTCCGCTTTCTCAGCCGTTTTCGCCTTGTCTCGCTCTAGCTCGCGAAATCGTAAACAGGCTCTAAACCCCCGCCCCCGCGATGAGCTCCGCGCCGGCGCCGCTCCAGGCCCGGCGCGGCCGTCACGGATTCACTCCATTCGGCTTGCCCTCGGGCAAGCCTCCTTTTACGCATTAAGAAAGACCTCGATGAAAATCCTGCTGCCGCTGGCCTTGCTGGCCCTGTCCCCGGCCCTGCGCGCCGCCACGCCGGATCTGGTGGCCACCATCAGCTACGAAACCGTCACCATCGGCAACGACGGCGTGGAAAAAACCATACGCTATCGGGAAAAACTGACCCGCCAGGGCAAGCACGTCTGGCGCGAACGGCTGAACGCCCACGCCGGCGGACACGATCACGACCATGGCGCGGAAGACGGCCACGATCATATCGACTACGCCGCCGCCAGCCGCCACGTATGGCTGGACGCCAAAGGCCAGCCGCGGCTGGAGTTCGCCCTGCCGCAACAGCGGCTGCTGGTGCAAGTGGGTCAGCGCGAATGGGGCGACGTCGGCTTCGACGGCTCCTGGATCCTGGCCAGCCAGTTGGTGGACATCGCCAAGCTGAAAGGCTTTGCCGTCAGCGCAGGCGCGGACGGCAGCCGCTGGTATCGCAAGACCGCCAACGGCCACAGCAAGCAATTGCAGTGGAGCGCGCGCTGGGCGCTGCCGCTGCGGGTGGAGTCCCGCTCGCAGGACGGCCGCCATCGCGAGAGCATGCGCGTGGACATCCGCCCGCTGGCCGCCGGCCAGCCGCTGCCGTGGGCACAAACCAGCCGGCTGCGCGGCAAGGACTATATGGATACGCTGGACTGAGCAGCCCCTCTCGCCAAACCCGACGCGGCGGCGTAAGCCGCCGTGCGCCCCCGCCTGGAAAACGGCACAGCCCCCCAAACCACACCTGACAATAAGGTCAGGCAGCACCATTCAAGCAGCCAACATTTGATCCAGGCCCTTGTCACGTCATTGTCCTGATACTTAGAATCCCCTCGCTATCTAGTCTCTTGAGCCAAAAACACCCCTCAGACACCCTCCTGCGCGAGGGTACCTCTATTTTTGCGTCAGGAAAAAAGCCCATGGACCTCAGCACCCTGCTCGCCAGCTTCGCCTCCGCCTTCAACCAAAACCAGCGCCTGCTCACCCTCAGCCTGGGCGACGGCAGCGTGGCGGCCGAGCAATTGCTGCCGCTGAGCCTGGCCGGCGAGGAAGGCGTGTCCCGGCCCTACGCCTACCAGCTCACCTGTCTGTCGCCGGACGGGGCCATCGAACTCAAGACCCTGCTCGGTCTGCCGGCCCGCATCGGCATCCTCGACGCCGCCGGCGCGGAGTCCTTGCGTTGCGGCGTGGTGTCCAAAGTGGAGAGCCTGGGATCCGACGGCGGCTTCAGCCGCTACCAGCTCACCATCGAGCCGCCGTTCGCGCTGCTGCGTCATCGCATAAGCTCGCGGGTGTTCCAGGACCTGTCGGTGCCGGACATCGTCAAACAGATACTGGCCGAGCATCAGCAGGCCAATCCGGTGTTCGCCCGGGTGCAGACGCTGGACTTCAAGACCGGCCCAGCCTCGCCGCGCAGCTACTGCCTGCAATACCGAGAATCCGATTACGACTTCATCGTGCGGCTGCTGCACGAAGAGGGTTATGCCTGGCGTTTCGATCACCTCGATGGCGAGGTACCACAAGTGCGGTTGGTCGCCTTCGACGACCCCTACAGCCTGCCGCCGGCCGGCGTCGAGCGCGTGCGTTTCCACCGCAGCGACGCCACCGAGGCCGAGGACGGCCTGACCGAATGGAACGCCCAGCGCCAGATCGTCCCCGGCGCGGTGGCGCTGGCCAGCTTCGACTACCAACCCGTCAGCACCCAGCACAGCGGCGACGACAGCCGCATTGATCAAGGCCAGAACGGCAAGGCGCTGCAGTCTTCTTTGCACGACTACGACCCGCAATCGCTGTACTACGCCGGCGACGCCGACCAGCTTAGCCACTACGCCCAACTGCGCCAGCAGGCGCATGACCTCAAGGCCAAGCAATTCAGCGGCGGCGGCTCGGTGCGCGGCCTGGCCGCCGGCCAATGGTTCCGACTGGACGACCACCCCGCCCACGACGGCGACAGCAGCGAACAGCGCGAATTCGTCGTCACCCGCCAAACCCTGAGCGCGCGCAACAACCTGCCGGCGGACCTCAAAGCGCTGGCAAAAGCAGAGGACGCCCAGCCCTTCCGCGCCGAGTTCGACGCCCAACGCCGCGGCGTGCCGCTGACCCCGGCCTACGCCCACACCGAGCTGGCCAAGCCCAAATCCCGCGGCGTGCAGACCGCCACCGTGGTGGGGCCGCAAGGAGAGGAAGTCCACACCGACCAACACGGCCGCATCAAAGTGCAATTCCACTGGCAGCGGCCGGATGAACACCCGAGCATCGGCGCCAACCTGGACGACACATCCTCCTGCTGGCTGCGGGTGGTGATGCCCAGCGCCGGCGCCGGCTGGGGCCACCAATTCATTCCGCGCATCGGCCAGGAAGTGCTGGTCGACTTCATCGAAGGCGACATCGACCGCCCGGTGATCACCGGCGTGCTCTACAACGGCAGCCACCCGCCGCCGGACTTCAGCGGCGCCGGCGCCTTGCCGGCCAACAAAACCCTGTCCGGCATCAAATCCAAGGAACACCAGGGCGGCCAGTACAACGAACTGCTGTTCGACGACACCCCCGGCGAAGTCAGAACCAAACTATCGAGCGAACCGGGCAAAACCCAGCTCAACCAGGGCTTCCTGACCCACCCGCGCAGCAACGGCAAGGCCGAGCCGCGCGGCGACGGCTTCGAACTCAGAACCGACCAGCACGGCGCCATCCGCGCCGGCCACGGCCTGCTGCTGAGCACCGAAGCGCAGAACGGGGCGTCCGGCAAACAGCTGGCGCGCGAACAGGCGCAAAGCCAGCTGGACGCGGCCTTGGGTCTGAGCCAGAGCCTGGGCGACACCGCCACTGGCCAGCAGGCGGACACCATGGAAACCGGGCCGGAAGAAATCGGCGCGGACAACGCCAAAGCCGCCAAGAAAACCGAAGGCCACCTGCAACACCAAGCCGCCGCCTTGAAAGCCTGGGAAGCCGGCTCCAACACCGACAAAGACGGCAAGACCGCAAAAGACCAGGCCGGCCAACAACCGCTGATCGTGCTGTCCGCGCCCGCCGGCATCGCCAGCCTGAGCCAGCAAAGCCAGACCGTGGCGGCGGGCACCAATCTGGACCTGGTGGCGCAGCGCGACACCAACCAGACCAGCGGCCGGCGCTGGCTCCATAACGTGGGCCAGCACATCAGCCTGTTCGTCACCGGGGTGAAGGACAAGGTGGCGCTGAAGCTGATCGCCGCCAAGGGCAAGGTGCAGATGCAGGCGCAGAGCGATAGCATCGAGGTGACCGCGGACAAGGATGTGACGGTGACGTCCTGCAAGGAAAGAATCACCGTGGCCGCCAAACAGGAGATCCTGCTCAACGTCAGCGGCGGCGCTTACATCCGCATCGCCGGCGGCAATATCGAACTGCATTGCCCCGGCAAGGTGTCGGTGAAAGGCGCCAGCCACCAGATGAGCGGGCCGGACCGGATGAATATCGCGCACCCGGCCTTCCCCAAGCACCTGCCCAAGTCCCCGCTGACGGTCCAGATCGACCAGGCAGGGCAAGGCGTGAACAGCAGTTGGGCCGGCATGCCCTTCACTCTGTACGCCGACGGCGCGGAGATGAAAAAAGACGTGCTGGACGACAGCGGCCGCCTGCATATCGACCACATGGCGCCCAACCAGAAATACCGGATCGAAATGGCCAATGGGGTCAAATACGATATCCCGGTGCCCAATGAATACAGCAACCCCAGCCAGGGCGAACCGGCCAATCTGGGTTTCCACGGCCACCAGGCCGGCAGCGCCGACGACGCCGGGCGCACCTCGCTGCTTGAGTCGGCGCGGGAGGATTTCCTGAGCCTGGCGAAAGGGAAAGGACGCAATCATGGCTGATGCAGGCAAGAACAAACCGATCAAAGTCCCGGTTGCGCAAAACCAGACCATGCGCTGCACCATCACCCCGCCGTGGTTTGTCGACAAATCGGAATACAACGTGCTGACCGCCAGTTTTCAGTCGCTGGTCAATGGCGAGCGCGCCTTCCGCGCTGTGCATCAGGCGATTGAAGCGGCCAAGAAATCGGTCTGCATCATCTGCTGGGGTTTCCAACCGTCGATGTATTTCATCCGCGACGGCAAATCACCTTGCATTGGCGAACTGCTCAGGCAGAAAGCCAAACAGGGGGTGAAGGTCAAAGTCCTGGGCTGGCGCATGGGGCCGGCCGGCAGCAATCTGGCCCAGTACGGCCCGGAGAACAACCAGCCTGGCGGCGGATTGTTCAGCAGCAGCCCCACCGCCACGCCGGAGCAGAGAAAATACGATCATTATTGGTACGGCAACTCGCAACACCTGATCGCCAACCCGCGCTTTGTCGGACGCGACTTCAGCCTGACCGAGCGGGCGGAAATTCTTTACCGCTCGCTGTTTCAAGCCACCGACACCCAGCTGAGAAAAACCACCAGCGCGGTTCAGGCCGCCACTGTCACCCATCACCAGAAAATGGTGCTGGTGGACTACGAAGACCCGCAGCGCGCTGTCGGCTTCGTGATGGGCCACAATATGTTGGACGAGTACTGGGATAAGGACGCGCACAGCTGCAAACGCTATCCGCCGCACCTGGGGCCAAATGGACACGGCCCGCGCCAGGACATTTCCAGCCGCGTGACCGGCCCCATCGTCGGCGATCTGTTCGCCAACTTCTGGCAAGCCTGGAAGAAGGAAACTGGGGAAACGCTGCCCAAGCCCGACTTCCGCGACTACCCCGCGCGCCCGGACAGCCAGAACCTGCCCATCCAGGGGCAAATCCTGCGCACCCAGGCGCAATACAATGTCCGCGACATCGAAAAGCTCTATCTGCAGGCGGTCAACAACGCCAGCTCCATGATCTACATCGAGAACCAGTATTTCCGCTGGCCGCCCTTGGCGGACAAGATCAAGGCCGCCGCCCAGACGCAAACCCGCTGCGGCCGCGATCCCGGCAAGCACGACTCGCTTTATCTCTTTGTGGTGACCAACTCCAGCGACGAAGGCATGGGCGACGGCACCGTCAAAACCTATGAAATGTTGGACAGCCTAGGCCGGGCGGAAACCATTCCCAACGTCGCCCGACTGGAGCGCGCGCAAGACCTGCAAACCCAGATGAACCGGACCGAGGTTGAAATCCGGCAAACCCAGCTGGAACGCAATATGCAGCTGATACCCAATGGCTACGCCAACAAAGCCAAGATCCAGGCGTATCAACAGCAAAAGCAGGCCTTGGAAGCCAAGCAGGCAGCGCTGGAAGCTCGCAAGCGGCAACTGGCCGCGCAAAAAGCGGCGCTAGGGAAAGCCGACGCCCCCATCCTGCCGGAAGAACGGCCGGGCCTGAAAGTGCATGTCTGCACCCTGGTGGCGCCGGATTCGGAACCCACCACGCCGGACAGCAAACGCGTCAGGATGAAATACCCGATGAGCGCGGAATCCTATACCGTGCCCGGCCGGGACTGGACACCGGTCTACATTCACAGCAAGCTGATGATCGTCAACGATACCTTCATGACGCTGGGCAGCGCCAACATCAACACCCGCAGCATGCAGGTGGACAGCGAACTGAATATCGCCCACCACCGGCCGGAGATCACCCCGGTATTGCGGCGGCAGCTGTGGAATATTCATACCAAGGGGCGCGGGGCGCAAGATAAGCCTGCAGAAGCGTTTAAAGAATGGAAAGATATAATCCGGGAGAATAAAAATGCAAAAGAAAAATGGCAATCCCCGGTTGCCTCACTAATTGAATTTTATCGCTTCAGCGCAGAACGAACTAATAAGGACTAAGTTGTGCGATGTTTTTTTCTATTAACTTTATGTCTATTTACTGCCGCTTGCGGTAACAAGGAGCGTACAGTGCCCACACTTGATCAGGTAAAAGCCAACCTGGCCTTTAGCTGTGTCTATGAAAAGGACCACTTGCCAACACTAAACTCCGATGCAGAGCAGCTCTACCTCTATGCGCGCTATGTACAAAAGAATAATCTGCTGAAGGACGATGTCAGTATCTACCCAGTACTGGAACGTTATTACCGCATGGCTACGGCTTACGGTCATTACAAGGCCAATCTGGAGTTGCGCCAAATGATAGCCAAGGGCCAAGCCTGGAGTGCCGATCCGGTAAAAGAAACCCTGGACTTGACCGAGGAGCTGATACGCCAAGGCGTGCCGGGTGGCTACTACGATATGGCCCGCTATCTTGATGCTGGCTATGGTTTAAAGAAAGACCCCGAGTTGGCCTTGCGTTATTATCGTAAGTCTGCAGACATGGGTAGTCCAGAGGGGCAATACTATGTAGCTGAGAAATTGGCTCCGCTTGATAAAGCACCCAACGTCGCACGTCAAATGAGAGAGTGTGCCGCACTTCAAGGACACTCCGAATCTGCAGGTATGCTTGGAACCGACTACAGAAGCGATAAAAAATTCAAGGAAGCTGTTGAATCTTTCCAATTAGCTGTTAAAGCTGGCGATGAAACAGCTGCATACATCTTAAGTAAAGCATTTGTAGCACAGTCTGGTAGTCGTGAGGATCTCAATTTAAAAAATGACCATGATCGAAACCAGCGTTATAAAGAAATTAGTGACATACTAGGCCGCTACTCCTATCTCCACCCCACCGTGCCTGAGTTAGACCAAATCGTCCCGCTGCCTCCGGCCAAGTTGCCGCCCTGGGATGGCAAGATTCAGTGGCTGAAAGATCACGAAGCCAATATCGCCCCGCCCAAGCCCAGCGAAGAACTGATGGAAACGCTGGCCAAGGCCAAAGGGCTGGACCCTAAAACTGGCAGACCGCTGGGTGCCGACGCTTCCTAAACGCGCAACGCTCTGGGCGCTGCTGCTCCTGTTGGCCGCCTGCGGCAACAAGCAGCGCGCCGTGCCCACGCTGGAGGGGATTGAGGCCAAGCTGGCTTTTAGCTGCGTCCATGAGAAAGAGCATCTACCAAAACTCAACCCCGATGCAGAGCGCCTCTACCTCTATGCGCGCTATGTGCAGAAGGACAATCTGTTGAAGGATGACACCAGCGTTTATCCGGCACTGGAACGCTATTACCGTATTGCCACGGCATATGGCCATTACAAGGCTAACCTGGAGTTGCGCCAGATGATAGCCAAGGGCCAGGCCTGGAGCGCCGATCCGGTAAAAGAAACCCTGGACTTGACCGAGGAGCTGATACGCCAAGGCGTGCCGGGTGGCTACTACGATATGGCCCGCTATCTTGATGCTGGCTACGGGGTGAAAAAAGGCCCAGAACTAGCCTTGCGTTATTATCGAAAGTCGGCGGATATGGGGAGCCCTGATGGGCAGTTTTACGTTGCGGAAAAACTGGCACCCCTGGATAAAGCACCCGATATTGCACGTCAAATGAGAAAATGTGCCGGTGAGCAAGGGCATGGGCAAGCGGCTGACATGCTTGGTCGCAACCTGAAAGGAAAGAAGATATACACCCAAGCTATCGAGGCATTCCAATTTGGTGTAAAGGGTGGTGATGAAACATCCGCATACACACTTGAAAAGGCTTTTCAGACAACTGATACAAAAAATCAAATTCACTTTTTAAATATTGAAAAGGATCTTGAGCGCAGCCGCCGTTACAAAGAAATCGGAGACATCCTTGGCCGTTACTCTTACTTGCACCCCTCCGTACCCGAGCTAGACCAAATCGTCCCGCTGCCTCCAGCCAAGTTGCCGCCCTGGGATGGCAAGATTCAATGGCTGAAAGATCACGAAGCTAATATCGCCCCGCCCAAGCCCAGCGAAGAACTGATGGAAACGCTGGCCAAGGCCAAAGGGCTGGACCCTAAAACTGGCAGGCCGCTGGGTGCCGACGCTTCCTAAACGCGCAATGCTCTGGGCGCTGCTGCTCCTGTTGGCCGCCTGCGGCAACAAGCAGCGCGCCGTGCCCACGCTTGATGAGGTAAAAGCCAACCTGGCCTTTAGCTGTGCCCATGAGAAAGAGCATTTACCAAAACGTAATCCCGATGCAGAACAGCTCTATCGCTATGCGCGCTATGTGCAAAAGAATAATCTGCTGAAGGATGATGTCAGTATCTACCCAGTACTGGAACGCTATTACCGCATCGCCACCGCTTATGGTCATGACAAGGCCAATCTGGAGTTGCGCCAGATGATAGGCAGGGCACAAGCCTGGAGTGCCGACCCAGTAAAAGAAACCCTGGACCTGACCGAGGAACTGATACGCCTAGGCGTGCCGGGTGGCTACTACGATATGGCTCGCTATCTTGATGCAGGCTACGGGGTAAGAAAAGATTCGGAATTGGCTTTACGCTACTACCGAAAAGCGGCAGACCTTGGCAGTCCTGACGGGCAGTACTATGTAGCGGAAAAGTTAGCTCCTCTTGATAAGGTTCCAGAGGTCGCACGACAGATGCGTCGCTGTGCCGCCGAGCAAGGCCACGGTAGAGCCGCAACGATGTTAGCTGTCGATTTAAGGGATGATCAACGCTATACAGATGCACTTGCCGCTCTTCAACTTGGAGTTCAAGCAGGAGACGAAGGCGCTGCTTCGCGCCTTGAGCACGGTTTCTCTGGCCCCTCGAAAGATAATGAGCTGTATTTCATGGACTTGGCTAAAGATTCTGAACGTAGCAGTCGTTACAAAGAAATTGGCGCTATCCTCGGCCGCTATTCCTACCTCCACCCCTCTGTACCCGAGTTAGACGAAATCGTCCCGCTGCCTCCAGCCAAGCTACCGCCCTGGGACGGCAAGATTCAGTGGCTGAAAGATCACGAAGCCAATATCGCCCCGCCCAAGCCCAGCGAAGAACTGATGGAAACGCTGGCCAAGGCCAAAGGGCTGGACCCTAAAACTGGCAGACCGCTGGGTGCCGACGCTTCCTAGAACGCGCATTTTGGCTTTGCTTCTAGGAGCTGGCAAACCGCGGAACATCCGCGCATTAGGACTAGGTGCTGGCTCGCGAATACGAGCGCTCACAGCTTGCCCCCAAGCCACGCCCTATTAATGAGGCAGGATGGTAAAAAATCCATGAGGATTGATCAGCAAGATCAACACAGCGCCCAGGGCAAAGCACCTCCACCATTGATCAATCAATATCCGCACACTTAAAACAGCCGCCGTATAAAAGCCCAGCACGGTGAGAGCATAGGCAATGTAGCGATACATCATGCCATCCATCATGCAGGAACCATCACCGCATGAATAATCCATTCTCGGCAAAAAATAGGCGTAATACGAAAGCAGCAGCGTGATAAAAAACACGATAACCGCGCTCGTGGCATATTTTCTTTGAGTCTCTGTTTGCATTTAATTTCTCGACAAGAAGATTTGATCAAACCCATCCGGATGACTGGCCTAGCCACCAAGCGGCCAGATTCTAGCTCAGCCCCCCACCCACGGTAAAAATGGAATGCCCGTTTGACCAGATAGCCTGCCGTCTGTCTATTTCATTGCGGGTAATGGGTAGAGTGCGGACCTAAGCCTATCGCTTGGCAAGCATTGCGTTTGTCACAAGCGCCCATACTCTCACGGCCAAGAGGCAGCGTCCAGATAGGCTTACTCGATGAAAATCAGGACGGCGGGCAGAGTATACCGTGGGGCGATAGCCCCTTCTTTTGAGCTAGCACAACGCGCTATAACAAGGGGAGGGAATAACAGCAAAAGAAACAACCATGACAGGTTGTTCTCATAAAACAATGCGCTTTATCGAACAATATACTTATTAAAATATTTCACATTAAAATTATTCAACAAAAAACACCAATGGCCATCCTGCTGTAGTCGGCATAGGGGTGGGTGGGACTAGCCGGGTAGTTTATAGAGGGCTGAGTCGTGCTGCTCGGGCGGGCAATAATGACTCAGCCTGTGCTAGCTCGAAAGCCGCCATTGCCCCTCGTCTTCATTGCCTGCCTTGACGTCCTAGCTATTGGAGAAAGGCTGATCCAGCGTGAAATCTTTGCAAAGCGGATGGGCGCACTCAGCCAAGCACCAGGCAGACAAGCTCCCCACTCCACCTCCCCCAGCTTGACGCCCGCCGCCAGCCTGTTTAGGCTTTGCTCCGCGCCGTGCTCAATCACGCGGCGCAGGGTTTGCAAGCCCATAAATTAGTTCTATAGCAGACAAATCAGTTCGCTTTTGGCGCTGTTACGTCTGCTGCCACGCCGTACCCATTCGGGGCGGGCCGTGGCAGGGAGCCTCTCGGGGCTACCGGTCGTTATAGAACTAGCCGGTCTTGCAACCTTGTCATGTGCCTGCCCTAGCCTCGCCTGGGCAGGTTTCCAAAGCTGACATGGAGACCGTGATGACCTTCTCTACCTTTCCCCCCGCCATGCCGCCGCCCGCCTGTCCCCACTACGCAGGCCAAGCCGCCACGCCCGCCACTGTGCCGGTGATGGAGCAGCTGCACCTTTGTTCCCAGCGCTTGCCCGCCGCCGCCGGCGATGTGACGCTGCTGGGCGAATTGGGCCAGCAGTTGAACCATTGCTATATCGAACTGGACACCGCCCTGCTGCGCGGCGTGATGGACATGCGCGCCGCCCACACCGGGCTTTTAGCCTTGCTGACTTTGCTGGAACGACGCGACGAGCCGCTGCTGTTCAGCAGCGAAGAAGCCTTGGCCTTGCTGGAGCCGATACAGCAGCGCTTGAAACAAGGCTTGGATCACTTCAACCACCTGCTGTGATTCCGGGGAGCATTGCCATGATGAAACTGCTGATCCAGCACAACCAGGCCCTTAAGCGAGCCGCCCGTTTGATCATTGCTTATGAGATGCGGCTGGGGGTGATTTCTCTGGCGGACAAGAACCCACTCCACCCGGCCAACACCGAAGACATCCATCAGGAAATCAAGCAGGCGTTGACGGCTTTCCATCATTGGCGCAAATGGCGGGGCGAGAATGAGCCTGCCCGCGCCGTCCTGTTGCAGATGTGGGCGTCCGGGAAATGGACCAACCGCGACACCTGTGTGCGGCAGTGTTATCGCCTGGCGGGGTTCAACAATATGGTCACCGCCCGCCAGGCGCTGGTGGGCGCGCCGCCGCCGGAACCTTTAGCCATCCAGAGGCAACGCGCCATGTGGGCGAAGCCTTAGAGCCTGTTCAATGCCCGCTGCGCGTCGTGAAGGGAGACACGGCGAGTACACCTTCGAAATGCTCATGTACCGTATGTACAGTCCGCTTTTTCGCTCGTTTTCGCCTTGTCTCGTCATAGCTCGCAAGATCGTAAACACGTTTTTACTTAGCGGCTCTACGGCAACACCCCCAGCAGGGACCACAGCCGCCGCGCCTCGGCGTCGCTGTCTATCAGCTCCGCCAGCAATTCCCGCAACGGCTTGTCTCCCCACTCCACCGCGCGGTAGATCAGATAGGGCACCGGGCTGTGCGGTTCGGTGCGCGCCAGGTAGTCGGCGATGCCGCGCAGCTGACGGTAAGCGTCTTCCCGCCCCTGCGGCTCGCGCTGGGTGAACATCGGCGCGGCCGCAACGGGCGGCGGCGCGCTGTTGCCGGCTTCGACGGCGGCCGGCGGCGCGGCGGTTTCGGCGTGGTCGACGGCCGCGCTCTCCGGCTCCGGCAAGGCGCCGGGGTGCAGAACGGCCAGTTCCTGCAAGGCCTGCGCCGCCTGCTCCAGCGCCTGGTTCAGCGGCGCGTAGGACGGCGCGTCCGCGCCCATGCGTTCGTCGCACCAGGCCTGCAGCCGCGCCAGCCATTGCCGGCTGCGCGCCAGCGCGCCGCGGCTATCTTCCAGCACAGCCGGCGGCAGCGCGCGCACCCAGTCGTTCAGCTTCTGCTGCTCGTGGCGCGCCTGCTCGCGCTCCAGCTTGCCCTCGTCGCCGCCGGCCAGCAGCCGGCGGTTCAGGTCCTGCCATTGCCGCAGGGTCAGCGGCTGCCGCTCCTGCGGCGGCGGCGCGTCCAGCAGCGGCACTTGGGCCGCCAGCGTGGCGGCGTAGGTCTTGGCCAGCCATTCCAGCGGGCCGGTGCGAAAGCTCAGATCGCCTTGCTGCGGCAAGGGATGCAGGCTGTCCCAAAACTGTTCGCAACACTGCGCGCTCAGCGCCAGCGCCGCCTCCAGGCCGGGCAAGCCCAACAGGTGCAGCCAGGATTCGCCCAGCCAGGCGGCCACCATCAAATCCTTGCTGCGCTCGGCCAAGAGCGCGGAGGCGACGCGCTCCACGCCGGGCCAGTCCGCCCGCTTCAAATCGCTTTCCCAGATGCCGGCGGGCAGGCTGGGGTCGTCCTCGCGCCGCAGTTCGCGCAGTTGGTCGTATTCCGGCGCGTAGCGCAGCGATTCGCCGCCGGCGCTGTCCGCGGCGATGGGTTGCAACAGGGTATCCAGACGCAAGGTGGCGCTCATGGCCGTTTCCTCGTGGTGTTCAAAGCGCGCATCAGCTGCCCTCTATCGCGGCCAGCCGCGGGTTGGCGGCGGCGCGGAACGGCGACGGCGGCGCGGTGTAAGGCAGGCTGGCTACGGACAGGCCGCTCTTGCCGCCCGGCGCTTGCAGCGTCAGCCGCAAAAACATCTGCGCGTTGCCGCTGCCTTGCAGCGCCGGGTTGCCCACCGGCAGCGCCAGCATCAGGCCCACGTCGTTGAAACCGTCCGCGTTGTTGACCCGCAGCGGTGAGTTGTTCTCGCGCAGCAAACGCAGCAAACCCCATTGACCACCGTAGTTCCAGCTGGCCAGCCGGTCGAACACGGTCAACCCGCTTTGCGTTGAATCCTCCTCCGGCGCCTGCTGCGACTCCTTGGCCCAGCGCAGGGTCGCCGTCACCGGCTGACCGATGTTCCAGTGCAGGCGCTGGCCATCGCCGCCGGGGTAACGCAGGCGCTGGCCGCCGCTGGCCAGCGTCCATTCGATCACCTGGTCCGCCGCCTGTTCGTGTTCGCGGTCGGTGCGCCAGCGCACTTCCACGTCCACGCCCTGCCACGGCCCGCCGCCCTCGCGGGCGAACATAGGGCCCAGCCAGCCTCGCGCCGCCTTGGCCGCGTCCAGGAAGCGCCGCGCCGCCTGGGCCTGACCGGATTTGAGGTCCTGCAGGCCCGCGGCGGCCAATCCGCCGCTGTCGTCCATCAGCCGCATGAATTCCGCCACCCGCTCCGGCGCGGCGTCCGGCGCGCCCAGCTTGGCGGCGAAGGGAAAGCGGTTGGCCAGATATTGATTGAAGAAGGCGCTCAGCTTCTGGTAGGCGGCCGCCCCCGCCTGGGTCCGCAACGCGCCGCAGCGGTCGCTGGCCAGGCTGACCAGGGTCTGGGCGCGGTCGGAGAAGACGTTGCCGGCGGCCGGCAGTTCCACCTGGTCCAGCACCGCGCGGCAATTAGCCACGTCCATCTCGTTGAAATCCTTGACGATCATGGTTTCCAGCACTGCCGGCGCGCTGTTTGCGGCTTTTTCCTTGTAGTGGCGCAGTTCGATCGCGGCGTTTTGCCAACGTTGCTGCAACTGCTGATCGCTGACCGACATCGAGGACTTGTGCGAGGCCAGCCAGCTCAGCGCCGGCGCCTGGGCCTGGGTCAGATTGCCCACCAGCTCCAGCTGAGCGCCCAGGTATTGCTGCAGCTCGCGCGCGCCGCCGGCGCGGAAGGCGCGGGCGCCGGCGTTGCGCGAACCGTCCCACCAGCGGAAGCTGCCCTGCAGCGGCTGATACACCCCTAGCCCTTGCAGGCTGCGTTCCGCGTGGCGCAAAGATTGCAGCGCGCGCCGGTCCATCTCGCGCAGCACCCTGTCGCGGAAAGCGGGTTGGGCCAGTTCGTCCAACGCCGCCAACACCGGGGTGGCCGCCTTGGCCTGTGCGTCGAAGGCGTTGCCCTCATCAATGGAGCCGCCGTTCAGGCCAACCGACGGCTCGGCGCGGCGGCCGCTCAGGGCGGCCCACATCGCCCGCGCCGCGCTGTCCTGCAAGGCGCGCTCCAGGCCCTTGCGGTAGGCCGGCGGCATCTGGCCGGCGCTGCCGGCCACGTATTTCTGGTAGCCGTCGTAATGGCGTAGCGACGCCGCCATCGCCTCCGCGTCCATATTCGCCAGCCCGCCCGCCGTCGGGCCGCTCTCGCCTTGCGCCCGCGCGCTGGCGACGAAGTCCTGTTTCAAGAGCGAGGCCAGGGTCACGTTCAGCTTGAGCACCTGGTCCTGCAGCTCCAGTCCGCCGGACGGCCCTTGCGCCAGCAGCGCCGAAGTCGCCCCCACGCCGCCCAGCCAGCGCTTGCGGAACTCCTGGCGCGCCACCGCGGAGTAGTCCGCCACCCGCGCCACCGCGTCGCGGCCTATCAGGCTGGATCGGCGCGCGCCGTCCAGCATCGCGCTGTAGCCGGGCACCAGGTCCTGGCCGGCGGCGCGGCTCCAGGCGCTGTTGGTGGCGTTGACCAAGCTTTGCAGCAGGCCGATGTGACCGGCCACGCTGTCCAGTTCCGGCAAGGAGTTGCCCTGACCAGACTCCAGCATCAGCAGCTGTTTCTGCAATTGCTGGGCGGTGAGGTCGAAGGTCTGGTTGGTGTAGAGCTGGCCGAGCCAGGCTTGCATTAGCGCGCTGAAGTGATCGCCTACTTGCGGGCGGATCTTGGCAAGGTCGATGGGCGCGGCCACCAGTTGATCGCTGGACAGCAGGATGCGGCGCAGATTGTCGCGCTGGGCGTTCTGCGGCGCGCGCAGGCTGAGGCCGAACAGGCCGTTGGCCAGCTCCGCCGCCTCGTCCAGCGTGGTGTTGCCGTCGTTCACCGCGTGGTTGAACTGGTTGACGCGCTGTTCCAGCTTGACCGCGTCGCCGGTCAATTGCCGCGCCAGCAAGTAGGCCGGCCATTTTTCCGGCGCGGCGGTATCGTCGCTGACGCTGTCCACGCCGGCTTCGCCCAGCCGCCGCAGTTGTTCGGCGTCGCGTAGCAGCCGCTGTTGCAAGGGCAGCATCACCGAGCGGCGCAACGCGTATTCGATGGTTTCGTCGATGCGGCCGTCCACCGGGGACATCAGCGAGGTGGGCAGCAGCAAGGTGCCGAAACGGCGCGACGGCGCGTCCTTGAGCGCGCGCCAGAAGGCGGCGACGCTTTGCCGCGCCGCGGCGTCGTTGCCCAGCTCCGGCCGCGGCCCGCCGCGGTCCAACTGCAGAATGCGTAGTTGGCGGCCCAGGGCGTCGGCGTCGTCGGTGGCCGCGTGCCAGTACCAACTGATACCGGCCAGCCACAGGGCGGCGAACAAGCCCATGCCGAGCAGGGTCCAGCGATGCCAGCGCTGGCGCAGCCGCAAGATGCGCGGCACCGGCTGGGCCAGGCCCTGCTCCGCCAGCACGCGCTGACGCAGTAGCCGGCCGGCGAACAGAGGCAGCGCCGGCGGCGCGGCGGTGTCTTCCAGATCGCCTTCCGGCGCGGCCTGGGCGCCGGTGAAATAGATGCCGCGCAATTGCGGCGCCTCGCCCAGCGCGTTGCCGCGGAACACCGGGTCGCACAAGGCTTGCAAATTGGCCCGCACCGCCTCGAAGCTGCGCGGCAGCAGGTACAAATCCGTGGACATCCCGCCTTGCAGGGCGCCGAATTCGGCGATGGTTTCGCTCAGCGTCAGCCGCAGCCGCGTCAAGGCCTGTTCTATCCAGTCGGATTGATAGGCGGCGCTGGCGGCGTAGGGCGAGGACCAGCCCAGCATCGCGTCGCGCGCTTCGCGCGGCAGCGCCTGCGCCAGCTCCAGGAAACCCGGCGCCTGCTCGGTTTCGGTCACCACCAGATAGATGGGCAGGCTCAGGCCCAGCCGTCTTTGCAGATCGGCAAACTTCTTGGCGGCGGCCAGGCCGGCGCTCACCGCCAGGTGCTCGCTCCACAGCTGGCTGGCGGACACGGTCCAGATCAGCGCGTCCAGCGGCCGAGCGGCGCGGCTGCGCAACAGCACGCCCAAGAGCCGCCGCCAGGCGGACAGCGGCGCCAACGCGCCTTCCGGATGGCTGAACATATCGTCCGGGATCACCAGCACCGCGCCGTCCCCGCCGTACCACCAGCGGCCGAACCAATTGGCCTCGCCCTCGCTTTTCAGCTGCAGCGAGGCGCACAGCGCCTCCACATTGCGCACCCGGTCTCCCACCGCCAGCACCCAGGGGGTCTGGTAGCGGTCTTCCGCGCCGATCTCGCGCTCGAAACGGCGCACCGAGCCGCGGAAGCTGCGCCGCGCCGGATCGGCCTCGCGCCGCAACCACCAGATCAACGCCGCCAAGGCCAACAGGATCAACAGGGTCAGCAATACAATGCCCACTATGGTCTGTATCGTCATTTGCTTTGCCCGTCCCCGTCCGCCCCGCGGTACAGCATGGGCTCCACTCTCGATACGATGTCATGCCAAAACGCGTGCCCCACCACCGACATGCCCACCAGGATGGCCGCCACGCCCAGCGCCAGCCGGAAGCCGTCCGGCAGCATGCGCCGCACCGTCAGCCGCAGCGGCGGCACATTGCTGCTGCGCTCCAGCGCCGGCGCCAGGCCGCGGAGGTCGGCGTCGCGCTGGTAGGCGAAGGCGAACAGCTCGCGCCGCCATTCCTCGTGCTGGGCCAGGCCGCCCGGCCCGCGCAGCCGGCCGTAAAAGCCCAGGGTCAGCGTTTGCAGGCAGACGTTGGCCAGGTCGCGCCCGGCCGGGTCGCGCTCGCGCAAGACCCGCTCTATCAACGCCGGCACCTTGTCGCCGGCGGCGCGGCTGCCGAACAGCCGCTGCTCCAGCGGCGTGGCCTGCCACAGGCTCTGCCCCGGCCAGTCCTCGAACAGCAGGCGCTCGTCTATCAGGGCGACAAACAGATACTGCAAGGCCTCAATCTGGCTTTGCCCGGCCGCGCCCACGCGCGCGCCGGCGGCGCGGCTCAAGCGCCGCGCCAGCAGCCCGCCCTGCTCGGCCGCCAGTTCGGCGGCGGTTTCGGCTTTGTGGCCGCCGCCGGCCAATTCCCGGAATACTTGCAGCCATTCGGCGTAGGCGTCTTCAAAAGTGGCGCTCAGCGGCGCTTGCGCCAGCGCCCCCAGCGGCTGGGACAGCGCGCTATCCAGCATGGCGTTCTCCATCGGCCTCGTCGCGCGGATCGGCGACGAAAAGCAGCGCCTCCCACGGCTCCAGCGCCGCGCCGCCGGCCGGCAGCGTCATCCGCAGCGGCAGCTCCGGATGCAGCCAGTCCCCGCTGGCCAGCAAGGCGAACAGCCGGGTGTCGTCGCCCACGCTGTACGCCACTTGCTCCGCGCGGTCCAAGGGCTGGAAGGACAAGCCGCGCATGCGCTGGCGCGCCAGCGTGGCCACGTGCGGTTCCGAGGCGATGATGGCCTGGCCCAGCCATTGCTGGGCGGCGGAGTCCGGCGCGCCGCCGGGCATGCGCAGACCAACGATCAAGCGCCCGCTATCGCGCGCGGCCTCCGGCAGCGAAATCCAGAAGCCTTCCTCGTCGCGGTTGAACGGCAGGCTGCGATAGCCTGCGCGCACCCGGTCTAGCGCGGCGGACAGCCAGTTCAGCAGCGGCTCGTAGCTGGCCAGCAATTCCTGGTAATTGAAAGCGGGGAACACCGGCGCGCCGGCGCCCGGGTCCAGCGCGGTCAGCGAGCCGGCCATGCCGGCCAGCAAGCCGAACAGGGCGGCGGGATGGGCGGCGCGGCTGCCCAGCGCGGCCTCCACTTCCGGCAGCCGCGCCCACAGCGCCGCCAGTTGGCGGCGGATTTCGTCGATATCGTCGTCCTTGCCGGCTTCCTTGGCCTGGCGCAGACGTCCGCTCAGGAACACGCACTTCTCGCGCGCCTTGGCGCACAACGCCGCCACCTTGCGCCCCAGCAAGCTGTCCGGCAGCAGCCGCGGCGACGGCGGCGCGTAGGCGCGGCGGGAAAAGCCGCCGCCCTGCTGGGCGATGCGCAACAGCGGCAAGCAGATCATGTCGGCGCGTTCGGCCTCGGTGACCAGGCGGATGTCCGGCCGCCACAGCGTCAGGCTGGCCGGGTTCTCCCCGCTGCTCAAATCCGGCACCGCCTCGCTGTTTTCCGAGCGGAAACGCCCGGCGGCCGGGTCCAGCCGGCCGGCGCGCCACAAGGGCGGCAGCGCCAGATAGACCGTCACTGTGCGGCCCGGCGCCTCCGCCGCGGCGGCCGTCACGTCGCAGCTGAGCGCCACGCCGTCGCCGGCGTCGAAGCGCAGCGGCAGGCCGTCCGGCAACACCGCCTCCAGCGCGGATACCCGCGCCACGCCGCCGGCCAGCGCCGCCTCGTCCAGCTCCAGCTCCAACACCCCCCAATACAGCGGCTGGGCCGCCGCCGCCAGCGCCGCGGACACTCCGTCCGCCCTCAGCGCCTGCCATTGAAAATGCTGGGGCAGCAACTGCATCCCCTCGTACCAACACACTGCCTGTGGCACTGCTTTCAAACCGTTCTCCCCCCGCTACGGCTCCATCAGCCGCATATTCTTGCTTTCAAAACGCAGCCAGACCTTCTTGCGCGTATCCAGGCTCAGCCGGTGCATGCCCGGCCCGGTGTAGCCGGCGTACACCAGCAGGCCGGCCGCGGATTCGCCGCGTATCGGCACATCCTCGGTTTCCAGGTGCTGGCCCGGCACCAGCTCCAGCTCCCACACCTTGAGATCCGCCGGGTAGTCGCGCAGCAACTGCTCGCGCTGTTCAAACCACTTGGCCGCCGGCAGCCCCAGCAACAGCTTGTGCAGCTCCGGGTCCTTAACCGCGACGAAATCCACCGCCAGCGGCGTGTCGTCGTTGGCCATGCTGACCACGTCCAGCGTGGCCGTCTGCAATTTGACCGAAGGGCCGAAGCCCAGCGACGAGCAGCCCCCCACGCCCAGCGCCAAACAGCAGAACAGCCCGGCCAGATACCCGTTGCGCATCCGCATCACCCCAACGCCGTTATCCATTGCAAATAATATTGGCAAAAAAACGCCGACAGTTCTATAGGAATTGTTAAGCCATGGTCATTGAAAAATGCAATTTGCAAGCATTTGTCAGCAAAAAGGACTTCCATGCAGCGGCTTTAGCCGGCTTCAATGGAAAAGAGCGACCAGGCCCGGCCGGGCAACAATGGTCTGACAATCATGCAATCACGCCAAAGCGGATCGGATACGCGGCCCGCCGCCGGCGTCGTTAGCTTCCCAACCGATCGAGGTCTGTTATGGCAGAGAGCACACAGCACAAGCTGGACCGGATTCGTCCGCCGCGCGTGCAAATCACGTATGACGTGGAAATCGGCAACGCCCTGGAAAAACGGGAGCTGCCGCTAGTGGTAGGCATCATGGCGGACCTGGCCGGCAAGCAGGAGCAGCCGCTGCCCAAGCTGAGCGAGCGCCGCTTCGTGGAGATAGACCGCGACAACTTCAACGCCGTGCTGGCCTCGCTGACGCCGCGCGTCACCGCCCAAGTGGACAACGCGCTGTCCGACGACGGCAGCAAGCTCAACGTGGAGCTGAAGTTCAATCACTTCGACGACTTCGACCCGGTCAACATCGTCAAGCAAGTCACCCCGCTGCGCCGGCTGTACGAGGCGCGCCAAAAACTGCGCGACCTGCTGACCAAGCTGGACGGCAACGACGAATTGGACAAGCTCTTGCAGGACGTGGTGGCCAACACCGAGGAACTGCAAAAGATCAAGAGCGCCCGCCCGGAAGCCCCGGCCGCCGCGGAAGCCGCGCCGGCGCCGGACGCGCCGCCGGCCGCCTGACGCCCCGCCCGACCCCCTGATACCGGAGACATCTCATGGCTAAGACCCAAGCCGAAGCGCCCAGCGGCGACGCCGCCTCGCTGTCGCTGCTGGACCGCATCATCCAGGAAGGCCGCATGGCCCACGACGACATCCAGCAGGAGTACGCCAAGGACCTGCTGTCCGAATTCGCCACCCAGGTGTTGGACGAAGGCATGGCCATCGACAAAGACACCGTGGCCATGATCAACCACCGCATCGCCATCATCGACCAATTGCTGAGCAAGCAGCTCAACAACATCCTGCACCACCCGGACGTGCAGAAGATGGAAGCCTCCTGGCGCGGCCTGCACTTCCTGGTGATGAACACCGAAACCAGCAGCCGCCTGAAGCTGCGCCTGCTCAACGCCACCAAGGACGAGCTGCAGAACGACCTGGAAAAGGCGGTGGAATTCGACCAGAGCGCGCTGTTCAAGAAGATTTACGAGGAAGAATACGGCACCTTCGGCGGCCACCCCATCAGCCTGCTGATCGGCGATTACGAGTTTGGCCGCCATCCGCAGGACGTGGCGCTGCTGGAGAAACTGTCCAATGTGGCCGCCGCCGCGCACGCGCCGCTGATCTCCGCCGCCAGTCCGCGCCTGTTCGACATGAGCAGCTTCACCGAACTAGCGGTGCCGCGCGACCTGTCCAAGGCCTTTGAAAGCGCCGAGCTGATCAAGTGGCGCTCCTTCCGCGCCAGTGAAGACTCCCGCTACGTCAGCCTGGTGCTGCCGCACATCCTGCTGCGCCTGCCCTACGGCCCGGACACCAAGCCCACCGAAGGCATGAACTACGTGGAAGACGTCAACGGCACCGACCACGGCAAATACCTGTGGGGCAACGCCGCCTACGCGCTGGGCCAGCGCATCACCGACGCCTTCGCCAAATACGGCTGGTGCGCGGCCATCCGCGGCGTGGAAGGCGGCGGCGCGGTGGAAGGCCTGCCGGCCCACACCTTCGGCACCGTTTCCGGCGACATCGCGCTCAAATGCCCCACCGAGATCGCCATCACCGACCGCCGCGAGAAAGAACTGGACGGCCTGGGCTTCATCGCGCTGTGTCACAAGAAAAACACCGATCTGGCGGTGTTCTTCGGCGGCCAGAGCGCCAACCAGCCCAAGGTCTACAACACCAACGCCGCCAACGCCAACGCCCGCATCTCCGCGATGCTGCCCTATGTGCTGGCCGCCTCGCGCTTCGCCCACTACATCAAGGTGATCATGCGCGACAAGATCGGCAGCTTCCTGACCCGCGACAACGTGGAAACCTATCTGAACAACTGGATAGCGGACTACGTGCTGGTCAACGACAACGCGCCGCAGGAAGTGAAGGCCCAGTACCCGCTGCGCGAAGCGCGGGTGGACGTGACCGAAGTGCCGGGCAAGCCCGGCGCCTACCGCGCCACCGTCTTCCTGCGCCCGCACTTCCAGCTGGAAGAACTGACCGCGTCCATCCGCCTGGTGGCGGAGCTGCCGCCGCCGGCCGCCGCCTGACGCCACACCGAGGGCCCGCCGCGCGGCGGGCCCTATACGTCTGATAACACGGAGAACACATAGCAATGGACGCCATCATTCTGGACCTGGGCAGCGACATCAAGGGCGAGTGCAAGCTGGAAGGCTACACCGACAAGATCGAAGTGCTGTCCTACAGCCACAACGTGGCCATGCAGGTGACCAACGACGTCAGCAACACCGAACGCACCTCCGGCAAGCCGCATATCGGCGAATTCAGCCTGACCAAGTTCACCGACAAATCCACGCCGGAACTCAACGCCTACTGCTGCCAGGGCAAGAACATCCCCGAGGTCAAGATCACCATAGGCCGCAACGCGGCGGACAGCAGCGGCAAGGTGCTGCCCTACATCGTCTACACCCTGACCAACGCCATCCTGTCCAATGTCAGCGTCAGCGGCGGCACCGGCGGCAAGCCGGTGGAAAACCTCTCGCTCAACTTCACCAAGATCAAGTGGGAGCTGACCACCCAGAAAGACACCGGCGCCAAGGACGGCAACGCCGCCGCGGTGTGGGACCTGGCCGCCAACAAGTACTCCAAGTAAACCATGCGCCAGCCCGCCCAGTTCCGCCCGGGTCTGTTCGAACTCCTGGCCGACGCCGAACCGCGGCAGCGGCTGGAGGCCGAGCCGCTGCGGCGGGTGGACCGCCGCCGGCTGCAGGAATCGGTGCGGGCGGAACTGGCGCGGCTGCTGTCCAGCCGCCGCGCCGAACAGCCCTACCTGCCCGAACTCAGCGTCATCGACTACGGCGTGGCGGACTGGAGCGCGCTGCACCCTGAACGCGCCGAAGACCGCCAGCGCCTGGCTCGCGAGATCCGCCAGGCGATACGCAGCTTCGAACCCCGGCTGGCCGCGCCGCGCGTCAGCGTGGACACCGTGCCGGGCCGCGGCCTGCTTCTCAGCGTGCGCATAGACGGAGAACTCCAGGCCGAGGGCAGCCGCTGGCCGGCCGCCTTCGTCGCCGAGCTGGACCCGTCCGGCGCGCGGCTCACCGCCTGCGAGGACGCCGGCTGATGGAATCGCTGGACCCGCGCCTGCTGGACTACTACCAACGCGAACTCGCCTACCTGCGCCACGCCGGCGGCGAATTCGCCCAACGCTACCCCAAGGTGGCCCACCGCCTGCAACTGAGCGACGGCGAATGCCCGGACCCGCAAGTGGAACGGCTGCTGGAAGGCTTCGCCCTGCTCTGCGCTCGCCTGCAACGCCGGCTGGACGACGACTACTCCGAACTCACCGACGCGCTGCTGGAGCAGCTCTACCCGCACGCGCTGCGGCCCATGCCTTCCTGCGCCATCGCCCGCTTCGAGCCGGACCCGGACAAGGGCAAGCTGGACGCCGGCTACCGCATCGAGCGCGGCACCCCGCTGTTCGTGGCCACCACCGCCGGCGACAGCCTGCGTTTCCGCACCAGCGCCGCCGTCACCCTGTGGCCGCTGCGGCTCGCCGCCGCCAGCCTGCTGACCGAGGACGAAGCCCAGGCCGCCAGCGGCCTGGCCCAGGCGCGCGCCGCTCTGGTGCTGCGGCTGGAAAAACTGGGGCCGGAACCGCTAGGCGCGCTGCCGCTGAACAGCCTGCGCATCCACCTGGCCGGCTCCCCGCTCAACGCCGCCGCGCTCTACGACCTGCTGTCCGCCCACAGCCTGCAAATCAGCTGCCGGCTGCCGGAGCGGCCCGGCCTCGCGCCCTCCATCCGCCCCGGCGCGCTGCCGCGCGCCTGCGGCTTCGGCGCCGACGAAGCGCTGCTGCCGGCCGAGGATGGCGTGCACCCGGCGCACGCGCTGCTGGCGGAATACTTCGCCTGCCCGGAAAAATTCGCCTTCTTCGACCTGCCGCTCAGCCTGCCGCGCCAGGCGGAGCGGCAGCTGGAAATCGTCATCGCCTTCGAACGTGCGCCAGTTGGCCGCCTGGGCATCCAGCACGGCGACATCGCGCTGGGCTGCGCGCCGGTAATCAATCTGTTTCCGCACACCTCGGAGCCGCTGCGCCCGGACGGCAGCCGCAGTGAATACCTGCTGGTGGCGGACGCCCACCGCGACCAGAGCGTGGAAATCCACTCCATCCGCCAGCTGCGCGCCGCCGGCCCGGACGGCGCGCGCCGCATCGCCCCCTACTTCGCCTGCAGCCACGGCGAGGGCGGCGACGGCCGCTACTGGCACGCGCGCCGTGTGCGCGGCCTCAACCGCCTGCGCCCCGGCAGCGACATGCTGCTCACCCTGGTGGACGCCGATTTCGACCCGCTGGCCGCCAGCGAGCTCAGCCTCACCGCCGAGCTGCTGTGCACCAACCGCCACCTGGCCGAGCAACTGCCGGCCGGCGCGCCGCTGATGTTCGAACTGCCCGGCCCGGTGGGCCAGGCGCGGCTGTTGCGCCCGCCGCGGCCGCAAACCGAAGCCGCGCTGGACGGCGCCTCGCGCTGGAAACTGGTGTCCCAGCTCAGCCTCAACCACCTGTCGCTGAGCGAAGGCCCGCAGGCGCTGGCCGCGCTGCGCGAAATGCTGGCGCTGCATAATCTGGGCGAACAGCCGGCCGCGCGCCGCCAGATCGAAGGCATCGTCGCGCTCGGCAGCGAACGCATCGTCGACCACGTCGGCGCCGACGCCTGGCGCGGCTGGCGCAACGGCCTGCTGCTGACGCTGGAGCTGGACCCGGCCTGCTTCGCCGGCGGCAGCCGCGTGCTGTTCGCCGCCGTGCTCGCCCACTTCTTCGCCCTCTACGCCCACGCCAACCGCTTCGTGCGCACTCGACTCGTCCACCAGCAACAGGAGATCCAGACATGGCAGCCGCCGCCCGGCCCCAGCCTGGTTCTGTAGCCGAGCGGCTGCTGACGCGGCCGCAGGGCTTTGAATTCGCCCAGGCGGTGATGCTGCTGGAACGGCTGACGCCGCAGGCCGCGCCGCTGGGCCAGGGCGCGGACCCGGCGCGCGAGGCGCTGCGGCTGCGCGGCCCGCTACTGCCCGCCTTCGCCGCCAGCGAACTGAGCGCGCTGGAACCGGGCGCGCTGGGCGGCGACGCGCGGGACGGCCAGCCGGCGCTCGATGTCGAATCCTTCGGCCTGGGCGGCCCGGACGGCCCGCTGCCCTACGCCTACCAGGAATGGCTGCAACAACGCCGCCAGGACAAAGACCACGCACCGGCGGAATTCCTGCAACTGTTCCAGCACCGGTTGCTGGCCCTGCTCTACCGCGCCCAGCGCAAATACCGGCTGGCGCCCAACTTCGCCGCGCCGCGGCTCAGCCCGGCGCGGCCGCTGCTGCTCAGCCTGTGCGGCCTGCTGCCCGCCGGCCTGCAACAACGCCAGGCGGTGCCGGACGCCGCGCTGCTGGCCCGCGCCGCCCTGCTGGCGGACCGCCGCCGCTCGCTGGCCGGCTTCGCCGCCTTGGCCAGCCGCCACCTGGCCGCGCCGGTGCAAGCCAGCCCCTACGCCGGCGGCTGGCGCGAGATCCCGCCGGCCAGCCGCACCAGCATCGGCCCCAATGGCCTCAACGCCGCGCTGGGCCAGGGAGCGCTGGCCGGCCGCCGCGCCTGGGACGAACACGCCGGCATCCGCCTGACCGTGGGCCCGCTGGACCCGGCCGGCTACCGCGCCTTCCTGCCCGGCGGCGAACGCCACCGCGCGCTGGCCGCGCTGGCGGAGTTCTACTTCGGTCCGGACCTGGACATCCAGCTCAGCCTGCTGTGGCAAGCGCCGGCCGCCGCGCTCAAGCTGCAAGCCCGCGCCGCGCCGCGGCTGAGCTGGGACAGCTGGCTGGGCGGCCCCGGCGGAGCGCGGCGGCTGGACACCCGGCTGCAACGGCCGCCCCCGGCCGGCGAGGAGCCGGCATGAGCGCCGAACTGTCCGAACTGGTGGCCCGCCTCAACCCCAGCTGCCGCAAGGCGCTGGAGCTGGCCGCCCAACGCTGCCTGCAGCAAAGCCACTACTACGTGGAAATCGAACACGTGCTGCTGGAGCTGCTGGAGCTGCCCAACGGCGACCTGCCGCTGCTGCTGCCCAAGCTGGGCCTGAGCACGGACCAACTGAGCGCGGAGCTGCGCCGCAGCCTGGACCAGTTCAAGCGCGGCGAAACCCGCGCCCCGGCCTTCTCCAGCCACACCGTGGCCTGGCTCAAGGAAGCGCTGCTGCTGGCCACGCTGCGCCAGCAGGCCAGCATCCGCTCCGGCCTGCTGCTGCTCACCCTGCTGGAGCGCGACGAACTGCGCAATCTGCTGCTGATCGGCGCGCCCTGCCTGCTGCGCGCGCCGCGCCAGCCCCTGAGCGAACAACTGGACGCCTGGGCCGCCGCCTCGCGCGAAGCCCCGTCCGCCGCCGCGGCGGAACCGGCCGGCGCGCTGGCGCGCTTCACCCACGACCTGGTGGCCGACGCCCGCGCCGGCCGCATCGACCCCATCGTCGGCCGCGACGGCGAAATCCGCCAATGCCTGGACATCCTGCTGCGCCGCCGCCAGAACAACCCCATCCTGGTGGGCGCGCCCGGCGTGGGCAAAACCGCAGTGGCGGAAGGCCTGGCGCTGCGCATCGCCCACGAGGAAGTGCCGCCGGCGCTGGCCGGCGTCGGCCTGCTGGCGCTGGACCTGGGCCTGCTGCAAGCCGGCGCCGGGCTCAAGGGCGAATTCGAACAAAGGCTGCAAAGCGTGATGGACGACATCCGCGCCGCCGCCCGGCCCATCATCCTGTTCATCGACGAAGCCCACACCCTAGTGGGCGCCGGCGCGGCCGAGGGCCACAGCGACGCCGCCAACCTGCTCAAGCCGGCGCTGGCGCGCGGCGAACTGCGCACCGTGGCCGCCACCACCTGGCAGGAATACAAGAAATACTTCGAACGCGACCCGGCGCTGGCGCGGCGCTTCCAGCCGGTGCAAGTGGAAGAGCCGGACGAAGACAGCGCCGTGGCCATGCTGCGCGGCGTCGCCGCCCGGCTGGAACAACACCACGGCGTGCGCATCCTGGACGCCGCCATCCACGACGCGGTCAAGCTGTCCCACCGCTACATCTCCGGCCGCCAGCTGCCGGACAAGGCCATCAGCGTGCTGGACACCGCCTGCGCCCGCGTGGCGCTGGCCCAGCACGACCAGCCGCCGCAGCTGGAAAACCTGCGCCACCGCCAGGCCATGCTGGACGAGGAACTGGAGCGGCTGCTGAACGAACAGGCCACCGGCCTGGACCACGCCGCCCGCATCTCCGCGCTGCGCCAAGACAGCGCGCGCCAGCTGCAAGCCATGCGCGAACTGACCGTGCGCTGGCAGGACGAATTGCGCGCGGTGCGCGAAATCCTGCGCACCCGCCAGCAGCTGATGGACTTCCTGGCCAACGAACCCGAGCTGCCCGCCGGCGAACCGCCGCTGTTGCTGGAAGAAGCCGAAGACGGGACCGCGACCGCCGACGAGGACGAAGCCGCGGACCCGGCGCTGCGGCTGGCGGAACAACTGGCGCGGCTGGAAGCCGGCCTGGACGCGCTGCGCCAGGACGACCCGCTGGTGCCGGAACATGTGGACTCCAAGGCGGTGGCCGCCGTCATCGCCGGCTGGACCGGCATACCGGTGGGCAAGATGCTGGCCGACGAAGCCTACGCCATCCGCACCCTGGCCCAGCGCATGGGCCAGCGCGTGATCGGCCAGCCGGCCGCGCTGGGCAAGATCGCCCAACGCATCCAGGCCTACCGCGCCGGCCTCACCGACCCCGGCAAACCGGTGGGCGTCTTCCTCTTGCTGGGTCCCACCGGCGTGGGCAAGACCGAAACCGCCTACGCGCTGGCCGACGCGCTCTACGGCGGCGAACGCAATCTGATCGTGGTCAACCTGGCGGAATACCAGGAAGCCCATAGCGTCAGCCAACTCAAGGGCGCGCCGCCCGGCTATGTCGGCTACGGCCAGGGCGGCGTGCTGACCGAGGCGGTGCGGCGCAAGCCCTACAGCGTGGTGCTGCTGGACGAAATCGAGAAAGCCCACCCGGACGTGCTGGAAGCCTTCTACAACGTGTTCGACAAGGGCGTCATGGAAGACGGCACCGGCCTGGTGGTGGACTTCAACAACACCATCATCCTGGCCACCAGCAATGTGGGGGCCGAGCTATTACAAACCACTCCAGGCGAGCAGCTCGCCACCCAGCAGTTCGACGAACGCCTGCGCAAAACGCTGTTGCAAACCTTCCGCCCCGCCTTTCTCGCCCGCATGACCGTGGTGCCCTACCCGCCGCTGGCGGAACGCACATTGGAAAACATCGTGATCAACAAACTGGAAAAACTACAAGCCCGCTATAAGGCGGCGACAGGGAAACAATTCGACTTCGACCCGGCCATTGTGAAAGCGGTATTGGCTAAATGTAGCTCTGCCGGCGCTCGGGATATCGAGAATGTATTGATGGCGCAGGTGACGGGGAAGTTGGCGGAGTGGGTGTTGGAGTAACTACGCATTCAAATAGAAAACGCAAAGTTTCCCTAGCCGAACGAATGCAAAAATAGACATACAAAAGGAGCGCGAAAATGCTTAATGCACTAAACACAATCAATCAGAACAAATATGCTTCCTGCAACTTCGCCAAAGCACACAAAATCTACTACATCAGTGAAAGTGGACAAAAAACGGAAATTCCTTCCTTAACCATAAAGACTGTAACCTCTCCCATCACCCATCAGAGCTTTGGATTCCAAGTTGGTGGAATACAGCATTTTGGAGCTTATGAGCAACAAAGTGGCAAATCTGTTTCAATACCCGACTGGAATGAGTTACAACGTCAAGCAGGCATTCTAGATAGCTTAACGACCACATTGTCTCGCAGCAACTACAGAAACATAATTGACCTGCCAGCATGGCAACAAATATATAAACCCACTATTACCTCAAGACAAAGATGGAACTGGCAGACCAATTCAGTTGAAACCGTGAACTCCAATGATCTCTACGCCTGTCGGCATTGCGGAGTCATACTTGAGAAAGAGCAAATAGAAATTGACCATCAGCGCTCAAAAACCATTGGCAAAGATCAGCTTCCAGAAAAAAATCTTTGGGGTGCAACTTTAAAACTTTTTCGCTACGCAGGCTTGACCAATGATGGTGCCACTGGATACAAGGCTAAAAAGTTTGGCTTACTAGGGCTATCAAACTCTGCACTAGACAAATATCAACTAAATGAAAATGGAATATTCATATTTTCGCTACTCTTAAGCTCGAAAAGTGATTTTGAAATACAAAGTGCAGCTGAAACAGCTATCCCGAACCTCCGCCCATTATGCGGCGGATGCAACAAGCGAGACGGTGAACCTCATAGTGGCTTACCTTGGAACAAATAGCCCAACCGAGCTCTAAGAATCTCTCAAAAGATAACCGACATCTGCTATTTGAACTCTCCATTAGCTGAGCGAAATTCTTGATGCCCCGCCCCACTGACACCAATACCGGCCTCTCCCTCCGCGCCTCCGCCCTGACGGATCTTTATCCCCAGACGCTTTCGGGGGACAAGGCGTTGAACGAGCTGGGCAGCCTGGCTCTCAACGGTGATAGCGCCACCGCGCTGACATTGAGCAGTGCCAATGAACGCAATCCATTAAACCCCCATGCCCCGCCCCTCCGACAAAACCACCCCTCTCTCGCTCAGCGCCTCCGCGCTGAAAACGCTGTACCCAGACAGTCTGTCCGGCGACGAGGCGCTGAACGCGCTGGTCAGTTTCACCCTGGCCGGCTTCAGCGACGCGCGCTGACGCTGGACAAAGCTCTTCTACCCTAGCTAGCAAATTAGCAGAGTAAATTTAGAACCGATGTGATGGTTTAAGCAGCACCCGGCAGAGTATCAACACATTGGAAGCAAACACAGGGAGGCCGCATGATTACCGTTATGACCCTCAGTGGTGGCTCGGGCACCATGTTTTGCAGTTGCAAGAATGGGGACTGCCAAGACCACAGCCTCATTTCCATTACCACTCAAAACCATGAGGTCTATCAGTTTCAATACTCCGCCGGCCATCAAAAAATGCATCTCAGAACCACCAAGGATGAGATCACCCGGTTTTGGACCAATACCCGAGGCAAGGGCATCAGGGTCCGGCATGTGATTTACATCCCCAGCAAGAATGAAGTGGCGCACATTCTAAGAAGCAAGCCGCCGGAAATTAGCATCACGCCAACAATCGCCAGCGGCAGGCCGCCGCCAAGCCATCAAAGCATGGATGCGGTGCCTCCCCCCAGCATGACCATGCGCCACAGCGATGAAGTTTCCATTCATATTGGTGGCAGCCATGGCGATGAAAAGGCCGTCTCGCACAAGCCGCTATTAAAAAAAACGCCGACTGCGCTGGGCTTGGATCAAGACAGAATGATCCAATTCATGACAGAGAATAATGGGAAAAACCTGGGCAACTGTGCGGAGGTGGTGGCGGCGGTGCTTGAGGCCGGCCTCACCGACGCGCGGGATAGGCCGCTGACCACCGGCTGCACTCTGCCCTTATGCGCTTGCATCTGCTGCTGCCATTCGCCCACCTCGGTGAGCAAGCTGGCCTTTAACATCCAGAAAAACACCCTGGCGCAACTCAGCGAACAAGGCCTGCTTAATGGTGATTTGCTGGGCTACGCTCCCAATAGAATCTCCAGAACCGGGAAAAGTCAGTTTGACGAATTCGACTTATTCGATATCGATTTTGACCTGCTGTCTTATTATCAGAGCGATGACAATTGCTGCACCTCCCTGATTAAAATCATCTGGGACACTTTATCCATGTGCACCTTCAGCACCTACTCCAAAGCGCAAAACGGGGACCAAGAAAAGCAGCACTAACACCGCAGCGTTAAATTAGATCGGCCAAGGAGCAAAGATGCGCGTAGCCAGCTTCAATCTGGAAAAAAATGGCGAATCCTCGCCGCTGGATAAAAAGGCACAGGTCGAGACCTTCATCCACCAATGCTGTTCCAACGACAACTGGGACGTTGACGTGGTGTTTCTGTGCGAAGTGCACTCCGCCAGGCTGGACGACTATTACGGTTATTTACGCGGCGTGTATCAAAACTATGATGTCCACGCCTTTGCCGGCGGCCACTCCAACGGCTACATGGTGATGACCAGAAAAGGGCCGCATCTCGAAGTTGTCAGCCAGGGGCACTTGAAAGGCCTGAACCGGGACCTGATCGCGGTTTGGGCCGAAGCCGTCAACGGCTACACCGGCTTTCTGTTTCTGGCTCACTTCAAATCCGGCCAGGGCGGGTTGACCAAGAGCCAGCTGCGGGACTGCACCAGCCTGGGCGGGCACTGGGTGGCCACCGGCGATCTGAACCTGGACTACACCCGTGTAGAGGAACTGGACACCCCGGGCGTCGCCTATGAATGCTGGCAAGGACAGGCCACCCACGCCAAAGGCGGCATCCTGGATTGGGTGCTGGCCTCGGTCGACGTCAAAGTCGCGCCTTTCGACATCAGCGGCTGGGCGGACGCGTTCGACATGAGCGGCCCGGACCATCGTCCCATCGTCTTCGACGTCCTCAGCTGAGCGCCGCTGCCGCGAGAACCCCCATGCCCCGCCCCTCCGACAAAACCAGCCCGCTCTCGCTCAGCGTCCCGGCACAGAATAAGAGAACCGATCTAGGCAAGACTAGGCAAAGCCGGAGCAGTGCGCAACGAGGCGCAACCGATGCTCGCCCCATTCCGAAACACCCAAAACTGTATGCGCGGCATTCATCAAGGAGAGAGAGATGCCCAAAATCACCGTGACTGACCAGGCTCTCATCACGCAAATCATGAAATACTGCATGCACAGCACAGAGAATTACTTGTACATCCCGGATATCCTGCACGAAAACAGACCTATCATGCAGGCCCTATTCTCCCCTAAAGCTTTTCCACTCAACGCGTTTGAGCTGATTTTCGCCGCCTACCGCCAGCGATCACAGCTCACCACCCCTGCCCCTATCAATAAGACCCCTATAGTATGGATATGGAAAATTGAGCAAATAGAAAATGTAAAATTCCAGGCTGACTACCAAGCCAGAGCCAGGGAAATAAAAAGAGAAATCCAGCTAAGACCCAACGAATTTCACCAAGCCCCCGCCCATCTAAAGTTTAAAGACACTACACTGAGCGGACCATTTGGCGCGGCTGACGCGGCAATGAATGAATACTATCTCTTCTCAGGGCACAAGAGTCCGATTATTGACGAAATTGCCAACAATGGATTTCGCAACGACCTTTCAAAATACCACTCAGGGTTTACCCCTCTAAAATTTAAACCAAAAGGATTTGGGGCCTTGGGTAGAGGCTCTTACTTCACCGATATCTTCTACAAAGCGGCCACCTATTCGCCCTGCCCTTGCTGTGGAAGCATTCTGGTTTGCCCCACACACTGCAAAGTCCACGATCCGATCCGAGATATAGACCAGATTCCAACACGCAGACTGCTCATCAGCAAAGTCCTGCTGGGTATCTCGCGGTCAACAATAGCCCCTGATGAATTCAGACACATCAATAACAATGATCAAGTTTCCAGCCAAAGCGGCAGCCCAACGCTCATCAATAGAATGGTCACATCGGGGCAAACGCCACCCAGCACTGCCCCAAGCGCACACTCCAATATCGGCCTGAAAACAGGCCAGCCAGGCGCATCGCTTACCACCCTCTTCTTTGATAAAAAAATATTCGATTCCGACGAATACTGCATTGCCAACGCGGATCAGGCACTACCTTGCTACATCATTCATTTCACGGTCTTCCCCAGGCTGGATCAACCTCAGTCTGCTCGTTTATAAACCATGCCCCCATTACCACGCTATTGGCTTGGCTAATTATTCGATAAGGCAATACGAAGCAAGCCCACCTTTGAGGAGCATAGCGATGAGTCTTAGATTGAGATTTGAATTGCTGAAGAGCTTGGTGAATATCACATCGATAGAAGGCGACGGCAAGTTTCCCGGCAATGCCAACAGCAGCTGCACCGGTCAGGTACTGACCTGGTTTCGCGTCTTGAGCGGCAATTTGAAAAGCGGCACCGGGCTCAGCGAATCGCTATTAAGCCCGCAGCAACAGGCCACCCAATTACACTTTGAACAGCTGAATAACGGCAACACCAGAATACTGGCGTCGATAGCGGAGAAAACCGTCAATATGCGCGGACAAAACTCCGCGGAAAACATAAAAGACAAAACCCCATGGTCAGGCAAATACAAGCTCTACATCATCGCCAGTTCCAAAGGCAGCGGCCATGCGCTGGGCGTCTACTTTCCCTGGAAGGGCAGAGTCCAGTTTTACGACCCCAACCTGCTAGTGTGCGAAATGAAGAAAGACGACGACATTTACCCTTTATTATCGCAATGGGTCAGGATGTACGACGGGCTGGACGCGCCGGACTCGATATGGGGGCACGAAGACCTGTACGTCATTCCCGAATCCAAATTAGAAACCGCCTATATCGTATGACGCGGCAATCGCAAGCATCGATGCGCGCCAACCCCCGAGCCAGGTCAGAGGCAAAACAATGAAACACCGCACCCCATTCACCACTTCAAGCCGGCCTTGCCAGCGGCAAGCCACCCTATTGGCCATCTTGCGGCCAAAAACGCCCAGGCAGGAGAATAGTCAATCCCGCCGCGCCGCCCATTCTCTATTTTCCAATATTTGAGAACCACCATGCCCCGCCCCTCCGACAAAACCACCCCGCTCTCGCTCAGCGCCCCGGCGCTGAAAGCGCTGTACCCGGACAGCCTCTCCGGCGACGAGGCGCTGAACGCGCTGGGCAGCTTCACCCTGGCCGGCTTCAGCGACAGCGCGCTGACGCTGGACAAGGCGGTGGCCTCCCACCTGACGCTGAGCCTGCGCCGCGACGATAAGACCCGGCCCGTAGACGGCCTGTGCGCAGCGATTCGCCAGCTGCCGGGCGACGCCACCGCGGACCGCTACAGCGTGACACTGCGGCCCTGGCTGTGGTGGCTGAGCCTGGCCGGCAACAACCGCATCTTCCAGAACCAGAGCGTGCCGGACATTGTGAAAGCGGTGTTCGCCGGCCACGGCTTCAGCGACTACCAACTGAAGCTGGACGCCACCTACCCCAAGCGCGAGTACTGCGTGCAGTTTGGCGAAAGCGATCTCAATTTTGTGATGCGGCTGCTGGAAGACGCCGGCATCTTCTGGTTCTTCACCCACGCCGACGGCAAGCACACCCTGGTGCTGGCGGACGGCAACAGCCATTTCCCGGACTGCCCCAATAGCGCCAAGATCCCCTACCTGGGCCAGGACCTGGGCGGGCGCGAGCTGGAAGGCGTGCGCAGCGCCGGCATCAGCCGCCAGGCGGTGGCCGGCGGCTACCGCGCCGGCGATTACGAATTCACCACCGCCAGCGCCTCGCTGTACGCGCAGGCGCTGGCCAAGTCAGACCTGCCCAATCTCTACCAATACCCGGGCGGCTACGCCAAGAAGGCCGACGGCGACGCGCTGGCCAAGCAGCGCAGCGACGGCCTGCGCGCCGAGGAAGTGGAGCTGGTGGGCGACAGCGATTGTCGCTGGCTGATTCCCGGCCACTGCTTCACCCTGAGCGGCCACCCGGACCCGGCCTGCAATATCGCCTGGGTAATAACCCGCGTCAGCCACGAGGCCGGCCAGCAGCATTACCGCAACCGCTTCGCCGCCATTCCCAAGACCACCCCCTACCGCCCGCCGCGGCTCACCCCCAAGCCGGTGATGCACCCGCAGGTGGCCAAGGTGGTGGGCAAGGCCGGCGAGGAGATCTGGACCGATAAATACGGCCGCGTCAAAGTGCAATTCCCCTGGGACCGCGACGGCAAGGACGACGAATCCAGCTCCTGCTGGCTGCGGGTGATGCAGCCGTGGAGCGGCAAGGGCTTTGGCATGCAGTTCATCCCGCGCATCGGCCAGGAAGTGATTGTCAGCTTCATCGACGGCGACCCGGACAAGCCGCTAGTCAGCGGCTGCGTCTACAACGGCGACAACGCGCTGCCCTACGAACTGCCGGCCAAGCAGGCGCAGTCCGGCCTCAAGACCAACTCGACAAAAGGCGGCGGCGGCTTCAACGAATTGCGCTTCGACGACAGCAAGGACAAGGAGGAAGTGTTCTTCCAGGCCCAGAAGAACTACACCGTGAAAGTGCTCAACGACGCAGCCGCCGATGTGGGCCACGACGAAACCCTGGTGGTGAAGAACGAGCGCAAGCGCAGCGTCACCGAGGGCAACGACAGCCTCAGCGTGGACAAGGGCAACCGCACCGTGGAAGTGAAAACCGGCAATGAAACCCTTAACGTCAAGGGCAAGCGCACGGTCAAGGTGGAGGGCGACCAGAGCCACAGCACCGGCGGCAATCACGAACACAAGGTCAGCGGCAACTACACGCTGACCGTGGACGGCAACCTCACCATCAAGGTCAGCGGCACCCTCACCCTGCAAAGCGGCGGCGCCTTCAGCGCCAAGAGCGACGCCGCCTACACCGCCCAGGCCGGCACCAGCCTGACCAACAAGGCCGGCACCGGGCTCATCAACCAGGCGGGCACCGAGCTGACCAATAAAGCCGGCACCACCCTGACCAACGACGCCGGGGTGTCGCTGACCAATAAGGCCAGCGCCAGCCAGACCGTGGACGGCGGCGGCATGCTCACCCTCAAGGGCGGGCTGATCCAGCAGAACTGATGCGATGGCGGAACCGATAGACCTCCAGCAAGACCAGCAGCGCTTCGTCGGCCAACTGGCCGACGGCAAGCTGCAAGGCCCGGCGCGCATCGAGCAGGCCGGCGCGCCGCTGGCGCGCTTCCACTACCAGGACGGCCAGCTGCACGGCCCAGCCACCCTGCTGCACCCCGGCGGCCAGCCCTCCGCCCAGCTGCATTACCAGCGCGGCCAGCTGCACGGCGCCGCGCAGTATTGGTCGCCGGAGGGCACGCTGCAACGCCAGGCCCATTACCGCCACGGCCTGCCGCACGGCGAAACCCGCACCCTGTTTCCCAACGGCCGGCCGGCGGAGCTGGCGGTGTACCGCAATGGCCTCAAGCACGGCCTGCAACAGCGCTACCACCCCAACGGCGCGCTGGCGGAACGGCAGAACTTCATCGAGGGCAAACCGCTGGGGCCGCCGGAACGCTTCGCCGACGACGGCCGGCCGCTGAACGCCGACGGCAAGCCGATGGCGCGCTGGCGCTGGTGGTGGCAAAAGATGATGGGGTGAGCGCTACACCTGCCGCCCCAGCCACACCACCCGTCCCAACACCGAGAAATCCGCCGGCGGCGCGGCCAAGTCCACCTCGAACGGCGGATAAGCCTCATTGGCGCTGGACAGCCCCAGCTTGCCGCCCGGCAGCCTCTGCGCCCGGCGCACCACCACCTCGCCGTCCAGCTCCAGCGCGTACAAGCCGCTGCCCGGCTGCGTTTCCGCCCGGTTGACCAGGGCCAGATCGCCGTCGTTCAACACGCCGGCCATCGCGTCGCCGGCCACCGCCACCACCGCCAGTTGCTCGGCCGGCAGCTTGAGCCGGGACGCCAACCAGCCCTGCGCCAGCGGCAAGGCCGCGCCGGCGCCGTAACACGGCACCTCCACATGCGCGCCCTGCGGCGCATAGCGCTCCACCGTCTCGCCGGCCCGCGGACCGGCCTCGCCCGGCAAGGCCTCGCCCTCACCGAACAGCAGCCAATCCGCCCGCACGCCGGTCAAACGCGAAAACTTGGCCACCAGCACGGCGGACGGTTTGCGCGTGCCGCCTTCGTAGTTCTGCAGCGACACCAGCGAGATGCCCAGTTTCTGCGCGGTGACATCGCGCGCTTCTTTCAGCACCGTATCGCGGATAAACCTCAGTCGTTTGCCAAGAGATTCCACTACCCACCCCCTCAGATTCAACAACGGACCAAGCTGATAGACGGAAAAACAACATTCGCGGTCCATGCAATGCATTGACTTTATTGAATATATTTATTTTCCCGCATGACGGACCACGCTCGCATTTGCAATTAACCTCAATCGTGGTCAGATGTTTCCATGCCGATGACAAAAAGCGGCCGACGCCGTCAAGGCTGAGCCGGCCAAGGCCCGGCGGCCATCCGCCAGGTCGCGCTTGCGTCAAGGCCAAACCAGGCGCCGACACGATTCGTGCATTCTAAGCCCGCCCTCTGGAAAGCGCGAATCCCGCCGGTCCAGCCCCGGCCGGAGCGCCGACCGCGCCCGCTGGCCCCCTTTAGGAGCAGCCATGCCGATACGCAACCTCCTCGCCCGATTCGCCAAACCGCCGCCGGCCAAACCGCCCGCCCGCCTGATCAAGACCGTCCAGCAATTGCACGCGCAGCGCAGCGACAACCCCGCCCTCGCCGCCATCGACCTTGAGCTGGCCTATCTGTCCCGCTGCTGCGAACACTACGACGACATCGCCGACGAGCTGCGCCAATGCTGCGAGGCGCTGAGCGCGCTGCTGCTGATGCTGCGCCACACGGAAAACGCGCAACTGCGCGGCAAGGCGCTGTGGGCTTTGCTGGAACCCCTGCAACAACGTTTGCAGTTGGCCGCGGCCAAGCTGGAGGCGGTGACGTCCTGAGAACCTGTTTACGATCCGCTGCGCGTCGGAGCTACGGCGTTGAAAACCAGCGAAAAAGCGGAGTGATCGATAAGCGGATAAGCATGTCGAAGCGGCCCTGATCGTATGACGCCTCGCAACGCGCCGCAGATCAAGAACAGACAAGCGGCGGCCGCTGTCATGCGGCGCCGCCGCCAAACCGCTTCACTCGCCGGCGGCGCCCTCTTCCCGCAGCCAATCGAACATACGCGCCATCGCCGCGCTGCGCAGCGCGTCCCGCGGCCGGGACAACCACCATTGCGCGCCCGGCTGGCGCGGGTAGCCGGCCAGTTCGCGCAGCCGGCCTTCTGCCAGCGCTTCTTCCAAGGCCATCGACGGCAGGCAAGCGATGCCGTGGCCGCGCAAGGCCGCGTCCAGCGCCAGCTGCGGCGCATCGTAGGCGGCGGCGATGCCGAAGCGCGGCAGCATGGACTGCATCGCGGCGGCAGCCGCCTCCGGCATGCTCGCTTTTTCCAGGCAGATCAAACGCGCCAGCTGCGGATGACGCTCGGCCGGCAGCGCCGCCAGCCGTTCCGCCAAGGCCGGCGCGGCGACGAAACGCCAATCCTCGCGCAGCCAGGCCGCGTCTTCCCAGCCGGCCATCGCCAGCGGCTGCCGGCCGATGACGATGTCGACGTCGATCTCATCGGCCTGGCCCGGCTCTTCGTCGGTGGACAACAGCGGCACGATGTCGGGGTGGGCTGCGCGCAGGCGGTCCAAGCGCCCCTGCAGCCAGCCGTGCAGCAAAAAAGCCGGCCCCACCAACACCACCAGGCCCGGGTCCGTGTAGACCGCGATGCGGTCCAAGCCGCGACGCAGCGTGTCCAACGCGCGGCGCACGCTCTGCTGCAGCATTTCGCCGGCAAAGGTCAGTTCGATGCCGCGACCCACGCGCTGGAACAAGGGCTGGCCGACAAAGGCTTCCAACTGTTGAATCTGGTGGCTGACCGCGGACTGCGACAGGTTCAGCGCTTCAGCGGCGCGGGAGACGCTGCCCAGGCGCGCGGCGGTTTCGAAACCGGTCAGCAGCCGCAGCGACGGCAGGCGGCCAAGCGCGCCCGTTGCCTGGTCTTCCCACTCGCCCGCCTTCGGCCCGCCGCTTTTACTGCCTCTATCCATCCGGATATGTCCTCCTGGTTTCCGGCCTGGGCCGGCGTGGAGGCGATGTTGCCTGCTACGCCGCCCGATTAGAACATGTTTACGATCCCGCGAGCTGAGAACCTGTTCAACGTCCCGCAAGCAAGAAGGGAGAGATAAGGCGTGGCGGCTTCGAAATGCTCATATACCACTTGTACATTCCGCTTTTTCAGCCGTTTTCGCCTTGTCTCGCCCTTGCTCGCAAGAGCATAGACAGGTTCTCAGGCCGGTTGTTGTTGGGTGGCGCAATGAATGCCGCCGCCGCCAGCCGCGATGCCGTCGATGTTCAACTGCACCACCTCTCGCTGCGGGAACAACTCGCGCAGCGCCGCGCCCGCGTTGCGGTCGGCCTTGGCGTCGCCGAACTCCGGCGCGATCACCGCGCCGTTGCAGACATAGAAATTGATGTAGCCGGCCGCCATCTCATGGCCCTCGTACTCGGGCCGCACCCGCTCGGGTCCCGGCAGGACCACCACCTCCAGCTGGCGGCCGCGCGCGTCGCGCGCCTGGCGCAGCAAGGTCAGGTGGCGACGGGTCACCGCGTAATCGTAGGACTGCGGATCCGTGTCCAGGCCGGCCACCACTACGCCGGGGCGGGCGAAACGGGCGTAGAAATCGGTATGGCCGTCGGTGATGTCGCGGCCGGCGATGCCGGGCAGCCAGATCACCTTGTTCACGCCCAGCAGCCGGCGCAGTTCGCGCTCGCAGCGCGCCTTGCTCCAGCCGGGGTTGCGATTGGGGTTGAGCACGCAGCTCTCCGTAATGATGGCCGTGCCCTCGCCGTCCACTTCGATGCCGCCGCCCTCCAGCACCAATGAGGTTCTCACGGCCGGCGCGCCGCTCTTGGCCGCCACCGCGGCGGCCACTTTGGCATCTCGACGATGCGCCTGCTTGCCGCCCCAGCCGTTGAAGTTGAAATCCACCGCCGCCGGCGCCCCGCCTTCGCCCTTGACGAAGACCGGGCCGCTGTCGCGTATCCACAGATCGTCCAGCGGCTGCTCCACCAGTTCCACCTTGGGTCCGCACAGCTTGGCCGCCAGCGCCATATCCTCGGCGCGCGTCAGCATGCGCACCGGCTCGTGGGCGGCGATGGCCTGGGCCACTCGCGCCAGATCCCGCCGCACCACCGGCAGCAGGCCCGTGCCCCACACCTCCAGGCTGGGACCGAAGGCCATCCAGGTGGCGGCGTGGCCTTCGCCCTCGTCCGGCATGCGGTAGCCGGCCGCGCTCGGCTCCGCGCTCCAAGCGCGGGCGGCCATCACGCTGCCCGCCGTCAACAGGCTTGTGCCCAGGAAATGTCGTCTAGTGCTCATCGCCGCGTCTCCAAGACCGGTTTCCAGCCACATGGCTGCGGTCAGCATTGTGCAAGCGGACATACATTTGAAAAAGCGATGAATTTTTCGGGAACCTATCTATTTCTATCATACATTTGTCTCCACCGCGCGCAGGCGATGGAAATGACATAAGCTGAAAACGAACTACAGGAGGGACCGTCATGCGTCTAGCGCTCTGCCTCATCATCGCCGCCATCGCGGCCCAGGCCTTCCCGGCGCGGGCGCGCGAGCCCGAGCTGGTGATGGGCTACCGCACCAATGAGCGGCGTCCCTATATCGAGGACGAGAGCGACGAGGGCATCTATAAAGCCCTGTACAGCCGCGCCTGCCAGCGCATCGGCTGCGCGCTGAAAGTGGTGCGCCTGCCAAAAAAGCGGGTACTGCAAGCGCTGACGCAAGGCGAGGTGGATTTCTACCCCGGCTACACCTATAGCGCGGAGCGCGAACCCATCGTCCTGTTCGTGGCCAACGGCCTGCGCGAGCGTCACGTCATCATTACCCGCGCCAAACACCCGCCCCTACGCGGCTACGCCGAACTGAACAATAGCGTGGAGCTGCGCAGCCTGGGCAACCCGGACCTGATTCCCCCGCCGTGGCAAGCGCGCATCAAGGTGCTGCAAGTGCCGGAGCTGGACGTCGAACGCGCCTTCCGCCTGATCAGCGCCGGCAAGGCGGATTTCTACATCTACGACGAACTCACGCTGCGCTTCTACTGGGAGCGGCTGCGGCCGGCCGGGCTGACGCTGCACCCGTCGCTGGAGCCCTGGCAAGCCATGCATATGGGCTTTTCCAAGCATTCGCGCTTTTACCGCGCGCTGCCCAACCCGGATTACCGCGCCGACCAGCCGCTGAGCCCGGACAACTACCCGCAGCGGCTGGACCCTGCCTCTCTGGCCGGCAAGCTGAGCGCGGCCTTGCTGGCAATGAAACAGTCCGGCGAAACCGAACGCATCGTTGAGCATTTTCTCCAGACGCCGGCCCGGTAAATGGAAAGCCGCCGGCTCCCCCCATAAACAAAAACCCCGACGCCGCCATACGGCGCGTCAGGGGTCCCTGCAGTTGACTTTAAGAGCCTGTTTACGATCTCGCGAGCAAGGGAGAGACAAGGCGAAAACGGCTGAGAAAGCGGAATGTACATATACGGTACATGAGCATTTCGAAGATGGTTTCAACGCCGTATCGCCGCGGCGCAGCAGATCGTGAACAGGTTCTAAGAGCCTATTCAAAGTCTCGCGAGCTAGGGCGAGACAAGGCGAAAACAAGCGAAAAAGCGGAATGTACAAGTGGTACATGAGCATTTTGAGCTTGTTTTTAACGCCGTATCGCCGAAGCGCAGCAGACTATGAACAGGTTCTAAGAGCCTGTTCACGATCTTTTGAGCAGCAGAACGAGGAAGGCTAAATGGATGAACTGCAAGCTGGTATTGAGTTTCCGCTCGCAGTTCTTCCATAACCGTCGGCATTTCTCAAGCCAAGCAAATGAGCGCTCCACCACCCAACGTTGAGGCATCACCG
>NZ_MUKU01000049.1 GCF_002081825.1 Chromobacterium haemolyticum | reverse complement strand
TGCCGCAGCCGGAGTTTCACATCAAGCCGAACAAGGAAGCGGGGTACGAGCCGGTGGCGATGGTGCTGGCGGAGTCGCAGCGTTTGGGGGTGACCAAGCTGGGCATTGTGGGCTCCGAGCAGTTTGTACAGTAACCCACGGGCCTGACCAAGGCATTCCTTATATATGTCTTGTATATATGTTGTCTTTGTCATGAAGTTGATATTTGACCCGTTGTGAGGAAAAGGCAGCCTTTAGGCTGCCTTTATCTTGTCGTTGTGAGCCGGCCCGGCATTTTCACCGGAACCAAAACAAGGAAAACAGGGCCGCAGAGAAATGGAGTGAAAGGAACCCCGATGAAAATGAAGTTAGCCCTGATGGCCGCCAGCCTGTTGCTGGCCTGGCAAGCGCAAGCCAGCGCGGTGTCCGGCATCGACAAACAGCATTTCGACAACGCGGTGCGTCCGCAAGACGATATCTATCACGCGGTCAACGGCGCCTGGATCAAGCACGCGGTGCTGCCGGCGTCCGAAGACAACGACGGCGCCTTCAAGCAATTGCGCGACCTGAGCCTGGAGCGCAGCCGCAAGCTGATAGAAGAAGCCGCAGCCAAGCCGAACGCGTCGCCGGAGGCGCAGAAAATCGGCGACCTGTATCACAGCTTTATGGACGAGGCCGCGCTGGACAAACTGGGCCTGGCGCCGCTGCGCGGCGAGCTGGCGGAGATTGCCGCCTTGAAGGACAAGCGCGCGATGGCGGCCTGGATGGGCGCGGCGCAGGGTCTGGGCGTGCAACAGCCTTTGGCTTTTTACGTTGAGGCGGACGCCAAGGGCGCGCGTCAATACCTGGCCGGCTTGTATCAGAACGGCCTGAGCATGCCGGACCGCGACTACTATCTGGGCAAGGACGCGCGCTTCGAGAAAGCTCGCCAGGCCTATCGCGCCTACCTCGCAAAATTGTTCAAGCTGGGCGGCTACGCGGAACCGGAGCAGCGCGCCCAGCGCGTGTTTGCGCTGGAAACCAAGCTGGCCGAAGCCCAGTGGAGCAAGGTGCAGAACCGCGATCCGCAAAAGACTTACAACAAGATGAGCGTGGCCGAGCTGAAAAAGCGGGCGCCGGGCTTTGACTGGCAAGCTTTTCTGGACGCGGCCGAAGCCGGCGGCGTCAGCGCCGTCAACGTCAACCAGCCCAGCTACGCAGAGGCCTGGGCCAAGCTGGCGGCCGAGTTGCCGCTGCAAGACTGGCAGGACTATCTGACGGCGCAGACGCTGGACGCCTACGCGCCCTATCTGGACAGCGGCCTGGCGCAAACCCGTTTCGACTTTCACGGCAAGGCGCTGGCCGGCACGCTGGAGCAGCAGCCGCGCTGGAAGCGCGGGGTGAAAGCGGTGGAGGGCAATCTGGGGGAGGCTCTGGGCAAGCTCTACGTGCAGGCTTACTTCCCGCCGGAGTCCAAGGCCAAGATGGAAGCGCTGGTGGGCAATTTGATGAAGGCCTACGCCCAGAGCATAGACACGCTCAGCTGGATGAGCCCGGCCACCAAGAAGGCTGCGCAGGACAAGTTGTCCAAATACATGCTGAAGATAGGCTATCCCAATAAGTGGCGCGATTACGGCGGCCTGACGATCAAGCGGGACGACCTGGTGGGCAACATCAAGCGCGGCTCCTTGTTTGAATACCGCCGCATGCTGGCCCGCTTGGGCAAGCCGGTGGATCGCGAGGAGTGGGGGATGACGCCGCAAACCGTCAACGCTTACTACAACCCGTCGCTGAACGAGATCGTATTCCCGGCCGCTATTCTGCAGCCGCCGTTCTTCGACGCCAAGGCGGACGACGCAGCCAATTACGGCGGCATCGGCGCGGTGATCGGCCATGAAATCAGCCACGGATTCGACGATCAGGGCAGCCAGTTCGACGGCGACGGCAATATGCGCAATTGGTGGACGGCGGAAGACCGCGCCCGCTTCGATCAACTGACAGGCAAGCTGGTGGCGCAGTACAACGGCTACGAGCCCTTGCCGGGCAAGCACATCAACGGCGAGTTGACGCTGGGCGAAAACATCGCGGACAACGCCGGCCTGCAAATCGCCTACAAGGCCTACCAGCTGTCGCTGGGCGGCAAGCCCGCGCCGACAATAGACGGCATGAGCGGCGACCAGCGCTTCTTCTACGGCTTCGCCCAGGTGTGGCGCACCAAGATTCGCGACGAGGCCTTGCTGTCGCGCTTGGTGACCGATCCGCATTCGCCCGGCGAGTTCCGGGCCATCGGCGCGACGAGCAATAGCGATGCCTTTGCCGAAACCTTCGAAGTCAAGCCCGGCGACAAGATGTTCAAACCGAAAGACGAACGCATCCGTATTTGGTAAAACCGCCGTTTGCGGCCTGCTAGGCGTCGGCATGAAAGGAAAGGCCGGGACCTCCCGGCTTTTTCAATGAGCCGGCGCGTAGCATGGCTGAAATATGGCGGGCGCATAGTGAGCTGAACTTGGCGCTTGAACCGGCTGGGGGCCGACGGGGCGGTTCGGTTGACGCCTCGGAGCAAAAACTCTAAAAAAATGGATTTTCCTATAAGGCCGGGGGATAATGCCGGCCAGCATTCAGGAGAGATAGGCTGATTTGATGAAGTGCGTTGACGATTTCAGACTGCGGCTGGGCAAGCAGGAGCTGGTGCCCATCATGATTGGCGGTATGGGCGTGGACATCTCCACCTCGGCGCTGGCGCTGGAGGCGGCCAGGCTGGGCGGCGTGGGGCATATTTCCGACGCCATGGTGCCCACGGTGACCGACCGCCGCTTCAACACCAAATACGTCAAAGACAAGCTCAAGCAGTACAAATTCAATGTCGAGAACAGCGACAAATCCGTCGTGCAGTTCGACTTGGGTTTGCTGGCGGAAGCTACCCGCATGCATGTGGGCAAGACCATGGAAGCCAAACGCGGCGATGGCCTGGTCTTCATCAACTGCATGGAAAAGCTGACCATGAACGCGCCCAAGGAAACCTTGCGCACGCGCATGCATGCCGCGCTGGACGCCGGCATCGACGGCATCACCCTGGCTGCGGGTCTGCATCTGGGCTCCTTTGCGTTGATGGAAGATCACCCGCGCTTCCGCGACGCCAAACTCGGCATCATCGTCTCCTCGCTGCGCGCTCTGCAGTTGTTCCTGAAAAAGAGCGCGCGCAGCAACCGCCTGCCGGACTACGTGGTGGTGGAAGGCCCGCTGGCCGGCGGCCACCTGGGCTTCGGCATGGATTGGGCGCAATACGACCTGGCCGTCATTGTGGCTGAAATCCGTGATTGGCTGCGGGCCGAGCAACTGGACATCCCGCTGATTCCCGCTGGCGGCGTGTTCACCGGCAGCGATGCAACCCAGTTCCTGGAAATGGGCGCCGGCGCGGTGCAAGTGGCCACCCGCTTCACCGTGGCGCGCGAATGCGGCCTGCCGGAGAAAGTGCAGCAGGAGTACTTCAAGGCCAATGAGGACGACATCGAAGTCAATCAGCTGTCGCCCACCGGCTATCCGATGCGCATGATCAAGCACTGTCCGGCCATCGGCGACGGCATCCGCCCCAATTGCGAAGCTTACGGCTACCTGCTGGACGCCAAGGGCGGCTGTTCCTATATCGATGCCTACAACCGCGAAGTGGCCGCCCACCCCGGCGAGCGCCGCATCAAGGTGTGGGACAAGACCTGTTTGTGCACGCAGATGCGCAATTTCGATTGCTGGACCTGCGGCCAGAATACCTATCGTCTCAAAGACACCACAGTCCAGCGTGAAGACGGCAGCTATCAACTGCTCAGCGCCGAGCACGTGTTTCACGACTACCAATACAGCAAGGATCACCAGGTCGCCTTGCCGGAGTTGGAGAGTACTGCTGTGGTATGAGTTGAAGGCCTAACTAGGGACTGAGGTTTGTGCTTTCCCATGGACATGAAAGCGGCGCGCCAATCCGGCGCGCCGCTTTTTTTACGCCTTAGCTATTGCGGCCGGGCGTTTTGCCTTCCAGCTCGGTTTTGGCGATTAGCGCGCGTTGCATCGCGTGCACGCTGTCCACGTGCTGGCAGACGTCGCAGCGCAGCGCGCCAAGCACCATCAATTGCTCCGCGTAGTTGAAGAAACCAACCCAATAGCCGCGGGCATGGTGAGGGTCGCGGAAGTCGATGTCGTAGGCGATCTTGCCGAGCAGGTTCTTGTTGTGACTTCAGGTACTGGGCCAGATGGGCGGCGCATTCGCGGCCGTAGGCGCAGGCGTCCACGTAGTCGTCGGCGGGCGGCGTTTGCCAATGGTGGGGCTGGCCGCGTTGCGGCAGGTGGCGGACGAAGGGCAGCTGCGTGGCCTGGGTTTCGTGAAGCTTGGGCCAGTAATGACGGCGCGGGGAAGTGCTTGGGACATTAGGGATACTCCTAATGAGCGTGTGCATGATGTCTCCGCTTCTCGGTTCCAGTCGGGAGGCGGGCGCAAGACCACTGGACTGGAACACCGATCACTCTCCACTCGGCACGGCCGAAGCCGTTCCCGCAGCCTGCGCCCGTCGTATGGGAGTGCTCAGGCGGCGAACAAGAAGGGCCGCAACGCGGCCCGTTCGCTGAGAGTGAAGTTTTTTGGGGTTCCAGTCCCAGTACCGGATGTGGATCGGCACGTAGGCGATTGTGGCGGCGCGGGCGGGGCGGGTCAAGGGCCCGCGGCCGCCGAGTTTTGGGCTGGTTCCTCCCATCTGTTCTGTTGGCGGCGATCGCGCTTGGTTTGTGCCATAACGATAGTCAGACGTCTTCATTTGATATGCTCAACTGTTTCCTAATTAAACCTGCATTTATTAGTAAGTTTTTGTTAATTCTAAAACAATATAATTTGTAATAAAAACTATCAAATAGACCTTCCAATTTAAATGTCACTTGTACTAGAATGAAATTGAACCGGTTAAGCTTACAAAAAAAGCTAAAACCTAAAAGTGTTTGATTACTAATGGTGGGATTTGGAAAGGAAGGTCGAAAATGAAACGTCTGCACGCACTTGGACTGGCAGCCCTGCTTTCCGCTCTTTCTACCGCAGCAATGGCCCAAGGCGGCCAAGTTCATTTCTACGGCGCCATCGTTGAAGGCGGCTGCAGCGCCCAGACTCACGAAGTGGCCAGCACCGACGCGGCCCGCGCCAAGCCCGCTCTCGAACTCAATCAATGCGCCAGCCCGGCCAAGCTGACGCTGGATAGCGAAGCCGCCGCCCAGCAAGGCAAGATCGCCAGCCTGAACGTGCGCAAAGGCGAGAACCAGTTCAGCAGCCGCGATCTGCTGAAGAGCGCCACCGCCCGGGCTGGCGCGGTGAATCTGGTGGTCAATTACTTCTGATCGCAGTTCAAATCTGCTCAATAAATCAGCAAAAAACCCACACAACATAAGTTGTGTGGGTTTTCTTTATTTGAAGTGTTGTTTTATTGCAAATATCGCTCAATTCTTAACAAACCCCTGAAATAAAACAAATATTCAATATTGATTCATCAAATCGTTTAAAGTCGGCGAGGCGTGTTTTTGCGTGCATTTTAAAGAAAAAATTTAATATGAAACAAAAAAACCTACGCAATTAGTCGGCTTGCTACTATGCGTCTGCGTTCCAGTACTGCAGGTCAGCACTGGCGGATGGTCCGCGACGCGGCAAGCGAGGCTGCTGTGCGGTTTGAGAATGATTACCTTTAGTTGGAGTCAAGAATGAAAAAATTTGTATTTGCTGGTTCCCTGATGGCTGTTGCCGCTTCCTCCATTTTCGCCGCCGCCGGCACCCTGGATGTTAAGGGCGAAATCGTTACCGCAGCTTGCGGCCTGGATTCCAAGAGCGTGAACCTGGAAGTTGGTCTGGGCAAAGTGCCGACCCACGTGTTCAAGAAAGTGGGCGACCGTTCGGCTCCGACCCCGTTCCAAATGACTCTGACCGACTGCACCACCACCACGCTGAAGACCGTGGCTGTGATGTTCTCCGGCACCGCTGGCACCAACAACGAACTGATGGCTCTGAAGAGCGGCGGCGCCAAGGGCGTGGGCGTTCGTCTGGTGAACACCAACAACGGCGACCAGATCAAGCTGAACCAGTACGGCACCGCCCTGAACCTGGTTGATGGCAACAACACTCTGAACTTCAGCGCCGCATACGAAGCCGACGGCAAAACCGGCGACGCGGTAGCCGTGACCCCGGGTCAAGCCGATGCCTTCGCCGTATTCGATCTGCAGTACAAGTAATCCGCAGTTCGATTCAAAAACGGAACGAAGCAAAGTTCCGGCCCCTGTTTCCTTGTGCCCTGACGGTCTGTTCGCTTAGGCGATGATCAGGCCTGGTTTGTCCGCTGTCAGCAATGAGTAGTCTGCAAACCAGGGCATGAGGATAGTCATCTGCAAGCATTCCCCCAAGGCATATTCCTGCGCCTGAAAATCGGCGCGGCTTCGTCATTGCCTGGCGGGACAGAATCAAGGCCGGCGCGATTTGGCGCGACGGCGTGTTTTTGGCAAAGCTGCCGCCAGGCGGCGCATGCACTTAAATCGGGATATCAGCAGGCATGAACAAGCATCGCATTCACATTGTGGCAATGGCGCTGACGCTCGGCCCTTGCATTGCGCATGCGGTGGAGTTCAACGACGCCTTTTTGCAACTGGACCCGAGCAGCAGCGTGAGCCTGGAGCAGTTCGAGCAGGCCGGCTATATCGTGCCGGGCCGCTATATTGCCGATGTGTATTTGAACCAGCGCTTTTTACAGCAGTTGGAGCTGGATTTCCGCCCGGAAGGCGCCGATCAGACGGTGCGCCCGTGTCTGCCGCCGGATTTGATCCGCCAGCTTGGCCTGCGCTCCGGCATTGTCTGGCCGCAGAACGAGCAGTGTGTTGATTTGTCCGCGGTCAGCGCCGCCAAAGTGCGTTACAGCAAGAGCAACGCGCGCCTGGACATCTCGGTGCCGCAGGCGGAACTGGCTTATCGCGATGAAGACTACGCGCCGCCGGAAACCTGGAACGACGGCGTGCCGGCCGCGATGCTGGATTACCGGGTGTTCTATCAGCGCACCGACAACGGTCTTGGCGCCAGCAGCAGCAAGACCACCAGCTATGGCGTGGCCGGGGCTAACGCCGGTCCCTGGCGCTTGCGCTCCAATTATCAATACGACGACAGTGTGACTAACCGCAGCCGTCTGAGCTGGAACAATACCCAGGTCTACCGCGATCTGAGAGGCATGCAGGCGCGCCTGACTTTGGGCGAAGTGTTCAAGACCTCCGAGATTTTCGACGCCTTTTCCATGCGCGGCGCCACGCTGAACAGCGACGACCGCATGATTCCGCAAAGCCTGCGCGGCTATGCGCCGCAGGTCAACGGCGTGGCCAAGACCAATGCCAAGGTGACCATCCGCAACCAAGGGCGGGTACTCTACACCACTAATGTGCCGCCGGGCCCGTTTTCCATTCGCGATCTGAGCAGCAGCACCCAAGGGCAGTTGGATGTGACGGTGGAAGAGGCCGACGGCAGCCAGCAGACCTTTACCGTCAACACCGCTTCGGTGCCCTTCCTGACGCGCAACGGCATGTGGCGCTACAAGGCCGCCATCGGCCAGGCCGATCAGAACGGCAGCACGTCCCACCCTAGTGTGGCCAGCGCCGAGGCGTCCTACGGCCTGACTCAGACCTTGTCGCTGTACAGCGGCTTCATCGCCTCCACGGACTACCGCTCTCTGGCGATGGGCTTCGCCAAGGATCTCGGCGGCTGGGGCGCTTTGTCCGCCGATGTGACCCAGGCCAACGCTCAAATGCGCGGTGGCGTGAACATGGCCGGCCGTTCTTACCGTTTCAACTACGCCAAGAAGTTTGAAAGCCTGAACGCGGACATCCGCCTGTTCGGCTATCGCTTTTCGGACCGTAATTTCCGATCCTTCGGTCAATTCCTCAGCGATCTGGACGGCCAGACCTATATCAGCGACAAACAGCGGGTGGGTATGACCGCCAGCAAGACCTTCGGCCAGACCAATGTGTTTCTGTCGGCGGAAAAGTCCACTTATTGGAATGCCACCGCCACTCAGCGGGTGGATTTATCGCTAAGCCGCGACATCAATATCGGCTCCTTGCGCAACGTCAGCCTCAACCTGTCGGTGCAGAACCTGCGCGATCGGACCGGCAGCAGCAACCGCGTTTATCTGGGCTTGAGCATGCCGCTGGAAAACAACCGCCGCATCGGCTACGACGTTCAGGGCAGCGCCGGCAATACTAGCCACACCGTCCGTTACTCGGACAGCAGCAACCCCAACCACAGCTACAACGTGGCGATGAGCGCGGATACCCGCTCCGGCAAGCCGCTGGTGTCCGGCGACTATCATTACACCGGCCGCGTGGTGCAGGCCGACGTTTCGGCCAGCAAGCAGCAGGGCGGTTACAGCAGCGTGTCCGCCGGGATGGGCAGCTCGCTGGTATTGCACGCCGGTGGTCTGACCATGGGCAACAGCTACGGCGGCGAAACCCGCATGCTGGTGGATACCGACGGCGTGGCCGGCGTGCCGGTATACGGGGTGTCGGCGCAAACCGACCGCAACGGCTACGCCATGCTGAGCAGCGTGGCGCCGTACTACAGCCAGGATGTGCGTCTGGACGACGACAATATGCCGGACTCGGTGGAAGCCAGCTCCGCGGTACGCCGCGTGGTGCTGACCGAAGGCGCGGTGGGCCGTACCGAGTTCCCGGTCAAAGTGGGACGCAAGGCTTTGCTGACGGTGCGGCTGCCGGATGGCAAAATGCCGCCTTTGGGCGCCACCGTGAGCGATGTGGCCGGCAAGCGCGACGTCGGCATGGTGGGCGACGGCGGCCTGACCTTCGTCACCGGCTTGAGCCCGACGCCCAAGTTGGAAATTTCCTGGGGCAAGACGCGCTGCCGCGTGGACCCGCTGCCGGCCGATTACGAGCTGAGCCAAGGCGGCCGCGACATGACGTGCACGCCTCTCGCAGAATAAAGAATAAGGAATCGATATGAAAACTCTTCATCGCGCACTGGGGCTGGCGAGTGTTTTGGCTGCGCTGACCGCGCCGCTGACGGCGCAGGCCAACATCTTGCTGGACCGTACCCGGATGATTTATCTGGAGCAGGACAAGAACGTCAGCATGGTGCTGAGCAACAAGAACCCGGAGCAACCTTATCTGGTTCAGTCCTGGCTCAGCGACGGCGAGGGCAAGCGCCTGGCTTCCCCCTTCCTGGTGCTGCCGCCGCTACAACGCATCGAGGCCGGCGAGAAGGGCGTGGTGCGCTTGAGCCGCATTCCCGATCCCAACTTGCCGTCCGACCGAGAATCGCTGTTTTATCTGAACGTGCAGGAAGTCCCGCCCAAGAGCGACAAGGACAATGTGTTGCAGCTGGCGATCAAGTCGCGCATCAAGGTGTTCTACCGTCCCAAGGAAGCGCAATTGCCGCGTGGCGAAAATCCGGCCAACAAGTTGCTGCTGAGCTTCGACGCCGCCGCCGGCAAGCTGGTGTTCAAGAACCCGAGTCCCTACCACCTGACCCTGGTGGGCTTGGAACTGCCCGGCGACAAGAAGCCGCGCGATATGGACGGCTTGATGGTGCCGCCCAAGGGCGAGGCCCGCTTTGCGCTGAAGGCGCTACCGGCCAGTCTGAAGCTGAGCAACATCAATGATTTCGGCGCTCAGGACACCTTTACCTTTGTTTGCGCGGACGGCCAATGCCAATACCGCGAAGACAAGAAATAATTCCGCAAGCGCACAGCGCAGGGAGAGCCCATGTTGAATCGTCGTTTGCCGCGTTTGGTGTTGATGGCCGCGCTGGCCATGCTGCCGGCCTTGAGTCATGCGTTGGCGTGCAAGGAAGGGGGGCGCAATGGCAGCGTGATGATTACCGAGGACATAGGCTCCACGGTGGCGGTGCCAATCACCCTGCCAAGCGGCGAGATCATCTGGCACTCCTCGGTGCGTACGGTCAATGTCTCTTGCTACAAAGACCATAATGGCTTGCGGGAGGCGGAGGAGGTGTTCTTCTATCCTAACCCGCGCAAGGACAGTTCTCCGCAGGGGGTGCAGTTTGGCGTGATGTATAACGGGCGCCCCAATTTCGACCCCAATCTGCGGATTGCGACGGGTCAGGTCATTCCGAAGTGCCCGTCCAATATCGCATTGAATCAGTGCCCGACAACGGATTTTTCCTTGAGCTTCCAGGTGGTGATCGCCACCAAGACGCCGTATCCCGGCAATGGGAGCGTCGGCAAGTCGCAGTTTGAAGTCTTACAGTTCGACGGGGTCGGCGGGATCAACGACATCAAGGGCAGCAATCTGGTTTACAAGGTGACCGGGCTGGACAAGATCCGTTTCATCCAGTGCGCGGTGAAGGTCAGCCTGAATCCGGCCAGCAATGCTTTGGACTTCGGCAAAATCGCCAAAACCGTCAAGGGGCTCAACCCGGCGGTGCCGCGCAGGGACTTTGCCCTGAAGCTTGAGAAAACCTGCGACGATCCGGTCAAGGTCAACGGCTATTTCCGCGGCATCAACGGCAAGGCGGATACCTATACCGCCACTTTGGTGAAAAAGAAGGACAACTCGGATAGCGGGCTTGGCTTGCAACTGTTTTACGGCGACGGACGTCAGCTGCGGCTGGAGCAGTCGGAGTTCCTGGCGGAGTTTTTCAAGGGCGACCGTCAGAAAACCGTGCCGATGTTCGCCACCATCGTCCCCACCAATATGGGCAAGGTGGAAGAAGGCCCGTTCCAAGGCACGGTCAATATCGATCTGGATTATATCTGAGCGGCTTGAGCCCTCTGGTATGAGGGCGGCGAGACGGCGAACTGAATTGGCGTAAGGAGTGGAGCAATGAAATTCAAGGCGATGGTGCTGGCTTTGGCGCTGGCGGCGCCGTTGGCGCAGGCGGCGGACGGCACCTTGAACGTTTTCGGCGAACTGGTGTTGAGCGCCTGCGGTCTGGACCCCAACTCGCAGAGCCTGGAAGTGGGCATGGGTCTGGTGTCCTCGCAAATGTTCCGCAAAATCGGCGACCGTTCCCGCCCGGTGTCCTTCGATATCCGGCTGACCGAGTGCTCTATCGACACCATGACCACGGTGGCGGTGCGCTTTAACGGAGAGGCCGACCGCGACAACGGCGAACTGATGGCGATCAACGGCAGCGCCGCCGGCGTGGGCATCCGGCTGATGGGGCCGGGCGGCGGCGACATTGTGCTGGGCCAGTATTCGCCGCTGGTGGGCTTGACCAACGGCAGCAACACCCTGCGTTTCAATGCGATGTACGAATCCACCCGCGCGCCGGTGCCGCAAGGGCAGGAGGGCGGGATCAAGCCGGGCTCGGCCAACGGCCTGGCTCAGTTCGACCTGCGCTATATGTAAGCCCAGGCGATGAAAACAGCCCTGTCTTCAACTGAGGACAGGGCTGTTTTCGTTTTGGAGCGTGGATTTTGGTGGGCGGACTCAGCCGGCCAACCAATTGCCGGGGTGCGCCTCTAGCCAGGTCTTGATGTTTTTGGCGTCGTTGACGCGAGCGGCACTACCGCCGGCGGCCAACAACACGATGATCAGGGGTTGGGAACCCACCGTGGCTTGCAATACCATGCAGCGACCGGCCTCTTGGATGTAGCCGGTTTTTTGCAGTGAAATTTCCCAGTCGCCTTCGCGCACCAGCGCGTTGCTGTTCTTGTATTGCAGCACGCGGCGGCTTACCGATTGAATCTGGTGTTTCTCCGTGGTGGTGAAGGCCCGGATCAGCGGATAGCCGTGCGCGGCGCGGACCATGCGGGCGAGATCCGCGGCGGTGGAGGTGTTGCGCATGTCCAGGCCGGTGGCGTCGTGGAAAATGGTCTCGGTCATGCCCAGGCTGCGCGCTTTACGGTTCATGCGCTCCACGAAGGTGGCGGTGCCGCCGGGCAGCGCGGTGCGGGCCAGGGTGGCGGCGGCGCGATTTTCAGACGACATCAGCGCCAGCAGCAGCATTTCCTTGCGGCTGAGGGTGGTGCCCACCGCCAGGCGCGAGGAGGTGTTTTTCACCCGGTCGATTTCGGCGTCGGACACGGTCACCTCCTGGTCCAGCGAGGCGCCGGAATCCAGCAGCACCATCGCCGTCATCAATTTGGTGATCGAAGCGATCGGCATGCGTTGATGGATGTTCTTCTGATATAAGGGTTCGCCGGTGATGCCGTTGAGCACCAATACCGAATGCGAATTCAGCCGCGGAACGGACAGGTCGGCCATTTGCGAGGCCACCATCACGCTGGACGGCGAACCTGCCAGCACCGGCATGGCTAACGCCGCGGATACCAGCAGGCTTGCAATTTTCTTGATCATGCTTCACTCCAGGGAGAGCGGATTTAACGAAATCTCGGACCGAAAAATAGGCTCGCGGCGTCTGCGCCGCAAGCCGTGTTTTATGCTCGGTCTGACTGTATTTTAAACAATGTTTTGACTGTGTATAGCCTGAATCGCAGCTTTATTTATATGCGGTCGCGTCGGGGGTGTGAAGCAAGGGCGAACCGCGTAGAATCAGGCCATCTACTCCGATGTCTCGACCCATGCTGCGCACCTATCCCAACAGTCCGTTCAAACTGCATCAACCATTCGAGCCGGCCGGCGACCAGCCGGGCGCCATCGCCCAATTGCTGGAAGGGCTGGGCGACGGCCTGTCTTATCAGACCTTGCTGGGGGTGACCGGGTCCGGCAAAACCTACACCATGGCCAACGTCATCGCTCAAAGCGGCCGTCCGGCCATCATCATGGCGCACAACAAGACGTTGGCGGCGCAGCTCTACAGCGAGATGCGGGAGTTTTTCCCGGAAAACGCCGTCGAGTATTTCGTTTCTTATTACGACTACTATCAGCCGGAAGCCTATGTGCCCAGCCGCGATCTTTTCATCGAAAAAGATTCCAGCATCAACGAGCATATTGAGCAGATGCGCTTGTCGGCGACCAAGTCCATTCTGGAGCGGCCGGACTGCATCATCGTCGCCACCGTTTCCGCCATCTACGGCATTGGCGATCCCTCCGACTATCATCAGATGATTCTGCATCTGAAAGAAGGGGAGACGCTGGCGCAGCGCGACATCATCAGCCGGCTGACCACCATGCAGTACGACCGCAACGATATCGACTTCGGCCGTGGCACCTTCCGCGTGCGCGGCGATGTGATCGACATCTACCCGGCGGAGAGCAGTGACACCGCGCTGCGCGTCAGCATGTTCGACGATGAAGTGGAAACGCTGACGCTGTTCGATCCGTTGACCGGGGTCACCAAGCAGCGGGTCGGGCGCTTCACGGTATTTCCATCCAGCCACTATGTGACGCCGCGCGACACTGTGCTGCGCGCCTGTGAACACATCAAGGAAGAGTTGCGCGAACGCATCGAGCGCTATCAGAAAGACGGCAAGCTGGTCGAAGCGCAGCGCCTGGAGCAGCGTACCCGCTTTGACCTGGAAATGCTGTATGAAATGGGGTTTTGCAAAGGCATCGAGAACTACTCCCGGCATTTCTCCGGTCGCGGCCCGGGCGACCCGCCGCCGACGCTGATCGACTACCTGCCGAAGAACGCGCTGATGTTCATCGACGAATCCCACGTCACCGTGCCCCAAGTCGGCGCCATGTACAAGGGCGACGCCGCGCGCAAAGCCAATCTGGTCGAGTACGGCTTCCGCTTGCCGTCGGCCGCCGATAACCGGCCGTTGAAGTTCCATGAGTTCGAACAACTGATGCCGCAAACCGTGTTCGTGTCCGCCACACCGGCCAACTACGAGAAGGAACACGCCGGCCAGGTGGTGGAGCAAGTGGTGCGACCCACCGGCCTGGTGGATCCGGTGATGGAAGTGAGGCCAGTGGCCACCCAGGTGGATGATCTATTGTCCGAGATCCGGCTGCGCATGGAAAAGGGCGAGCGCGTGCTGGTCACCACGCTGACCAAACGCATGTCCGAACAGCTGGCCGATTACTACACCGAGCACGGCCTCAAGGTGCGCTATCTGCACAGCGACATCGACACGGTGGAGCGGGTGGAAATCATCCGCGACCTGCGCTTGGGCGTGTTCGACGTGTTGATCGGCATCAATCTGCTGCGCGAAGGCCTGGATATTCCGGAAGTTAGCCTGGTGGCGATTCTGGACGCGGACAAGGAAGGCTTCCTGCGTTCGGATCGTTCCTTGATTCAGACCATAGGGCGGGCCGCGCGCAACCTCAACGGCAAGGCCTTGCTCTATGCGGACCGCATTACCGACTCGATGAAGCGGGCGATGGACGAGACCGAACGCCGCCGCGCCAAGCAGATGGCCTTCAACGCCGAGCACGGCATCGTGCCCAGAGGGGTGGAGAAGAAGATCAAGGACATCATCGACGGCGTCTACAGCGTGGAGGATGAACGCAAGAAGCTGGTGGACAACGCCAGAGTGGCGATGATGGACGAAAAATCCCTGGCCAAGGAAATCAAGCGTCTGGAGAAGGAAATGATGGAGGCCGCGCGCAATCTGGAGTTCGAAAAAGCGGCCGGCCTGCGCGACCAGCTGAAGCATTTGAAGGAGCAGGCCTGGATCAACGATCTATAAAACCTGTTCAAAAGTCTGCCGCGCGGTGGTGATGCGGTGTTGAAAACAGCCTCGAAATGCTCATGTGCCTGCGGTGCCTTCCGCTTTCTCAGCCGTTTTCGCCTTGTCTTGTTCGCGAGACTTTGAACAGATTCTAAGGGTCTTGCTGTTTTGTTTGCGCAACGCCCCGTTCGAGTTCGAGCGGGGCGTCGTCTTTATTAATGGAGCGTTGCCGCCCGCTGCTGTCGGCGATAGCGCTGCGCCAGCGCCGCGCAAGCCATCAACTGGATCTGATGGAACAGCATCAGCGGCAGCACGATGGAGCCCAGCGCCGGCGCGGCGAACAGCACCTTGGCCATGGGCACGCCGCTGGCCAGGCTTTTCTTGGAGCCGCAAAACACGATGGTGATCTGGTCCGCGCGGGAGAAGCCCAGCTTGCGGCTCAGCAGCATGGTGATGGTCAGCAGCAGGCCGAGCAGCACCAGATTGACCAGCAGCAGCGCGGCCAGCGCCCGGGGAGGCGTTTGTCGCCACAGTCCGCTGATCACCGCGGCGCTGAAGGCGGTGTAGACCACCAGCAAGATGGACCCCTGATCGACATAGCGCAGCAAGCCCTTGTTGCGGTCCACCCAGCCTCCTATCCAGCGGCGGGCGATCTGGCCGGCGACGAAGGGCAGCAGCAACTGCATCACGATGTCCAGCACCGGCCCCCAGCCCTGGCCTACGCCATGGTGTTTAACCACCAGCAGGCTGACCAGCAACGGGGTGATGAAGATGCCAAGGATGTTGGACGCGGTGGCGCTGCAAATGGCGGCCGGTACATTGCCCTGCGCCATCGAAGTGAAGGCGATGGACGACTGCACGGTGGAAGGCAGCATGCACAAATAAAGGATGCCTAGGTAGAGCTGCGGCGTCAGCAGCGGCTGCAGTACCGGTTGCAGCAGCAGGCCAAGAGCCGGGAAGAGCAAGAAGGTGCAGCCCAGCACCACCAGGTGCAGGCGCCAGTGAGAGGCGCCGGCCAGCACGGCCTCGCGGGACAGCTTGGCGCCGTGCAAGAAGAACAGCAGCGCGATCGCCAGATTAGTGACGAGATTGAGCGCGACCGCGGCGTCGCCGGAGCAGGGCAGCGCGCTGGCCAAAGCGACGGTGGCAAGCAGAGACAGCGTGAAGGCGTCGAGTAGTTTGGGCATGGGGCGTACGTCGGTGCGGCGATGGCAGGAGAAACCGCTATTGAACCGCAGCGCAATTGAGAATACAAATGCATTTATCTGATCTATTTATGAGTTATTGGTATGAATGTGACTTTGCGCCAATTGCGGGTGTTCCAGGCCGTGATCGAACTGGGTGGTTTCAGCCGTGCAGGCGACGCGCTGGGTCTGACTCAGCCGGCGGTCAGCCGCGCGGTGAGAGAGCTGGAACAGGCCTTGGGCCTGCGTTTGTTCGACCGCACCACGCGGGAGGTAGAACCCACCGCGGCGGCTCGTCGTCTGCAGGGGAAGCTGACGCGGGTGCTGGAGGCGCTGCAAGAGGCGCTGAGCGAAGCTCGGATGGAGGGCGCGCAGGCCCACGGCGTAGTGCGAGTGGCCAGCAGCCCCACCTTGTCGGCCAGCCTGATGCCTCTGTTGATCGCGCGTTGTCGGCAGCGCTATCCGCAATTGAGGCTGGTGTTGCACGACCAGGTGCAACGGCTGAACGTCGACGCGGTTACGAGCGGGGAGGTGGATTTTGGCCTGGTGGTGGAGCCCGACGCGGCCGTTCCGCTGGAGAGCGAGCCCTTGCTGGAGGACGATTTCTGGTTGGTGTGCCGCAGCGACCACGATTTGGCCGCTCATGAGGCCGCGCATTGGGCGCAGCTGGATGGCCTGCCGCTGGTGTTGCTGGACCACAGCTCCGGCAGCCGCAGGCTGATTGATGAGCTGCTGCTCAAGCACGGCTTGGCATGCGAAGTGACACAGCAATTGGGGCACTCGCAATCGGTGTTCCGGATGGTGGCCGCCGGCTTGGGCCTCAGCGTCACGCCGGGGTTGGCCATGCCGCTGCCCGCTGGTGGCGGTTTGAGCGTATTGCCGCTGCTGCCGGTGGAAAGGCGCCGTATTGTGTTGATCAAACGGCCTAACCGTTCCCTGTCCCCGCTCGCGCGGAAGGTTTGGCAACTGGCGCTGGAAATGCGCGCGGAACTGGCCGCCGCGGCGCGGCCGGCCGCCTGGGGCGGCTGAGTTTGCCGGGCATGGCCGGGGCGCTTGCTGGAAAAGACGAAGGCCGCGGGCTATTTAGATACTAGCAGGGGCAAAAACGGGGCCAGGGACGCCGCGCGGCGTAAAACAGCGCAGCGGGCTTGGTTACGGAGGCCCGAAGCGGGCGCCGGTAGTGAAAACAGCCAGCACGAGATGGGCTAGAGGGGGAGACGATGCCGCAAATCTTGGTGGTTGACGACGAAGCCATATCCCGGCAGTTCCTGACCGCGGTGCTGCGCCAGATGGGCATGAGCAAGATATCCGAGGCGGTGGACGGCCTGGACGCGCTGATGCAGCTGGATGCCGGCGACCGGGCTTTCGATCTGATCTTTTGCGATTTGGACATGCCGCGCATGGACGGCGTCGAATTCGTGCGTCATTTGGGGGAGAGGGCTTACCAGGGTAAATTGCTGATCACCAGCGGTTTCGACGAAAGGGTGTTGGACAGCGTGGCGGATCTGGCGCGGATGTATGCGCTGCGCTTGTGCGGGGTCTTGCCCAAACCGGTGGATCCGGAACAGTTGCTGGCGATGCTGGCCGCGCCCATCGCTGCGGGAGAGGCACTTTGTCTGCCCATGGAGCGGATCAACAGCGAAGAGTTGCGCCTGGGCATAGAGCGCGGCGAAGTGGTGCCGTTTTTCCAGCCGCAGGTGGATGTGGCCAGCGGCCGGGTGCTGAGCGTGGAGGTGCTGGCGCGTTGGCTGCATCCGCAACTGGGTTTGCTGGGCCCGCTGCAATTCATCGAGTTGGCTGAACAGAGCGGCCTGATCACGCAGATGACCAAGCGCTTGTTCGCAGATGCGTCGCAAGCGTTGAAGCGCCTGGACGCGCGCAAACGCCTGGACATGTCGGTCAATCTGTCCATGCAATCCTTGAAGGAGGCCAGCCTGGTGGCTTCTTTGGTTTCGATTGCGCGCGAAACCGACTTGGAGATGTCCCGCGTGACGTTTGAAGTCACGGAAAGCGGCGTGATGGCGGATCCGGCCTCGGCGCTGGAAATCATGACCCGTTTGCGTTTGAAGGGAGCCGGCCTGGCGATTGACGATTTCGGCACCGGTTTCGCCAGCATGGACCGGCTGGCGCGCATCCCGTTCACGGAATTGAAAATCGACAAAGGCTTCGTCATCGATGCGGCGGGCAACGCCACCAACCGCTCCATTTTCCTTGCCAGCGTCGAATTGGGACGACGCCTGGGCCTGAAAGTGGTGGCCGAAGGCGTGGCCTCAGAAGCCGAATGGGCCTTGTGCCGGGAGTTCGGCGTATTGGCCGCTCAAGGCTCCCTGATCTCCCCGCCGGTAGACGAGGCCTCCTTCGCCGAGTGGCTGGCGAGTTGCGGCGGAGGCGCGTCGCCGCCGGCGCGGGATTGGATATTCATTGCAACGCCTACCTAAGCGAGAAAACCATGAGACGACTTGGAACCCTATTGTTGCTGCTCGGCCTGGCCTTCGCGACGCCCTTGGCCGCGGCTGCCGACGCTTTGGTCAAACCCGCCGGGAAGGCGGTGCTGGTGATCAGCGGCAATATCAGTCAAAAGAATCAGGGAGACGCCGCGGCCTTCGACATGGCGATGTTGGCCAAGCTGCCGCAACGCAGTTTCAGCACCCACACTCCCTGGTATCCGGGTTTAACCCGCTTCTCCGGGCCGTTGCTGCGCGACGTGTTGGCCGCGGCCGGCGCACACGGCAAATTGTTGAAAGCGGTGGCGCTGAACGACTACAAGACCGATATCCCCTTTGACGACGCCAGCCGATTCGACGTGATTCTGGCGACGCAAATGAACGGCAAACCAATGCCGGTGCGGGAGAAAGGGCCCTTGTTCATCGTCTACCCCTACGACTCGCAAGAAGAGCTGCGTTCGGAGCTGTATTACAACCGTTCCGCCTGGCAGCTTAAATCCCTGCTGGTGCATTGAGCGCGATGAATACGCCACAGCGCAGCTACTCCTCCTGGCGGAGCCTGATCTTGATCGGAGCGACGCTGGCCTGCGTGTTCGCCGGGGTGGCCTATATCCAGGTACGTCAGGCGGACATGCTGAACACGGCGGCGCGCTACGAAGGCGACAACATCGTATGGGCCTATTTTCAGCTCGAAACCGAGTCAATGAGGCTGCAGACGACGATAGAACATGTGCTGAACCATGAGCAGGACCGGGCGGAACTGCAAGAACGCTACGACATTTTCGTCAGCCGCGTGGGGGTGGTCGACCATGGCCTGTACTCCAGCCTGCTGGATGGCACCCAGGAATACCAGCAGGCACGTCCCAAGCTGGACGCCTTCATCCGCAAGGCCGATGCCTATTTCAGTCGCCAGTCCGGAGTGGCACTGGAGTTGGACGGCTTGCGGCGGCTGGACTCCGAGCTGGACTTGCTGAACGGCCCATTGCACGACCTGTCGCTGGTGGCCAATCAGCGCATGGCGGAGCAAGTGGACGCGCGCAACAAAAGCATGCAGCAACACATCGTGGTCAGCAATTGGCTGATGGCCTTCGAATGGGCGCTGATCCTCGGCTTCGCCATTATCGTGGTCCGGCAGTTGCGGCAGTTGGAACGGCGGCGTCACGAGTTGGAAGAACTGACCGGCGTACTGGAGCAGGCTCGGGTACAGGCTGAGGCCGGCAGCATGGCGAAAAGCGTGTTTCTCGCCAATATGAGTCATGAAATCCGCACGCCGCTCAACGGCGTTCTGGGCATGCTGTCCTTGCTGGGAGACTGCACCCCCACGCCGGTGCAGGCCGACTACATCAAGACCGCCGAAGAGTCCGCTCGCCATCTGATGGCCTTGCTGAACGATGTGCTGGACGCCAGCAAACTGGAGTCGGGCAAGCTGGACCTGCTGCCCACAGTGTGCAATTTGCGGCAACTATTGTTGCAATGCGAAAGCCTGATGCGCGGCCAGGCCGTGGCCAAGGGGCTGGCCATGCGCATGGCGCTGGATTTGAACGTGCCCGAGTGGGTGCTGTGCGATCCGACCCGCCTGCGGCAAATCCTGCTTAACCTGCTCAGCAACGCGATCAAGTTCACCGAGATGGGCGCGGTGACCATTCAGGCGGAGGCCGCGGAATCGGGTTCGGAAAGCGGGGCCGTGCTGCGGATCACGGTAAGGGATACCGGCATAGGCATGGATGACGCTAGCCTGGCGCGTTTGTTCAAGCGCTTCTCCCAAGGCGACAGCTCCACCGTGCGTCAGTACGGCGGCAGCGGCCTGGGCCTGGAAATCTCCCAGAACCTGGCGCAACTGATGGGCGGCGGCATTACCGTGCACAGCGCGCTGGGCGCGGGCAGCGTCTTCGTGCTATCGCTGCCCTTGCAAGCGATGAGTGCGCCGGAAGGCCTGGTCAAGGCGGGTGCCGAGGCGGATCCGGCGGAGCCGGGGCGTCAGCTCCGTGTTTTGGTGGTGGACGACAACCCGGTCAATCGCAAATACATGCAGGCGATGCTGCAGAAACAAGGGCACTTCGTCACCGTGATTCAGGGCGGCGCGGAAGCCGTGGAGGCGGCAACCCGGCAACCTTTCGATCTGGTTTTGATGGATTTGCACATGCCGGCGATGGACGGCATCGAGGCGACAAGGCGTTTGCGCGAGCGCGCGATGACGCCGGGCATGAAGATTGTTGCTTTGACGGCCGACGTCCTCTCGGAAACGCGGGATAAAGCCCTGGCCGGCGGGCTGGATGATTTTCTGGCCAAGCCGCTGCACGCGGAAGATTTCCAAGCCATGCTGGAGCGTCAGTTCGGCGATGGGCCGGCCCTGGAGCGCAGCGCCGAGCCCTCCATGTTGCCGGCCTTGCTGGACGTGGCGATGATAGAAAAAATGACGGAAATGCTGACCTTGGAAAAATACCGGGAGTTGGTGGCGCAATTCTTCGCCGGCAAGGTCGGCAGGGTCGATGAATTGCTGGCCGCGGCGCTGGCCGGTCAGCGGGATCAGGTGCGGCGCCACTCGCACAATTTGAAGGGCGCCGCGTTGACCCTGGGCTTCAGCGCTCTGGGCGGGTCCTGTGCCGGACTGGAGCGCTTGGCCTTGGCGGCGGAGGAGGGGCTGGCCGACGAGGCGGAAAGAGTCGGCCTCCTGTTCGACTCGACGCGCAGCGCCTGCATCGCGGCCGGCTATCTCGCCGGCATGGACCTGCCGGCGTTGCGTTAGTCGCGGGGCGGCGTGAAAATCGTCGGCGCGTCCCATATGGGCGCGTAGCCTGCGGCGGAAGTGATAAGATCGAGGCGAGTTAGTGCTTGAATCCCATACTGAATAAAAATAGAGGGCCGAAACCGTCCATGAGCCAGAACGATTGCTTGTCCATTTTGTTTGTTTGCATGGGAAACATCTGCCGGTCGCCAACCGCGGAAGGGGTGATGCGAGCCAAGCTCAAGAGCGCGGGTCTGGAGGCGCGTATGCGAGTGGAGTCGGCAGGCACGCACGACTACCACGTCGGCGAAGCGCCGGATCGGCGCACCTGTCAGGCGGCGCTGCGCCGCGGCTACGACCTGTCCGATTTGCGGGCAAGGCAGGTGGAGGGGCGTGATTTCGAGCGTTTCGATTGGATTTTGGTCGCCGACCGGCAAAATTTGGCTTTGTTAAACGCCCAATGTCCGCCATCCTATCGCGGCAAGCTGCATTTGCTGCTGGAGCCGCTGCCCGGCGCCGCCCGCGACGTGCCCGATCCCTATTACGGCGGGGCTGGCGGTTTCGACATCGTGCTGGACCTAGTGGAAGCGGCTTGCGACGCCTGGCTGACCCGCATCGCGGATGCAGAGACGGAGCCGGCGCCATGAAGCCGTTTGACGTGGAAGCGCCGCGCGCGCGGGCTGTTTTTACAATAACCATAGAAAGCCAAGGACGCGTATGGGGCAGATGACGAGGGGAACCTCCGCCAAAAAGCCGCTGGACGTGGTGCCCAGTCATAATGCGGACATCATTTTGTCCAGGCAGGTCGGCAAAATGCCCTTGGCCAGCCAGGCGGTGATCGTCATCGGCTCTTCCACCGGCGGCACGGAGGCCTTGCGCACCTTGCTGACCGCACTGCCGGTTTCGATGCCGCCCATTCTGATCACTCAGCACATGCCGGAAATGTTCACCCATTCCTTCGCCACGCGCTTAAACACTCTGTGCAAGTTGACGGTGAAGGAGGCGGAAGACAATGAACGACTGCAAAACGGCACCGTCTACATTGCGCCCGGCCACTCCCATCTGCTGATCAAGCCGGCGCCCACCATAGGCTATGCCATCGGCCTGCACGCCGGGCCGCCGGTCAACCGGCATCGGCCGTCGGTAGACGTACTGTTCCGTTCCGCCGCCAATCTGGTGGGCAAGAACTGCATAGGCGTCATCCTGACCGGCATGGGGCGGGACGGCGCCAGCGGCATGCTGGAGCTCAAGCAGGCCGGCGCCTGGAACATAGCCCAGGACGAAGCCAGCTGCGTAGTGTTCGGCATGCCCAAGGAGGCCATCGCCATGGGCGGCGCGCACGAAGTGCTGGCCTTGGAGAGCATCGCCACGCGCTTGTCGGTGCTGGCCACGCAAAAGCAACATCAAGCCGGCGGATCGGCTTAATCCTCTGATAGAACAAGAAAACATGAAGTATCTCCCTATTCTGGTGGTGGAAGACGACGCTGATCTGCGCGAAGCCATCGTCGACACTTTGAGCTTGGCCGGCTATCCCACATTGGAGGCCGGCGACGGCGCCGCGGCCCTGGCCAAATTGAAAGAAGCGCCGGTGGGGTTGATCGTATCCGACGCCCAAATGGCACCGATGGATGGCTACACGCTGTTCGAGGAGGCGAAAAAGCGTTATCCCGGCGTCCCCTTCATTTTGATGACTGCGTACGGCGTGATTGAAAGAGCGATTGAATTGCTGCGCGCGGGCGCCGCGCATTACCTGCTCAAGCCGTTTGAGCCGGCCAGTCTGATCGCCGAAGTGGAAAAGCACCTGCTGCGCATGCCTAGCGAAGCGAGCGGCGAAGTGGTGGCCGAGTCCGCCGCGATGCGGCAGTTGTTCGCGCTGGCCGGACGAGTGGCCGGCAGCGATGTCAGCGTAATGATTTCCGGCCCCAGCGGCGTGGGCAAGGAAGTGCTGGCGCGTTATATCCACCGGCACTCAAAGCGCCGCGAAGGGCCTTTCGTCGCGGTCAACTGCGCGGCCATCCCGGAAAACCTGTTGGAGTCCACCTTGTTCGGGCATGAGCGCGGCGCTTTCACCGGCGCGGCGCAGGCTTTGCCGGGCAAGTTCGAGCAGGCGCAGGGTGGTACCATTTTGCTGGACGAGGTCACCGAGATGCCTTTGTCGCTGCAGGCCAAGCTGCTGCGCGTGTTGCAGGAGCGGGAAGTGGAGCGCGTCGGCGGCACGCGAACCTTGAAGTTGGACATCCGCGTGCTGGCCACTTCCAACCGCGACCTGCAGGCCGCGGTGGACGCGGGTCAATTTCGCGAGGACCTGTATTTTCGCTTGAATGTGTTCCCGATGCGCATCCCCGCGCTGGCCGAGCGCCGCGACGATATTCTGCCTCTGGCACGAATCATGCTTAAAAAGTACGCAGAGGCCGCCGGAAGAGGCAATCTGATCCTGTCCGAGGATGCGGAACGTCATTTGACGGCCTATAGTTGGGAGGGTAACATCCGCGAACTGGAGAATGTGGTGCAGCGGGCGGTGATTCTTGCCGCCGGGGCGGAAATTTTTGCCGCCGATCTGCTGCTGGATCACGACTCCGTCGCGGCTCAGGTTACCCGGACAGCGTCTGAAAAAGACAATTCCGTGTCGGATGAAACCGACATGAAAACGCTAGAGAAACGCCATATTCTGGAAACCTTGACCGCGGTGGGCGGCGTCAAGAAGCTGGCCGCGGAAAAACTGGGCATCAGCGAGCGCACATTGCGCTATAAATTGCAGCGTTACCGTGATGAAGACGCGGCCGACGGATGTCAGGAGGTTCCAGATGGAAATGGCTTGGAGTAACCATGTCAGTGCCAAATATCGATCAACTGTTGGGCGAGCTGCGCACCGCCTCGGCCCTGGCCGCGGGCAAACCCGCCGCTACGGCCCCGGAAGCGTCCCAGGTGGACTTCTCCGCTGTGCTAAAGTCCACCTTGGAGCAGGTGAACTCTGCGCAGCAGACTTCGCAGGAGATGCAGAAGCAATTTGAATTGGGTGACGAGGGGGTCAACCTGCAGGACGTGATGGTGTCGCTGCAGAAAGCCAGCCTGTCGTTCCAAACCATGGTTCAGGCGCGCAACAAGCTGGTCACCGCCTATCAGGAAATCATGAATACCCAAGTCTAGCGTTGCCGGACCCGACCAGCCGGCGGCGGTGGGCTCGAACCTAAAACCACTGTATGGCTGACCTGGCAGAAGAAAACGCTACGCCCGTTTGGCGAAGCCGCATGAATGAAGCGTCCGATCGCTTCAAAGCGCTTCCCAACAATAAAAAAGTCCTATTCCTCGCGGCGGTGGCCGCTATTTTCGCCGTCATCGTGGGCGCGGTGGTGTTGAACCGCACGCCCAACTATAAAGTCCTGTTCTCCAATATTTCCGACCGCGACGGCGGCCAAGTGGCCGCTTCGCTGCAGCAGATGAACGTGCCGTACCAACTGGGCGAGGGCGGCACCATCTCCGTGCCCTCGGACAAGGTTTACGATGCGCGCTTGAAGCTGGCGGCGCAAGGCCTGCCCAAGGCCGGGGGCGTCGGTTTCGAACTGATGGACAATCAGAAGTTCGGCATCAGTCAGTTCGCCGAGCAGGTCAACTACCAGCGCGCGATCGAGGGCGAGCTGGCGCGTACCATTGAAGCGGTGGGCTCGGTGGAGAGCGCACGCGTTCATATCGCCACCCCTAAGCAAAGCGTATTCGTGCGCGAGCAGCAGCAGCCCACCGCTTCGGTGATGTTGACCCTGTTCCGCGGCCGCTTGCTTGACGCCGGGCAAATCGCCGGCATTCTGCACCTAGTGTCCAGTTCGGTGCCCAATCTGCCAGTCAAGAACGTCACTATCGTCGATCAGGACGGCAACCTCCTGTCCAAGCAAAGCGGCCCGGATGAGAACTCGGGCCTGGATCAGCGACAGTTGGGATACGTGCGCCAGGTCGAAGAGGGCTACGTCAAGCGCATCGAGGATATCCTGGAGCCCATTTTCGGTAAGGGCAACTCGCGCGCCCAGGTCACCGCCAGCGTCGATTTCGCCGAGGTGGAGCAGACTTCGGAAACCTTCAAGCCCAATTCCAGCCCCAATCCGTCTTCTACCCGCAGCCAGCAGATCAGCGAAAAGTTGAACAACGGCGCGGCGCTGCCGTCTGGGGTGCCGGGGGCCTTGTCCAATCAGCCGCCGTCGGCCGCTTCCGCGCCGATCACGCTGCCGCCGGGCGCCGCGCCGGGCACGGCCACGCTGTCCGGCCAGACCATGGGCGCGTCCGGTACGCTGCAGCGCGACATCACCACCAATTATGAAGTCGATAAAACCATCCAGCACACCAAGATGCCGCAGGGCGGCGTCAAACGTCTGTCCGCCGCCGTGGTGGTCAACTACCGGCGCATGCCGGACAAGAACGGCGAGATGAAACCGACGCCGCTGACCCCGCAGGAGGTTCAGCAGATCAATAATCTGGTCAAAGAGGCGATGGGCTTCAACACCCAGCGCGGCGACACCTTGAACGTGGTCAACGCCGCCTTCGCCGACGCCGAAGTGCCGGCGACGCTGCAGGAGAAAGTCACCGACTATGTGACCAGCAACGGCTCCAGCCTGATCAAGTACGGCCTACTGACCATTGCCGTGCTCTATCTGCTGTTCGGCGTGGTGCGTCCCATCATGCGCGACTTGGTCAAGCCGCCGGCACCGGCCAAGGGCAGCGAAGAAGAGGCCGCGGCGCAGGCCGCCGCGGGCGGTCGCCTGCTGGGCGTCGCTGGAGAAGAGGGCGAAGAAGGCGCGGCCGGTCACGCCGGTGGCGCCGCGGGCGGAGGCGATCCGCGCGAAGCGCAGATGCGGCAATACACCACCAATCTGGAAGCCGTGCGTGAAATGGTGAAATCCGATCCGCGCATGGCCGCTCAGATCATCAAGGAATGGATAAGCGCCGATGAGTGAGAACGGAGTGCGCAAGAGCGCGGTGTTGCTGTTCAGCCTGGGGCAGGCGGAAGCCGTCGAGGTGTTCAAATACCTCGGCCCCAAGGAAGTGCAGAAGATTTCGCTGGCGATGGCGGCGATCAATAACCTGAGCTACGAGCAGATTGACACCGTGGTCAGCGAATTCAAGGGCGAGTGCGCGGCGCGCGCCAGCATCGGCGCGTCCGACGAATACTTGCGCAATGTGCTGATCGAGGCGTTGGGCCCGGACAAGGCGGCCAACCTGCTGGACAAGATCATGCAGGGCAACGACCACAGCGGCATCGAAAGCCTGAAGTGGATGGATCCTTCTTCCGCCGCCGACTTGATCCGCAACGAACACCCGCAGATCATCGCCACCATTCTGGTGCATCTGGAACCGGACCTGTCCAGCTCCATCCTGTCCTATTTCCCGGAGCGGATGCGCAACGAGGTGCTGATCCGCACCGCCACGCTGGAGGGCGTTCAGCCGCAGGCGTTGCGAGAATTGAACGATGTGTTGACCCAGCTCTTGTCCGGCTCCGACCGCATCAAGAAGAGCGCGGCCGGCGGCATTGGCCTGACCGCGGAAATCCTCAACTTCATGGGGTCCAACGTAGAGGCCGCCGCGCTCAACTATATCCGCGAGTACGATCCGGAACTGGCGCAGCGCATTCAGGACAAGATGTTCGTGTTCGAGAACATACTGGAAATCGACGACCGGTCGATCCAGACCATTTTGCGCGAAGTGCAATCCGATTCCCTGGTTATCGCGCTCAAGGGCACCAGCGCCGAGCTCAAGGACAAGATTTTCCGCAATATGTCGCAGCGCGCGGCGGAAATGCTGCGCGACGATCTGGAGTCCAAAGGGCCGGTCAAGCTGTCCGAAGTGGAGGCCGAGCAGAAGGAGATCCTCAAGGTGGTGCGCAAGCTCGCCGACGACGGCCAGATCGTGCTAGGCAGCAAGGGCGGTGATGAAGGTCTCGTCGAGTAATCCCATCATTCCGGGCGAAGAGCTGGAGGGTTGGAGCACTTGGAGCCCCAACGCGCTGGACGGCCTGACTCAGAAGCTGACGCCGGTGCAACTGATGGAGCTGGCGCAGCAGCGCCGCCGCCAACAGGAGCAGGCGCAAGCCGAGTCCGCCGTTGAGCCGGTTTCGACCGGGGCCGAGGAAGATGCCGGAGCAGTCGAAGGCGAGCGCGCGGTTAGCGGCTATCCCACCGCGGCCGAGCTGGAGGCCATTCATCAGGAAGCCTGGCAGTCCGGCCATGAGGCAGGGCAGGAAGCCGGCCGCGCGGCCGGTTATCAAGAAGGTTTGACCGCTGGGCGAGAGCAAGGCCTGGCCGAGGTGCGCGTCGAGCAGGAGGCCCGCTTCGCCTCGGCCTGGCAGCCCTTGCAACAGTTGGCGGAAGGGCTGGCGCAACAGATTTCCCGTTTTGAAACCGAATTGTCTGCGGATTGGCTGGCGTTGGCGTTGGAGCTCGCCGGCCAACTGAGCCATGGATTGGCGCGGCAGAACCCTTTGCTGATTCAGGAGTTACTGCGCGAGGCGCTGGAGGACTTGCCGGCCACGCTGGCGCAGGCGCGTTTGCGTTTGAACCCGGCAGATCTGGAGGTGGCGCGGGAGTTTCTGGCCCAGGAAACGCCGGAAACCCAGTGGCAATGGATAGAAGACCCCGAGGTGGAGCGCGGCGGCTGCGTGATAGACACCGCGGCGCTGCGGCTGGATCTGACCATGAGCACCCGTATCGCCGCCATGCGCAAAGCGCTGGGAATGGACGATGAGCCAGCAGCTGATTGAGCGTCAACGCGCATGGCTGCGTGACTGCGCGGACAGCGCGCGCGCCGCCAAGCTGTGGCACCCCTGCGGCAAGCTGGTTCGCGTTACCGGCATGGTGATGGAGGCTGTGGGCCTCAAGCTGCCGGTGGGCAGCGCTTGTCAGGTGGCCTTGGCGGACAAGAGGCTTGTAGAGGCCGAGGTGGTGGGATTTTCCGGCGACAAAGTGTTCCTGATGCCATTGAGCAATGTCCACGGTCTGCTGCCCGGCACGCCGGTGATGCCGTTGACGCCGCGACACCCGCCGCAATTCGGCAAGACCCAAGCCCAGGCCGCCGCCGACGGCGCGTCCGGCCGCATGGTGCCGGTAGGGCTCAGCCTGCTGGGCCGGGTGTTGGACTCGCTGGGGCGGCCGTTGGACGGCAAAGGCCCCATCCATCCGGATGCCTGGTTTCCTCTGCATAGCCAACCAATGAACCCGCTGGACCGATCGCCGGTGCGCGATGTGCTGGATGTCGGCGTGCGGGCCATCAACGGTCTGTTGACGGTGGGGCGTGGTCAGCGTCTGGGCCTGTTCGCCGGCTCGGGCGTGGGCAAATCGGTGTTGCTGGGCATGATGGCTCGCTTCACCAAGGCCGACGTGGTGGTGGTGGGCTTGGTTGGCGAGCGCGGTCGAGAAGTTAAGGACTTCATCGAAAACATCCTCGGCGACGAAGGCATCGCTCGCTCGGTGGTGGTCGCCGCGCCGGCGGACATGCCGCCGCTGATGCGCTTGCACGGGGCGGCCTACGCCACCGCGCTGGCTGAATACTTTCGCGCCCAAGGCCTGGACGTGTTGCTGCTGATGGATTCGGTGACCCGCTATGCGATGGCGCAGCGCGAGATCGCGCTGGCCATCGGAGAGCCGCCGGTGACCAAGGGCTATCCGCCGTCGGTGTTCGCGCGCCTGCCTCAGTTGATCGAGCGGGCGGGCAACGCCGCCGAGGGCGGTGGTTCCATCACCGGCTTTTATACGGTGCTGTCTGAGGGCGACGATCAGCAGGATCCGATCGCCGATTCCGCGCGCGCCATTCTGGACGGCCACTTTGTGCTGTCGCGCGAACTGGCCGAGTCCGGCCACTATCCTGCTATCGACATCGAGCAATCCATCAGCCGGGTCATGGTGGACGTGGTGCCTCAAGCGCAGATGGCCCTGGCCCGGCAATTCAAGCAGCTGTATTCCCGCTATCAACGCAACCGCGACCTGATCAGCGTCGGCGCCTACGTGCCGGGTTCGGATCCGGTGCTGGACGACGCGATGCGGCGCCAACTGCCCATGGTCGGTTTTCTGACCCAGCCGATGCATGAGTCGCAGGATTTCTCTTCCAGCTGCGAACAATTGCAGGGCGTGTTGTCCTGAGGCTGAGCCGTGGCGGAAAGCAAATACCTGTTGTTGATTCGTTTGGCCGAGGACAAGCAGAAAGCGGCCGCCGAGCGCATGCGGCTGGCGCAAAGCCGGTTGGCGGAGGCCCGTTCGCGCCAAGAGCAGCTGGACGCTTTTCGCGGCGAGTACCGGCAACGGCTGACCAGCCGCGGCGCGCAGGGCATCAGCGCTTTGCAATATCAGGATTTCCAGCGTTTTCTCGCTCGCCTGGACGAGGCCATGGTGCAGCAGCAGGGCGATGTGGAGCGTTGTACTCAGCGATTCTTGCTGGAGCGTCAGGCCTGGCAGCATGAGTATAAGAAGCTCAAGGCCTATGAAAAGCTGTTGCAGCGCGAGCAAGAGCGCGCCGCCGTGCGCGAGGCGCGGGTGCAGCAGAAGACCAGCGATGAATTCGCCACCCGGCGGTTTTGGGACAAAACCCACGGAGAGGAGTAAGGGCCGACCCAAGGTTCGCGCTTGGCACGCTAGTTGCTTTATTGCTTGTGTCTTACTTGTAGAGAGTCGGCCATGACGACACCTGTGAACGCAGCCGCGGCCAATCCGGTCAGCGGTAAAGCCAATATGCCGGGAGGCAATTTGGCGACTGCCGGCGACACCGGCGCCGGCGATCTGTTCGCCAGCCTGCTGGGGCTGCAGATGAGCACTTTAGGCAGCTCCTTTTTGCCGGGCGCCAACGGCGAACCGCTGGCGGAGGCCGGCCTTGACAAGGAGAAGCCGGCCAAAAGCGAGGATGGCCAGACTCCGGCAACGCCGTTGCCCGGAATGTCGCTAATGGGCGCCGCGCAGTTGCCCGTTCAGCAGCAGGCGGCGAACTCGCCGCGGGCCAACAGCGATTTGCCTACCGGCGCCAAGCCCGTCGAGCTCAAGCCCGACATCGCGGCGGCGCTGCCCGCTGCGTTAGCCAAAGCCCGCAATCTGTCGCTGCCGGCGCAGCAAAATTTGCCGGAGGACGGCAAGGTATTGCCGCAGTTTTTGCCGCTTCAGGGGCATGAGCAGTTGACGGCCAGGCCGGCCGCGCCCACGCCGGTGTTCACCGTGCAGCAGCCGCTGTCCGATCCCAACTGGGCCAAGGCCATGAGCGAGCAGGTGATGGGCATGGTCAGCCTCAAGGCCGACAAGGCGCAGATTCAGCTGAACCCGCCGCAATTGGGGCCGATCGAGGTGACGCTGAAGATGAACGGCAACGATCAGGCGCAGGTGTTGTTCGCCGCGGCGGTGCCTGCCACGCGCGAGGCGCTGGAAAACAATATGCATCGTCTGTCTTCCATGCTGGCGGCCGGCGGCATTCAGCTAACCGACGCGCAGGTGTCCAGCGGACAATCCGGACAGCAACAGCAGGCGTTTCAGCGCGGACAATCGCAGCGCCAGAAAGAGAGCGCCGAGCCCGAGCCGATGGATGCATTGAGCAGCATCAAGGCGGCTCGCGGCATTCTCAGCATTTTCGCCTGATCATTTGTGATAATCTCCCCTGTTCAATTTGCATCTAAAATTAGAAAATATAGTGAAGAAATCGTTTAAGATTTCACTATGAACACCCAGTGAACAGGGCAGGTATATGGCAGAAGATAAAAAAGCGGAAAAAGCAGAGAAAAAAGCTGGGGGCGGCGGCAAATTAATGCTGATCGTCATTGTATTGCTGGTGTTGGTGTTGGCCGCGGTGGGGGGCTTGGCCGCCTATATGTTCACCAATATGAATAAGCCGGCGGCGGCCGGCGAACACGCCGAGCAGACCAAGGAAAAACCCAAGAAGAAAAAAGAAGGTCCGCCGATCTTCGAAAAGCTGGACACTTTCGTGGTGAATCTGGCCGGCAACGACGGCTCCTTGCTGCAGGTGGACATGCAGGCGGAGTTGGCCGACGAGGAAGCCAAAAAGAAATTCACCGATTACGCGCCTAAGATTCGCAGCGCGCTGATCTTGCTGCTGTCGTCCAAGTCCGCGGCGGAGTTGGCCACGCCTGACGGCAAGGTGCGGCTGAAGGCCCAGGTCAAGCAGATCATCAATGAGTCGATGGACGCCGGCGAGGAGCAGCCGGTGGAAAGCGTGCTCTTCACTTCCTTCATCATCCAGAAGCAGTAAGCGGCATGGGCGACGATATTCTTTCCCAGGAAGAGGTAGATGCCCTACTCAGGGGCGTCTCCGGGGAGGATGAGGATGACGGCGGCGGCGGCGACGCGCAAGGCGTCCGCGGTTACGACATCGGCCGGCAAGAGCGTATTGTGCGCGGCCGGATGCCGACGCTGGAAATCATCAACGAGCGTTTCGCGCGCAATCTGCGCATCGGTCTATTCAACTTCATCCGCCGCAACGCGGAAATTTCGGTTGGACCGGTGCGGGTGCAAAAGTACAGCGAGTTCATCCGCAATCTGGTGGTGCCCACCAACCTTAACCTGGTGCATGTTAAGCCCTTGCGCGGTACTGGGCTGCTGATTTTCGACCCGGACTTGGTATTTCTGATCGTCGACAACTTGTTTGGCAGCGATGGGCGCTACCATGTGCGGGTGGAAGGCCGCGACTTCACTCCCACCGAGCAGCGCATCATCCGCCGTTTGCTGGATGTGGTGTTCGTCGAGTGTCAGAAAGCCTGGGAGCCGGTGCATCCCATCGAGTTCGTCTATCTGCGCTCCGAAATGAACACCCAGTTCGCCAATATCGCCACGCCCACCGAGGTGGTGGTGGCGATGACTTTCCATATCGAGTTGGGCGCCGGCGGCGGCGATTTCCATATTTGTCTGCCGTATTCGATGGTGGAGCCTATCCGCGACGTGCTGTCCAGCACCATGCAGGCGGACCGCACTGAAGTAGACAACCGCTGGGTCAACCTGATGACGCATCAGGTGCAGGCGGCGGAAGTGGAATTGGTGGCGACCTTGGGCAAGACCAAGGTGACTTTGGGCCAGATTTTGAATTTGAAGAACGGCGACGTAGTGATGCTGGAGATTCCGGAGCGGGTGGAGGCCGACGTGTCGGGCATTCCGGTGTTCGAAGCCAGTTACGGCACCGTGCAGGGGCGCTATGCGTTGAAGGTGGAGCAAGTGTTGGCCGGCGCAAATGATTTTCACGAGCCTCTGGGGGAGAAAGAGCAATGAGCGAAGAAGAATTGCAAGCCGCGCAGATGGAGGCCGAAGCGGCAGCCGCGGCCGGCGGAGCCGGCGGCGAGGAGGAAGTGTCGATGGACGACTGGGCCGCTGCGATGGCCGAGCAAGATGTGGTGGATTCCGCTCCAGAGCCGGTGCCGGCCCAAAACCTGTTCCAAGAACTGGGCGCGAGCACATCCGGCGCGGGCGTGCCGCAGAATCTGGACATGATTCTGGACATCCCGGTGCAATTGACCGTGGAGTTGGGCCGAACCAAGATCGCCATCCGCAACTTGCTGCAATTGGCGCAAGGGTCGGTGGTGGAACTGGACGGCATGGCGGGGGAGCCGATGGACGTGCTGGTCAACGGTTGTCTGATCGCCCAAGGCGAAGTGGTGGTGGTCAACGACAAGTTCGGTATTCGCCTGACCGATATCATCACGCCCGCGGAACGCATTCGCCGTTTGCAAAAATGACGAGGTCAGCCATGTTTGCGATGACGCGCCGTGCTGTGCAGGGCGCTTTTTATTTGGCGGCGTCCGGTCTGACCGCCGCGGCCACCGCCGCGCCGTCTCCGGCGGCCGCGCCGTCGCCGTTCATGAGTTTGTTGCAGGTCTTGTTCGGCCTGGCGGTGGTGCTGGGCGCCATCGTCGGCATGGCCTGGCTGTTCAAACGACTTTCCGGCGGTATGCTGGGCGCGTCCAACCGCCTGAAGGTGGTCAGCGGCACCATGGTGGGGCCCAAGGAGCGCGTGGTGATCGTGGAGCTGGAGGGAGAGTGGCTGGTGCTGGGCGTGACGCCGCAGCAAGTCAATCTGCTAAGCAAGCTGCCGCGCCCGGAGGGCGCGGAAATCGAGGCGGCGCCGGCGGCGGAGCCGTTTGCGCGCTGGTTGAAGGCGGCGATGGACAAGAGCCGCAACGGCAAGGCGGGGCCGCGATGAGGCCTTGTTTCCGATACGGCGCGCTGGTTTTGTTGGCTGCGCCCTTGATCGCGGACGCGGCCGGCGGTTTGCCCTTGATGAGCAGCACGCCGGCGGCCGGCGGCGGGCAGAATTATTCGCTCAGCCTGCAGATGCTGCTGTTCATGACCGGGCTGACCTTCATCCCGGCGATGATGCTGATGATGACGGCCTTCACTCGCATCATCATCGTGATGTCGCTGCTGCGGCAGGCGATGGGTACTATGCAGTCGCCGCCCAACCAGGTGATCGTCGGTTTGTCGTTGTTCCTGACTCTGTTCGTGATGGGGCCGACTTTCGACCAAGTTTACGCCAAAGCCTGGGTGCCGTTCTCCGACGACAAGATCACGCTGCAACAGGCGGTGGACGAAGCCAGCAAGCCGATGAAGGCCTTCATGCTGCGCCAAACCCGGGAGAAGGACCTGGCCTTCTTTATCGAGATTTCCCAATCGGAAAAGCCGCAGACCAAGGCCGACGTGTCGATGAAGACCCTGGTGCCGGCTTATGTGATCAGCGAGTTGAAAACCGCGTTCCAGATCGGCTTCATGGTGTTTATTCCCTTTTTGATCATCGATCTGGTGGTGGCCAGCATCCTGATGGCGATGGGTATGATGATGGTGTCTCCGGTGACCATCTCGCTGCCGTTCAAGTTGATGTTGTTCGTGCTGGTGGACGGCTGGACCTTGTTGATGGGTTCGCTGGTGCAGAGCTTCTATACTGGCTGAGGCGGCATGATGGTTTGTGACTGGAAACATCGCCGGGCGCTGCCCGGCGTTTTAGGCGAGGAGCGGGCGACATGAGTCCGGAGCTGATCATCAATATCGTGCAGAACGCGCTGTACATCCTGATCATCGTCGCGGCGCCGGTATTGCTGGTGTCGCTGCTGGTGGGTTTGTTAGTCAGCGTGCTGCAGGCGGCGACCCAGATCAACGAGATGACGCTGACCTTCATTCCCAAGCTGCTGGCGATGTTTCTGGTGCTGGTGCTGGCCGGGCCGTGGATGTTGAACACGCTGATTGAGTACACCACGCGGCTGTTCCAGAGCATTCCGCACGTGATCGGCTGATGCTGAGCATTTCCGACGCGCAGATCAACGCGCTGGTGGCCATGTTCGTCTGGCCGTTCGCGCGCATCGTCGGCCTGCTGTTGGTGGAGCCGGTGTTCGCCTATCGCGGCGTGCCGCGCCGTTTCAAGGCCGGCTTCGCGCTGATCCTCACCGTGATGCTGGCGCCCTTGCTGCCGCCGCTGCCCGCGGTGCCGCTGGTGTCGGCCGAGGGTATCGCCATCCTGTTGCAGCAGTTGTTGATCGGTTTGGCGATGGGCTTCGTCATGCGCATCGTGATTTCCGCGGTGGAAGTGGCGGGCTTCATCATGGGCTCGCAAACCGGCCTGGGTTTCGCCATGTTCTTCGACCCGATGCACTCGGCTCAAGTGCCGGTGGTGTCGCAGCTGTTGACCCTGTTCACCTTTCTATTGTTTCTGGCTTTCGACGGCCACCAGGTGGTGTTGTCCACCCTGGTGGAAAGCTATCGGGTGCTGCCGATAGGCATGAGCATGCCGGATCAGGGCATCAAGTCGCTCGCCTTGTGGGGCGGCCATCTGATCGAATGGGGCGTCTGGCTGGCCATGCCGGTGATCGCGGCTTTGCTGATCACCAACCTCGCTATCGGGGTGATGACCCGCGCCGCGCCGCAGTTCAACATCTTCACGTTCGGTTTTCCGCTGACCCTGATGATAGGTTTCATCAGCATCTACCTGACCTTGCCGATGATGATGCCGGTGCTGGAGCAGATGTATCGCGCCGGTTTCGAGATGATGCTGGCCATGCTCAAGGCCAAGTAGGCGACCGCCATTCCTGTCCAGATTCAAGTTCTGCTAAAATAGGCGCCAATTTTGACTGAAGGGTCCGCAGTGGACCGGACAACAGACAGAGGCAACTATGGCAGGTCACAGTAAATGGGCTAACATCCAGCACCGCAAAGGTCGTCAGGATGCCAAACGTGGCAAGATCTTTACCCGCTTGATCAAGGAAATCACCGTTGCGGCCAAGATGGGCGGCGGGGACACCAATATGAACCCGCGCCTGCGCCTGGCTGTGGACAAAGCCAAGGCCGAGTCCATGCCCAAGGACAATATCGATAACGCGATCAAGCGCGGCACCGGCCAGCTGGAGGGCGTCGATTACGTTGAGTGTCGCTACGAGGGTTACGGCATAGGCGGCGCGGCGGTGATGGTGGACTGCCTGACCGACAACAAGACCCGCACCGTGGCCGACGTGCGCCACGCCTTCTCCAAGTACGGCGGCAATATGGGCACCGACGGCTGCGTGTCCTTCCAGTTCAGCCATTGCGGCTACTTGGTGTTCGCGCCGGGCGTGGATGAGGACGCCTTGATGGAGGCCGCGCTGGAAAGCGGGGCGGAGGATGTGGTCGCCAACGACGACGGCTCCATCGAAGTGATCACCGGTCCGTACGAGTTCTCTGACGTCAAGGAGGCGCTGGAAGCCAAGGGCTTCAAAGCGGAAATGGGCGAAGTGACGATGAAGCCGCAGAACGAGACCGAGTTGTCCGGCGACGACGCTGCGCGCATGCAAAAACTGCTGGACGCGCTGGAAGACCTGGACGATGTGCAGGATGTTTACACCTCCGCGGTGCTGGACGAGTAAGACGCGGACGCGGGTAGGCCACATGCCCCGCGGCGGCAGGAAAAAGAAAGCTCCCCTCAAGGGTAATGCCGTTCACTTAAGCAAGTGAACGGCATTTTTCATGGTGCGAATCTTGCTCATACTTCGCTCATGTTGACTCACTCATTTCCGTCCCTATGGTTGGCAAGGCTCACAAACACCCTGATTTCTCTGCTCTTTCTCAGAAAATTGATCCTCAATGGATCGTCCACGCCCTTGCAGTGACC
>NZ_MUKU01000048.1 GCF_002081825.1 Chromobacterium haemolyticum | reverse complement strand
TTCGGCCTGCTTGAGAAAGCCAATGATCTGTTCTTCGGTGAATCTGCTCTTCTTCATGTCCGTCATTCTCCTTCAGTGACGGACTTCTCTCTACTTTTGATTGGTAAGGCCTAAGGGGAGCAGATCAGGGGAAGATCACCCGGCCTAAGCCGGGGTTCGTTCTTCCTTACTTCTTCTCTATCTTCCGCACTGAGCGGTTTTCCATATTCTTGCGTTTGATCTGCGCCTGTTGCTGGCGGTGCAGTTCGTCAACATGCTCGAACACGTCCACCTTGCGCGCGGCCAGTGTGAGCATGGCTTCCAGATAGTTGAAGAAGCCCACTCGGTAGCCACGCTGTTCCGGCTTGCGGAAGTCGATGTCGCGGGTGATGCGCGCCAGCAGGCTTTGGCCGCAATAGCCGGGGTTGTCCTTCAGCCATTGGACGAAGTGAGCGCCGCATTCGCGGCCGTAGGCGCAGTCGGCGGCGTAGTCCGGGTGGGCGTCCGGCATGTGCCAGTAGTCGGCTTGGGGCCGGCCTGGGCGTCGGGACACGAAGGGGAGCAGGGCTTCGCGTGCTTCCATCGAGGCTTGACGATAGCGGCGGCGAGTGGGAAAGGTTTTCGACATGGTGTTTCTCCTGCGGTGACACAAGATAAACCACCTGCCTGTGAGTCGCTGGGTAGGTATAGGCAGGCGCGAGACAGGATTGGCGTACCGAGAAACAAGGAATCGGTGAGCGCTAGGCGCTCTCCCACCACGCACCCGCCAGCCATGCATGAAGTACAGACGTAGAGCGGGTACGGATAAAGGCGCAGACGCGCCTTCATCCCCCTGTTTCGAACGGGACGCCAATCCCGGTGCCGTTAGTGACAGCACCCGGCGATTGTTACCGAGTGGGGTGACAGGGTCAAGCTAGCGTGGGCTTGAATCCGCTGCGCGGATGATGATTTAGGGCCGGTTCCGCCCGGCGGGCAGGAAGGGGAATTTGCTCGGCCAAATTCCCCTTCACCCCAAAGGCCGCCCTGCAAGCCTGGCCTACGGCTTCCCGCCGGTTCCCGTCAGTCCCGAGGCGCGGCTGAACTCGCAGCGCGCTACCGTCGCGCTGCTCGAACAAGCAGCCGCTTAAGACCTCGGGCCTGCCACCCGTCGGCAGGCTTGAAGGGAGTAGGGGCGCGTCGGATACGTGGTTTTCTTCGGGGTTTGGGGGCTATGCCCAAAAGGCTGGCAAAAGATCGTGCACAACTTTGCAGAGGCAGGCGGGCTGATTTGGTTTGTGATTTGAATGTCATGATTCCGCGACGCTGCGGTATAATCCTTTGCCCATTCGTCTCTTTGTCTTTTCCTCAAGATAGGGCATTCCTTATGACCTCAGTCTCTCTCCCTCCGGAAGCGGTGGGCAGCGCTTTCTCCCTAGACAAAATGATCGCCGCCCGCGACAAAACCATGGCGGCGGTACGGCGCATCGCCGCGCAGATCCGCCCCGGCATGACCGAACAGCAGGCCAAGGATTTGGCCAAGGCGGAGCTGGAAAGCATGGGCATGGACCGCATCTGGCACGGCATCATCGTCCGCTTTGGCCGCAGCACGCTGAAAATCTTCAAGCAGCAGATCGACCCGGACAATGTGCTGCTGGACGACGATATCTTTTTCATTGATCTGGGCATTGTCTGGGACGGCCACGAGGGCGACGCCGGCGATACCTTCACCACTGGCGACAATGCGCGCAAGCAGGCCTGTGCCGAGGCGGCGCGCCAGTTGTGGCAGGAGGTGGCGAATAAGTGGCGGCGCGAGCGCCTGGCCGGCCCGGCCTTGTACCAGTACGCGGCGGAGCGCGCCGAGGCAATGGGCTGGCGGCTGAACCTGGACATCAAGGGCCACCGGGTGTCGGACTTTCCGCACTCCATTTACAAGGCCGGCAGCCTGGGCGACTTCGCCCAATGCCCGAACGCCGGTTTGTGGATTCTGGAAATCCAGATTGCCGATCCGTCCGGCGAATTCGGCGCTTTCTATGAGGACTTGCTGGTGAGCGAGTCCTGATCCATGACGGGCGGCGGCGAGCCGCCCGCCAGCTTTGGCGTTTGGCCGGGGTTTGCGTCCGCGACGCGGGCGAACTGTGAACGGCTAACACAACCGCGCAGAGCGCCTGAGGCAAGGCGGTATCGCTGACGCGCAGCAGATCGTAAGCAGGTTCTCAGAGTCTGTTTACGATCTTTTGTCTGTGCTTTGAAACACGGTTTGGGGCACAGGAAGCCGCGTATCCGACGCGCCCCGGGTCCCTTCAAGCCAGCCGTCGGGTGGCAGGTCCGAGGTCTTAAGCGGCTGCCTGTTCGAGCAGCGCGACGGTAGCGCGCTGCGAGTTCAGCCGCGCCTCGGACCTGACGGGAACCGGCGGGAAGCCGTAGGCCTGGCTTGCAGGGTGGCCTTTAGGGGTGGAGGGGATATTTGGCCAAGCAAATATCTCCTCCCTGCTCGCCGGGCAGCCCCGGCAATGAAAATCATCATCCGCGCAGCGGATTCAATGTCTTGGAGCCATCACTCGGAAAGATCGTAGACCGGTTCTTACTGCACCACGGACCGCACCTTCCAGGTATTGCCTTCCACCGCGGAGATCGTCACCGGCGCTTGCTTCAGATTGCCCTTGGCGTCGAAGCTGAAGTCGGCGCTGACGCCCTGGTAGCGGGTTTGGGCCAGCAGCGGCAGGTATTTGGCCGGTTCCGACGAGTTGGCGCGCTTCATGGCGTCGGCCACCATTATGACTGCGTCGTAGAAGTGCGGGGCGAACAGGACGACGTTTTGCTGGTAGCTGGCTTGGTAGCGCGCTTGAAATGCCTTGCCTGCCGGGCGCGCTTCCAGCGGCCCGCCGGGTACGGCGGAGATGTGGCCCGCCGCATTGGCGCCGGCCAGTTTGATAAAGGTCTCGGTGCTCAGCATGTCGCCGCCCATCAAGGTGGCGCTCATGCCCAGGCGCTTCATCTGGCGCGCCATCGGAGCGGCTTGGGCGTCCGCGCCGCCGTAGAACACGATGTCCGGTTGCTGCGCTTTCAGCGCGGTCAGGATGGCGCTGAAATCGGTGGCCTTGTCATGGGTGTATTCACGCTTGAACGGCGGCTTGCCCAGGCCGGCGATGGATTTGATGAATTCGTCGGCAATGCCCTGGCCGTAAGCGGTGCGATCGTCGATGACCGCGATGCGCTGCGCCTTGAGCTGCTGTACCGCATAGCGGCCCAGCGCGCCGCCCACCTGGCTGTCGCTGCCCACCAGACGGAAGGCGGTTTTGTAGCCGGCGGCGGTGTAGGCCGGGTTGGTGGAGACCGAGAGTTGCGGGACGCCGGCCTTGGCGTAGAGGCGCGAGGCGGGAATGGTGACGCCGGAGTTGAAGTGGCCGATCACCGCTTTGACGCCGGCATCCATCAGGCGTTGAGCGGCTTGCGTGCCGGCTCGCGGGTCCGCCTGGTCGTCTTCGGACCGCAGTTCGAACTTCACTTTTTGGCCGCCTAGGGTGATGGGCTTGGCGTTCAGCTCGTTGATCGCCAGTTTGGCTCCGTTCTCATTGTCCTTGCCGTAGTGGGATTGCGGGCCGGACAAGGGTGAGGAGAAACCTATTTTCACCACGGTGTCGGCATGAGCGGGGGTGAGGAAGGGGGGCATCGTGCCACCAAGAACCAATAGGGCGATCAGGCTGCGAGAATGCTGCTGTTTCATGCGTGTCTCCTTTGCGCTGCTCGGTTTGATGGCTGGCCGCGCCATCGTTTTCACGGCTGGGGTGCCGCCATGCAAGCGTTCAATGCAGCAGGAAGCCCCGGCCAATCAAGTCGTCAGGCTCCAATGACCAACTGGCTTTGCCGCTGTAGTGGGCGCGTCCGGCCACGCGCACCGTCACCGCGTCATGGCCCGGCAGTTGGGCCTGGCGGACCACCGTGCCGCTGAACAGCGCTCCGGTCAGGCTTTCGAATTCACAGGTTTCCCCAGGCGCAACCAGCCCCTTGGCGTGACGGATGGCCATGCGCGCGGTGACGCCGGAGCCGGTGGGGCTGCGATCGACTTCGGCATCGGCAAAGACGCAGACATTGCGGCTGCCGCCATCGGCGGCCTGGTCGCGGCCATCGGTGAGGATGCTGCCGTACAAGAAGCTCAGGTCGTCGGCGATGGGGTGGCGCACCGCGATGGCGTCGCGCACCGCCTGGGTGAGGGCGGTGGCGGCGTCCACCAGTTCGCGCAGGGGGCCAGCCAGCGATACGCCCAGCTTTTCGGCGGAGACGACGGCATAGAAGGCGCCGCCGTAGCCGATATCGACGGCGATTTCTCCTATGCCCGGCACGCTGACGGGCAGGTCCAGGGCAAAGGCGAAGGCGGGCACGCTCTCGAATTGCACGGCGCCGGCCTTGCCGTTCTGGATTTCCACCAAGGCTTCCACCAGGCCGCATGGGCATTCGATGCCCACCCGCGTCAGCGGCGCCACGGCGGGCACTTTGCCGCTATCCACCGCAAAGCGGGCCAGGGCGATCACGGCATGCCCGCACATGGTGCTATAGCCTTCGTTGTGGGTGAACAGCACGGCGAGGTCCGCGTTTGGCATGGAGGGCTGCACCAGCACCGCGCCATACATATCGTAATGGCCTCGTGGCTCATGCATGAGCAGGCGGCGCACAGGGTCCAGGCGCTCGCTCATGAAACGGCGTTTGGCGAGGATGTCCGCTCCTTGAATCCTGTCGCTAAGGTTGAGCACGATGCGCACCGGTTCGCCGCCGGTGTGCATTTCCACGGTCTCGATGACAAAATCCGCAGGCAATGGATTCATATTGTTCACTCCCTCTGTTGGTCACGAGGCGCACTGGCTCGCCTTGGCTCAGGTACGCTGCGCGGTTTTAACTGGACGCTGCCGCCCGGTTAGACGGCCTTCCAATTGGCCAGCGCGCAGCGCGCCGCCGCCAAATCCCAGGCCGCGGTGCCCACGCTCTTGAACAGGCGCGGGCGCTTGGCGTCGTAGCGTCCCGCTATCGCTTCCGCCAAGGACTGCACGGTGTTCCAGTCCACGCCCGCCTGGATCAGGTCTCCCGCTTCATGTCGCGCTCCGACAGGGTCGTCAGAGAACAGCTGGCTGCCGGCGATAGCGGCCGGCCCGATTTCGGCCATGTCCGGACGAAACGCTCCCACTCCCACCAATAGCCGATTGCTGCGGGCGTCCTCGTGGTAGATCGGCGCTTTGCTGGTGGTCAGTGTGATCACCACGCCGACATCGTCCGCTACGCGGCCGCGGCATGGCCGTAGCGCTAAGGGAAGGGGGGCGTGCCGGCGGCAGAACTCGGCGCTGTCCGCCATTTCCCGGCCATGCACATCCACGCGGATGTCCGGGAACAACTCCGCAATGGCTTCCAGATGGCCGACGGCCTGCGTGCCGGTGCCTATCAGGGCGATGGTGGCCGGCCTGCCGGGGTAGAGGCTGTTGATCGCCAACATGGAAATGGCGGCGGTGCGCTGGGCGGTCACCGTGGGGCCGTCAAGAATCAGCAGCGGCTGGCCGGTGAGGGCGTCGTACACGCTGACGATGCCATGGATGGTGGGGAGGCCCTGCTTGAGGTTGTCCGGGCACACGTTGACCAGTTTGTGAATGCCGATATCGTTCGCGCTGGCCGGCATGGACAGCAGCACGGCGTCGCCCCGCAAGGGCAGCACCTGCCGCTCAGGGCTGACGATCCGCCCAGCCGTATACTCGGCGGCGGCAAGGGATAGGGCCTGGCAAAGATCGGCAATCGGCAACAAGCTCTTGGTTGCGGAGGCGGGCAGTACGGGGAGGGACATGGTGCGCCTTTGTCGATAAGTGGCAAAATTCAGACCAAATCCGCGGTTTGTCCTTGGGGTTTCTGCCGAGATCAATAGAATTGGTCTTAAAATTGCCTTGTTATATCGTTAACTTGTTTTATAAATTACCAATTTAGAGGTGGCGTCACAAGGGTTTCTGCTGCGGCGGCGGAGACGTGGTCGCAATTGTCACCAATACACAACAAATTGGTTTTGGGGTAACCAGAATGGATGCCAGTACACTGGAACAGAGCCACTTTCAGCCGCTTCCCATCTATGAGCAGCTTGCTGAGCAGATCCGCAACGGCATTGTTGGCGGGGAGTTTCCTCCTGAGTCGCGCCTGCCCTCGGAAAGAGACCTTGCCACCCGCTACCGCGTGAGCCGGCCTGCCGTGAGGGAGGCCATTGGCGCTTTGCAGAATCAGCAGCTGGTGATGACCCGCCGCGGATCGGGCACCTATGTTTGCCGGGATGCCCTGCAACGGCTGCAGCAAGCCGTGCCCGAAAACGAGCGCGGGCAGGCGGACGACAGTCCGATATCGACGCTGGAAGTTCGGTTGATACTAGAGCCGGCCATTGCCCGCATGGCGGCCAGAAAAGGCCAGCGTGATGAAAGGGCGGAGTATTACCTGGCGCAAATGAAGGGGGTCAAAAACATAGACATCCCGGCGCAGCAAGTGCTCTGGAGCGAAAGCGACCGCTTGTTCCATCGGCAACTTGCCGTGATGACAGGCGATGCGTTGATGGTGCGCATTGCGGATGAGGTGGCCAAAGCCATGGCGCAGCCGCTATGGCAGCGCTTGCGCGACGATGGCATCTACGACGAGGAGCGTATTAGCTTGTACGTTGCGGAGCATCAGCTGATTTACGAATCCATCGTCATCGGCGATGAGGATGCCGCGGCCTTTTACGTTGAGCAGCATTTGCGACGGGTAAGGCGGGATATCTCCGGCTAAGCCGCCAGCGCATTGACCCGCATGGCTGAACGGCTCCGGCCCCGCAGGCGCGCCCGTCACTGGACAGGGCTGCTTGCGGGGCCGGGTTTATGCTGCTGGCGTGTTATGAGGATGTTCGCGAACGAGCGAAAATATTGCAGTGCAAGGTAAAACTAACGACTGTTTTAACTAGAACTCCACGTAAATCAAGGGTTTGCCGGGGCGAGGGTGCTGGGAAATGTGGCGTGCGCACATCACAATGTACGCTTTTGACCTGTATCAAACACATATTTTCGTTTTAGAATATAAAATGTGTTCGTAAAATAACATTTGTGTTCGGCTCTGGCGTTTGGGGATATCCCCCGTTCGGAACCGCGCACTATGCTTTAAATGGCGGCCTGTTAAGGGCTTGCCTGTGTCGGCCATAGGAGCACAAACGCATGCCAGATACCCAAACCGCCGTGGACACGGTCCCGCAAGAACACGCCATGTCTCCCGAATCCGTGGTGGGTTACCTGCACTCCACGGAGAGCGGGGCCGGGGTGGATGGGCCTGGCATGCGCTTTGTCTTCTTCACCTCGGGCTGCCAGTTCCGCTGCCTATACTGCCATAACCCGGATACCTGGAAGCTGCACAACGGCCGCCAGGTCACGGTGGAGCAGGCGATGACGGAACTGGAGCCGTATGCGCGCTTTTTGAAGTTCGCCGGCGGCGTGACGGTGTCCGGCGGCGAGCCGCTGATGCAGGACGCTTTCGTGGGCGAGCTGTTCCGCGAGGCCAAGCGCCGCTTCGGCCTGCACACGACCTTGGACACCCAGGGCTTTTTGCACGAGCGGGTCAGCGACGAGTGGTTCGACGCGGTGGACCTGGTGATGCTGGACATCAAGCATTCGGACCCGGAGCGCTATCACGCGCTGACCGGCCAGCCCTTGCAGCCGACGCTGGACTTTGCCCGTCGCCTGCAACGCCTGGGCAAGAAAATGTGGCTGCGTTACGTGCTGGTGCCGGGTTTGACCGACGGCGACGAGGACATCAGCAGGCTGGCGGATTTCGTCGCCGGCCTGGGCAGTGTGGTGGAGCGGGTCGAGGTGTTGCCCTTCCATCAGTTGGGCATGGACAAGTGGCAGAAGCTGGGCATGGAATATCAGTTGGCGGATACGCCGATTCCCACGCCGGAGCAAGTCAAACGTGCCCGCGAGTTGTTTTCCTGTAAAGGCTTGAAGGTGACTTGAACGCCTTCCGGCCGGTGGTTTTTGGCTGGCAGCGTCGCCCGGAGCGGCGCTGCTTGTTTATCGAATTATCTATCATGAATCGCTGATATATTATGACGACATCTTCTGAAGTTCTGGTGATCAACTGTGGCAGTTCCTCGCTGAAGTTCGCGCTGCTGCCCAAGGGCTCCAGCGAGCCGCTGCTGTCCGGTCTGGCCGAGTGCCTGGGCCTGGCGGATTCGCGCATCATTTTCAAAACCGCGGAAGGCAAGAAGACGGAGTCGCTGAACGGCGGCAGCCACGCCGAGGCGATGGAAGCGCTGACCCGTTTCATGGGCGAGCATGAGTGGCTGGACAGCGTGGTCGCCATCGGCCACCGCATCGTTCACGGCGGCGAGCGCTTCCAGGCGTCCGCGCTGATCACCGACGAAGTGCTGGCCGGCATCGAAGAATGCTGCGCGCTGGCGCCGCTGCACAACCCGGGCCACCTGGTGGGCATCCGCGCCGCGCAGAAAGCCTTCCCCAAGTTGCCGCAGGTGGTGGTGTTCGACACCGCCTTCCATCAGACCATGCCCAAACCGGCCTATATGTACGCTGTGCCGCAGCGCTTCTACAAAGAATACGGCGTGCGCCGCTACGGCATGCACGGCACCAGCCACCGCTTCATCGCCGGCGAAACCGTGGCCGAGCTGAAGCTGGACCCGGCTAATCACGGTATCCTGATCGCCCACCTGGGCAACGGCGCTTCCGCTTCCGCAGTGAAGAACGGCAAGTGCATGGACACCACCATGGGCATGACCCCGCTGGAAGGCCTGATCATGGGCACCCGTTCCGGCGATATCGACCCGGCCGCGGTGACTTTCATCGCCCGCAAGGAAGGCCTGGATCTGGACGGCATCGACAATCTGCTGAACAAGCAGAGCGGCCTGCTGGGCATTTCCGGCGTGTCCAGCGACTGTCGCGCTCTGGAAGAGGCGGCGGCGGAAGGCAATGTGGACGCGCAACTGGCGCTGGACATGTTTGCCCACCGTCTGGCCCGCCTGCTGGGCGGCCTGGCCACCTCGCTGGATCGCATCGACGCCCTGGTGTTCACCGGCGGCATCGGCGAAAACTCCAGCCTGCTGCGTGAAAAAACCCTGAACCACATGAAGGTGCTGGGCTTCGCCGTGGACGCGGCCGCCAACGAGCGCGCCGTGCGCGGCAACACCGGCGTGATCAGTCAGCCGGGCAGCACCACCGCGCTGGTGATGGCTACCAACGAAGAGTGGATGATCGCCAAGGATACCGCCGACCTGGCCGGTATCTGATAGGACCTCGCGGCGCAAGTCGCGTCTGTATCGCGCGGCCGGCGCTCCGTCGGCCGCCGCCTGATTCTGAACGCCGGGCCGCCTTGCGGCGGCGCGCGCGTCGAAAGCAAAACTCATGACATCGCAACAACCGAAACGAGTGTTTTTCCTGGCTTCCTATGGTTCGGACGCCGGGCTGACCTCCATGACCCTGGGCCTGGTGCACGCGCTGGAGCGCGACGGCATCAAGGTGGGCTTCGTCAAACCCATCGCGCAGCCCGCCAGCGTGGGCGCCGAGCTGTCCAGCCACTTTGCCCGCCAGCTGTGCAATATCGACGCGCCGGCGTCCATCCCCTTCGCCCGCGCTCAAGCCATGTTGCGCGAAGGCGAGCTGGCCACCTTGATGGAAGACGTGGTGCGCCTGGCGGAACAGGCGCGGGACAATCACGATGTGCTGATCGTTGAAGGCCTGGTGCCGGACAGCGACGCGCAAACCGCCATCCGCCTGAACGCGGAAATGGCCGGCAGCCTGTCCGCCGAACTGTTGCTGGTGCTGTCCGGCGCCGGCCGCGGCGCGCGCGACATCGCCGAATGCGTGCAGCTGGTGCAGCGTCAGTTCGGCGCCGACGGCAACGGCAAACTGGCCGGTCTGCTGCTGAACCGCGGCGCGGAGTGCGGCAATCTGGCCGGCCTGCGCGCCGAGCTGGCGGAGCTGGGCTGCGCCACGCCGCTGCTGGGCTGCGTGCCTTACGACGCCAAGCTGGACGCGCCGCGCGTGCTGGACGTGGTCAGCGCGCTGGGTTTGAAGATCGAACACGCCGGCCAGATCGAGCAAGCGCGCATGCGCGAAACCGTGGTGGCGGCCCGCACCGTGGAGAAGATGGCCGAACGCCTGCTGCCGGGCACTCTGGTGGTGACGCCGGGCGACCGCAGCGACGTGGTGTTGGCCACCTCGCTGGCCATGCTGCGCGGCGTGCCGCTGGCCGGCCTGCTGCTGACCTGCGGCGAACCGGTGTCCGGCAGCATCCTGCCGCTGATCCAGTCCGCGCGCCAAGCCGGCCTGACCATTCTGTCCACCGAGCGCGACACCTATGAAACCAGCACCATGCTGGCCAATCTGGACCGTCACGTGGCGATGGAAGACGCCGAGCGCATGCAGGCGATGATCGACTTCGTGGCCGAGCGCATCGACACCGCGGTGCTGGTGCAGAAGATCGGCGAGCCGCGCGAAGTGCGCCTGCCGCCGCCGGCCTTCCGCCACCGTCTGATCGAGAGCGCGCGCCGCTCGCAAAAGCGCATCGTGCTGCCGGAAGGCGACGAGCCGCGCACCATCCAGGCCGCCGCCATCTGCCACGAGAAGGGCATCGCCCGCTGCGTGCTGATCGGCGAACCGGAACGCATCCGCCAAGTGGCGGAAGCTCAGGGCGTGACCCTGCCGGCCGACATTGAAATCCTGGCCCCGAAAGAGGCCGCCGCCCGCTATGTGGCGCCGATGATGGAGATGCGCAAGAGCAAGGGCCTGACCGCGCCGCAGGCGGCGGAGCAGCTGGAAGACAGCGTGGTGATCGGCACCATGATGCTGGCCCTGAACGAGGTGGACGGCCTGGTGTCCGGCGCGGTGCACACCACCGCCAACACCATCCGTCCGGCGCTGCAGCTGATCAAGACCGCGCCGGGCGCGAGCATCGTGTCCAGCATCTTCTTCATGTTGATGCCGGATCAGGTGCTGGTGTACGGCGACTGCGCGGTGAACCCGGACCCGAACGCGGAACAGCTGGCGGACATTGCCATCCAGTCCGCCGATTCCGCCAGCGCCTTCGGTCTGAGCCCGCGCGTGGCGATGATCTCTTACTCCACCGGCACTTCCGGCAGCGGTTCGGACGTGGAGAAAGTGCGCGAAGCCACCCGCATCGCCAAGGAAAAGCGTCCGGACCTGATGATTGACGGCCCGATGCAGTACGACGCCGCCAGCGTGGAGTCCGTAGGCCGCCAAAAGGCGCCGGACAGCGAAGTGGCCGGCCGCGCCAACGTCTTCGTGTTCCCGGACCTGAACACCGGCAACACCACCTACAAGGCGGTGCAGCGCTCCGCCGGCGTGGTGTCGGTGGGTCCGATGCTGCAAGGCCTGCGCAAGCCGGTCAACGATCTGTCGCGCGGCGCGCTGGTGGACGATATTGTCTACACCATCGCCCTGACCGCGATCCAGGCGGACGCGCAGTAAGCGGCGAGAACGCTTGACCTGAAAACAGCCCCCGGCGCTTGCGCTCCGGGGGCTGTTGTCTTATGCGGCCTTGTTTAGTGGCGCTGTGCGGCGATGGGGCGCGTCAGCGCCACCCATTGCTCGGAGGCGGGAGAGCCGGCCAGTTCCACGCTGTCGTTGGCGAAATACACTTTGGAGACTTTGCCGTCGAACAGCTCGGGTTGACGCAGCACGGAGCGGATTTCGGAGTAGGTGATCGGCTCGTAGCTGTGCTGGAAGCGGCGTTGCTGTTCTTGCCAGGGTTTTTGCCGTATCGCTTCGAGGTCCATCTTGCCGCGGCCGGCGTCGTTCCAGGCAAAGGCGATTTCCGCGCCTTGTTGGGCGAAGAATTCCAGGCCCAGTTTGCTGGAGTTGCGGAAGAAGTGCTTGATGAACAGTTCGGACAGGTCCAGCAGGTCGCGCTGTTCCAGCGTGCGCTTGCCGAGAGCGGCGGCGACGTCGTCGGCGTTTTTGCAGCCGCAGGCATGCACCAGATAGAGCAAGGTGTTGACCGTGGTTTCCGTGCGGCAGCCGCCGCTGGTGTTCTTCAGCACAAAGCGGGTGGCCACGGCGGAGCGCTCCGCCGGCGGCACGTCGGCCAGCAGCGCGTTGAGCCGGACAAACGGGTCCAGCCGCGTGTGATGGGCGCCCAGGTAATCGGCCCAGGCCTGGAGGATGGGGGCGGCCGGCTGCGGCGCGCGCTTGACCAGCTTGCCGGCGGCGGCGTCGCTGATGTGGCGGCTGAATTCCTGGATCAGCTTGCGAGGCGAGATGCGATACATGGCGTCGTCGCGGCTGTAATGGACGATGCCCAGCTGCTTATTGTAATTGGCGATGGTGGCGACGTTTTGCATGTCCAGTTCGCCGCGCAAGAAACGGGACAGCTGCATTTGCGCGTGACTCAGGCCGTAGAGCGCCACCGCTTGGTCCTGGCGCGCCGGGGAGGCGTTGACCGCGCCGTTGGCCACCCGGAACAACAGCGACTGGAAACGGGCTTGCTGCGGCACGGGCCCTTGCGTGGTTTGCGGGCGGTCCGGCGCGGCGGCGCAGCGATTCGAGGCGCTGGTCAGGCATCGGCCCAGGCCTAATTGTGGCTGAGCGGCGGCGGCGCGGGCAGTCGGCAAGGCCGCGGGAGCGGCGAGAGGGCGAGCAGCGCTGTGGGCGGTGATGTTTGGCATGGGGTCGGCTTTCAAGTAGAGGGCATGGAATGGTTTGACCCCGCTACTGTCGTCAAAAAGCCGGATCGCGGCTTGCAGAATTCACTCAGCGCGCCATCAGCGGGATGGGCGCGAGTTTGCCCGGCGTTACCGTTTTTTGGCTGTAGATCAATGCAGATGGGATTGTGTTATAATCAAAGGGAGGTTGAACTTCCGATAAACACTTAATTAGAAAGGGAACCTGCTTATGCTGAGCCTGTTTTTGATTACTGTTTTTCTGATTATCAGTCTGGTCCATTGCTATTGGGCCTTGGGCGGCACCGTCGGAATGGGCGCAGCCGTGCCCGAGGTGGACGGCAAGCCCTTGTTCCAGCCCACCCGCGGCGGCACTTTCGCGGTGGCCGGCATACTGGCCTTGTCGGCGCTGGCGGTGGCGCTGCATGGTCATCTGACCCGCTTCTGGCAAATGGAGACCGTGCGCTGGGGCTTGCTGGCGCTGGCGGCCGCATTGCTGTTGCGCGGCATCGGCGAATTCCGCTACGTGGGCTTGTTCAAGAGCGTGCGCGACAGCCGATTCGCCCGCAACGACACGCGTTTCTATTCCCCCTTGTGTTTGTTGCTGGGCAGTTCGTTGCTGATCCTCGCCTGGTAACCCTCCTGAAAGCGGGCGGCTAGCCGCCCGCTGTTCTCGTTGGAACCTGTTTACGATCTGCTGCGCGTCGTGAGACGTGACACGGCGAGTAGCGCTTCGAAATGCTCATGTACCGTGTGTACACTCCGCTTTCTCAGAACCTGTTCACGATCTTTAGTAGATGTGCTTAACCGTTGCTAGATACGTAGGAAACCCTGTATCCGACGCGCCCCGGACCCCTTCAAGCCTGCCGTCGGGTGGCAGGCCCGAGGTTTTAAGCGGCTGCTTGTTCGAGCAGCGCGACGTTAGCGCGCTGCGAGTTCAGCCGCGCCTCGGGACTGACGGGACCCGACGGGTAGCCGCAGGCCAGGCTTGCAGGGCGGCCTTTAGGGTAAAGGGAGATTTGGCCGCGCAAATCTCCCTTTCCGTTCGCCGGGCGGAACCGGCCCTAAATCATCATCCGCGTAGCGGATTCAATGCTTTGAACAATACTTCCATTCCGGTTTGAAAAGATCGTGAACAGGCTCTCAGCGGTTTTCGCCTTGTCTCGCCTTAGCTCGCGAGATCGTAAACACGTTCTTAGCGTTTGTTGTTCCGCGAGTAAATCAATTGCGCTTTCCAATCCAGCCGCTGCGGCTGGCGTGTGATATTGACGCGGAAGCGTTCGCGCGGGCCGACGCCGGTCTGCCATAGATAGAGCTGGCCATCGTGGGCGCCGCCGTTCCAGGCGGTCAAGTAGTAGTCGTTCTGCCTCGCCCAGTCCTTGAAGCTGATAATATCGCCGTCCCGCAGGCAGCCGTCCGGCCGATCCTGGATCTGCAAGCGTAGCTCCGAGGAGGCATTGAGCGGGCCTTGCTTGGTGTAATAGGCGTATTGATTGGCGTCCAGGCCGCCCCACCAGGTCCAGAACCAGCCGGGCCGGTCCGCCCGCTCCACCCGCAGGTAGTCGCCGGAGCGCAGGCAGCCGTTGTCGCGCATGGCGAAGTTGTTGGATAGATTGAAGCGGGCGGCGGAGGCGTTGCCGGGGCCGGTCTTCAGCCAGCCGTCGTTGGCGGCGGCGCTTTGCAGCCATTGGCCGTTGCCCAGGTTTTGCAAGCCCACTTGGCGGTAGCTGCCGGCCTGGTCGGTAAATGACTGGGTGGGCGTGGCGGCGTCGGCCCAGGCGAAGGCCTGCACCGGGTAGTGGTCGCTGTAGTCGGTATAGGCGTAGGTGTGCTTGCCTACGGATTGCACCGTCCACTGCGGCGACGGCGCGTCCAGCGCCAGATTGTGCCAGGCCGCCGGCTGGCGGTGGGCCTTCAGCGTCAGGATGTAGTCCAGGTATTCCGGCGCGTCGCCGCCGCGCGCGCCGTAGCGTTCCAGCGCCAGGCCGTTGTGCGCGGTGTCGAAGCTGTCGGCGACGCCGGCGTAGCGGGGCTCATTGGCTTGTAGGATGTCCAGCATCGCGCGGTATTCCGCCGGCTTGCGGCGGTTCACGTTCATATCGCCGGCAATCAACACCATTTCGTCCTTGGGCAGCTGCCGCGCGCGCAGCCAGTCGGCGATTTCGCGCAGCTGGGCTTGTCGCACCGCCGCATGGTCCTTGCAGCCGCTGTCTTCCGATTGCAGGTGGGTGCCCAGTACGTGATAGTACTGGCCGCCCACTTGCAGCTTGGCGTAGGCGAAGCCCTTGAGCGCGTATTGATCCCAGCTGCAGCCGGCGTTGCGGAACAAATACTGCCGCTTTTCCACGATGGGCCAGCGGCTGACGATGGCGACGCCGCCGTCTTCCGGCCTGGCGCCGTCCCAGCCTTCGGTGCCGTCCCAGCCGCTTTGGCTGCGGCCTAACACCGGGGTTTGGTGCGGGAAGCGCGTTTTCAGGCCTTGCAGCAGCGCTTCGGAACTGCTGTTGTCCTGAAGCTCCTGAAACACGGCCACATCCTGCTGTTGCAGGATGGGCGCGGCGGCGATCAGGCGCGCGCGTTGTTCCTGGCCGTAGTTGGGATAGAGCGGCTGCGGCAGCAGCATGGCGTTCCAGGTGGTCAGCTTGAGATCGTCGGGGTAGGCGGCGAGCGCGGGGGCGGCCAGCAGCGCGGCGCACAGTGCCAGGCAAGCTTTCATCATGTCTCCGAGGGGTGGGGGAGCGCAAAGCTTGAATGGCCTGGTTTACGGAATTGCTATGTCATTTAAATTTGATCTGGCGTAGAATCTCCACCTCGCCGACACTTCGGCGTCCGTCCGTTTGCGCGGATGCGAGTCTTCCCCTTTTCCCGATAGGAGCGCGCTGAAATGAAACTGTGATGCCCGTCACTCGTTTGCCCAGCCAGGGCCGTTTGCCGCATTGCCGTTTCGTTTGGTCTTCCGCTTCGTCTTTGCCCCTTCGCGGGGGCTGTCTATTTCGCTATGGATGCGGTTTTGGCTGGGTGTCCCCAATTTTCTGAATGGAACAGGACTCCCCATGTCGGAGCACGTTTCTCTCGATATTTTTTCGCATAATCAGGCCGCCTGGGACCGCCAGGCCGAGCAGGCCGGCCCGTGGTCGCAGCCGGTGGACGCCGCCGCCGTCGCCGCCGCGCGCGCGGGCGATCACCGGGCGCGGTTGACGCCGGGACCGTTGCCGGCCGGCTGGCTGGATCAGGCGGCGGGCTGGCGCATTCTGTGCCTGGCCAGCGGCGGCGGTCAGCAGGGCCCGCTATTGGCGGCGGCCGGCGCCGTGGTCACGGTGTTCGACGCCTCCGAGCAGCAGTTGGAGCGAGACCGGCTGGTGGCGCGGCGCGAAGGGCTGACGCTGGCGACGGAGCAGGGCGATATGCGCGATCTGTCGCGCTTCGCCGACGCCAGCTTCGATTGCGTATTCCACCCGATTTCCAATCTCTACGTGCCGGACGTGCGTCCGGTGTGGCGCGAGTGCTTCAGGGTGCTGCGTCCGGGCGGGCGCTTGCTCAGCAGTTTTTTCAATCCGGCGGCCTTCATCGGCGACCGCGACCCGGAGTATGCCCGTCAGGGGCTGATCCGGCCGCGCTATCCGGCGCCGTATTCCGATCTGCGCGATCTGGAGCCGGCGGCGTTGGCGGCCAAGCGAGCGGGAGGGGAGGTGATGGTGTTTGGCCATAGCCTGGCCGAGCAGATAGGCGGCCAATTGGAGGCCGGCTTTTTGTTGGCGGGTTTCCATGAGGAGATGCAGCCGACGCCGCGCTTCGTCATCGACGGCTATTTGCCGGCCTTCATCGCCACTTGGGCGAGCAAGCCGGGGGCTTGAACGCCGCTTGTGGCCGGCTTCAGTTGCGGCGCAGCTGGCAGGCCAGGCTGCGCGGCACCAGCAGTTTTTGCTCGTTCAGGATGTCGCTGCCGGGGAAGTAGCGGATTTCCCGGACATCGTCGTCCTCGCGCAGCAGGGTGATGTTCTTGGCGGCGGGGATGTTGACAACGACCTGGCCGGCTTGGTGGCAAACGATGTTATAGGCGTTGAAATCGCTGTCGCTCAGGTGCTCGCTGCTTTGGCGCGGCGGGTGGGACCGACGGTAGTCGTAGCGGCCGTCCGCCTGGCTGGCGGCGGGCAGGGCGAGCAGGGCGGCGAGCACCAGGGGAGTCAGGCGACGGATCATGGCGCGGTTCTGATTGTTAGGGAAGGGCCTCATCATAGAGGCGGCGTTGGCGGCTTGTACAGCCCACCGGCGTTTATCCGGCGGGATGCAGCCGGCTGTTCAGATAGCGCTCGCCGCGGCGGCGCAGCGGCGGCGGCGCCAGTTTCAGCCATTGGTTGAAATGCAGACCCAGCAGGGTGTTGTTGCCGGCTTCTTCCTGCAGCGCGATGGCCAGGCTGTCGTAGACCGGGTCGTCGTCGTGAAGATCGTCGGCGCTGGCTTGGGAGAAACTGTCGGCGTCCGCGTTCCAACGGTAGTCCGCGCCCAGGCGCAGGCCGTAGCCGCGCGGCAGGCCGGAGGCGAGCAGGCGCGCGTATTGACGCTCGAAGCCGTCGGGATCGAACAGATAGCTGTCGCTGTGAAGCCATCGGCCGTCCAGCCGCGCTTGTACCAGGCCGTGGAACAGGTGTTCCGGCAGGCACAGGTAGACCGGGGCGGGCACGGCGTGGCGGAGGATGCGCTTGTCCAGCCGCACGAAGCGCAGCCGCGCCGGGATGCCGGCGGTGGTCAGCAGCGCGCGCAGCAAGTCGCCCTGAGCGTTGCAATGGCCGCGTCCCAAGGCCAGCGTGCGCTCCGGCGTGACGGTTTCAAACTGGCTGGTGAAGCCGAAGCGCACATGGCCGCGCACGAAGTCGTGCAAGGCGCGACAGTAGTCGCGGTCGTTGTCGGGGGAGGCGTCGCGCTGAACCTGGCGCAGGGCTTGGCTCAGGCTCAGCCCGGCGCGAGGCGCTGGGCGGACGGGGTCTGGCTGGTGGCTTGGGTGCATGGAATGCTCTATCGGCCTAGGTTAACCATATTGAATATTCTGGGCTGGGGATTGTCAATGCACAGTTTGATGACGCCGGGGCGGAAAAGCCGCCAGCCTGGAAGAGAGGCCGGCGGCGAGCGTTCTGCGCCTAAGAGTCTGTTCATAATCTGCTGCGCTTCGTGAGGCGTGACACGGTGAGTGCCGCTTCGAAATGCTCATGTACCGTGTGTACACTCCGCTTTCTCAGTGGTTTTCGCCTTGTCTCGCCTTAGCTCGAGAGATCGTAAACAGGTTCTAAGCGCCCATCAGACGTGCAGCAGCAGGAAGCGACGCTCCCACGGGCTGATCACGTCGAAGTACTCCCGGTACTCGGCTTCCTTGATGGCGCTGTAGGTGCGGATGAAGTGTTCGCCGAACAGATTGGTCAGTGGTTCGCACTTGAGCAGCATGTCGATGGCGTCGTCCAGGTGGCGCGGAAGTTGGTGAGGCTGCTCGTAAGCGCTGCCGCTCAGCGGTTCGGACGGCATCAGGCCCTGTTTCATGCCCAGGTAGCCGCAAGCCAGGCTGGCGGCGATGGCCAGATAGGGGTTGACGTCCACGCCGGCCAGGCGGTTTTCCACCCGCCGCGCCTGCGGGTCCGAGTGCGGCACGCGCAGGCCGCAGGTGCGGTTGTCGTAGCCCCAGGACAGGTTGATCGGCGCCGAGGTGTAGCGGCTAAGCCGGCGGTAGGAGTTCACATAGGGCGCGAAGAAGGGCATTGCCGGCGGCAGATAGTTTTGCAGGCCGCCGATGAAATGGAAGAATTTCTGCGAGGGCTGGCCGTCCTTCAGGCTGAAGATGTTTTTGCCGCTCTCCTTGTCCACCACGCTCTGGTGCAGGTGCATGGCGCTGCCGGGTTGGCCCTGCATCGGTTTGGCCATGAAAGTGGCGTACATATTGTTGCGGATCGCCACTTCGCGCACGGTGCGTTTGAACAGGAAGACCTGGTCCGCCAGCGCCAGCGGGTCGCCGTGGTCCAGATTGATTTCCATCTGGGCGGTGCCCATTTCGTGGATCAGGGTGTCCAGCGCCAGGCCCTGGGCCTCGCACCAGTCGTACATCACGTCGAAGATGCCGTCGTATTCGTTGACGGCGTCGATGGAGAAGCTCTGCATGCCGGCTTCGGTGCGTTTGGTGCGGCCTACCGGCGGACGCAGCGGGATGTCTTCGTCCGGCTGGATTTCCACCAGGTAGAACTCCATTTCCGGCGCCACCACGGCTTTGAGGCCTTCGTCTTCGTACAGTTTGAGGATGCGCTTGAGCACGTTGCGCGGCGCCAGGTCCACCGGGCGGCCGTCGAAAAAGGCGCAATCGTGGATGATCTGGGCGGTGGGCTCCAGGTTCCACGGCACTGGGCGCAGGGTGCTGGCGTCCGGGATCAGCCGCATGTCGGGGTCGGCGATGGAGGTGAAGTCCTGATCCGGGTAGTCCCCGGTCACGGTCATGGACAGAACGGCCTCCGGCAGGCGCAAGCCTTCGGCCGGATTGTATTTATGGCGCGGCACGATTTTGCCGCGGGCCAGCCCGGTCATGTCCGGGATCAGGCATTCCACTTCGGTGATGCGATTGTCGTCCAACCATTTGTTGATTTGTTCTGCGTTATTCATAAACCCTCTGTTGTCATGTGTGCGCGCCCGAGCTGCTGTCGCGCTGGGCGTCGTGCCTCAGCGTATGCGGCCGCTGCGCTTGTACTAAAAATAATCTACGGTCCAGTGTGCGGCAGCCGGGGCTGCGCGGGCAGGCGGGACGGGGCTGGAATCGGGCCCATTGATGGATCGGCAATCCGGGTGCTCCTCTCTGATTTGATAAAACGGCCAATGCTGTTTTGAATGGGATTGATCGTTCTTGGTTCGAAATGTTCAATATTTTGAACGAATGCATGCTAGTACCGCCGCGTGGACATTCGCAATGATTATTGACTGAATGTCGGCCAGCTGTTGGTTTGCGGCAACAGGGAAATCTGCCACGGGGACTGTTAAGACCTCTTTATGAGTATTAGAATTAGACGATATGGAAAACGATACCGAACAGATAAAACCCGCTTCAGATTCCAACTCTCCATCGCCGAAACCGCGCCGCCGCTGGCTGCGCTGGGCGGCGGTTCCCATTGTGTTGCTGGGCCTGCTCTGGGGATTCCTGGGCTGGCTGGCGCCGGGCATGATCAGCGACGCGGCCGCCAAATGGGCGCAGGGCATAGGCCGCACGCTGAGCATGGGCGAGGTGAAGATCACGCCTTGGGACATGTCCCTGGAGGTGAGGGATCTCAAGCTGAGCGAGGGCGACGGCCGGCCGCTGTTCGCGGTGAAGCGGGCGTATCTGAACCTGGACCCGTCCATGCTGTTGATCGGCCGCTGGCAGGTGCAGGAGTTTTCCCTGGACGAACCGCGGCTGGCCTTGGCGCGCAACCGCGCCGGACAGTGGAACTGGGCACGCTTCGTCGCCGACGCCGCCGGGCCGGCCAAGCCCGAAGGCGGCTCGGACAAGCTGCCGCGGCTCTTGATCAAGGCCTTGAACATCCGCAAGGGCCAGGCGCAGTTGTCCGACCGGCTGGGCGGCGACGAGCGCTTTACCATGGTGCCGCTGAATCTGTCGCTGGTGGACCTGTCCACGCTGCCGGAAAACGGCAGTTACACGATGCAGGCGGCTTTGACCGACGGTACTCGCTTCAACTGGAAGGGCAGCATCAATCTGCAGCCGCTGAAGTCCGACGGCGAGGCGCAGATGGCGGAACTGCCGCTGGCCTCGATCTGGCCTTATGTGCAGCCGCATTTCAACACCGCCGCGCCGGAAGGGCGCTTGTCGGTGTCGGCGCGCTACCATTTTGAGATGTCCGGCAAAACGCCGGAACTGACGGTGTCGCCGTTCCGCGCCAGCCTGCTGCGCTTCGCGTTGAAAGCGCCGGGCGGCCGCAGCGAACTGACGATTCCGGAAGTTCGCGTCGAAGGCGGCGCGCTGGACTTGGCGCGTTCAATGTTGAAAGTGCAGTCCATCGAACTGGACCAGGGCCTGGCGATGGCCGGACGCGACCGCGACGGAACGGTGGATTGGCAGAAGGCGATTCCGGCCGCGTCGGCCGTCGCCAAGCCTCAGCCGGCGGAAGCGCCGCTGCCGTGGTTGGTGAACATCGAGGCGATCAAGTTGCGCAACTGGCGCCTGAGCTATGCCGACCAGGGTTTTCGCCAGCCCTTGGCGCTGGAGGCCCAGTTGCCGCTGTTGTCCGGCCGCTTCGCCTTGTCGCCGGACCATGGCTTCGCGCTGACGGGCATGCTGGCGCGGTTGGACGAGCTGAAGCTGGGCGCGCAAGGCGCGGCACCGGTTTTGAGCCTCGCCAGTGCAGAACTGGCGTCCAGCCAGTTATTGCAACAAGGCCGCCGCATCGAGCCGGGCAAGCTGACGCTGAGCGGCCTTGAGGCCAAGGTGGAGCGCGACCGCGCCGGCCAGATCAATCTGGCCCGCTTGTTCGAGTCCGCCGGCCGTTCCAAACCGACCCCCGCGCCGGCGCGCGCCCAGGGGGAGGCGGCGCCGGCCTGGAAGTTCTCTTATCCGGAAATGGAACTGCGGGACAGCCAACTGAGCTGGACCGACCGCGGCCTGCCCAAACCGGTGAGCGTGGCCTTGTCCGGCCTGGGCGGCACGGTGGCGGTGGACGATGGCCAGCGGTTGGCGGTAGACCTGGCCGGCAAGCTCAACGGCGGCAAGCTGGCGGCCAAGGCCGATATCGACGCCGCCGCCGGCGCGTTCAAGGGCAAGCTGCGCGCCGACGGAGTGCAGCTGGCGCCGTTGGCGCCGTACGCCTTGAGCGGTACGCCGCTGCGCTTCGGCGGCGGCGCGCTGTCGGTGGATCTGAATCTGGATGTCGGCGCGCGCGGCTGGCGCGTCGGCGGCTCAGCGGGCGTGGCGCGGCTGGCGGTGTATGAGCCGGGCGAGAAATTGCCCTTGTTGGGCTGGCGCGATCTGCAAGTGCGCGGCCTCAGCGCTCAGGGCATGCCGCTGAAAGTGGCGATCAACGATGTTCGGCTGCAAGGGCCGGCGGCGCGGCTGGTGTTGGACGACAAGCGCGAGCTCAACCTCAAGCGCCTGTTCGCCGGCCAGGGCGGCAAGCCGGCCGCGCCTAAGGCCAAGGCGTCGCCGTTGCCTCAGGTGGAGGTGAAGTCCATCCATGTGCAGGGCGGCCGGGTGCAGTTCGCCGACCACGGCATGAAGCCGGACTTCGCCACCGACATGCATAATCTGCGCGGCTCCATCCAGAACCTGTCCACCCGCGCCCAGCAGCGCGGCAATATCACGCTGGATGGCGATGTGGATCAGTTTGGCGACGTCAAGGTGCGCGGCGCGCTGTCGCCGCTGGCGCCCACCGACAACACCGACATCACCCTGGCTTTCCGCAATATCTCCATGGGCACGCTGAACCCGTATTCGATGAACTTCGCCGGCTGGCAGGTCAAGGACGGCCGCTTGTCGGTGGACCTGCGCTATCTGCTGGAGCAGCGCCAGCTCAAGGGCGAGAACCGGGTGGTGATTGATTCTCTGCAACTGGGCGACGAGCTGCCGGACAGTGAATACAAGGGCCCGCGGCTGCCGCTGCGGCTGGCGGTGGCCATTCTGGAGGACAGCGACAAACGCATCGATCTGGACTTGCCGGTGGCCGGCAGCCTGGACGATCCGCAGTTCAGCTACGGCAAGGTCATCTGGAAAGCCATCGTCAACGTGGTGACCAAGGTGGTGACCGCGCCGTTCCGCGCGCTGGGCGCCTTGCTGGGCGGCGAGGGCTTCGACGATATCCGCTTCGTGGCCGGCGAGGCCAATGTGACGCCGCCGGAGCGCGAGAAGCTGGTCAAAGTGGCCGGGCTGATGGTGAAGCGGCCCAAGCTGATGCTGTCCATCAGCGGCGGTTACAACGCCGACGCGGACCGCAAGGAAATGGCGCGCGCGCAAACCGATCTGGCCATCTTCGCCGCCGCCGGCCATCAGTTGGGCGCCGGCGAGCCGCTGCCGCTGCCGGACATGCAGGACGGCGAAATCCTGTCCGCGGTCAAATCGGTGTACGGCAAGCAGATCGGCCGCTTCAAGCTGCTGGGCCACACGCTGAAGCCGGGCGGGCCGTCCGGCGCGGCCCTGGGCAAGCTGCTGCGCGACGAGTTGATCGCCGCGCAGAGCATCACCGACGCCAACCTGCAGCAACTGGCCAAGCAACGCGCCGCCAATGCGCGCGCGGCCATGGTCAAGACCGATCCGGCCCTGCAGGAACGCATCCAACTGGGCGAGCCGGTCAAGGTCTCCGCCGGTCGCGACGGGGTGCCGCTGGAGGTGAAACTGAAGACGCCGTGAGGCGGCCGCCGCGCGTCGTGTTTTTGCCCATGACGATAGGGAAAAGCGACGACGAGGTGGAATAGCGCTTGATATGTGTCAACGAACGGCGTAACTACATATAGTGTAATACGCCGTTTTTCTTTTCCAGATGTTGCGTATCGGACGTGTTGAAACCTTTTGCGGCCCACACAGTCCATTGCATGCTGGAAGGGGGCCGCCCTGGCCGCCGCAGGCCGCAATTCAAGAGGAACCGGGAACCATGAAGCAGGAAAACATCGCCGCCATGACCGAGCAGGACATCTCCCGCGAGGTATTGCTGGAAAAATACGCCAAGAACGGCGAACACAGCGTGAGCGAAGTGCGCCTGCGCGTGGCCAAGGCGCTGGCGGCGCTGGAAAGCGACCCGGCGCGTTTCGAGCCGCTGTTCTATCAAACGCTGGAAAACGGCTTTATTCCCGGCGGCCGCATCAATTCCGCCGCCGGCACCGATTTGCGCGCTACCTTGATCAATTGCTTTGTGCAGCCGGTGGGCGATTCGGTGTCCGAAACCGAAAACGGCAAGGTGGGCATTTACGAGGCGCTGCTGCAGGCCGCGGAAACCATGCGCCGCGGCGGCGGCGTCGGCTACAACTTCTCGCGCATCCGTCCCAAGGGCGCGCGAGTCAAGGGCACCAACAGCCGCGCGTCCGGCCCGGTGTCCTATATGCGGGTGTTCGACCGCAGCTGCGAGACGGTGGAATCCGCCGGCGCGCGCCGCGGCGCGCAGATGGGGGTGCTGGACATTTCCCACCCGGACGTGGAGGACTTCATCCACGCCAAGGACCAGGGCGATCTGCGCAATTTCAATATCTCGGTGGGCGTGTCCGACGACTTCATGCGCGCGGTGGAGGCGGACATCGCCTGGGAACTGACCCACGAGGTGGAGCCCTCGTCCGACGCCTTCCCCGGCAGCTACCAGCGCGAGGACGGCCTGTGGGTTTACCGCGCCGTGCCGGCGCGCGAACTGTGGCGGCAGATCATGGCCTCCACCTATGACCACGCCGAGCCGGGCGTGCTGTTCATGACCCGCATCAATCAGGACAATAATCTGTCCTACTGCGAGGTGATCGAGTCCACCAACCCCTGCGGCGAGCAGCCGCTGCCGGACTACGGCTGCTGCGATCTGGGCTCCATCAATCTGTGCCGCCACGTGCGTCAGCCCTTTGGCGACAAGCCCAGCTTCGACTTCAAGAGCTTCGAGAAAGTGGTGCGCATGTCGGTGCGCATGCTGGACAATGTGCTGGACCTGACGGTGTGGCCGCTGGAGGAACAGCAGCGAGAGGCGCAGGCCAAGCGCCGCGTCGGCCTGGGCTTCACCGGCCTGGGCGACGCGCTGATCATGTTGAAAATACGCTATGACAGCGAGGAGGGCCGCCGCTTCGCCAGCCGCATTTCCGAGGCGATGCGCGACGCCGCCTACGACGCTTCGGTGGATCTCGCCATCGAGAAAGGCGGTTTCCCGCTGTTCGACGCCGACGCCTACCTGGCCGCGCCGCATTGCGCCAGCCGGCTGCCGGAGGCGATCAAGGCGCGCATCCGCAAGCACGGCATCCGCAACTCGCACCTATTGTCCATCGCGCCCACCGGCACCATTTCGCTGGCCTTCGCCGACAACGCCTCCAACGGCATCGAACCGCCGTTCTCCTGGTTCTACACCCGCAAGAAGCGCATGGCCGACGGCAGCCAGCAGGAATACCTGGTGGAAGACCACGCCTACCGTGTTTACCGGATGCAGGGCGGGGACACCAACGCCTTGCCGGAGTATTTCGTCTCCGCGCTGGAAATGAGCGCGCTGGACCATATGCGCATGGTGGCGGCGGTGGCGCCCTATATCGACACCGCCATTTCCAAGACGGTGAACGTGCCGGGCGATTATCCGTTCGACGATTTCGAAAGCCTGTACCTGGAGGCCTGGCGCGCCGGCCTGAAGGGCATCACCACCTACCGGCCCAACAGCGTGCTGGGTTCGGTGTTGTCGGTGGAGCCGGCCAAGCCCAGCGCCGCCACGCCGCAGGACCTGTCCGGCAACGGCGACGGCGATCCGGACCGCCGCGTGGTGCTCAATACCGCGCCGACGCCGGCGCTGTCCAGCCTGAAATGGCCGAACCGGCCCAAGCTGAAGGAAGGCAACCCGTCGTGGACTTTCATGGTGGAAGGCGACGCCGGCGATTTCGCCGTGGTGGTGGGCCATGTGGAGAATGGCCGGGTGTCGCCGTTCGAATGCTGGGTTAACGCCACCGAGGAACAGCGCGGTTTGGGCGCGGTGGCCAAAACCCTGTCCATGGACATGCGCTGCCGCGACCACGGTTGGCTGGCGGCCAAGCTGGACGCGCTGTCGCACACCAACGGCGACAAACGCTATGTGTTCGATCTGGGCGAGCGCACTGTCTATGCCACCTCGGCCTCGGCGGCCCTGGGCAAGGTGGTGCGCCACCGCGTCGAGCAGCTGGGCGCGCTGCCGGCGGATCAAAACGAGCCGACGCCGGTAATGGACGCGCTGTTCGCGCGCAAGGAGCCCAAGTCCGGTACCGACGGCACCATGAGCTGGTCGGTGGACGTCAGCAACCCGCAAACCGGCGACGACTTCGTGCTCTTCATCAAGGAGCTGGTGCTGCCCAACGGCCAGCGCCGGCCGTATTCCATGTGGCTGGCTGGCGCCTACCCGCGCGAACTGGACGGCCTGTGCAAGATGCTGAGCCTGGACATGCGGGTGATAGACCCGGCCTGGATCGGCCTCAAGCTGCGCAAGCTGCTGAGCTACGCCGAGCCGCAGGGCGATTTCTTCGCCCGCATCCCCGGCGTGGAGAAGTCGCAGAGCTGGCCGTCCACGGTTGCTTACCTGGCGCAGCTGATCATCCACCGCTACGCGATGCTGGGGGTGCTGACCGAGGAGGGCGTGCCGCTGGAAGAGATGGGGGTGATGGTGCCGGAGCAGAGTGATCTGTTCAGCCCGGAAGCCAGCGCCGCCTTGAAACAGGTGCCGGGCAAGCCCTGCCCGGAGTGCGGCAACCACGCCTTGATCAAGAAGGACGGTTGCGAGTTTTGCACCGCCTGCGGTCATGTCGGCGCTTGCGGTTGAGCTTTAGACGGGTTGGCTAATGCAATGGCCCCGGCAAATGCCAGGGCCATTGTCGTTTGGAGCAAGCGTCAATACAGCCCGTGTTGAACCGCCTTGCTGCGGCACTGCACATAGGGCAGGCCGTTGGGTTTGCCCGGGAAGGAATAGCTTTCCCCCACCTTGCTCAACATCGCCGCGCTGCTGCCCTTGCGCTGGGTTTTCTTGATCGCGGCCTTGATGGCGGCGGCGTCGCCGTCGACGAACAGCGCCAGGAAGCCGCCGTCCGCCTCGGACAGCTGCACCGAGCGTATCGGCAGGCCGCCGTAGTCATAGCCTCCTTGCAAGGCCAGCTCGTGTTCCCATATCTGATTGGGCGTGGTGCCGGCGGCGGCGGCCAGCAGTTTGGCGACGCCGTTTTCGCTGAGGTTGAGATTGTGGCAGCTCAGCTGCGCCGCCAAGGCCTTGTTCTTGCCGCCGCCGGCCTGGGCGCCGCCGGCCGCTTTGCTCAGACGATAAACGCCGTCGAAGGGCACATCGCCGAAGGCGCTGGCGCACCGCTCCATCTGCACTTGCACCGCGGAGGTCTGGGGCAGGACGTTCATCGTGCAGATGCCTTCGCTATAGCGCCACTGTCCGCCGTTGGCCTGCAACTGTCCGCTGCCGGAGCCGGAGCGCAGTTGGCCGGGTTTGCCTTTTTGCATGACTTCCAGTTCGAACTTGCCGTTGGGGCGTATGGTCAGCGTGCGCTCGAACTGTTTGTCGGAGCCGTCGTAGACGCCGGGAGTCATCGGGGCGGCGGCGCCGTCCGCGGCGGGATCTTTTTGCAGCGCCTTCTTGATGCCGTCCTTGAGAATGGCGCCCAGGTCGAAGGTTTCGGCGTGGGCCGCCAGCGGCAGCGCCGCGGCCAGCGCCAGCGCGGCGGCGAAGTGTTTGCGGTTTGCATTGGTCATGAAAGAGGCCGTTTAAGTGGCGTTGCGATGAAATGAGGTGCCGGCGTATGCCTTGATTATTTAAATTTATCAGGACATTAGCATGCCGAATCACCGAAAACAACTTGGCGGGGGCGTGATAAAAACCAAGAAGCGGACAAACTGGCCTAAGAGCCTGTTCATAGTCTCGCGCCTATCGGCGCGCGCCCGGCAAGTCCGTATCCAGGGGATGGGCTTGGCGGGCGCGGTTTGCGGCGGCGCGCGATGGCGCGCCGGGAAGGGGGGCGCTTAGGCCAGGTCGGTAATCACCAGCATGGCGATGTTGAAGTAAATCACCAGACCGGTGCCGTCGATGAAGGTGGCGATGAAAGGCGCCGACACCACGGCCGGGTCGATGCGCATTTTCTTCAGCAACATCGGAATAATGGAGGAGACGATGGCGCTCCAGATGGTGATGGCGATCAGCGTCAGACACACCACCAAGGCCACTTCGTCGCCCACGCCTAGCATCCAGGCCCGTATCCAGGCCACGACGCCGATGGCCAGCGCAATCATGAAGGACGTGGTCACCTCTTTGCGCAATACCGTGCCGATGTTGCGGAGGCTGACTTCGCCCATCGCCATCGCTCGCACCAGGGTGGAGGTGATCTGGGTGCCGCTGTTGCCGCCGGTGCCGATCAGCAGCGGGATGAAGAAGGCCAGCGCGATGGCGGCTTCCAGCTGCTCTTCAAACACTTGCAGAATGGTGCTGGTGTAGGCTTCCGCGAAGAACAGCAGCAGCAGCCAGGGCAGGCGTTTTTTCCACAAGCTCCACGGGGAGCTTTCCAGGTAGGAAGTTTCCAGCGGCAGGCTGGCGCCCTGGCGTTGAGCGTCGTCGGTGCCTTCGTCGCGGATCAGCGCGGCGATTTCCTTTTCGTACAGGGCGCCCAGCAGTTTGCCGCCGCTGACAACCGGCGCGAGATCCACGCCCTTGTCTATCAGTTCCGGCACGATGTCGCGGCGCTGTTGGTTAGGCTCGACGACAAAGGAGGTGGGGCCCATCAGCGCGGAAACCGGCAGAGTCAGGTCCGTTTCGGTCAGCAGGCGCTTGACCGAGAGTTGACCATGCAGAAAACGACTGCCGTCGATGACGAAAATCTGGGCGGGAATGTCTTCGTCGCGCAGCTGTTTGAGCATGTGCTCGCGAGCTTCGCTGACTTTCATGTCGCGGCTGAGGGTGATCAGCGAGTCGCTCATGTAGGAGGCGACGGTTTCTTTCAGATTGACTTCGTTTGCCTGAGCGGTAGGCAGAGTGATGCTTGCAAAAGACATTTTGAGGTATTCCCCGTTAGCTGTTTTATAACCACAAACAGTTGTCGCAATGGGGGCGTAAACCAGAAGAGAGAGTGCAGAAAAGCTATCTCCGCGTCTAAGTTTTGGCACTATGCAACGTATCCCGACTGCATGCGGGAAGTCACTTTGGGCTATACCTTAATCCGATAAAGCCTGTCCTAACCTTGGGCGTCTCTCGACGTCGTCAGATCAGTGACCTGTGTTTGCATAGGAGCCTCGCCGAACGAGACACTGCATCTGAGAACCGCTGATCTTTGTCCGGAGGCCGTGTTGCGGCTTGGGCTGGATCATGTGTGCGGTCCTGAATGGAAGGCCGGGCTTGTGGCCGGGCGGTTCCGGCGCCGGACTCGACGCCGCTCTAGCGGCGGTGCGTCGCGTTGGGCGCGGTTTTACTGGACGATCACCTCCTTGTTTTGTTTGGACTACGGTTTAGAACCTGTTCAATGTCTGCCGTGCTTCAACGCTGTATCGCCGATGCGCAGCAGATAGTAAACAGGTTCTTAGGGAGCGCGGGCGGGCGGCGTGAGCCGCCTGCCAGCGCCGTCTTCGTCGCGACGGGTGTCATGGTGCAGTGCAGTAGAGTCGCGACGAATAACGGTTATGAAAGAATGGGTATCAAGTAGTTCCGTAATTTTTCACAGTTTGTGTAATAAAACTCGTTTGCATGGGAAATTTCCGCAAACATGCCATGTGGTCGCATGACTAATGCGGATCACATATGTTTTTCGAATTGGCTGACCAGGCGGCGCAGATCGCTGGCGGTGGTGTGCAGCTTCTGCGCCACTTGCAGGGTGGCGGCGATGCTGTGGCTGTTCTGTTCGGTCAGCGTGCTCATGGTTTCCATGCTCTGAGCCACCTCGGTGGAGGCGGATGATTGCTGTTGCAGCATATTGGCGACGCTGGAGGACGATTCCGCCACTTTCTCGTTGGCGTTGCGGATTGCTTCCAGCCCCTGGGCGGCGGCTTGTATGGTTTCCTCCGCGGTATGGACTTTGTTTACCGCGGCCTTCACTTCCTCCAGCGCCTCCTGGGAGCGTTCGCGCAGGAAGGACACCGATTGCTCTATCTCCAGCGTGTTGCCGGCGGTGCGTTCCGCCAGTTTGCGCACTTCGTCGGCCACCACGGCGAAACCGCGGCCTTGTTCGCCGGCGCGGGCCGCTTCTATCGCCGCGTTCAAGGCCAATAGATTGGTCTGGTTGGCGATGTCCTTGATCACGCCGGTGACGGTGTTGATCGACTCCACCGATTGCTCCAGCTTGATGATGATGTCGCGGGTGCAGGACACCTCGCTGACCACGGCCTGAGCCGCCTGACGGGTGTCGCTCATCTGGGCTTCGCCCTGGCTGGCCAGTTCGGTCGCCTGGTCGGCGAACTCGGCTCCGGTGCGGGTGGACTGCGAAATTTCGTTTACCGACACGGACAGCTGCTGCAAGGCGGCGGCCACCCGGGTGATGCCTTCCAAGGTGGTTTCGCCGCGGACGTTCAACGATTCGGCTTCGGCGTGGGTGGCGGTGGCGGCCTCGCTGACGTCTTCCGCACCGGCGACGACATCGGCGAGAATGGCGCGCAAATGGATGCGCAGGGTTTCCATCTCTTCCAGCACCGCGCGGGGTTCGCGCGAGCCGGAGGCCGGTATCTGGGCGCTGAAGTCGCCCTCGGCCAGCCGCATCAACGCGCGCCGCGCCGCGTCTATCGGTCGCGCCAGCCAAAGCCCGGCCAGATAAGAGGCGGCCAAGGCCCATGTCGCCGCCAGCGCCAGCAGCGTCAGGCGCAAGAGGCCGTCGCTAGCCGCGCCGCTCAGGATTAGCGCCGCGGCGGGCAATTGCGCGCACAGCAAAAGCCAGGCCGTTGCCGGCGGGGCGGCGTGGCGGGTTTCCGGAAACGCTTGGTGGCGCTCGCGGACACTGGCGTAAAGCTGTTCTGCGTCGGTGGTCTGCTGTTTGGACGGCGCGCTGCGCACCGACATATAACCCACCGGCCGGCCGCCTTCGCAGATCGGCGTGACGTAGGCTTCCACCCAGTAGAAATGCCCTTGCTTCGTGCGATTCTTGACCAGCCCCTTCCATGGGCGGCCCGACTTGATGGTGGTCCATAGGTCGTCGAAGGCGGCTTGCGGCATGTCCGGGTGGCGCACGATATTGTGCGGCTGCCCAATCAGCTCTTCTTCGCTGAAACCGCTAATGTCGATGAAGGCGCGATTGGCGTAAGTGATCTGGCCCTTTAGATCGGTCTTGGTGACGATGGGGCGGTGAGGCAACAAGAACACCTCGGTGCCATCCACGGGAAGATTGCTTCTCATTGCCGGACCTCCTGCTTGACGTTGTCGGAAAACGACGCGGGAGGCGGATCGGCGCGGCGGTCCGCCGGCGGCGCCGGTGGCGATCATTCAATTCGGGTCAATCCGGGCAAAGTTTGTTGTTTGCCGCGCTATTTGATTGATTGAGATGAAGTTTCGCCTTGGCGGCTCCCAATGGAGATATAGAACAAAAGCGCAGCGCCATGCGGCAAAGTTTGATGCGTTTTTGGTAAAAGTAAAAATCCATGGCTGAAAATTTCCAGGCAAATTCAGCATCTTCCTATTTCTTTCGTTTGAGCCGGCTGAGGAGAATAGCGCTCCAACTGGGACAGAGAACATGCCATGGAATCTATAATCTCCAAACCCGGCCCGGCGCCGATGCGGGTCTTGATCGTGGACGATCATGATGTGCAGCGCTGCGCCCTGAGCCAGGCTTTGCGCCAAGTGGGAATCGAGCGCATCGATGAGGCGCGCGACGGCGCTGGCGCGCTCGAACAGCTCAAGCGGCATCGCTATGATTTGATGATTAGCGATCTCAACATGCCGGGAATGGACGGCATCCTGCTGTTGCGCCATCTGGCCGGCTTGCAAGCGGTGCCGCCCATCGTGTTCAACAGTTCGCTGTCCAAGGACATGTTGATGGGCGCTTATCGCGTGGCGGCGTTTCACAATCTGCCGGTGATAGGCAGCTTGAACACGCCTTTGTCCATGGAACAGTTATGCAAGTTGTGGCAGACGGTTGCGCGGCGGCCGGCGTGGGATGGCGCTACGTCGGGGTTTGACCGGCAGGAGTTGGAGCGGGCGCTGCGGCGTGGAGAAATCCTGCCCTGGTATCAGCCGCAGGCGGATCCGGGTTTGTTGAGAGTGATGGGGGTGGAGGCGCTGGCGCGCTGGCATCATCCCGAGTTGGGCTTGCTGGAGCCGTCTGCGTTTTTGCCCGGCCTCGAGCATTACGGCCTGGACGAGGACTTGTTCTTCTCCATCTTCCGCTCCGCGGCGGAGGATTATCGCCGTTGGAGCGGACAAGTGGCCTTGTCCGGTTTGAGGGTCTCGATCAACCTCACCGCCAGCCAGTTTTGTAACCCTGAACTACCGTCCAGCCTGGCTGAAGCGGCGGAAGAGTTGGGCATGGCCCCGGCCCTGCTGACGCTGGAGTTGACTGAAACCCAGCGGCTCAAAAACATTTATCAGGCGCTGGAAAACGTGATACGGCTGCGCATGGCCGGTTTTCGCGTCTCCTTGGACGATGTGGGCTGCGGTTACAACGGTTTGGAATACCTGCGCGAGCTGCCGGTAAGCGCAATCAAGATAGACCGCGCGCTGGTGGCCGGCGCCGCCGGCGATAGCGTGGCGAGAGAGATCCTCGAGTCCACCATCCGGCTGGCCAAGGATCGCAATATCCAAGTTGTGGCGGAAGGCATCGGAGAAGAGACGGATTTGCAGTTGATGCTGCGCCTGGGAGTGGATTATGTACAAGGCTATCTGCTGGGCTGGCCGATGCCGGCCGATGAAGTGCCGGAGTATTTGCGTCGGCGCGGACAAGGCTAGTTCAGAGGATCAACCCGGTTTGCCGTCGGCTCGCCGTCGCCAGTAGCTGGGCATGAAAGCGCGGCCCCAGGCCGCCAGCGTCAACAGCCAGCCTATGGCCGCCGCGCCGTACAGCCAGCCGGACCAGACGCCGGGCAGCATTTCCGTGGCTACCCGAGTCAGCGCCAGCCAGTGTGCGGCCAGGTAGAGTCGCCACAAGCCGGGGCCGGCTTGCAAAGGCTGGCCGGAGTGACCCAGCGTCACTCGCGACACAAAGGCGATCATCATGGTCAGGAAGAAGCCTACGGTGACGGCGTGCAGCGCCGCCAGCGCCAGACGCGGGGAAGCCAGCCAGCCGTTGAGCGCGTACAGGCCGAAACCGATTGGCAGCCAGGCGAAAGCCAGGTGCAGCATGCCCAGCAGCCGCACCCGCAGCGCGGCCGCCAGCCGCCAGCGCCAGCTGACATAGGCGAACAGTATGGCCAGCGCCGCGTCCAGCGGCCAACTGGGCAGGCTGAAACCGTCCAGCAGGCCATGGCCCAGCGAGCCGGTTAGCATGGCGGCCAGCAGCCAGCCCGGCCGCCAGGGCTGATACTGGGGCAGCGCGTTGGCTGAGAAGAACGGCAGCATGCGGTGGCAGACGGTCAGGAACACGGGCAATAGAAAGCCCCACAAGGCAAGGTTGCGCATCCACAGCCAGGCTTGGCCATCCTGAAAGATCAGCCAGTAAGTGCCGGCCAGCAGCGCCAGCACGCCGCAGAGCAGGGCGGCCAGCACCGCGCAGGCGTGACGGCGGTCCGGCTGCGGGCTAGCCAGCAGCAGGCAGGCGAAAGTCAGCGTTAGCCCGCTGAAACCCAGGGTGTACAGCGCGTGGCCGGTCAGCGTCCAGGCGATGCCCAGCCATAGTCCGGCCAGCCACAGCAGCAGCCCGCCGACCATCAGCGCCGGCACGCCGACGAAGACGATGCGGCCGGGCGGCTCCACGCCCAGCCAGCGTGGGCCGGCGGTGAATAGAAAGCCGGTCATGAACAGCGGGAAGAAACCGAACAGCATCAGGAAGCCGTGGGCAAGCGAAGAGGGCACCGCCAGCGCGGCGTGGACGCCGAGCAAGCGGCTAGTCAGCTCGGCGCTCCAGGCTGCCAGCAGCAGAATGGCGAACAGCATGCCGGGCAGGAAGGCGGCGCGATGCGGCGCCTGAGCCAGCATCGCCGCGGGGTGGGGGTGTTTCATCGCGGACTCGGAAAAGGGGTGGGCACCTCAGTATCGCCGCGCCGGGGCCGGCGCGGACATGATTTGGATCAAGGCTTTCCGGGGCTTAAGCGCGTTGTTGCAGGAGTTCCGACACGTCGCGTACCACTTGCACCACTTCCTTGGCGCCGGCGCGGATCTCGGCGATGGAATCGCGGGCCTGCTCGGACAGCTGCAGGCTGGTGTCGGCCAGGCCGCGCACCTGCTGCATGGAGGTGATGGCGGACTTGGAGTCTTCCTGGATGCTGCGCACGATGCCGGAGATCTCGCCGGTGGATTGGCTGGTGCGCTCGGCCAGCTTGCGCACTTCGTCCGCCACCACGGCGAAGCCGCGACCCATCTCGCCGGCGCGCGCGGCCTCAATCGCCGCGTTCAAGGCCAAGAGATTGGTCTGGTCGGCGATCTCGCTGATGGTGCTGATGATGGTGCCGATCTGACCGGAGCTGTCGCCCAGCTTGGTGATGATGATGGAGGAGCTTTCCACGCTGGACGCCACCTTGGTGATTTCGCTGGCGGCCTGTTCCAACACCGCGCTGCCCTTGACCGACAGTTGCTCGGTATTGACCGAGACGTCCACCGCCGATTGGGCGTTCTCCGCCTGGGCTTGCAATTGTTGCACCCTGCGACTGATGTCCTGGGCGAACTTGACCACCCGCACCGGCTTGCCGTTGAGGTCGTAGACCGGGTTGTAAGTGGCCTCAAGCCAGATAGTCTGCCCGTTTTTGCTCAGGCGCTTGAACTGGCCCTGGAAAAACTTGCCTTGGCGCAGCTGGCGCCAGAACTCCGCGTAGTCGGGGCTGGCGGCGTAGTCTGCGTCGCAGAGTATGCGGTGATGCTTGCCGCGGATTTCGGCCAGCGTATAGCCAAAGGTATTGAGGAAGTTTTCGTTGGCGTCCTGGATATTGCCATCCAGATCAAATTCGATCTGGGCCATGGAACGGCTGATCGCCAGGCGGATGGCCTGATCGTTTTGCTCTCTATGCACTTGCTCGGAGATGTCGGACGCCACCTTGACCACGCCGCACACCTGGCCGTCGCTGGACAGTACCGGGGTGTAGCTGGCTTCCAGCCATATTTCCTCGCCGTTCTTCGCAAAGCGGCTGAAGCGGCCGTTGACTGGCTCGCCGCGCTTCAGCTTTTGCCAGAATTCGGCGTAGGCGGGGCTGGAAACATGGTGCTTGTCGCAGAAGATGCGGTGATGCTTGCCGATGATTTCTTCTCGCCGGTAGCCCATGGTGCGCAGGAAGTTTTCATTGGCGTTGGTGACGATGCCGTCGGGAGTGAATTGTATCATCGCCATGGAACGGTCGATGGCGGATAGCATGCCGCGCAGGCCGTCCAGTTGGCCAGTCAGCTCGTTGAGCCGCTCTTTGAGTTTTCCGGAAAATAAGGGCATGGCAGCCTCCATTGTCATTGCCATCCAGGAGTGCCATTGGAGCACGCCAAGCTCATTTTAAATTAATACATTCCACATGATTTGAAAGGAAAATTTACTTTTGAATGAATTTCTTATTACTGGGCGGCGTTGGCCGTAGGCACGGATTAATAGTGTATCCAGCTAGGGCGTCGATAACATCTCGCCATTGATTGGCGGCGGATTTAAGACAAATGCAAAGGCCGGGCTTATCATGGGCGCGCAACCCTCCCGCCAACTCATGGAGCGCGTATGAGCGATTTATCCGCCTTTCCCATCACCCGAAAATGGCCTGCAAAATATCCAGAGCGCATCCAGCTGTACTCGCTGACCACGCCCAACGGCGTCAAGGCGTCCATCATGCTGGAAGAGACCGGCCTGCCGTACGAGGCGCACCTGGTCAGCTTCGACAGCAACGATCAGTTGTCGCCTGAATTCTTGTCGCTGAACCCCAATAACAAGATTCCCGCCATCCTTGATCCGGCCGGCCCGGGCGGCAAGCCGCTGGCCTTGTTCGAATCCGGGGTCATCCTGTTGTATCTGGCTGAGAAGAGCGGCCAATTGCTGCCCGCCGATCCCGCCGCGCGCTACGAGGCCATACAGTGGCTGATGTTCCAGATGGGCGGCATTGGCCCGATGTTTGGCCAGGTGGGCTTTTTCCACAAGTTCGCCGGCAAGGACTACGAAGACAAACGCCCGCGCGACCGCTATGCGAACGAGTCGCGCCGCCTGTTGGCGGTGCTGGATCAACGCTTGAGCGGCCGCCAGTGGGTGATGGGGGACGAGTACGGCATCGCCGACATCGCCATCTTCCCCTGGGTGCGCAACTTGATTGGTTTTTACGATGCCGGCGAGCTGGTGTCGATTGAGGACTTCCCGCAGGTGACGCGGGTGTTGGACGCCTTCCTGGCGCGGCCGGCGGTGCAACGCGGACTGACGATTCCGGCGAGATCGTAAACCGCTTGTTCCTGGCGGCCTTGCCCGCGCAAGCAAAAGCCCCCACAACGGGTAATGCCAGTCAGTTAAGACTTGCGGATGTAAATCCAGTAAAAAGGGGACATGTTCATCATGTTCCCTTTTTCGCTGCATGAGCCTACTACAACGCGCCTTACATGACACGCTGCCACACGCCCCTTCTCGGCTAGAGACATTGGCCGCATTGATTGACCCTGCCTGGATCGAGCAAGCACTCGCCGTTACCGGCAAAGCCTCCATTCGGCGCCGCAAACTTCCTGCTGAGCATGCCGTCTGGTTGGTCATTGGCTTGGCCCTCTTTCGCAACTTGCCGCTATGGCAGGTCGTGCAGCAATTGGCTCTGAGCCTC
>NZ_MUKU01000047.1 GCF_002081825.1 Chromobacterium haemolyticum | reverse complement strand
CTTGGTTTTCTTGCGCAGGCTTTCCAATAGCGGTCTGATCTGTTCGAACTGTTCACGACTTACGTCGCTTGGATAATGGCTTCTTCGCATTCGGCAATTATCTCAGGACGAAAAGATCGTGAACAGGTTCTAAGCCAAGCCATGCGCGGACCAAACAAAACCCCGGGCTTGCCCGGGGTTTTGTTTGACGGTAAAACGGCTCAGCCTTTGGGCCGCCCGACAATGCCGTAACGCAGCCACAAATCCGGCAGGCTCTCCTTCCCCAGCGGAATCGCCGCCTTGCCCAGCGCCAGCCTGTCCGGCAACGAGGCCATGTCGCCGTCCCAGCCAGGCGCCCCCTCGTCCAGCACCGCGGCCAGGTCGCGGTCGTCCACCGCCGCCAACTCTCCACCGATCTCGATCAACAACATGCCTTCCGGCGTCAGCCAGGCGGAGCGCGCAGGCACGTCATCGTCGTACGGCAACGTGCTCCAACCCGACGGCGTGCGCCGTGCCACCAGCGGCGCGGCGTCCAGCGTCACATAGACTTTCTGCGGCCCGTTCTGCACATAACAACGTCCCAGTCCGTCGCGGCTGTAGTTGCGGCCAAAAAACTCGGTCATCGCCTCATGCTGCAAGCGCTCGTCCTTGATCCACCACTGGCCGCGCGCGTCCAGCCGCAGCCAGCCAAACACGGCGGGCACGTTCGGCCACTTGGCCATTGCCGCCTGTACTATCGCATCCATCATGCGTCTCCTTGCGGGTTTCGCCCCGCTTGACTCTCAGCTTTGACCACCAAACTCAAATCGCTCTCAACACCGCCATCGGCGAAGTCCGGGTCACTCGCCCGACGAGCGGCCAGCCGGCCACTACCACCACCAGCGCGCCGCAGGCGATGCCCACGGGCAACAGCCACGGATTGAACACCAAGGGCAGGTTGAACAATTTGACCGAAGCCAAAGCGCCGATGCCCATCGCGCCCAATGCCGCCAATAAACCGGAAAACGCGCCCAACCAGGCCAGCTCCGCCAGCACCACGCTGCGCACCTGCCGCCGCGACGCGCCCAGCGCTCGCATCAGACCGACATCGAACAGCCTCTCGTCGCGAGTGGCCGCCAGCGACGCCCACAACACCAGTACGCCGGCGGCCAAGGCCAGGCCGAACATGGCCTCGATCCCGCGCGACAGCTTGTCCATCATCGCCCTCACCTCGGTCAGGATCGCCCCGACGTCGATCACGGTCAGATTGGGAAACTCGCCCACCAGACGATTGACGAAATCCTCGTCCGCCGCTTCCAGCCGGAAGCTGGTAATCCAGCTGGCCGGCTGCTGGCTGAACTGACCGGGCGTGCCGATCACGAAGAAATTGACGCGGAAACTGTCCCACGGCACTTCGCGCAAACTGGTGACCTTGGCGCGGTAAGGGGTGCCGGCCAGATCGAAGACCAATGTGTCCCCCAGCTTGATGCCCAAAGTGCCGGCCAGTTCCCGTTCCACCGAGAACTGCGGCGGAATCCGTTTCTGAGGCTGCCACCACTGGCCCGCCGTCAGCTTGTTGCCCGGCGGCAACTCGTCGCGCCAGGACAGGTTGAACTCCCGCTCGGCCAGCCGACGCGCGCGTTCGTCCTCGTAAGCCGACGGCCGCACCGGATGCTCGTTGATCGCTATCAGCCGCGCCCGCACCATGGGCGCCAGCTCCGGCGCCGCGCGTCCCTCCGAGGCGAAGGCGTTGCGCACGCCGTCGAGCTGGTGGCGCTGGATATTGATGACGAATTTATTCGGCGCGTCCGCCGGCACGCTGCGCTGCCAGGCGCCGATCAGGTCGTCGCGCACAATGGTCAGCGTCAGCAAGGCCATCAGGCCCACCGACAAGGACACGATCTGGATCACCGCCAGCCAGTGGCGGCGGGCGATATTGGCGATGCCGAAGCGCCAGCCCACGCGGCGTCCGCGCGGCAGCCTCCGCATCAGATAGACCACGCCCAGCACCAGCGCGCCCACGGCGGCGAAGAAGCCCAGCATGCCGGCCAGCAGCCAGCCGGCCACAGCCAGGTCGCCAACTTGCCACGCGGCCAGGCCCAGCAGCGCCACCAGGGCCAGCAAGGGTGCCAGCACGCCCTGACGCGTCGGCGTCAACTCATCGCGCAGCACCGCGGCCGGCGGCACGTCGCGTATGCCCATCAAGGGCGGCAGAGCCAGGCCGGCCAGCAACACCAACGAGGCCAAGGGCCCCACCAGCCAGGTCAGCCAACCCGGGTCCGGCAATATCTCGCCGACATAGCCGCTGGCCAGCTGCATCAGCGCCAATTGCACGCCGAAGCCGCCGGCGGTGCCCAAAGCGCCGGCCAGCAGACCCAACAATAGAAACAGGCTGACGAACAAGCCCCACACCTCGCCCGCCGTCAGACCCAGGCAGCGCAACACCGCCACCTGCTGCCAATGGCGCGCCAGGTAACGGCGAACCACCAGCGCCACCGCTGACGCGGCCAGCGCCACGGTCAGCATCGCGGTCAAGCCGAGAAAGCGCCGCGCGCGCTCCAGCGCTGTGCGTACCTCCGGCCTCGCCTCCTCGACGTTTTCCAGCCGCGCGTCTTTGGGCTTGGCCTTGTCCAGCCACTGGCGGAAATCGGCGATGCCGCGATCGTCGCCGGCGAACATCAACCGCCAGCGCGCGCGGCTGCCTTCCTGGATCAGGCCGGTGGCGGCCAGGTCGGCGCGGTTGAACATCAGCCGCGGCACGAAGTTGTACAAATCCATCGCGCCGTCCGGCTCGCGGATGATTTCGCCGGCCAGCCGCAATTGCACGCCTCCCACGCCCAGGGTGTCGCCCAGCTTCAGCTTCAAGCGCCGCATCAGCCTGGCATCGGCCCAGGCGGTGCCCGCGGCCGGCCGCAAGCTGCCACTGGCTACGCGGCCATCGGCCAGCTTTACGCTGACTTCGCCTCGCAGGGGATAGTTGTCGCTAACCGATTTATACGTGGCCAAAGCCGCCTGGCCACCGGAAAACACCATGGAAGGAAAGCTGATGTTGTCGGCCAGCCGCAGGCCCCGCTTCTCCGCCTCGCGGCGGATAGGCTCCGGCGCCGGCTGATTGCCGTTGAGCACCAAGTCCGCGGCCAGCAGCTGCGTGGCCTGGGTGGTCAGCGCGCGCTCTACGCGGTCGGAGAAAAAAGCCACGCTGCTCATCGCCATCACCGCCACCACCAGAGCCAGGGCCAGGATGGTAAGCTCGCCGGACACCAGTTCGCGGCGGATGAAGCGCAACACCAAGGTCAAGCGGCCGGCCAGAGTCATGAGCGCGCCCCGTTGAGCTTGCCTTCCACCAGCCGGTAGATGGCGTCGCAGCGGCTGGCCAGCTCGGTATCGTGGGTGACCAGCACCAGAGCGGTTCCCTGCTCGGCGTTGAGCTGGAATAGCAGATCGATGATCTGGCGGCCACTGTGCGGGTCCAGATTGCCGGTGGGTTCGTCGGCGAACAATAGCCCGGGGTGAATGACGAAGGCACGGGCCAAGGCGACCCGTTGCTGCTCGCCGCCGGACAGGTGGCGCGGATAATGGCCCAGCCTATGGCTGAGGCCGACGCGGTCCAGCATCTGGCGCGCCGCTTCGCGCGCGTCGGCGCGGCCGGCCAGCTCCAGCGGCAGCATCACGTTTTCCTGCGCGGTCAGTTGCGGCATCAGCTGGAAATTCTGGAACACGAACCCCACCTTGTCTCTGCGCAGCAGCGCGCGCGCGTCTTCGCTCAAGCCGGACAAGGCTTGGCCGAACAAGGACACCTCGCCGCCGGACGGGTGATCCAGACCCGCCAACAGGGACAACAGGGTAGACTTGCCGGAGCCGGAAGCGCCGACGATGGCCACGCTCTCGCCCGGATACAGGGTCAGCGTGGCGCTGCGCAGGATGTTCAGCGGCTCGCCGTGGAAATGCACCTGCTTGGCCAGTTCGCTGGCCGCCAACACCGCCTGAGTTTCAATTGGATTCATTTATGCGCTCGATACTAAGCAAAGTTCTACTTTCCGCCGGCCTGTGCCTGCTGATGTTGCCGGCGTCCGCCGCAACGATATTGGTCTTCGGGGACAGCCTGTCCGCCGGTTACGGCCTGTCCCCCGGCCAGGGCTGGGTCAGCCTGCTCGCCAAGGAGATGGGGGCGAAGCACCGCATCGTCAATGCCAGCGTCTCCGGCGAAACCACCGCCGGCGGCCTGGCCAGGTTGCCGGACGCGCTGGCGCGTCATCGCCCGGACATCGTGGTGCTGGAGCTGGGCGCCAACGACGGACTGCGCGGCCTGCCTCTGGAGCAGATGCGCGGCAACCTGTCCAAGATGATCGCCTTGGCCAAACAAAGCAAGGCCAAGGTAGTGCTGGTGGGCATGGCCCTGCCCCCGAACTATGGCCCGCAATACGGCGCCGAGTTCCGCAAAGCCTACGCCGACTTGGCCAAACGCGAGCGCCTCTCCTTCGTACCCTTGCTGGTGGCCGGCTTCGAGGCCGATTTGTCCCAGTTCCAGCCGGACGGGCTGCACCCGGTCGCCGCCGCCCAGCCCGCGATGATGCGCACGGTCAAAGCCAAGCTGCCGCTGCGCTGAAAAACCTCCCCGCGGCGTTTTTCCGGGCCGGCCGGATATTTGCGGTGTTGACTTTCTTAGTTGCAACGCAGCAAGATAATCCAAAAGCATAATCATATCCTGGATTCTTATGAGCCGCCCGCAGCCCGCCCCCTGGCTGAAACGCCTGCTGTCCCCCTATCGCGGCCTGCCCGCCACGGTCTACATCCAAGTGCTGTGCAGCCTCATCAACAATATCGGCGGCATTTCCAAACTATTCCTGCCGCTTTATCTGCGCGAAAGCTACCAGCTGGGCTATACGCAAATCGGCCTGATGATGGCGGCCTACGGCGCCGGCGCGCTGCTAGGCTCCCTCAACGGCGGCGCGCTGTCCGACCGCTTCGACGGCCGCAAGCTGGCCACGCTGTTCCTGTCCGTTTCCGGCCTGTGCCTGCTGTTGCTGGCGCTGGCGATCCCGCTCTGGCTGTTCGTGCCGGTCTTGCTGGTCTCCGGCTTCGCCGACGGCGCTTTTCGCCCGGTCAATCTGCGGCTGGCGCTGGAACCCTGCCTGCCGCGGCAGCGCGCGGTGGCGCAGGGCATGCTGCGGGTGGCTTTCAACCTGGGCGTCGCCGGCGCCGGCTTGCTCAGCGGTTCGCTTGCCGCCATCGGCTACGGCTGGGTCTACGCCGCCAACGCCGCCGCCACCTTGAGCGCGGCGCTATGGCTGGCCTGGGCTTATCGCCGTGCCGGTTCGGCCTCCATCCCTCAGGCGGCGCTCGAAACCGCCGAAGCGACCGCCGAGGCGCTGGTCGGCCCCTGGCGCGATCTTCCCTTTCTACGCATGCTGCTGGCCCTGATGCTAATGACTGCGGTATTCGACCAGATCTATGTGACGCTGGGTCTGTTCCTGCGCGAGCATTATCAACTGGGCCCGCAATGGATGGGCTATCTGTTCACTCTGAACGGGCTGATGGTAGTGGCGTTGCAGATTCCGATCAGCCGGCGCATTCTGGACTGGGGCCTGCTGGCCAGCACTCAAGCCGGCGTGCTGCTGACCGGTTTCGCCTTCCTGTGGCTAACCGTGGGCCAAGGCGCGCTGTGGGCCGTGCTGATGATGACGACGCTGACGCTGGGCGAGCTGCTGATTTCTCCCTGCTACACCATGCTGGTGATGCACCGCTCGGAAGGCCGGCTGCGCGGCCGCTATCTGGGGCTGTACAACGCGGTGTGGCAGGGCCGCACCCTGTTCGCTCCGGCGCTGGGCACCTGGCTGTACGGCGCCGTGGGCGGCGTCGCGCTATGGTGGCTGTGCGCCGCCGCCGTCTGCCTGTCGGCGTTGATCCAGCAAGCGGCGCTGCGCGCCATGCTCGGCCGCGATCCCGAACCGCTATCTCAAAACCTGTTCAAAGTCTCTCGGGCAAGAGGCGAAAACGACTGACGGGAGCGGAATGTGCAGGTGGTCCATACGCATTCTGAAGACCTACTCGCCGTACCGCGTTACACCATGCACAGCAGATTTTGAACAAACTCGCGGCCTGCCTAATCCCGTTCCGGCTTAGCGTCCCACACGCACACCCTGTTGCGGCCGGACGCTTTGGCGCGGTACAAGGCGGCGTCCGCCTGAAGCAAAGCCTGTTGGCTGCCATTCAGCGGCGGTTGGCCCGCCACGCCGATGGACACCGTCTGCGCGTAGCCGTCCGGCAAGCCGTCCAGCTGGGCCCCTTGCAGGCGCAGCCTGACCGCCTCCATCTTCTCGGCCAGCCTCTCCGGAGCCAGGCTCGGGGCCAGCACCACGAACTCCTCCCCGCCATAGCGCGCCAGCGTCATCCCGCCCTCCAAACAGGAGGCGATATGCTGCGCTGCCTGCTGCAGCACCTGGTCGCCCACCAAATGGCCAAAGCGGTCGTTCACCTGCTTGAACTCGTCCAGATCCAACATCGCCAGGCTCCAGACCGCCTCGTCGGACTGGTCCAGTTCCGCCATCCGGCAACGCAAGGCCCGCTGGTTCAAGCAGCCGGTCAACACGTCGGAGTCCGCCAGCAGATTCATCTGCTCCGCCGCTTGCTGCAACATCTGCCTGCGCTGCTCCAGCAGTTCCCTCTTGGCCGCGCTTTCCGCGTACAGATCCTGCAGCCGGCGCAGCACCACCGCATTGCGCTCGCGCAGCCTCACGGTGTCGCGCAGCAGCGGATTGAAGCTGGACAGGAACTCCCACTGCACCAGGATGAAGATCACCGCGCCCACCAGCAAGGCGCTGTACAGCAAAGTGCCCTCGCAGTGGAAACGGTACAGCGGGTATACCCAGTAGCCGACGAAAAACGTCAGGTGCAGATCGCGGCACGGGGCCAGCAGCAGGCAGACCGCGGCGAAGCCGCCGGCTAGCCACAGCACCACCACGATGCGGTAGGGCCCTTCCGCCTGCGGAAACATGAACCACATCATCATGCTCCACACCAGCGCGCTGAACAGCATCAACTGCCGCAGCGCCTGATAATGCCGGAACACCTGGTCCTGGCTATGCGCGTAACGGCGAAAACGGTAGACCAGGCGCGCGAACAGCAACTGCATCAGCAGAAACATGCCCACCCAGCTCAAGATGCGCCAGCCGGGCGCGTGCCCGAACATCAGCAAGCCAAACAGCGGGATGGCGATGAAGGACTGCAGAATCGAGAGCTGGAGCATGGAGACGAACTGACGCACCAGTTCCGCCTCCAGCTGCGGGTGCGCCGCTTGCCAGGGAAATGGCATCAGAATGCCCAGCCTCCGCCTCACGCCCCGGCCTCTCTCGCCAGGCAGACGCGGTCGCGCCCCAATGCCTTGGCTTGATACAGCGCCTTGTCCGCCTGTTGCAACAGACTCAGCGGGTCCACGCCCCGCCGCCAGGCGGCCACGCCGCAGGACAAGGTCACCGGCAAGTCTCCGGTCAGACGCCGCCAGTCCCAGCCGCCCACCTTGTCGCGCAGCACTTCCATGCGCCGATTCAGCTCGGAACCGCTGCAAGCCGGCGCCAACAACAGAAACTCCTCCCCGCCGTAACGACCGAACAGTTCCCCGTCCGCCAGCGCCTGCTGCGCCAGCACGCACAGCTGTTGCAGCACCTCGTCGCCGCGCGCATGGCCGCAGCTGTCGTTGATACGCTTGAAATGGTCCAGATCGATGATGGCGATGGCGAAAGGCGCGCCCTGGGTTTCCGAATGTTCCAGCAGGCGCTCCATTTCCCGCATCAAGGAGCGCATATTCAACACACCGGTCAAGGGATCGCGCGAGGCCAGCTCGCTGATGCGCTCCACCGCGCCGTCCAGTTCTATGTTTTTCTGCTCCAGCATCGCGTTGTAGCTGTCCAACTGTGCCTGCTCCAGCGTCAATTCGCGCATCAGGCTGGCGTTTTCGGCGCGCTGTCCCATGGACTCCAGCGCGAAGCGATGCAACAAGGCGGTGAACAGCGTCAGCGACAGGCAATAGATGACGCCGGAAGCGCCCACCCAACGCAGCACCGGTTCCGGAGAGAGAAACAAACGCAGCAGCAGCAAACCCCAGAGTGGACCGACGAAACCGTAAAACAACTCGCGGCGCGCCGACAGCATCGCGCCTTGCACCGCGCTGACCGCAATGCCCCACAGCACCACGATCAGGCTGTATGTCAGATCGTCGCCGGGCATCAGAATCCAGGCCGCGACGCCCCAACCCGAGCCCGCGGCGACGATCTGCGCTGCAAAACGCCGGTACAAGGCGGCGATCTGCCAATCGTCGTGTTCGGGACAACGGCCGGCGCGCCAAGTGGTCCCCCACAGGCTCAACAGCAACAGACTGAAAAGCAGCAGCCACAGCAAGGCGGCCACAAGCGGCGCCTTCCCCCATTCCAGACCGGTCAGCAAGGCCGCGCCCAACAAGGCGTGCGGCACGGACAGGTGAGTGGAGCGCATCACATGCAGCATGGTATAGCTGTCCAGCTGGCTGATCGGCAAAGACATGGCTCGGGCCTGTCGTTATCTTGGTAACTTATTGTTAGTTATAGCGAGCAATGCGCCAAGTCGGCCAAGGGCGCGCAAGAAAAAGCCCCGCGGGCCAAGGCGCGCGGGGCAGGGTCGGACGCAATCCGTTTACGACGAATTACAGGTCCTTGGCGTTTTCAGCCAGGTAGGAAGCCACGCCTTCGGCGCTCGGCTTCATGCCTTTCTTACCCTTGTTCCAGCCCGCCGGGCACACTTCGCCGTGCTCTTCGGTGAATTGCAGCGCGTTAACCATGCGCAGCATTTCGTCGACGTTGCGGCCCAGCGGCAGGTTGTTCACCACTTGGTGCTGCACCACGCCGGAGCGGTCGATCAGGAAGGAGCCGCGGAAAGCGACGCCGCCATCGGCTTCAACGTCGAAGGACTTGCACAGTTCGTGCTGGATATCGGCCACCAGGGTGTAGCCAACCTGGCCGATGCCGCCTTTTTCCACCGGGGTGTTGCGCCATGCGGCGTGGGTGAACTGGCTGTCGATGGACACGCCGATCACTTCCACGTTCATGGCCTTGAAGTCGGCCAGACGGTGGTCGAAAGCGATCAGTTCGGACGGGCACACGAAGGTGAAGTCCAGCGGGTAGAAGAACACTACCGCGTACTTGCCGGCGGTAGCTTGCTTGAAGGAGTAGTTGTCAACGATCTGACCATCGCCCAGCACGGCGGAGAAGGTTTTCGCGCCATCGAAGAAGGGGGCTTGTTTGCCAACGAGTACGGCCATTGCGGATCTCCTTAAAGGTCTTGGTGTGACTGCGCTTCCCTGATCGGGCGTCGGGAAACGCGGCGGAATGCGAGGCTTTATAAATCAGGGCCGCCGGCATCGGCAAATTGTAAATCCATATCGTTGCGATAAAGTTTTGCAATGTCGGCCCGGCGGGCGCTCGCTTACAAGTATGAGGCTGCTGTTAGATTGGGCCAAAAGCGCAAGGTTCAAGCCAAGACCGCCGAGAGTAGCCGAATGAAAAACGGCCGCTGCTTGCGCAACGGCCGTCGGCGTCGGATCAAACCGGCATCAAGCGGAAGGCTCGGCCTTCTGGCGCAGACGCAGGTTCAGTTCGCGCAGCTGCTTGTCGTCCACCGCGTTGGGCGCGTTGGTCAGCAGGCACTGGGCGCGCTGGGTTTTCGGGAAGGCGATCACGTCGCGGATGGACTCCGCGCCGCACATCAGCGTCACCAGGCGGTCCAGACCGAAAGCCAGGCCACCGTGCGGCGGCGCGCCGAACTTCAGGTTGTCCAGCAGGAAGCCGAACTTGTTCTGCTGCTCTTCCGGGCTGATCTTCAACGCGCCGAACACTTTCTCCTGGATGTCGGCGCGGTGGATACGGATGGAGCCGCCACCGATTTCCCAGCCGTTCAGCACCATATCGTAGGCGCGCGCCAGGCAGGCGCCCGGATCGGTGGCCATCAGGTCCTCGTGGCCCTGTTTCGGGCTGGTGAACGGATGGTGGCAGGCGGTCCAGCGATCGTCGTCCTCATCGTGCTCGAACATCGGGAAGTCCACCACCCACAGCGGACGCCACTCCTTGACGAAGTAACCGTTGGCCAGGCCGTGTTCGTGACCGATCTTGATGCGCAGCGCGCCGATGGCCTCGTTCACCACCTTGGCTTTGTCCGCGCCGAAGAAGATGATGTCGCCGTTTTGCGCACCGGTGCGCTCGATGATGGCTTTCAGGCCGTCAGCGGACAGGAACTTGACGATGGGCGACTGCAGTCCTTCTTCGGTGGGCTTGCTGGCGTCGTTGACCTTGATGTAGGCCAGACCCTTGGCGCCGTAGATGCCGACGAACTGGGTGTAGTCGTCGATTTCCTTGCGGCTGAGACTGGAACCGCCCGGCACGCGCAGAGCCACCACGCGGCCGTTCGCCATGTCGGCGGCGCCGCGGAACACCTTGAACTCTTCCGACTTCATCACGTCGGTCAGTTCGGTGAATTTCAGGTCCACGCGCATGTCCGGCTTGTCGGAGCCGTAGTAGAACATCGCGTCGGCGTAAGTCATGCGCGGGAACGGCGGCAGCTCCACGCCCAGCACGTCGCGGAAGATCTCCTTGGTCATGCCCTCGGTGATGTCCATGATCTGGTCCTCGTTCAGGAACGAGGTCTCGATATCGATCTGGGTGAATTCAGGCTGACGGTCGGCGCGCAGGTCTTCGTCGCGGAAGCACTTGGTGATCTGGTAGTAGCGGTCGAAGCCGGCCACCATCAGCAATTGCTTGAACAGCTGCGGCGATTGCGGCAGCGCGAAGAATTCGCCCGGGTGCACGCGGGAAGGCACCAGGTAATCGCGCGCGCCTTCCGGCGTGGAGCGGGTCAGCATCGGGGTTTCGATGTCGATGAAGCCCTGCTTGTCCAGATGGTTGCGCACGCCCATCGCCACCTTGTAGCGCAAGCGCAAGTTTTTCTGCATCGCCGGGCGACGCAGATCGATCACGCGGTTGGTCAGACGCACGTTCTCGGACAGGTTCTCGTCGTCGATCTGGAACGGCGGCGTGGCGGCGGCGTTGAGGATTTCGATTTCCTTGGCCAGGATTTCGATCTCGCCGGAAATCATCTTGCTGTTGGCGGTGCCGGCCGGACGCTCGCGAACGATGCCGGTGATGGACAACACGTATTCGCCGCGGCTGCTGTCGGCCAACTGGAACGCTTCCGGAGTGTCCGGATCGATCACCACCTGCACCAGGCCTTCGCGGTCGCGCAGGTCGATGAAGATCACGCCGCCATGGTCGCGGCGGCGGTGAGCCCAGCCCTTCACGGTAACGGTCTGGCCGAGGTATTTCTTGTCAATAAGTCCGCAATAGTCGGTACGCATTTGGGTAAACCCTTTTATTCAAATTCGGTGAGGCTTCCCCGCCCGGGGGAAAGAAAGGCGTTAAGGGCTAGACAGGGTGTCGGTCTAGCCCTGCCGATTATGTTCGTCGTTCAGACGCGGACGCTGGGCGGCCGGCGGCGGATTCGGCGCCACCATGCCCATGGAGATCGCGTATTTCAACGCCTCGTCCACGCTCATGTTCAAGGCGCGGGTGTCCTTCTTGGCCACCATCACGAAATAACCCGAGGTTGGGTTGGGGATGGTGGGCACATAGACCCCGATGAACTCGTCGTCGGACAGCGATTCGGACACAACTTCAGGCAGCGGGCCGGTTTGAAACGCCACCGTCCACATGCCGGAATGAGGGAACTGCACCAGCAGCGCCTTTTTAAAGGCCTGACCGGAATCGGACAACAGGGTGTCGCTGACTTGCTTGACGCTGTTGTAGATGCTTTTCACCACCGGGATACGGGACAGCAGCGCGTCCCACATGTCCAGCACGCGCTGGCCCAGAACATTGGCGGCCAGCATGCCGGTGCCCAGCAGAATCAGCACCGACAGCACCACGCCCAGGCCCGGCAGATGGAAGCCGAGCAAGGCCTCCGGCTGCCATTCCTGCGGCAACAGGTTCAGAGTCTGGTCCAGCGAAGTGACGATCAGGTTCAAGACCCACAGCGTCACGGCCAAGGGCAGCCACACCAGCAAGCCGGTGACCAGATAACCCTTAAGCGTCATTTTGATTTGCGGCGTCATCGAGGTTTACGCGCACCCACAGCCGGTGCCGCAACTATGCCCGCCGCCGCTGTCCGAAGACGCGCTGTCCGAAGACGCGGAGGGCGAGCCGCCGGACGCGCCGCCCTTGAAGTCCGTGGCGTACCAGCCGGAACCTTTCAGCTGGAAGCCGGCCGCGGACAACTGCTTGCGATACTCGGCGCTGCCACAGGCAGGGCATTGCGCGATCGGCTCGTCGCTGAGTTTTTGCAGATGCTCTTTGGCGACGCCGCAGGCGCCGCAACGGTATTCGTAGATTGGCATAGCTTTGCTTCCCCACCAGTAATCATGATGGCATAATAAACCGAACTCATGCTGCACTGCACTATCCGAGCGTGAACTTACGCCCGGCATGCCTAGTCGGACAGATGCGGACGAAGCGCCTGGACATCAAGCCTTCGTTCCCGCCAAATCGTCGATTATATCCGACTGAATCGTCAATACAAAAATCCCTTTGCTTCATTAGCCCGCAATACTGCCCTGCAACCCTACAAATCCCGGAGGTCACATGGTTTATCAAGAGGGTCAGATGGAAAGCATTCGCAACATTCTTGCCGGCAAGAAAGGCCTGATCGTCGGCATCGCCAATGAGAACAGCATCGCCTACGGCTGCGCCAGCGTACTGCGCGACCTGGGCGCGGAGTTCGCCGTCACCTACCTGAACCAGAAAGCGGAAAAATACGTGCGTCCGCTGGCCGACCAACTGGGCTCGCCGCTGGTGCTGCCGCTGGACGTGGAGCAGCCGGGGCAGATGGAAGCGGTGTTCGAGGCTATCCGCCAGCAATGGGGCAAACTGGATTTCGTCATTCACTCCATCGCCTTCTGCCCAATGGACGACCTGCACGGCCGCGTTACCGACTGCTCGCTGGAAGGTTTCCAGCAGGCGATGCGCGTGTCCTGCTACTCCTTCATCGAAATGGCCCGCCAGGCCGAACCCTTGATGATTCAGGGCGGCAGCCTGATCACCATGAGCTATTACGGCGCGGACAAGGTGGTGGAGAACTACAACATCATGGGCCCGGTCAAGGCGGCGCTGGAAAGCGTGTCGCGCTACCTGGCCAGTGAACTAGGTCCCAAGAACATCCGCGTACACGCGGTGTCTCCCGGCCCGCTGCGCACTCGCGCCGCCTCCGGCATCGCCCACTTCGACCAATTGATCGAGGACGCCATCGCGCGAGCGCCGCAAAACCGCCTGGTGGAAATCGAAGACGTGGGCACCACCTGCGCCTTCCTGATCTCCGAAGCCGCCCGCGGCCTGACCGGCCAGACCATCTATGTTGACGGCGGCCACCACATCAAGGCTTGAGGAGACACGCCATGACTCGCGACGAACACGCTTTTTCCGACATCCTTCAACAAGCCGTCGGCCTGGGCCCACTGCCGATGGCCGTGGCCCACCCCTGCAGCCGCGAGGCGCTGCTGGGCGCGGTGGAAGCCGCCGACCACGGCATCGCCACCCCCATCCTGGTGGCGCCCGCCGCCCGGCTGGCCAAGCTGGCCGACGAGCTGGAAGTAGATCTGAGCCCCTTCGAACTGATCGACGTGCCGCACAGCCACGCCGCCGCCGAACAGGCGGTGGCTCTGGTGCGTGACGGCTACGCCGACATTTTGATGAAGGGCAGCCTGCACACTGACGAATTCATGGCCGAAGCGCTGGCGCGCGGCACTGGCATCCGCACCGACCGCCGCATCAGCCATGTCTGGATCATGAAGGTGGAGTCCTACCCGCGCTACCTGTTCATCACCGACGCCGCGATCAATATCGAACCGGACCTGCTGACCAAGCGCGACATCTGCCAGAACGCCATCGATCTGACCCTGGCGCTGGGCATCCGCCAACCCAAGGTGGCCATCCTGGCCGCGGTGGAAACCATCAACCCGGCGATGCGCTCCACGCTGGACGCCGCTGCGCTGTGCAAAATGGCGGATCGCGGCCAGATCACCGGCGCCATCCTCGACGGCCCGTTGGCCTTCGACAACGCCATCTCGCGCGAAGCCGCCGACAGCAAGGGCATCATCTCGCCGGTGGCCGGCGACCCGGACATCCTGCTGGTGCCGGACCTGGAGGCCGGCAATATGCTGGGCAAGCAGCTGACCTATCTCGCCGCCGCGGCCTCTGCCGGCATCGTGATGGGCGCGCGCGTGCCCATCGTGCTGACCAGCCGCGCCGACGACGCCACCGGCCGCCTAGCCTCCGCCGCGGTGGCCAACGTGCTGGCGCACAAGCGTCGGCAAAGCGGGCCACGCTCATGAGCCGGGTACTGCTCGCCGTCAACGCAGGCTCCTCCACGCTGAAATTCCGCGCCTTCACGCCGGATGGGCGCCAATTGCTGGCGCGCGGCATGGTGGACCGCTTTGGCCAGACCAAGCCGGAACTGCAATTGCTGGATGGCAAGGGCCAGACGCTAAGCCGCCACGCGCTGGACGACGGCAGCCGCGGCAGCGCCATCGCCGCGGTGATCAACAGCCTGGCCGATCAGCAACTGGAGCCGCTGGCCGTGGTGCACCGGGTGGTGCACGGCGGCGGCCGCTTCACCGCCGCGCTGCGGCTGGACGCCGACATCCGCGCTCAACTGGAGGACTATGTGGCGCTGGCGCCGCTGCATCAGCCGGTCAGCCTGTCGGTGATCGCCGCCTTCGAGGAATACGACGCCCGTTTGCCGCAGTTCGCCTGCTTCGACACCGCCTTCCACGCTCAGCAGCCGGAAGTCGCCACCCGCTTCGGCATCGCCCGCCACTGGCACGACGACGGCGTTCGCCGCTACGGCTTCCACGGTCTGTCCTACGCAGCCATCGCGCGTCGGCTGCCGGAACTGGGCCTGGAACGCGCCAAGGTGGTGGTCTGCCACCTGGGCAGCGGCGCCAGCGCCTGCGCGCTGGACGCCGGCCGCAGCATGGCCTCCAGCATGGGCTTCTCCGCGGTGGACGGGCTGATGATGGGCAGCCGCCCCGGCTACATCGACCCTGAAGTCATCCTCTACTGGCAGGAACAGGCCGGCATGAGCGTGGCCGATGTGCGGCGCGAGCTGTACAAGAACTCCGGCCTACTCGGCGTCTCCGGCCTGTCGTCCGATATGCGCGAACTGCTGGCCAGCGATTTGCCGGCGGCGCGCGAGGCCATCGAGCTGTTCTGCTATCGGGTGGCCCGCGAGGTGGCCAGCCTGGCCGCGGCGATGAAGGGCCTGGACGCGCTGGTGTTCACCGCCGGCGTGGGCGAGCACTCGCCGGAGGTGCGCGGCCGCGTGCTGCAACAGCTGGCCTGGCTGGGCTTTGAAGCCGACCAGGCGGCCAACCTGGCCCAGGCGCGGCGGCTAACCACCGTCGCCAGCGCGCGCGCCGCCTATGTCTTGCCCACCGACGAGGAAGGCGAGATGGCGCGCCAAGCGGCCGCGCTGCTGCAATAAGCGCAGGGCCCGCCCATGGGCGGGCCTGCTCGCAATCTTTCCAGCCGCCGCTCAGCGGACCCCAATCCCAGACAAGCTAGCCAGACTCACTCCAGCCAATCGCTCATCGTCAGGCCAATGCCCACGGCGCGGGTGCGCACGTTGTAGTCGATCAGGCTTTCGCCGTAACCATCGAAAGCCTGCACATAACCCCGCAACTTGCCCTTCACCGGGAAGCTCCAGTCCAATTGCAGGCCGTGCTTGCCGCTGTCGAAATTGGGTCGCCACAAGGCGCTGAAAGTCTGACCGCGATATTGGTAGATCGCCTGCAGATCGCCGTGCCCCATGTATTTCACGATATCCGGGTTGTCGTCCTTGTCTCCGGACTCCGGCAGCCGCGCCCACCAGCGTCCTTGCAAGGTAAACGGACCGTTGTCCAGCGCCGCCATCGCGTAGACCCGGTTCCAGCTACGCGACAAGGGATTGGCTCGGCCGTTGGATTGATGCAACAAACCCAGGCCACCCATGCTCAGCCGAGTTTCGCCCCAAGCCCAGGCGGACGGTAGCGGGAAGCTCAGGATCAGCTCCGGCTCGTAATCGGTTTCCCGGAACGGCGCGGAATGCGCCCGGTTGTAGATTTGCCAATGTGACTGCTGGGTGTAGGCGAACCACAGGTTCAGCGGGGAATCGAAGATGTCCTCCCACACCTTGGTCTTGAACGACAACTGGAATTTGGCCTCGGTCTTGTCCAGATCGCCGCCCGGGGTCTGGCTGGGCGGCCGGGTCGGCGACTGCGGCTCATTGTTAGGCTTGGCTATCTGCCACACCGGCAGATAGTAATTGGGGCGGTACAGACGGAAACCGAATGTGTCGCCGCGGGAGCGGCCGTCCAAGTCCCATGCCTCGGCCAACCGGCTTGGAACCGGCGCCGCGTCCGGCGGAGCGCCGTCGGCCAAAACCTGCCGCACCCGAGACGGAACGGCGGGGGGAGGCAAAGCGGCCGCCTCCGGGGTCTGGCCGCCGGCCAGACCGTCATAGCAGGCCAAACGCAGCTTAGCGTCCGCCAGCCGGCCGCATTCGGCCAGTTGCTGCGGCAGCTCCGCCGCCAGGGTCTGCGCCGCGCACAAAGCCAGCGCACAAGCCGTCCATCCAGACATAGCCATGCCTCCCCCAGGGAAATCAATGCGCCAGACACACAAAAGGCCCCGCGATGCGGAGCCTTTGCGTATTCTTTAGCGCTGGGCTGTGATCAGGCCATGGCCTTGATCTGAGCCGACAGACGGCTCTTGTGACGAGCGGCCTTGTTCTTGTGGAACACGCCCTTGTCAGCAATGCGGTCAATCACTTTTTCGGAAGTGTGGAACACTACCTTGGCAGCGGCTTTATCGCCGGCTTCAACTGCCTTGAGCACTTTCTTAACTGCGGTACGGAACGCAGTACGCAGGCTGGCGTTGTGCGCGCGCTGCTTAAGGGCTGTGCGTGCACGCTTGCGAGCTTGTGCGCTGTTAGCCATGAATCTTTCTCCTGATGAGCGGAATCTGAAACCCGCGATTCTAAGCCCTAAACTCAGGTTTTGCAACAATAAACCTGGCGGCGTACACTAGCGGGCCTGCTCAACGCTAGATAAACCACCCGCAACATGAATCTGCTCAAGGCTCTGGCTGCTGTCAGCAGCATGACCATGGTGTCCCGCATCCTGGGCCTGGTCCGCGATACCATCATCGCTCGCGTTTTCGGGGCCGGCATGGCCGCCGACGCCTTCAACGCCGCCTTCAAGATTCCCAATATGCTGCGCCGCCTGTTCGCCGAAGGCGCGTTTTCGCAAGCTTTCGTGCCCATACTGGGCGAATACAAGAACCAGCGCAGCGAAGAGGAAACCCGCGAATTCGTCGCCAAAATCACCGGCGTGCTGGGTTCGGTGCTGCTGCTGGTCACCGCCGTCGGCATGCTGGCCGCGCCGCTGATCATGTGGATATCCGCACCCGGCTTTTACCGCGAGCCGGCCAAGGCGGCTCTGTTCGCCGACATCCTGCGCGTGTCCTTCCCTTATATCTTCTTTATTTCGCTGTCGTCCATGACCGGCAGCGTGCTCAACAGCTGGGGCAAGTTCTCGATTCCGGCCTTCACGCCCACCTTTCTCAACCTCAGCTTCATCGTGTTCGCGCTGTTCTTCAGCAGTCACTTCGATCCGCCCATCATGGCGCTGGCCTGGGCGGTGTTTGTCGGCGGACTGGTGCAGCTGGTGTGGCAGCTGCCCTTCCTGAAACAGATAGGCATGCTGGCGCGCCCTGTGTTCGCCTTCCGCGACCCGGAGGTCTGGCGCGTGATCAAACAGATGGGGCCAGCCATCTTCGGCGTATCGGTGGCGCAAATCTCGCTGCTGATCAACTCCACCTTCGCTTCCTTCCTGCCCACCGGCAGCGTGTCCTGGATGTATTACGCGGACCGGCTGATGGAATTCCCCTCCGGCGTGCTGGGCGTGGCGCTGGGCACCATCCTGCTGCCCTCGCTGTCCAAACACGCGGCCACCCGCTCCGACGGCGAGTTCAGCGTACTGCTGGACTGGGGCATCCGCCTGTCCTTGCTGCTGGCGGTGCCGGCCACGGTGGGCCTGGGCCTGCTGTCCGGCCCGCTGCTGGCCACGCTGTTCACCTACGGCAAATTCACCACCCACGACGCGCTGATGTCGCAGCAGGCGGTGATCGCCTACTCCTTCGGCCTGCTTGGCCTGATTCTGGTCAAAGTGCTGGCGCCCGGCTTTTACGCGCGCCAGGACATCAAGACCCCGGTGCGCATCGCGCTGATCACCCTGTGCCTGACCCAAGTAATGAACCTGGCCTTCGTGTTCCCGCTCAAGCACGCCGGCCTGGCGCTGTCCATCGGCCTCGCCTCCTGCCTCAACGCCGGCCTGCTGTTGCGCGCCCTGCTCAAACGCGGCATCTACCAGCCCTCCGCCGGCTGGAGCGGCTTTCTAAGCAAAATGGCCGTGGCCATCGCCGCCATGGCCGCCGCCTTGCTGGCGCTGCAATGGCTGCTGCCCGTCCACTGGCACGGCCCTGCCTGGCAGCGCGTGGCCTGGCTCAGCCTGCTGGTGACGGCCGGCGCGGTGGTCTATTTCGCCTCGCTGTTCGCGCTCGGTTTCCGCCCGCGCGACTTCATGCGCCGCGAGCGCTGACATGGCCAGCCAGCCACGTCCGCCCGCCCTGACGCCAGCCGATCGTCAGGCGGCCGGCGTGCTGCTGGTCAGCTGCCTGTGCCTGACCCTGCTGTACTACCCGGCCAACCGCTACTGGATGCTGGACGGGCTACAGCAATGGTGGCCGGCGCTGGGCCTGTCCTTCCGCCAGCAGGTGGTGCACAACCCGGACACCGACCTCTACCGCGTCGCTTACTGGGCGCTGGCCAGCATCATCAGCTACTGCCTGCTGCCGCTGCTGGCCATCCGCCTGCTGGACCGCCGCCCGCTGGCCGACTTCGGCCTGGCCTGGCCGGACCTCGCCACCTTGAAAACCGACCTGAAGCTGTTTCCGCTGTTCTACGCCGTGATGCTACCCCTGGTGTGGTGGGCGTCGGGACAGCCCGGCTTTTTGAAGATTTACCCCTTTTTCCGGCTTAGCGCCGGCGAAAGCCTATGGCCGCACTGGCTGCTGTGGGAGCTCTTGTATTTCGCCCAGTTCGCCGCGCTGGAATTCTTCTTTCGCGGCTATATGGTGCACGGGCTCAAGCCCAGGCTGGGCATCAGCGCCGTCTTCGTGATGGTGCTGCCCTACTGCATGATCCATTTTGAAAAACCGCTGCTGGAAAGCCTGGCCGCCATCGTCGCCGGCGTCGCGCTGGGCGCGCTCAGCTATCGCTATCGTTCCATCTGGCTGGGCATCGCCTTGCATTGCAGCGTGGCGCTGACCATGGATTTGATGGCGCTGTGGCGCAAGGGCCTGCTCTAAAGAACCTGCTTACGATCCGCTGTACGTCGGCAGGATAGATAGAGAAAGGCGTTGAAACCGATATAATTCAAGCCATGAACACTCAAGCCATGTCCCCGGAGCAATCGCCTCTGGGCAAAACCGTCAGCTACCAGGACCATTACGCTCCCGGCCTGCTGTTTCCGATCCCGCGCCAGGTCAAGCGCGATGAAATCGGCGTGGACGCCTCCGCGCTGCCGTTTGCCGGCGTGGACATCTGGACCGGTTTCGAACTGTCCTGGCTCAACGCTCGCGGCAAGCCGCAAGTGGGCATCGCCACCTTCCGCATCCCGGCCGACAGCCCTAAGCTGATCGAATCCAAATCGTTCAAGCTCTATCTGAACAGCTACAACCAGACCCGGATGGCCGGCCTGGACGCGCTGCGCCGCCAACTGGCCGACGACCTATCCGCCGCCGCCGGCAAGGCGATAGGCGTCGACATCATGCTGCCGCAGCAGTTTGCCGGCGAAACCATCGCCGAACTAGCCGGCGACTGCATCGACGATCTGGACATCGAGGTGGACAACTACGCGCCCTGCCCGCAGATTCTGCGCGCCGACGCCGGCGACGTTGTCAGCGAAACCCTGTGCAGCCATCTGCTGAAATCCAACTGCCTGGTCACCGGCCAGCCGGACTGGGGCAGCGTGCAGATCCGCTACACCGGCCCGCGGCTGGACCACGAGGCGCTGCTGCGCTACCTGATAGGCTTCCGCCAGCACAATGAATTCCACGAGCAATGCGTGGAGCGCATCTTCACCGATCTGCTGCGCGCCTGCGCGCCCAGCCGGCTCACCGTCTACGCGCGCTACACCCGCCGCGGCGGACTGGACATCAACCCCTTCCGCAGCAATTGCGGCGAAATGCCGGTGGGGAACACCCGCACCGCTAGACAATAAGGTCTTCCCTGACAGGAAAAGCAAACAGGCCGGCAAATGCCGGCCTGTTTGTCGTTCTGGAATCAATGATAATGGATCTTAGAGCCTGTTTACGATCTCGCGAGCTAGGGCGAGACAAGGCGAAAACGGTTGAAAAAGCGGAATGTACAGGTGGTACATGAGCATTCTGAAAGCGTTTTTAACGCCCTTGTCTAACTATTCCGCCGACGCGTAGCAGATCGTAAACAGGCTCTTAAGGATAGAACCAATAAAGGCTATACCCCATCGCATGCACCTTGCCCGCGTCCAGCCGCATAGTCACCTTGACCTCGCTGTTGGAGTTGAAGTGGCCGAGCTTGAAATCATCGGCCTTCAAATACTCCTTGGGCGCGAACACCTTGCGGATCAGCACCTGATCGTCCGAATCCTTCAGCGTCACTTCCAGCATCGGATAGGCCTGGGAGTAAGTGGCATGGTTCTTCAGCGTGGCGGACAGTTGGATCAGATTGGGGAAATCCGGGACGAAGGCCAATTCCGACCACTCGGTTCGCACGCGAGCGATGTCGGTGGGCCAAGGCACCGCACAGCCAACGGCGCCGCAGAGGTTTTCCAGCGTCGGACGCAGTTCCGGCACTTCCGCGGCGATGCGGGTGCGGTTGAAATACACCAATTGGCCGGCCAACACCAGCACGCCGATCGCCGAGGCGAGGACGGCCAGGAAGGTCAGCGCCGGATGGCGTCGCCGCGGCGACTCGTCCGGCTCGCCTTCTCCGTGGCTAGGCAGTGGTTCGACGCGCGCTTGCTGCATCGGCCTGGCGGGCGACTCTTCAAACTTGGGTTCAGGCACCGCTGCCGGCGCGGGTTCCGGTTCCGGCGCGGGGCGGCGGCGGTTGCCGAACACCTCCGGCGCGGGCTCCGCGGCGGCAGGCGGCTCGGCGTCAAACGGATTGCCCAGCGGCGCGCTGACATGGCGATTCTGCATCGCCTCCGCCAAAGCGCGCTGGAATTCCTCGACGTCGGCGCGCGCGGCCGGCGCTTCCTCCGCCATTGGAGGCGGCATCAGCAACTCGTCCGGCGGCGCTTCCGCCGCGCTGGCGCCCGGATCGAAATCCGGCACTTCCAGTTCGAAATCGTCCAGCGCCTCGCGCTGCTGGGCAGCCGGCTGCTGAACGGCCGGCTGAGGCGCCGCGGCGCGCGGAGGCTCCGCCGGCGGCGCTTCCGCCGCGACGAAATGCTCGGTGGCGTTGAACACATGCGAACAGCGCCCGCAGCGCACCAAGCCATTGGCGGCCGCTAATTGGGCATCATTGACCTTGAAGCGTGTCTGGCAATTGGGGCACTGTGTCGTATATGTCATACCGTGGGGCGTCGGGTTCCTGTCAGTCTGGTCCATCCTTCGTCGAACACCGGAGCGTCCATCTGGAACCATTGTTCGTAGATGGCCGACAGTTCTTCGGCTTGTTCGGCGAGAATGCCTGAAAGCACGATTCTACCACCGGTTTTGACGTGGCTCGCCAGCAACTGGCCCAACATGCGCAGCGGATTGGCCAGGATATTGGCCAGTACCACGTCGTAGACCGCTTCCGGGTTCTGGTCCGGCAGGCGGAAATCCGCCTTGACCTGGTTCTGCTCGGCGTTGTCCTGGCTGGCCCGCACCGCCTGCGGATCGATATCCACGCCCAAGGCCGAGACCGCGCCCAACTTTAGCGCGGCGATGGCGAGGATGCCCGAGCCGCAGCCGTAGTCCAGCACGCTTTCTCCGCCTTGCAGATGCGCGTCCAGCCACTGCAGGCACAAGCGCGTGGTGGGATGGCTGCCGGTGCCGAAGGCCAGGCCCGGATCCAGTTGCAGGTTGACGGCGTTCGGCGCCGGCGGTTCGTGCCAGGTCGGCGTGATCCACAGCCGGTCCGAAATCCGGATCGGATCAAACTGCGACTGGGTCAGACGCACCCAATCCTGTTCTTCCACCCGCTCCACCTTGTAGCTGGGCAGGCTCAGACCGCAGGCATTGGCGGCGGCGGCGATCAGCAAGGCCACGTCGGCCGCTTCATCAAACAAGGTGATGATGCGGCTGCGGCTCCACAGCTTGTCCACCGGCTCGCCGGGCTCGCCGAAAATAGGCTCTTCGCGCTCGGTGCCGGCATAGGCGTCCTCGATCGCGGTGGACAGCGCGCCGGCGTCCATCAGCGCGTCGGCCAGACGCTCGGCAACGGTTGACTCGGCGTCAATGGTGGCTTGCAGCCAGGCCATCACGCGCCCCCTTTTTTCTGCTGCGACAAACGCTGCTCCAGATAATGAATGCATGTGCCGCCGCGTTGGAAGGCCGCGTCCATGAACAGTTCCTGATGCAGCGGGATATTGGTTTTGATGCCGGAAATGGAGATTTCCGACAACGCCACCCGCATCCGCGCCATCGCCTGCTCGCGGGTATCGCCGAAGGCGATCAGCTTGCCCACCATGGAATCGTAATGCGAAGGCACGGTGTAGCCCTGGTAAATATGCGAATCGATGCGAATGCCCGGGCCGCCGGCCGGATGGTAGCTTTCGATCTTGCCCGGGGACGGCACGAAGGTGAACGGGTCCTCCGCGTTGATCCGGCACTCCATCGCATGGCCGCGCAACACCACGTCTTTCTGTTTGTAGCGCAGTTTCTCGCCAGCGGCGATGCGGATCTGCTCTTGAACGATGTCGATGCCGGTGATCATCTCGGTCACCGGGTGCTCAACCTGCACGCGGGTATTCATCTCGATGAAGTAGAACTCGCCTCGCTCGAACAGGAATTCGAAAGTGCCGGCGCCGCGGTAGCCGATGCGTCGGCAGGCTTCGGCGCAGGCTTCGCCAATCTTCTGGCGCTGCTTGTCGGTGATGCCCGGCGCCGGCGCTTCCTCGATGATCTTCTGGTGGCGGCGCTGCATGGAGCAGTCGCGCTCGCCCAGATAGATGGCGTTGCCGTATTCGTCGGCCAGGATCTGGATTTCGATGTGGCGCGGCTCTTCCAGGAATTTTTCCATGTAGACGGTGGGGTTGCCGAAAGCCGCGCCGGCTTCGGTGCGCGTCATCTGCACCGAATTGATCAAGGCGCCTTCGGTATGCACCACGCGCATGCCGCGACCGCCGCCGCCGCCGGCGGCCTTGATGATCACCGGGAAGCCGATTTTCTTGGCGATCTTGACGATCTCGGCCGGATCGTCCGGCAAGGCGCCGTCGGAACCCGGCACGCAGGGCACGCCAGCCGCTATCATCGCGTTCTTGGCGGACACCTTGTCGCCCATCTGGCGGATGGTGTCCGGACGCGGGCCGATGAATACAAAGCCGGATTGCTCCACACGCTCGGCGAAGTCGGCGTTCTCGGACAAAAAGCCGTAACCCGGGTGGATGGCCTGGGAGTCGGTCACTTCGGCGGCGGCGATCAGGGCCGGCACGTTCAGATAGCTCTTGCCGCTAGGCGCCGGGCCGATGCAGACCGACTCGTCGGCCAGCTTCACGTACTTGGCTTCGCGGTCGGCCTCGGAATGCACCACCACGGTCTTGATGCCCATTTCGCGGCAGGCGCGCTGGATACGCAGGGCGATTTCGCCCCGGTTGGCAATCAGAATTTTTTCAAACATGGAATTCTCCGCTGGCGGCCCCGCCGGCGTTGTCGCCGGCGGGGCCGCCAATGCTGTCGTGGCAAACGACAAGGGCACAGACGCTGTGCCGTGCCCCCTTGCCGTCAGCCTGTCGTCTGGCTTACTCGATGATGAACAACGGCTCGCCGAATTCCACCGGCTGGCCGTCTTCAACCAGAATGGCCTTGACCACGCCGGAGCGGTCGGCTTCGATCTCGTTCATCAGCTTCATCGCTTCGATGATGCACAGGGTATCGCCGGCGTTAACGCTCTGACCCACCTCGATGAAGCTCTTGGCGCCCGGGCTGGGCGAGCGATAGAAAGTACCCACCATGGGCGACTTCATCGCGTTCTTGTCGTTGCTGGCCGGCGCGGCGGCCTCGGCGGCCGGAGCGGCCACGGCGGCGGCTTGGGCGTTGGGCACATGCAGCGCGGTCATCGGCTGAGCGTAGGCCATCTGCGGCGCGGCGGATACGCGGGTGATGCGGACTTTTTCTTCCCCCTCGGTCACTTCGAGTTCGGCGATGCCGGATTCCTCGACGAGATCGATCAGCTTCTTGAGTTTACGGAGATCCATTGATAATCCTTCGAGTGGGATATTCGGTAGAGTGAGTTAGGCTTGCGCGGCAAGGTGCCGGATGGCGTGCGCAAGCGCCAGTTCATAACCATGGGCGCCGAGTCCGCAGATCACGCCGACCGCGAGGTCGGAGAAATACGAATGTTGGCGGAACGGTTCGCGGGCATGAACGTTGGAAAGGTGGACTTCGATAAACGGCACTCGCACCGCCGCCAACGCATCGCGCAAGGCGACGCTGGTATGGGTGAAAGCGGCCGGATTGACCAGAATGAAGGCAGTACCGTCATGCAGGCACTGCTGCACGCGATCAATCAACACATGTTCCGCATTGCTCTGCAATGCCGACAATTCAAACCCCGCGGCGCTAGCCTGCTGTTCCAGCCGCTGGTTGATATCGTCAAGCGTTTCCCGGCCGTAGTGCTGCGGCTCCCGCTGTCCCAGCAGATTGAGGTTGGGGCCGTGCAACACGAGGATTTTTCCGGTCAAAGCCTGCTCCTGTTTATCATCTTGGGCGCGAGTTTGCCGCAATTCGCTGCAAGATGTCTAGCTTTTGCATCATTTCAAACAGTTGTTTGGACGCCAAACACGGCGATTCTTCGAGTCAAAGCACTAGTATCCACGGGCGTTTTTCCGCCTGGCAAGTTTTTACCGTCTTGCCGAAAATCGATGTTGATTCAGCGCAAATCCCGCCACTTCGCTCACTAAGCAGATGCCGGCGGGCGGCGGCACGGGTATAATTTGCCGATTCTGAATCTTTTACGTCTTATGCAGCTTTCCGACTTCGACTACCACCTGCCCGAGCGCCTGATCGCCCAGCACCCTCCGGCGGAGCGCGGCGCCAGCCGCTTGCTGCGCGTGGCCGGCCATAACCGCGCCAATCTGCGCTTTACCGATTTCATCGATCAGGTCAGCCCCGGCGACGTGATGGTGTTCAACGACACCCGCGTGATCAAGGCGCGGCTGTTTGGCGAAAAAGCCAGCGGCGGCAAGGTTGAGGCGCTGATCGAACGCGTGCTGGACGCGCACTCCGCGCTGGCCCACGTCCGCGCCTCCAAATCGCCCAAACCCGGCACCCGGCTGATCTTCGCCGATCGCTGGGAGGCGGAAATGGTAGAGCGCCACGGCGAACTGTTCAAGCTGCGCTTCCTGGCCGAAGACAATCTGTTCGACATCCTGGAAGCCTCCGGCAAGCTGCCGCTGCCGCCTTATATAGAACGCGGCGCCGGCCACGAGGATGACGAGCGCTACCAAACCGTCTACGCCCGCGAACGCGGCGCGGTGGCGGCGCCCACCGCCGGCCTGCACTTTACTGAAGACATGCTGGAGCAACTGCGCGCCAAAGGCGTGCAACTGGCCTATGTCACCCTGCACGTCGGCGCCGGCACCTTCCAGCCGGTTCGGGTGGATAATATCGCCGAGCACAAGATGCACAGCGAGATTTACGAAGTGCCGGAAGCCACCCGCGCGCTGATAGCAGAAGCCCACGCCGCCGGCCGCAAAGTGCTGTCGGTGGGCACCACCAGCATGCGCGCGCTGGAATCCGCCGCCCGCGGCGGCGAGCTGGCCGCCGGCTGCGGCGAAACCGACATCTTCATCACCCCGGGCTACCGCTTCCGGGTGGTGGACCGCCTGCTGACCAATTTCCACCTGCCCAAGTCCACGCTGCTGATGTTGGTCTCGGCCTTCGCCGGCTACGAGGAAATCCGCGCCGCCTACCAGCACGCGGTGGAGCAGGAATACCGTTTCTTCAGCTATGGCGACGCCATGCTGCTGGAACGAAAAGACTGATGCGCGGCTTAATCGGCCGCCTTTGAGGATCAGACCATGTCCGGACTCTCCCCCGACGCGCCCGCGCCGCAGGAAATCCAGCTGCACGCGGTGTCCCGCGTGCTGGAAATCAGCTTCGACGACGGCGCCCGCTTCGAACTGCCTTGCGAATACCTGCGCGTCTACTCGCCTTCGGCGGAAGTGCGCGGCCACGGCGCCGGCCAGGAAGTGCTGCAAACCGGCAAGCGCCATGTCGCCGTCACCGCGCTGGAGCCGGTGGGCCATTACGCGCTGAAGATCACTTTCGACGACGGCCACGACAGCGGGCTGTACAGCTGGAGCTATCTATACGAGCTGGGCGCCAAGCGCGACCAGTACTGGCAGGATTATCTCAATCGCCTCGCCGCCGCAGGCGCGAGCAGGGAGTGACCATGGACAAGACGACCCACTTCGGCTTCAAGACCGTAGCCGAAAGCGAAAAAGCCGCCAAGGTGGCCGATGTGTTCCACTCGGTGGCCAAGAAATACGATGTGATGAACGACCTGATGTCGGGCGGGCTGCACCGCGTGTGGAAGCACTTCACCCTGACCACTTCCGGCGTCAAGGCCGGCGACAAGGTGCTGGACATCGCCGGCGGCACCGGCGACCTGTCCCGCGGCTGGGCCAAGCGCGTGGGCAAGAGCGGCGAAGTGTGGCTGACCGACATCAACAGCTCCATGCTGACCGTGGGCCGAGACCGGCTGCTGGACGACGGCCTGATGCTGCCGGTATCGCTGGCCGACGCGGAGAAGCTGCCCTTCCCCGACAATTACTTCGACGCGGTGTCGGTGGCTTTCGGCCTGCGCAATATGACCCACAAGGACGCGGCGCTGAAGGAAATGTGCCGGGTGCTGAAGCCGGGCGGCAAGCTGATGGTGCTGGAGTTCTCCAAAGTGTGGAAGCCGCTGTCGCCGTTCTACGATTTCTACTCCTTCAAGGCGCTGCCGGTGATGGGCAAGCTGGTGGCTAACGACCCCGACAGCTATCAGTACCTGGCCGAATCCATCCGCATGCATCCCGATCAGGAAACGCTGAAGCAGATGATGCTGGACGCCGGCTTCGGCAAGGTGGATTACCACAATATGAGCGGAGGCGTGGTGGCCCTGCATAAGGGCTACAAGTTCTAAGAGCCTGTTCAAGGTCTGCTGCGCGTCAGCGATACGGCGTTGAAAACCAGCTCAAAAATGCTCATGTGCCACGTGTACATTCCGCTTTTTCGCTCGCTTTCGCCTTGTCTCGCTCTTGCTCGCAAGACTTTGAACAGCTTCTAAGAGCCTGATTACGATCTGCGGCGCTCCGGCAATGCGGCCTTGATCAGACTAGACCCCTTCACCTTCCAATCACGGCGGAGACAGCGCATGGGCATCCAGATCGCGGCATTCAACCATCTGTTGAACCAACACCCGGCGGTGCGGGCGGAACTGGCCGCGCACGCCGGCCGGCGCGTCGCCGTGGCGCTGCCGCCCTTCCATGTGGCCGGCGTGTTCACCGACGACGGCTGGCTGGCCGCCTGCGAAGGCGAGCCGGAAGCCACGGTGCGGCTCAAGCACGCCGTCGCGCTGGCGGCGGTGGCCGGGCGCGACCCAGCGCTGAACGACATCCAACTGGAAGGCGACGCCGAACTGGCCGCCGCCGTCGGCCGCCTATTGGGCCGCTTGCAGTGGAGCGCCGCCGAGGACCTGTCCCGGCTGGTGGGCGACGCCGCCGCCCAACGCGCGGAAACGCTGGCGCGCGGCCTGCTCGGCTTCAAGGGCCAGGTGGCCTGGCGTTTGGCCGCCAACTGGGTGGAGCATCTGCGCGAGGAAACGCCGGTTCTGGCCGGCCGCCGGCAGGTGCAGGGCTTCGTCGCCGCGGTGGACACCTTGCGCGATGACGCCAGCCGCCTGGAAAAACGCCTGGCGCGGCTGCAGGCCGCGCTGCAACAAGAACAGACAAAGGCCTGACGGCACATGCGGATTTCGCGCTTCATCAAGATCGTTTCCACCTTCTACCGCTTCGGCCTGGACGACTTCCTGGAAGGTCATTCCAAACTCGGCTTCGTCCACAAGCTGTTCGGCCTGCTGCCGCTGCGCCGCGACACCAGCGCGCCGCTGCCACAGCGGGTGCGGCTGGCGCTGGAAAGCCTGGGGCCCATCTTCGTCAAGTTCGGCCAGGTGCTGTCCACCCGCCGCGACTTGCTGCCCCCGGACTACGCCGACGAACTGGCGCGGTTGCAAGACCAGGTGCCGCCTTACGACGGCCTGCAGGCGCGGGAGATGATAGAACGCAGCCTGGGCCGCAAGGTGGACGAGCTCTACGTCGACTTCGACAACACCCCGGTGGCCAGTGCCTCCGTGGCCCAGGTGCACAAGGCCTGGCTGCGCCAGCCCGACGGCAGCCGCGGCCGCGAAGTGGCGGTCAAGGTGCTGCGCCCCGGCATTCAGCCGGTGATCGAGCAAGACCTGGCGCTGATGACCACGCTGGCCGGCTGGGTGGAAAAACTGTTCACCGACGGCAAGCGCTTGAAGCCGCGCGAAGTAGTGGCCGAGTTCGACAAATACCTGCACGACGAACTGGACATGATGCACGAGGCCGCCAACGCCTCGCAGCTGCGCCGCAACTTCAAGAACTCGGACATGCTGATCGTGCCCGAGGTGTTCTACGACTACACCAGCCGCGACGTGCTGACGCTGGAATGGATGCACGGCATCCCGGTGGGCCAGGTGGACCGGCTGCGCGAAGCCGGCGTGGACCTGTCCAAGCTCAGCCGCTTCGGCGTGGAAATCTTCTTCACCCAGGTGTTCCGCCACGGCTTCTTCCACGCCGACATGCACCCGGGCAATATCTTCGTCGCCGCCGACGGTCGCTACATCGCGCTGGACTTCGGCATCGTCGGCACTTTGACCGACACCGACAAGCACTACCTAGCGGTCAACTTCCTCGCCTTCTTCAACCGCGACTACCACCGCGTCGCCACCGCTCACATCGAATCCGGCTGGGTGCCGAAAGACACCCGCGCCGAGGAGCTGGAAGCGGCGGTGCGCACTGTGTGCGAACCCATCTTCGAGAAGCCGCTGTCGGAAATCTCCTTCGGCATGGTGCTGCTGCGCCTGTTCGAAACCAGCCGTCGTTTCAATGTGGAGATCCAGCCGCAACTGGTGCTGCTGCAAAAGACCCTGCTCAATATCGAAGGCCTGGGCCGCCAACTGGATCCCAATCTGGACCTGTGGGACACCGCCAAGCCCTTCCTGACCAAGTGGATGAACGAGCAAATAGGCTGGCGCGGCCTGCTGCGCACGCTGAAGCACGAGGCGCCGCAATGGGCCACCACCCTGCCCACGCTGCCGCGCAAACTGAATGACGCGCTGTCCTCCGCCAACAGCGAGCTGCTGATCAGCGGCTATATCCAGCTGATGCGGGAACAGAAGCGCCAGAACTGGCTGCTGGCGCTGATCGCCGTTCTGCTGGCGGCCTTGCTGCTGAAGAACTGTCTCTGACTCACAGCTCGCGCAGCGCCGTGCCCTCCGCCGGCTTGCGCAGCCAGCCTTCCAACAGCTTGTAGCTGTCCAGATCGAAGGACGGCGCGCCCTCCAGCGGGCCGCCGTCGCCCTGGCGCGAGCCCAGATAGCACCAGCGGTCGAACACATGCTCGGCGCGCTCGCCGGTCACCTCGTCGGTTTCCACCACCGCAATGGCGCCGGCGAACGGCCAGGCCTTCACCTTCAGCTTGGCCAAGGCGCCCAGCAACCGGATATCGTGTACCTCCGCCGGCTCGCGGCCGATGCAGGCGCCGCGGCAGCGTCCCAGCTTCAAAGCCGCGCACGGCGCGCCCTTGCGGCTGGTCACCGCCTCCACGCCCAATACCGACTGGCACAGCGCGTTGCCCAGCGCGATTTCCGCCAGGATCTTGCGCGCCTCCCGCGCATGGCGGAACAGGCCGTACAAATCCGCGGTGCGGCTGAAATCCAGCTCGCGCGCGTACACCACCTTGGGACGGATGAAGCCGTCCTCCGTCTCCAGCTGGATGGAGCACAGTTCCGGGCTCAGCTTGCCGCGATGGTTATGCTGCGGCTTCAAGGCGTGAATCAAGCGCAGTTCCAGCAAATGCGCGCCGAACTCGCCCAGGGTCTCCTGCCACTCCACCCGGCCGATGGGCTCGCCGATATGCACCTCGCGGCTCTTGCCGCCGCCCTTGACCGCGGCGAAATGCGCCAGCACCCGCGTGCGCAGATTGCCGCCCTTGCCCACGTACAAGGGTTTGCCCTCCTCCCCGTACAGCGCGTACACCCCCGGCACGTCCGGCAGCAGTTCCAGTTGCTCTTGCAGCGCCGCCGGCAGGCCGGCCAGTTCCGGCGGTGGGGCCAATACCGCCGCCATCGCCGCGCCCACGGCCGCTTCGCCCAGCTCCTGGCTGGCGATGCCGAGGAAGCGATGCACCGCTTCCGCGTCCGCCAAGGCCCGGTGCCGCTCCGGCAGGCGGATGTCGTAACGCTCTATCAAGCTGTCCAGGCTGTGCTTGAAAAACTGCGGGTAGAGCCGGCGCGACAGCTTGACCGTGCACAGCGACTGGCTCTGAAAGCGCAGTCCGGCGCGGCGGAATTCGTTTTTCAGGAAGCCGTAATCGAAGCGCGCGTTGTGCGCCAGGAACAGGCGGCCGGACAGCATGGTCAGCAAGCGCTCGGCCAGATCGGCGAAGCTCGGCGCTTCCGCCACCATGGCGTCGGAGATGCCGGTCATGTTCTCGATGAAGGGAGGGATGGGCTGGCCGGGGTTGATCAGAGAGCTGAAGCGCTCCACCCGGTCGCCGTCGATCAGGATGACGCCCACCTCGGTAATGCGGTCGCGGCTGATGTGGCCGCCGGTGGTTTCCAAGTCGACGATGGCGCAAGGCTGGGCAAACAGAGGGTTCAATGTCTGGCTTTCAAGTGCGGCGCGCGGCGGCTTGATTGCACTATAGCCGCCGCCCTGGCCCCGCAGGTTGCAAATCAAGAGCGGCATTTTACTCCAAGAGCCGTGGCCCCATCCGCTTTCCGCCGCATCCGGCCGCGCCTACTTCGCCTTCGCCACCGGGATGTCCTCCCAGCGTGTGGTGTAGGCCGGCGACAGCATGTCCTGCTTCATCTTCCACGGCTGCTCCAGCCCTTCCGCCAACAGCTTGACCGTGCCGCGGCCCATGCGATGGTTGATCGCGTCCAGCGCCGCCATCAAGCGTTTTCCTTTCTCAGGATCCGGCCCGCTGGCGAACAAATCCGGCTGCGCCCGCTCCGCGTCCACCAATTGCCAGGCCATCACTCCGCACTTCTGGTAGCCGGCGCCGGGCCGCCACAAACGCTCCACCGCCCGTCCGGCCGCGGCCACCAGCACCCGGCTATCGGCGCTGGCCGGCAACAGCGGCACCACCTCGCTGTCGCGCTGCACCGTGCCCTGCTGATACACGCCGCGCTGCAGACCCACTTGCAGGAAGGAGGCCAGAGAGCCTTGTCGCCGCAAACGCTCCGCCACTTGCGCCGCGTGCATCGCCACCGCCTCTCGCGCCTCCTCCAGCCGCGTCACTTTGTGGCCGAAGGAGCGCGTGGACATCAAAGACTGCCGTGGCGGCAGCGCCTCCTCCAGGCTCAGACAGGACAGGCCGTCCAGTTCGTCGGCGATACGCGCCACGGTGACGCCGAAACGGCGAATCAGCCAATCCCGGTCCGCCGCCGCCAGCGCCGCGGCGTGGTTGATGCGCTCCAGCCGCAGCTTGACCGACAGCTTGCGCCCCACGCCCCAGATATCCTCCACCGGAACGGCGGCCAACAAGCTCCGCAGCTCCGCCGCATCCAGCGCTTGCAGATTCATCACCCCGTCGCGGGACGGGTCCAGCTTGGCCAGGTGGTTGGCCAGCTTGGCCAAGGTCTTGCTGGGGCCGATGCCGACACAGACCGGCAGGCCCAGGCCGCGCAGCATGGCGTAGCGCATCTCTTGCGCCAGCCGTTCCGGCTCCGGCTCCCCGCCGATGTCCAGAAAGCATTCGTCTATCGAATACACCTCCTGCGCGCGCGCGAAACCGGCCAATAGCCGCATCGCGCGGTCGGACAAATCGCCGTACAAGGCGTAGTTGGAGGAAAACACCGCCACGCCCAACTGCTCCAACCGCGCCTTGTGCAGGAAGTAAGGCGCGCCCATAGGCACGCCCAAAGCCTTGGCCTCGGCCGAACGCGACACGATGCAGCCGTCGTTGTTGGACAACACGACAATAGGCGTGCCGGCCAGGCGCGGGTTGAACACCCGCTCGCAGGAAGCGTAGAAGGAATTGCAATCGACTTGGGCGTAGCAGGTGGACATGGCTGGGCTAAGGGGCGCGAATCCGGCGCGGCGGCGATGCTTGCAGTGTAGCGCCCGCGGCCCGGCGGAGGCGAGCGCGCGGCAAAAAACGGCGCGCCGTCATCGGAGGGCGCGCCGTCTTCAACAAGCTCCAGCGTCTAAAGCCGTTCAGAGGCCCAGGCTGTCCAGCAAGGGCGAGGAGAACAGGCGGTAGGGGTCATACGTCGCCAGCGCCGCCTTGGCCGCGTCCCAATTGGCCGCCGCCGGCTGGCCGGCGCGGAAGGCGTTGGGAATTGTCGTTTGCAGCATGGCGGCATCCGCCCACGCCGCCTGGTCGGTATAGCCCCAGCCCTTGGACCATTCCGGACGCACCGCCGCGTAGGAGCCGTTGAAATTGGCTTCGATCCACTGCTCTATCTCGCGATAGAACTGGTTGGCGTACGGCGTGCCCGGCAGCGTCAGAATGTCCAGCCACACCGCGGCGTTCCATTCCGGATGGTCCGGCCGCGGGCGGATGGCGGACAAGGCCGGCGCCACGCTGCCGTTCAAGGCCGTCTCGCTAGGATCGTCCAGCCCGGTCACGCGGATTTCCACCGGCCCGTTCATCGGATAGCGGCCCTGTTGCTGATAGGCCTGCACCCGCGCCTGATAGAAGGTGACGAACTCGTTGAGCACGCGCTGCACGTTTTCGCGGCGGGTCAGCACCGCGTAGCCGTTGGCGGTGACGCGCAAGGTGGTGGGCTTGACGTAGAGCAGCAGGTTTTTGGACCAGCCCCACAGGTCCCAGCTGGCCGTCGCCACCAGGCCGGCGCTGGCCGCGGCGAACTGCGCCTTGCCGAAGGCCGGCGTCAGCTTGCCGTCGCCCAGCGACAGAATCTTATTGGCCAGATCGGTCACTTCGTCGGGCAGATTATCCGAGAAGGGGTAGTTGAACGGCTTGTCGGTCTGACGGGAGAACAGCGGCTTGTTCGGCGTCACCGTCCACACTTTGAGCCAGGGGTTGCTGGTGAAGGGGAACCAGATCGCTTCCACCCGGCCGGCGCTGTCCAGATAGCTGGCGAAGGTGCGCCCGCCGCTGCCCGCCGCGGCGAACATTTCGCCGTAGGGAATATTGAACCAGCTCTGACAGCGCAAGCGCTGGTTGGGCGCCGCCTGCAAAGTGGCCTCCACGATCAGCGAACGGCCCACGTGCGCCAGCAGCGGCGCGATTTGTGGATCGTTGCGGGCAAACTTGCGCAAGGCGTAAGCGCCGCTGGCCTTGTCGTAGACCACGGCGGTGAGGCTGAGCACCAGATTGCTGATCGAGCCGTAGCTGGCGCCGGCCAGACGCCGTTCGCCCTTGGCCGGAATCGCGGTGCCGTGGCCGTTGATGGCCAGCACCCCGCCCAGGGTCAGGTCCCCCGGCGCCGGCGCGGCGGTCACGCCCAGGCCGGCCTTTTCCATTCCGGTGAGCAAGGCTTCCATGGTGATGCCGGCCTGGGCGGTGACCTTGGCCACCGGGCCCGAGGCGTCGACGGACATCGCGGTCAGATAGCGCGTGGTGTCCAACAGCACCACCGCCGGGCAGCTGACGCCGGCGGCCAGCGTCAACGGCGACCAGTTGTGCATCATGCCGCGCGCCCGCACCTTATAGCCGTTGTCCTTGGCCCAGTTGGCCACTTTCACCACCTCGTCCGCGGAACGCGGCGCGCAGGTCCAGACATCGTCCACCTTGATGTCGCCGGCCCAGTTCTTGAAGCTTTGCTTATATAAGGGAATTTCCGCAGGGAAATTATTGGGTTGGCTGCAAGTCAGCCTCGCCGCCATGATCCGCTCGGCCGGCAACCACCCCGCCAAGGCCCCTGCGGAAGCCAATTTCAAGCCTCCGGTCAAAAAGTCACGACGGCTGGCGGCCAAAGGTTTTTCCGCATCATTCGAATTCATTCCAAAACTCCTCGCAAATACAAAAGTAAAAATAAAAACAATACGGATTAAACATGAACTATTTAAACCGTATTCAGCAGGAATATTTGAAAATTTATAATGCGAATCGCTGATTTAGCTATCCCATTATCTTAATAGAATGACGCTATCATGTATGGCAACCATTAAAAACCTGACTTATTTGCCAGTCAAATTGCTTCACTAATTTAATTCACATCAGTGTAGATTTACGCGAAACGCAAAGCAGTACAAAAGCATATTTCGGCATAATACTTTCTAAATAAGATTGGAATAACTCAAATGAAAACCTTCCCGCTTACACGCCGGCAGCTGGAAATTTATTTTCATCAATCGTTATTCTCCGCACCCGAACTATTCAATATCGGCGGTTTTATCAAAATCCAGGGCGCACTCGATATCGAAACCCTGCAAGCCGCGCTCGCCGCCCTGACGGAGCACACGCCGGCGCTGCGCATAGCCATAGACGATGCCGACGGCCAGCCGCGCCAAGTGCTCTGCCCGCGCCATCCCCGCCCGCTGACGGTGATAGACACCCGCGGCGAGACGGATCCGGAGCGCGCGGCCAAGGAATGGACCGAGCGCGACTTCGCCCGCGCCTTCCCCTTCGACGGTCAAACGCCGCTGGCCGCCTACACCTTGCTGCGGCACGGGGAAAAGGATTTCATCCTGTACGGCCGCTTCCACCATATCGCCTTCGACGGTTGGGCCATCGCCCAGCTCTACGGCGAGAAGTGTCGTTACTACAACGCCCTGCGCCAGGGCATGCTGCCGGAGCCGGCGTCGACGATGACGCCAGCCGAATTGGTGGAGGAGGAAGACGGCTACTACGCGTCGCGCCATTACGAGAAAGACCGGCAATACTGGCAAGACAAGCTCGCCGGCTACTCAACCCGGCTGTTCGCCGACGCCGGCGGACACCTCACCTGCGGCCAGCGCAGCTTCCAGTTATCGGCGGAAAGCTATAGCCGCATCGGCGAACTGGCCGCCGCGCACCAGGCCACCGTCTTCCACTTTTTCATCGGCCTGATCTACACCCATGCGCTGCGCGAGTTCGGCACAGACGATCTGCTGCTGGCCCTGCCCATCCTCAACCGCCGCAGCGCCTTGGCCAAGAACACCCCGGGGCTGTTCGCCAGCCTGTGCCCGCTGCGCCTGAAGCTGCGCCCACACTGGAGCTTCGCGGAACTGCTCAGCCTGATCCAACGCGAACTGAGAGCCGACTTCCGCCATCACCGCTTCCCGATAGGCGAAACCGAAGGCCTCAGTCGGGACCAGCTGCCCTACGAAATCAGCCTGTCGTTTGAGAAGCACGATTACGACGCCATGTTCGACGGCACCGTCAGCAATATGACCGCGATGCGCGCCTTGTCGCAGCACTATCCGCTGAAGGTCTTCGTGCGCGAGGCGGACTCCCGCCAGCCGGTGAAAGTGGACCTCGACTACAACCTGGCCAGCTTCTCTGAACTGGACGCCGCCGCCTTCATCGACGGCGTGGAACCCTTGCTGCACAGCCTCTTGCGCGATCCGCAGCAAACGCTGGCCAAGCCGCCGTGCGCCGCCGCGTTGCCCGCTTCCGTCGCCCCACCCCATCCTGATCTCTGCGCCTGGTTCGAACGCGCCGCCCAGGCCTTTCCCGAGCGTATCGCCGTCCAGGGCGACACCGCCGCGCTACGCTACCGCGAGCTGGACGCCCGCGCCAATCAATTGGCCCGGCAATTGCTCCAGCTCGGCGTGCTACCGGAGCAGCGCATCGGACTCTGCTGCCAACG
>NZ_MUKU01000046.1 GCF_002081825.1 Chromobacterium haemolyticum | reverse complement strand
ATACCACCAGCAGTGTTTGCGGCACGCTATCGCCAGCAGCGGACCACCGAACTATCAAGCAGTACCACTACCATGCAAACCTAGGACTTCTCTCCTTATCGCTGGTATGGCTGGAGGGGGAAGATCAATGGTATTTGATCGACAGGTAGAAAAATTGAGAGGCAGAGTTGACAAAGTAGTAGTGAGGCATAGCCTGGGATAAGGTATCCCAGGAAATCATACAATGAGAATGGGTTTTGTTTTGGCATCTTATCAGCACCTTGTTTGTATTTTCACTAGTTTATTTTTGTGAATTTTAGATGCGGGGAAGGATAATTCCAGAAATAAATGGGGTCTAGGTATTTTTACTAGATTTGAATGGTGGTCGAGAGTGTGGGTGCTTGTTTTGAACTCATATGGATATGAGTTTGATAGGTAAGGAGAGTGTCTAAAATAGATGTAATAGGATGTTATGTGACTATTTCTTGTATTAAAGTTAGAGTCGAATCAAGGTGCCTATATTCCCTTCAGCGCAAGCCGACTTTCGAACCAGACTCGTGGTTTTAAGCTGCCGATTGTTCGACGCGGGGTGACGGTAGCGCCTCGCTAGTTCCGACAGCTCCCCGAGTCTGGTTTGAAAGACGGGGTTTCGCAGGGCTGTAGGGGCGGCCTGGGGTTGCAAGGGGATTGGTCGCACAATCCCCTTGTCCGTTTGTCGGGCGGAACCGGCATGTCAAATATCATCCGCGAAGCGGATTCCAAAATATAATGACCATCTCAATGGGGTGCTTCAACTTCGCGGTAAATGTTGGGTTTCACAAATTTAGCCCAACCTACCGTGCTGAACTTCTAATGAGCGGATGGTTGTGTTAATTATTTAAGATTAATGGCAATTTTATTCTAGCAGAAAAATGACCCATATCAACTCCTCCCATATTTGTTATAGGCTTACTGCTTGGTGCGAAATTAACTGAGCCATTTAGAATTTTTGCAATTCTTAATGCATTGTACACCCCATAGCCTGAACCATTGTTTTGTGATTTGATTGCGTTTTTCCCACGAAACTCTTTTTGTCCAATTTTTTCAAGTTCAGATGCCTCTAAGAACGGTCCAATTGATGAAATTTCAATGCAAACTTCACTTTCTATTCTTGAGCAGCTTATCTCAACCGTGCCCGAACGTGGGGAGTACTTTGTTGCATTTTGCACAATTAAGTCTAACAGTTGTTCAAAAAGTGGAATGTACGTTGTTATTGTTATATCACTTACGTCTTGGATATTAAATTTTATCCCTTTTGATTTTTGCACTTGGCTTTGCTTGAGTTTTGCACGTGTAATTTTTGATAATGTTGACAAATCACCTGGAGCATATAGGGATTTAATATCTTCATCTGAGTCCAAGGTGCTAATTGTTATCCATCCTGAAAAATCATCCCAGGTTTCTATTACTTTCTGAAGTGCATTCCTCGCTTGCTGTATCTCACCATCCAAATTGTTGCCATTTATATTCTTTTGGACTATTTGCAAATTTACTTGCAATGTTCTTGATAAATTCCTAAATCGCTCTAACAGCTGCTGAGTTTCCATTTAATTGACCGCTCCGGCAGGTAAGATTATTTTGGATATCTTCAATGCATAATTACCGATCTCCAAAATATTGGTAGTATTGAGTAAATTTTCTGAGTCGCTGATTATTCTTTCCATCTCCGCCTCCGTTTTGAATGGCTTTTCCCCTATGTATTTATAAAAAAGCATTGATTTCGTAAAGCTAATTTTTACATTTACGATTTGCTTTTCTGTAGCGCCCATTACTCTGAGTCTTTTTTCAAGAAATAGCCATCTTTTATGAGGATTTGATAGGATATCTTTTATTTTTTTTGTATTAAACAAAAAGTCATCTTCACTCCAGTCTTTAGAGAAGATTGCATCAACAATATTTTCTTTTCCCTTGGTTATCAATACACCAGGGGAAGCAGTATAGGCTATTATAATTTTAAATGGGAATTTTTCACGCAAACTTTCTATTACGCCGAGTCCTTGGCTGCTCTTGAATATCTCGGTCCCAATTCCGTTTATGTCTACGATTATCGCATCGTATTTGTCCAAACTGATGGATTTTATTTTTTGACCAGACTGCTTAACTGGAAGGGTGTAGTCTTTGAATGTGTTTGTTTCAAATCCGGTCTCATTTAGTGCATCCTCCCATGGAAATTGATCATCATCAATCACTGCAATTTTAATTTTGCGCGAAACTTTCACAATTGTTGATATGTCAAATTTAATATCTTCAGGATGTGTTCGCTTTGCCTTGTATGCAGCAATAGTTGCATACAATCTAATTTGCAGGTATTTAATAAAACTAAGTAATTTTTTTCCCAAAATTCATCTCCAATGTCATTTATTTTTGATAAAAAAAAGCGCACTACGTGCGCTTTGATAATTTAATCCCAGCTCAACGCCCCGCCAGTCTGGTACTCAGTAACCCGCGTCTCAAAGAAGTTCTTCTCTTTCTTCAAGTCGATCATCTCGCTCATCCACGGGAAGGGGTTGTTCACGCCGGGGTAGAGTTGGTCCAGGCCAATCTGCTGCATGCGGCGGTTGGCGATGAAGCGCAGGTATTCCTTGAACATGCTGGCGTTTAGGCCCAGCACGCCGCGTGGCATAGTGTCTTCGGCGTAAGCGTATTCCAGTTCCACCGCGTGCTTGAACAGTTCGGTGATCTCGGCCTTGAAGCTTTCGGTCCAGATTTCCGGCTGTTCCAGCTTGATGGTGTTGATCAGGTCGATGCCGAAATTGCAGTGCATGGACTCGTCGCGCAGGATGTACTGGTACTGTTCCGCCGCGCCGGTCATTTTGTTCTGACGGCCCAGCGCCAGGATTTGCACAAAGCCCACGTAGAAGAACAGGCCTTCCATGATGCAGGCAAACACGATCAGGGATTTGAGCAGCTTCTGGTCGTTTTCCAGTGTGCCGGTCTTGAAGGCCGGGTCGCACAGTACGTCGATGAAGGGGATCAGGAATTCATCTTTGTCGCGGATGGATTTGATTTCGTTGTAGGCGTTGAAGACTTCGCCTTCGTCCAGGCCCAGGCTTTCCACGATGTATTGGTAGGCGTGGGTGTGGATGGCTTCGTCAAAGGCTTGGCGCAGCAGGAACTGGCGGCATTCCGGGCTGGTGATCTGGCGGTAGGTGCCCAGCACGATGTTGTTGGCGGCCAGGGAGTCCGCGGTCACGAAGAAGCCGAGGTTGCGCTTGACGATGCGCATTTCGTCTTCGGTCAGCTGGCCGGTTTTCCACTGTTCGATGTCGCGCTGCATGTTCACTTCTTGCGGCATCCAGTGGTTGGCGCATTGGGCCAGGTATTTTTCCCATGCCCATTTGTGTTTGAAGGGCACGAGCTGGTTGACGTCGGTGGTGCCGTTGATCACTTTTTTGTCCACCACGTTGACGCGGCCGGCGGCGTTGGCGCCCGCGGAGGGGGCGGCCGGTTTGGTTTCGATGGTGTCGTCAAAGTTCAGCATTAAGGGCTCCTGTTTGGATTTATTCCGCGTCCGGCGCGGTGATTTGGGGCGGCAGCGGCTGCTTGTCGCCAGCCAGGCTGGGGCTGAGCGGCAGGCTGCTTTTGCGCAGTATTTGTATCTGGCGCGGCGCGGCGACAAGTGCCGGCACCGGGTCCAGGTCTACGTGCAGGCTGCCCAGTTTGCGGTAGCCTGCGTCTTTGCCATGTTCGCCATGGCGGGCGATACAGAATGCGGTGGCGCTCATGAGCGGCGTCCTTTCAGAAGCGCAGCTGTTGGCTGAGGCGGTGGATCAGCTGGCGTTCGCTGCTTTCCTCCTGCTCCACCTGGCTGCCGCGCGGCTGCCGCAGCTTCAGCAGCTGGCGGTATTGCCGGTTGGCTTGTTCTATGTCTTGTTTGAGCAGCTCTATTTGCTGCTGCAGTTCTTCCGGCTGGCAGTACACCACCAGTGCGTCCGCTTCTACCCAGGCTTTGCGCCACACCTTTTGGCGCGGCAGGCGGCGGGCTTCGTTGAACAGGTCCTTCCATTCGCAGGGCGGGGCCTGGTTCAGCGTCAGGTACATATTGAACAGCACAAACTGCTTGTCGGGGTTGTGGGTTCTTTGTTCGCAAAACCCGTTGATCCGGATATTTTCAAACGCTTGCATCTGACCTCCTGCTGAAGCCTGGCTGGTGGCGGCGGGGCCGTGGGCCTCGTCTTCCTGGAACCCGCCCAAAACCCGCCGCGCTTGCTTGCTTGGTCTTGAGCTGTTTCCGTCTGCCCGCATGGCGGGCCGGCGGCGTTTCCATCCCGAAGCCGCCTGGGGGGCAAGCGGCTTGAGGCTGGGCACTACTTACTGCTGCGGCGCGTCTTGATACTGGACCAGGCCGTAAATCTTCCACTGGCCGTCCACCCGTTTCAGGTGGTAGCCGGTGCAGTATTCCCAGGCCGGCTGGTCCTGGCGTTGCACAATCCAGCGCACGCGGGCGCTGGCGGCGTCGTTGCCAAAATTCAGCACGCTGTCCAGTTGGTGGCTGGCGCTGATGAAGCCCTGGCTGCGGTACCACGCCAGCAAGGCGGTGGTGGTGTCGCGCAGCGATGCTATGTCGTCCCAGCTGCTCAGGTCTCCCTGATGGATGGCAGTGAAGGGCACGGTGAAGTGCGCGCTCACTTGGGGCACATCCAGCTGGCTGTAGCCCACGGCGTAGCTGTTGAAAAATTCTTCTATATTCATCCGGTTTCCCCTGGTTTTGCGTGTGTGCTGTGTCCGCTGCCGTTACGGTCTGGCGCGGTTTATTGCTACGTTCCCCATTGGCCAGCCGTCTGAACGGGCAGGCGGCTGGCCAATGGGAGGGGTGGCCGGATTGCGGGGCCATGTCACAGCCGGCTGTGTGCAACGGGCTGTGAGATGGAGCCTGGCCGGGGCCAGGCTAGACCAGCCCCGAGGGGCCGGCCGTTCAAGCCAGGATGGCTGCTTCCGCCTTATTGGCAGCTTTCGCAATCCGGGTTGTCGATGCTGCAGAACTTGGCGTCGGTGGCCGGGGTGTTGTCCACCACGGCTTCCGGTGCCGCGGCCGCTTGGCTGTGGCTGTTGGACACCGCGTTCAGTTCGCCGCCGCGGCCGGTGGATTTCTCGGCGCTGGTGGCGGCCAGGGTGCGCAGGTAGTAGGTGGTTTTCAGGCCGCGCAACCAGGCGTGCTTGTACAGCTCGTCCAGTTTCTTGCCGGAGGCGCCCGCCATGTACAGGTTCAGGGACTGAGCCTGGTCGATCCACTTCTGGCGGCGGGAGGCTGCTTCCACCAGCCAGCGCGGGTCCAGTTCAAAGGCGGTGGCGTAGAGGGCTTTCAGTTCGGCCGGCACGCGGTCGATCTGGCCCAGGCTGCCGTCAAAGTATTTGAGGTCGGCCACCATGACTTCGTCCCACAGGCCGGCGGCTTTCAGGTCGCGCACCAGGTATTCGTTGGTGACGGTGAATTCGCCGGACAGGTTGGATTTGACGAACAGGTTCTGGTAGGTCGGCTCAATGCTCGCCGATACGCCGATGATGTTGGCGATGGTGGCGGTGGGCGCGATGGCCAGGCAGTTGCTGTTGCGCATGCCGTGGGTCTTCACGCGTTCGCGCAGCGCGTTCCAGTCCATGCGTTCGCTGCGGTCCACTTCCAGGAAGCCGCCGCGTTCGGCCGCCAGCAGGTTGATGCTGTCGTGCGGCAGGATGCCGCGGTCCCACAGGCTGCCCTTGTAGGATGGGTAGCGGCCGCGTTCTTCCGCCAGTTCGGTGGACGCCCAGTAAGCGTAGTAGGCCACCATTTCCATGGATTCGTCGGCAAACTCCACCGCGGCGTCGGAGCCGTAGGCCACGCGCTTCTGGTGCAGGCAGTCCTGGAAGCCCATGATGCCCATGCCCACCGGACGGTGTTTCAGGTTGGAGTTGCGCGCCTTCTTCACCGGGTAGAAGTTGATGTCGACGACGTTGTCCAGCATGCGCAGGGCGATGCGGATGGTGCGCTGCAGTTTTTCGGCGTCCAGGCTGCCGTCGGCCTTCAGGTGGGCGGACAGGTTGACGGAACCCAGGTTGCAGACCGCGATTTCGTCCTCATTGGTGTTGAGGGTGATCTCGGTGCAAAGGTTGGAGCTGTGCACCACGCCCATGTGTTGCTGCGGGCTGCGGATGTTGCACGGGTCCTTGAAGGTCATCCACGGGTGGCCGGTTTCAAACAGCATGGTCAGCATTTTGCGCCACAGGGACAGCGCCGGGATGCGCTTGTACACCTTGAGCTCGCCGCGCTCGCCCATGGCTTCGTATTCCTTGTAGCGCTTCTCGAAGGCCGCGCCGTACAGGTCGTGCAGGTCCGGGGCTTCGGACGGGGACAGCAGGGTCCAGTCCGCGCCTTCCATCACGCGCTTCATGAACAGGTCCGGAATCCAGTTGGCGGTGTTCATGTCGTGGGTGCGGCGGCGGTCGTCGCCGGTGTTCTTGCGCAGCTCCAGGAATTCTTCAATGTCCGCGTGCCAGGTTTCCAGGTAGGCGCAGACGGCGCCTTTGCGTTTGCCGCCCTGGTTCACCGCCACGGCGGTGTCGTTGACCACTTTCAGGAACGGCACCACGCCCTGGGATTTGCCGTTGGTGCCCTTGATGTGGGAGCCCATGGCGCGCACGGAGGTCCAGTCATTGCCCAGGCCGCCGGCAAACTTGGACAGCAGGGCGTTTTCCTTGATGCCTTCGTAGATGCCGTCCAGGTCGTCGGCAATGGTGGTCAGGTAGCAGCTGGACAGCTGGCTGCGACGGGTGCCGGAGTTGAACAGGGTGGGGGTGGACGACATGAAGTCGAAGCTGGAGAGCACGTTGTAGAACTCGATGGCGCGCTCTTCGCGGTTCACTTCGTTCAGCGCCAGGCCCATGGCCACGCGCATGTAGAAGGCCTGCGGCATTTCGATGCGGGTGCCGTCCACGTGCAGGAAGTAGCGGTCAAACAGGGTTTGCAGGCCCAGGTAGCCAAACTTCAGGTCGCGGTTGGCGTCCAGCGCGGCGCCCATTTTTTTCAGGTCGTATTCGCCCAGTTTTTCATCCAGCAGTTCGGCGTCGATGCCTTTCTTGATGAAGGTGGGGAAGTACAGCGCGTACTGCTTGGCCATTTCTTCCTGGCTGACGGCTTCGCCCAGGATTTCCAGGCGGATGTTGTTCAGCAGCAGGCGGGCGGTCACGTAATCGTAAGCCGGGTCCTGCTCAATCATGGAGCGGGCGGCCAGGATGGCGGATTTGTTGACTTCGTCTTCGCTGACGCCGTCGTAAATATTCTTCAGGGTTTCGCTGAGGATGGCGTCGATGTCGATGCCGGCCAGGTTTTGGCTGGCGGATTCGATGGTGGCGCGCAGGCGGGCCACGTCCAGCGGCAGCTTGCGGCCGTCTTTGCGCACCACGTTGATCTGCACCTGGGTCAGGGCTTCGCCGCGGGCGGCGCGCTCTTGGGAGCGTTGTTCGCGGTACAGCACGTAGGCGCGGGCTACATCATGCTCGCCAAAGCGCATCAGAGACAGTTCCACCTGGTCCTGGATGTCTTCGATGTGGATGGCTCCGCCTTCCGGTTTGCGGCGCATCAGGGCGCTGGCCACTTGTTCGCTCAGCTGGGCGACTTTTTCGCGCAGGCTGGCGGAGGTGGCGCCCTGGTGGCCCATGACGGCCAGGAAGGCTTTGGTCATGGCGATGGAGATCTTGACGGGTTCGAACGGCACCACCGCACCGTTGCGACGGATGGTTTTGTACTGGCTGAAATCGGCCTTGGGCGCGGCTGCGCGGCCGAGTTCTGCGGCGGTCTGCCCTTCAAAGGTGGTCAATTGCATGTAGCCCTCGATAAGGTGGGTGGTTGCGTCCTTCCGTTACTGCGTTTCCCGAAGGGCAGGCCGGCTGTGGACAAATCTGTTGAAAAGCTGTGCGCGAGCTGTGGGTAAACACAATATGTATTGTTTGTAGCTCGCGGAACACCCAAATTCTAGTGTTGAGTATGGGGCAGTACAAGTCTTGACAGCGGAAGATTTAATGGCTGTTTTGGCGGGAATTTGGGGCGAAAGCCCGTGGTTGCTGGCTTTGCGGGGCCTGAGATTTTTTTTGGCCGGCCGACACATTTTATTCTGTAGGCAGGAAAGCTCGTTGAAACAAGCCGCAGCGGGGTGGGTGGCGCGGGCCACTAGATGTTGTGGATTTGCATCAGGGCGCGGGCAGTGCTGAGTTGGGGGGAAGTGGTGCGTAATTGGTGTGTTGGGTTTTTGGCCTGTCTGACCGCGCAATCAATGAAAAGCCCCGCATGCGGCGGGGCCATGGGGCGGGCGTCTTGGAACGTGTTTACGATCTCGCGAGCTAAGGCGAGACAAGGCGTTGCGGCTGAGAAAGCGGAATGTACTCGTGGTACATGAGCATTTTGAGCTTGTTTTTAACCCCGTATCGCTGAAGCGCAGCAGACGATGAACAGGCTCTTAGAGCCTGTTCAAAATCTTGCGAGCTAAGACGAGACAAGGCGTTGCGGCTGAGAAAGCGGAATGTACGTGTGGTACATGAGTATTTCGAAGCCGGCACTCATCGCACAATCGCTCTACCGACGCGCAGCAGATCGTAAACAGATTCTTACTCCAGCCAGATCAGGCTGGCCATGCGGCCGGTCTGGCCGTCGCGGCGGTAGGAGAAGAAGCGCGCGCGGTCTATCACCGTGCATTCTTCGCCGCCGTAGATCTGTTCCACGCCGGCGGCGTTCAGGCGCTGGCGCGCCAGCGCGTAGATGTCGGCCAGGTATTTGCCGTCGCCAATGTCGCTGAAGGCGGCCGCGGCGGCCGGGTTGCGTTCCATGAAGGCGGCGCGCACTTCCGCGCCCACTTCAAAGGCATCCGGGCCGATGGCGGGGCCCAGCCAGGCCATCAGCCGCGCCGGGCGCTCGTTGCAGGCGGCCACGGCGGCTTCTATTACGCCGTCGCACAGCCCGCGCCAGCCGGCGTGGGCGGCGGCCACTACGGTGCCTTCGCTATTGCACAGCAAGAGCGGCAGGCAGTCCGCGGTCATGATTGCGCACACCGTGCCGGGCTGGCGGCTGAAGCTGGCGTCGGCGTCCGGGGGCTGGGCGCCCACCTCGGCCGCGTTCAGCACCGTCACGCCGTGCACCTGATTCAGCCAAGCCGGTTCCGCCGGCAGTTGTTGGCGCAGCAGCGCGCGGTTGGCGGCCACGGCGGCCGGGTCGTCGCCCACGTGCAGGCCCAGGTTCAGGCTGTGAAAGGGCGCGGCGCTGACGCCGCCGTTGCGGGTGGTGATCAGGGTGCGCACATTGGGCGGCGCGGGCCAGTCGGCCTCCAGCCAGTCCGGCGCTTGCTCGGCGGACAGCTCAGCGGACATAGATCACCTCCACGTCGCCGTCGTCTTCGTCGTCTTCTTCGTCCCAGTCCTCGTCTTCCGCCTCGTCCAGCAACTGCGGCAGCGGCGCGTCGTCGGCGGCGTCGCCGTCGCCGCGCAGCACGTCCAGCAGGTGGCGCAGGTCTTCCGGCAGCGGCGCTTTCCAGTTGCGCTCCTCGCCGCTGGCCGGGTGCACCAGGGTCAGGGAGTAAGCGTGCAGCGCCTGGCGGCCCAGCGACTTGACCACGGCGGCGATGTCTTCGTCCATCTTGTGGCGCAGGTTGCCGTAGATGGGGTCGCCGGCCAGCGGGTGGTTGGCTTCGCGCATATGCACGCGGATCTGGTGGGTGCGGCCGGTTTCCAGCTTGCACTCGATATAGGAGTGGCTGGCGAAGCGCTCCAGCACCCGCACATGGGTGATGGCCTGTTTGCCGCCAAATTTCAGCACCGCCATTTTCAGGCGGTTGTGCGGGTCGCGGCCCATCTGGGTTTCGATGGTGCCGTCAAACGGCACGTTGCCGTCGGCGATGGCGCGGTAGATGCGCTTGACGGTGCGCGCCTGCAACTGGCGCACCAGTTCGGTCTGGGCCGGCAGCGTCTTGGCCACCACCATCAAGCCGCTCGTGTCCTTGTCCAGCCGGTGCACAATGCCGGCGCGCGGCACTTGGGCCAGCGCCGGGCAGTGGTGCAGCAGGCCGTTGAGCAGGGTGCCGCTCCAGTTGCCGGAGGCGGGGTGCACCACCAGGCCGGCCGGCTTGTTGATCACCAGGATGTGGTCGTCTTCAAAAATGATGGGCAAGTCCATGGCTTCCGGCTGGAAGGCCATCTCCTCGTTGCTGCGCATCAGGGTGACGTCCAGCTTCTCGCCCCCCAGCACCTTGGTCTTGGGCGCGGCGGTTTTTCCGTCCAGCAGCACGTGGCCATCTTTGATCCATTGCGTAAGACGGCTGCGCGAGTATTCCGGCATCAATTTCGCCAGCGCGGCGTCCAGCCGTTCGCCGCCCAGCGACAGCGGAACATCAAGTTGTTGTGTAGCGGATATCTCGTTTTCCGAGATGTCGCTATAATCGTCCGGGTCAAAGTAAGGATCAGTCATGAAAAGATACGTTGTCGCTGCAATGTTGGTGATGGGGCTTGCCGGTTGTGCAACCACGGAAACCTACGATGAGACTCGCGGCTGGACCGTGGAAAAGCTGTATTCGGAAGCGCATGATGAGTTGAACAGCGGCAATTATACCCGCGCTGTCAAGCTCTACGAAACGCTGGAAGCGCGTTTTCCTTACGGGCGTTACGCCCAGCAGGCGCAGATGGACCTGGCTTATACCCATTACAAGGATAACGAGCCGGAGCAGGCCATCGCCTCCGCCGACCGTTTCATCAAGCTTCATCCCACCCATCCAAACCTGGACTACCTCTATTATCTGAAAGGCTTGGTGTTTTACAACGATGATTCCGGCTTGCTGGCCAAATGGGCCGGCCAGGACATGAGCGAGCGCGATCCGCGCGCCGCGCGCGAGGCCTTCACCGCCTTTCGCGAACTGGTGACGCGCTTCCCCAACAGTATTTACAAGGAAGACGCCTCCAAGAAGATGGAGCGGCTGCTGGACGCGCTGGGCGGCAACGAGATGCACGTGGCTCGCTATTACATGAAGCGCGGCGCTTACCTGGCCGCGGCCAACCGCGCCCAGGGCGTGGTGAAGAGCTACGCCAACACCAAGTACCCGGAAGAGGCGCTGGGCATCATGATGGCGGCTTACGACAAGCTGTCCATGCCGCAACTGCGCGACGACGCCAAGCGCGTGCTGGCGCTGAACTACCCTAACAGCGAATACCTGAAAGCAGGCTGGTCCATTGAGGACATGCCGTGGTGGAAGCTGTGGAAGTAAGCTGGCCTTGAATGGTTCGAAAGCCCCCGGATTCCGGGGGCTTTTTGTTTGATGCCGGACAGGTTGCGCGGGGCCATGGTTTGAGGGTGATGCTTTTGGGATGATAGGATCTCGTCCTTTAAGCTGATAATCATAATTAGTCATGTTCAAAACCTTCGCTTCCCTGTTGGCGCTGGCCGCCTTGTGCGCGCCGCTTGCCGCCGCCGCAAAACCAGACGTCGTCCTACTGAAAGAGCGTTACCCGGAAAAGCTGTCCTACGACGGCTCGGCGCAACTACTGAGCGCTGGCGACGGCGAACTGAACGATTCCGTCATGGGCTTGATTGATGCGCTCAAGCTGCGTTTCCCTTGGCATGAGCTGTGGGCGCTGCGTTCGGCCAACGGTTTGACCTTGCGTCAGGGGCGAACAGAGGCGGCCTTGCCTTTGCCCAAGGGCAGTTATTTCACCACCAGCTATGTGGCGATGTCGCGAGACGGCCTGACCTTGGCTTTTGGAACCGGCCGGGACGGCAAACTGGAGGCTGTGCGCTGGCGGCGCGGCGGCGCGCTGGAGACGCTGGTGCCTGCGGGCCAGGCCTGGCTGTCCGGCGTCACCGGCATCAGCGCCGACGGCCGCACGGTGATTGGCTGGCTGCTGAGCGACGAAAAGGCCATGCTGCGTGGCTTCCAATGGGTGGAGGGCAAGGGGTTCAGTTTGTTGCCGGAACCCATGAGCTTGCCGCTGGCGCTGAGCGCGGATGGGGGCCTAACGGCCGGTCTTGCCTTGCGCGGCAATCTGGACATGCTGTGGCGGATGCGGCGGATGCAAGATTTCATGAACGAAAGCCCGCTAATGAGCGAGGGCGAGGTGACCAAGCTGCGAGTTTCCGGTGTCCATGCGGGGCGCGGGGATGTGGCTGGCTACTTCAAACATGCCGACACCGGCGTTTGGTACGGCTTTGTCTGGAATCCGGACGAGGGCAAGCCAAGCCGGCGCGAGCCCTTGCCGTGGCCGACCGAGGCGGAAGGCAAGGCGACTGGCGCGCAACGCGACGCGCAAGTGCTGGCCTGGGCCGGAATGAGCGGCGAGGATGGCAATATCTTCATGGAAAGCGACGTCGTGCGTTGGCGTGCGGGCGAGGGCGTCAGCGTGATCCGCGCTAAGTCCGTGTTGGAAGGCTTGTCCGCGGATGGGCGCACGGTTTTTGTGTCCTTTAACCGGGAAAGCGACCATAGCCGCGCCTTCGTGCAAATCTCGCCGGAGGGCGAGGTGGATCTGGAGGCGGCGGTGCGCGCGGAAACCCGCAAGGAGAGCCTGGAGATGTTCTTGCGCTCGGTCTCCGAGGATGGCCGCTACTTATGGCTGAGCTCGTTCACGGCAGACGGGACGTTCCCGCTGCGCTTGGAAAACGGCAAGCTGGCGCCGTTCTCGCCGGTGATGGGCGATCTGACGTTGACCGCTTTTAGTCAGGACGGCCGCGTGTTGGCGGGCACCTCCACCCAGCCGGAGCAGGGCGGCTACGCCACTTTGCGCTGGCGTTTTGGCGCGCCCAAGACGCAGCGCCTGTTCTGCCCTGGCGAGGAGAGGAGCAGCAGCCATATCGTCATGTCCGGCGACGGCAAGGTGGTGGCGGCGGGCCAGGAGAAGCACGGCAGGGTGCATACTTGCCTGTTCGGGCCTTTGGATTAAATGACAAGGCCCCGCGGAAGCGGGGCCTTGGAGAGTGGTTCCAGCGCTTGCCGGCGGGGCTCAGATCGCCTGTTCGTTGGTTTCGCCTGTGCGGATGCGCACCACTTGCTCCACCGGGGTGACGAAGATCTTGCCGTCGCCTATCTTGCCGGTGCGGGCGGTGGCGACGATGGTTTCGATGGCGCGTTCCACCAGATCGTCCGGCAGAATCACTTCCACTTTCACCTTGGGTAAAAAGTCCACCACGTATTCGGCGCCGCGGTAGAGCTCGGTATGGCCCTTTTGGCGGCCAAAGCCCTTGACCTCGGTGACGGTCAGGCCGTTGATGCCCAGTTCGGACAAGGCTTCGCGCACCTCGTCCAGTTTGAACGGCTTGATCACGGCTTCAACCTTTTTCATGCTGGAAGCTCCTTGCTGATGAGATGAAATGCTATGCGGATGAGGATTATTTTATTAAGCGGCGGGCATCCGGGCAATTAGCCGCTTAAAACAAACAGTGAATTGCTGTATTATGACGCGCTTTCCTGATACTTGTCGCGGGTGTCTAATGTCTTACCTTACCAAGCTCCGTGGCGGCGTTGCGCTGTCGCCGTTCCGTCTTGAAAAACTGCTTGCCGCAGCCGCCGAAGCCGGGCTGTCGGATCTCAGCATCAGTGCCGAATTCTGGCATTTCGCCGAAAGCGAAACCGAACTGACGTTGGAAGAGCAGGCCACCTTGGGCAAGTTGCTGAGCTACGGCGAAGCGCCGCTGGCCGGCCAGCCGGATGGCGAACTGTTTCTGGTGACGCCGCGATTGGGCACTTTGTCGCCCTGGGCCTCCAAGGCCACCGATATCGCCCAGCACTGCGGGCTGGGAGGGATTCACCGCATCGAACGCGGCACCGCCTTCTGGGTTAAGTCCGCAAAACAATCTTTAAATGAAGAGGCTCGTCATATTTTGACGGGCCTCTTGCACGATAGGATGACGGAAACGGTGTTGCCGTCGCTGGACGACGCGGCCCGCCTGTTTGTCCATCAAGATCCGCAGCCGATGACGTCGGTGGACATCCTCGCCGGCGGCCGCGCGGCCCTGGAGGCGGCCAACGCCGATCTGGGCCTGGCCCTGTCCGAGGACGAAGTGGATTATCTGGTGGAAAACTTCACCAAGATGCGGCGCAACCCCACCGACGTGGAATTGATGATGTTTGCGCAGGCCAACTCCGAGCACTGCCGCCACAAGATCTTCAACGCCAAATTCATCATCGACGGCGAAGAGCAGGAAAAGTCGCTGTTCCGCATGATCCGGGACACCCACGACGCCAATCCGCAAGGCACGCTGGTGGCGTACAAGGACAACGCCTCGGTGATCGAAGGCGCTTTCATCGAGCGCTTCTACCCGCAGCCGGAAGGCCACGGCTACGCTTACCACAGCGAACCCACCGATATTCTGATGAAGGTGGAGACGCACAACCACCCGACGGCAATTTCGCCGTTCGCCGGCGCCTCCACCGGCAACGGCGGCGAGATCCGCGACGAGGGCGCCACCGGCCGCGGCTCGCGTCCCAAGGCCGGCATGACCGGCTTCACCGTGTCCAATCTGAACATTCCGGGCTTTGTGCAGCCGTGGGAGCGTTACAGCGACGCGGCGGCGCAGTATGGCAAGCCGGAGCGCATCGCTTCCGCCTTGCAGATCATGCTGGAAGGCCCGATCGGCGGCGCGGCGTTCAATAATGAATTCGGCCGCCCCAATCTGACCGGCTATTTCCGCACCTTCGAAGAAGCGGTGGAAGGCGAGATGCGCGGCTATCACAAGCCGATCATGATCGCCGGCGGCCTGGGCAATATCCAGCAGCAGCAAATCCACAAGAACGAGATTCCGGAAGGCGCGCTGCTGATTCAACTGGGCGGCCCCAGCCTGCTGATCGGCCTGGGCGGCGGCGCGGCATCGTCGATGGACACCGGCGCCAACAGCGCGGACCTGGACTTTGACTCCGTGCAGCGCGGCAACCCGGAAATCGAACGCCGCTGCCAGGAAGTGATCGACCGCTGCTGGCAGATGGGCGACGCCAACCCCATCGTGTCCATTCACGACGTGGGCGCCGGCGGCCTGTCCAACGCTTTTCCGGAGCTGGTGAACGACGCCGGCCGCGGCGCTGTCTTCCATTTGCGCAAAGTGCATCTGGAAGAAAAGGGCATGACGCCGATGCAGATATGGTCCAACGAGTCGCAGGAACGCTATGTGATGGCGGTGCTGCCGCAGGACCTGGAGCGCTTCAGCGCGCTGTGCGAACGCGAGCGTTGCCCGTTCGCGGTGCTGGGCGTGGCCACCGACGACGGCCATCTGCAAGTGCGCGACGATCACTTCGACAACCATCCGGTGGATATGCCGCTGGAGGTGTTGCTGGGCAAGCCGCCGCGGATGACGCGCGACGTGACCACCCGCGAGCGCGAACTGAACATTTTCGACGCTTCGCGTTTTGAACTGAAGGAAACCGCGCTGCGCGTGCTGCGCAACCCGACGGTGGCGGACAAATCCTTCCTGATCACCATCGGCGACCGCACCGTGGGCGGCATGACCGCGCGCGATCAAATGGTGGGCCGCTGGCAGGTGCCGGTGGCGGACGTGGCCGTCACCACCATGGGTTTCAACACTTATCGCGGCGAGGCGATGGCGATGGGCGAACGCACGCCCACCGCGCTATTCGATGCGCCGGCCTCCGGCCGCATGGCGATAGGCGAGGCGTTGACCAATATCGCCGCGTCCTTCGTCGGCCACTTGGGCAACGTCAAACTGTCCGCCAACTGGATGGCCGCCGCCGGCCACCCGGGAGAGGAGGCGCGCCTGTACCGCACAGTGGACGCGGTGTCCAAGCTGAGCCAGGACCTGGGCATCAGCATCCCGGTGGGCAAGGATTCCTTGTCGATGAAGACGGTGTGGGAAGAGGCCGGCGAGAAGAAAGCCGTGACCGCGCCGCTGTCGCTGATCATTTCCGCTTTCTCCCCGGTGGAAGACGTGCGCAAAACCGCCACGCCGGAGCTGAAAGAGGACAAGGACACCGATCTGATCCTGATCGACCTGGGCTACGGCCGCTGCCGTTTGGGCGGCTCCATCTACGGCCAGGTATGGAAGGCGATGGACGGCAAGGCGCCGGACGTGGAGAGCCCGCATCAGCTGGCGGCCTTCTTCAACACCGTGCAGACGCTGTTGCGCGACGATATCTTGCTGGCCTATCACGACCGCTCCGACGGTGGCCTGTTCGTGACCTTGTCGGAAATGATGTTCGCTGGCCATATCGGCGTCACCATCGATCTGCAGGAACTGGTGATCGAGCGTAAGAACACCCAACGCATCATCGACGATTTCGTCCAGCCCACTCAGGAAGCCGCCACCCATGGTCGCCTGATGCGGGTGCTGTTCAATGAGGAGCTGGGCGCGGTGTTGCAGGTGAAGAAATCCGACACGCCCGAGGTGATCTCGCGCTTCATGAAGGCCGGCATCGGCCGCGAGCTGTTCGTGATCGGCCGCGTCAACAACAAGGACCGCCTGGTGATCAAGCACCGCGGCGTGGAGTTGTTCAACGAGAGCCGTTCCGACCTGCACCGCGAATGGTCCGAGACCAGCGCCCGCATGCAGCGCCTGCGCGACAATCCGGCCTGCGCCGACAGCGAGCACCTGCTGCGCTCCAGCCCGAAAGCGCCGGGCCTGAGCGCCAAGCTGAGCTTCGACGTGCACGCCGATCCGGCGGCGCCTTTCATCGCCAGCGGCGCGCGTCCGCGCCTGGCGGTGCTGCGCGAGCAGGGCGTCAACGGCCAGCTGGAGATGGCGGCGGCTTTCGACCGCGCCGGTTTCGACACCGTGGACGTGCATATGAGCGACGTCATCAGCGGCCGCGTGTCGCTGGCGGACTTCAAGGGCCTGGCCGCCTGCGGCGGCTTCAGCTACGGCGACGTGCTGGGCGCCGGCGAGGGTTGGGCCAAGAGCATTCTGTTCAACCCGCGCGCTCGCGAGCAGTTCGAGGCCTTCTTCGGCCGCGGCGACACTTTCGCGCTGGGCGTGTGCAACGGCTGCCAGATGATGTCCAATCTGTCGTCCATCATTCCGGGCGCGGAGCACTGGCCCAAGTTCCATCGCAACGCTTCCGAGCAGTTCGAGGCGCGCTTCGCCATGGTGGAAGTGACGGCCTCGCCGTCCATCTTCTTGTCCGACATGGTGGGTAGCCAGCTGCCGGTGGTGGTTAGCCACGGCGAAGGCCGCGCGGTGTTCGCGCCGGGCGCGCAGGAGCAGGTGCTGACGGCCTTGCGTTACGTCGATTTTGACGGCCGCGCCACTCAAACCTATCCGCTGAACCCCAACGGTTCGCCGGCCGGCATCACCGGGGTGACCACGGCCGACGGCCGCTTCACCATCATGATGCCGCATCCGGAGCGGGTGTTCCGCACGGTGCAGAACAGCTGGCATCCGGCGGAGTGGGGCGAGAGCGGCGGCTGGTATCGGATGTTCGCCTCCGCTCGCCGCTGGGTGGGCTGAGCGGCAAGCTCACGGCGGGCCGCTTGTCCGGCCCCGCCTGGCGTTATATGCGAACGGAAGCTTTGGCTTCCGTTTTTTTATGGCTTCAGCGCGCCTTAAGCCCGTAGCCGGCGTCGCGGGCGGCCGCACGCACCGCCTCCAGCAACAGCCGGGCTTTGCGCGGAATGCGGCGGTTGGCGAAGACGGCGTGCATTTGCGGATTGTCGCCGTGGCTGGAGACGATGCGGTAGTCCGGGCACAGCCGCAGCAGCTGGCCTGAGCGCACCAGCGGCTCGGCCAGCCAGTCTCCCAGGCGGGCGACGCCCAGGCCGGCCAGCACGGCGTGGAGCACGGCGCTGCCGGAGCTGACGCGGTGCCAGGGCGTGAGATTGAGGCTGAGTTGGTGGCCGGCGGAAACGAAGTTCCAGGCTTTCAGCACGCGCGGCGCGGAGTGGATCACCACTCGGTGTTCCGGCAGTTGTTCCGGCGTTTGCGGCGCGCCGTGGCGGGCGACGTAGTCCGGGCTGGCGTAGAGGTGGCGCTGGTAATCCCATAGCGGGTAGCCGATCAGCTCGCTGGAGGCGGGGAAGGCGCCGCGGATGCTGAAGTCCAGCTTTTCGCGTATCGGGTCCAATATGGTGTCGCTGTACAGCACGTCGAAGCGCAGTTCCGGGTTGGCGTCTGCCATGTGCGCCAGCACCGGCGGCAGCAGCGTGTGGCTCATCGCCTCCGGCGCGGAAAAACGCAGCAGGCCGCGCGGCGCCTCGCTCAAGGCGGCCAGCTCGTCTTCGGCTTCTTCCTGCAGGTCCAGCATCTTGCGTGCGGAGACGTAATAGCTTTCGCCGGCCAGGGTCAGGTTGAGCAGCTTTTGCGAGCGCGCCAGCAAGCTGCCGCCCAGCGCTTCTTCCAGCGCCTGCACTGCGCGGGTGGCGCTGCTGGGCGAGGTGCCCAGCTGGCGCGCGGCGGCGACAAAGCTTTTTCTTTCCACCACCGCGCAGAACACGCGCAATTCCCACAGCGATTTCATCTCGGCCTCGGTCATCTTGATTGCGATTTTCGCAATACGGTATTGCAAGCATGGGCGGCTGGCAAGGCATAGAATCTTGTCCTAACTGTAAGCGGCGCGAAGCCGGGAGAAATGAATGCTGTTGACCTTGAGTTTTCTGTGCGTGATTTCCTTCGCCGCCGGCTTGGTGGACGCGGCGGTGGGCGGCGGCGGGCTGATTCAGATTCCGGCCTTGTTCAGCGCCTTGCCCAATCTGGCGCCGGCCACGGTGTTCGGCACCAATAAGCTGGCCGCGGCCATGGGCACGCTGTCCGCCGCGCGCTCTTATCTGAAGCGGGTCCGGGTGCCGTGGCGCTTGGTGCTGCCTGCGGCGGTGGCGGCCTTCTTCATGTCCATCGCCGGCGCGGCCACGGTCAGCCTGATCGACAAAGCGGTGTTGCGGCCCATGGTGCTGGCGCTGCTGGTGGTGATGGCGGTGTACACCTTGTGGAAGAAGGATTTCGGCTCCCTGCACAAGCCGGTGGCGATAGGCCGGCGCGAGATGGCGATAGGCATGGCCATCGGCGGCGCTATCGGTTTTTACGACGGTCTGTTCGGCCCCGGCACCGGCAGCTTCCTGATGTTTCTGTTTATCCGCTTTTTCGCCTTCGACTTTCTGCACGCTTCGGCATCGGCCAAGGTGGTGAACCTGACCACCAACTGCGCGGCCTTGCTGTTCTTCATTCCCGCCGGCCATGTGCTGTTCCAGTACGCGCTGCCGATGGCGGCCTGCAATATGGCCGGCGCGATGGTGGGCAGCTGGGTGGCGATGAAGAAAGGCACCGGCTTTGTGCGGGTGTTGTTCCTGTTGCTGACCAGTACGCTGATCCTCAAGCTGGGCTGGGACATCTTCCACGGTTGATCCGCTGTGCAAGGCTGGCGGTGCTTCGGCGGTACGGCTAGAGAAGGGCGTTAAACGCCGCTTTCTCGGCCGTCTTGCTCTTGTTCGCGAGGCTTTGAGCGGGCTTCGAGGCCAAGCCGGCTTTTGAACTCTGGCGCGGCGTCCTTTATCATGCGGGATGTCCTGACCCTCGCCGAGAGTTTATGCATCCATCACGTTGTCCGCCCGCCGCGCGGGCGCGGCATTTGCGCGAGCTGCCCAATATCGGCTCCAGCCTGGCCGACGACCTGCGCCTGCTCGGCATTGAACAGCCGTCGCAGTTGCGCGGCGCGGAGCCTTTGCGGCTTTACCACCGTTTGTGCGAGCTGACCGGAACCCGGCAGGACCCGTGCGTGCTGGATACCTTGATGTCGGTGGTGCACTACATGGACACCGGCGAGGCGCGGCTATGGTGGAGCTTTACCGCCGAGCGCAAGGCGAGGGGCGGCTACTGATGTCGCGGCCGGATCCTGATTCCAAACTGACGGCCTGCCACGATTGCGACTTGCTGATGCGGGTGCCGTTGAGGGGCGAGGGGCGGGCCTGCTGCCCGCGCTGCGGCGCGCTGGTGCGCCGCTACGGCGCGCAGGGGCAGGACGTCGAACTGGCCTTGCTGCTGACCGGGGTGATCGCTTTTCTACTGGCCAACGTCTATCCGGTGGTGACGCTAGAGGCCGCCGGCGCGCGCAGCGCGGCCACCTTGTGGCAGACGGTGGTGGCGCTGGAGCGCCAGGGCATGCTGTCGGTGGCCATGCTGGTGATGTTCACCGGCATCGTGATGCCGTCGCTGGAGCTGGGCAGCATGCTGTATGTGCGGCTGCCGCTGGCCTTCGGCCATGTGCCGCGCGGCTTTCCCTGGCTGATGCGGCTGAAGATATTGACCCGTCCGTGGTGCATGGTGGAGGTGTTTCTGTTGGGTATCCTGGTGTCCTTGGTGAAGCTGGTCAGCCTGGCCACCGTCCATGTAGGCGTGGGCCTGATGGCCTTGTTCGCCTTGATCGTGCTGATGGCGGCCACCGCCAGTCGTTTCAATCCGGAAGATTTGTGGGAGCGTTATCAACAATGCCGGGCTACCGTGTGAAAACCGCCGCGCAGTCCGGTCTGTGGCTGTGCCACGGCTGCGGGCTGTTGTGCCGCGCCGGCGAAGGCGCTCAATCCTGCCCGCGCTGCCACGCCGCCTTGCACTCGCGCAAGCCGCACAGCCTGCAGCGCAGCTGGGCTCTGCTGTTGGCGGCGATGGTGGCCTATCTGCCCGCCAATCTGCTGCCTATCATGGAAACCTCCACCATTATGGGCATGCAGAACGACACCATCATGAGCGGGGTGGTGTATTTATGGAAATCCGGCTCCTGGCCGCTGGCGCTGGTGGTGTTCACCGCCAGCGTGCTGGTGCCTTTGTTGAAGATTCTGGCCTTGCTCTTATTGCTGGTGACGGTGCAGCTGGGTTCCGGCTGGGCGCCGCGGCAGCGCACGCGGCTGTATCGGGTGGTGGAGGTGATAGGCCCGTGGTCGATGTTGGATATTTACGTGGTGGCTCTGATGGTGGCGCTGGTGCAATGGCAATCGCTGGCGTCGATCAAGGCCGGACCGGGGGCAGTCGCCTTCGGCACGGTGGTGGTGCTGACCATGGTGGCGGCGATGAGTTTCGATCCCAGACTGATCTGGGATCAGGTAAAGGAAGACGATGAGCAGTGATCAACCCGAAAACCCGGCCGCAGCCGGCGAGGACTTGCCGGCGGCGGTGCCGGTGAAGCGGCGGCGCTGGTCGCCGTCGCTGGTGTGGCTGATACCCGTGGTGGCGGCGGTGATTGGCGGCTGGCTGGCGGTGAACGCGGTCTTGTCGCGCGGGCCCACCATCACCATCGCCTTCCAGAATGCGGAAGGCTTGGAGGCGGGCAAAACCCGGATCAAGTACAAGGACGTGGAGATCGGCGAGGTGAAGGCGGTGTCGGTGAGTCCGGATCGTCAATCCATCCTGGTGACCGCGGAGCTGAGCAAGAAGGTGGACGATTACCTGGTGGCGGATAGTCGCTTTTGGGTGGTTCGGCCGCGTATTTCCGGCGGCAGCGTGTCCGGCCTGGGTACGGTGCTGGGCGGCTCCTATATCGGCATGGACGTGGGCAAGAGCAAGGAGCGCCGCACCGAGTTCAAGGGCCTGGAAGTGCCGCCCATCATCAACGCGGACCTGCCGGGCAAGATGTTCGTGTTGCGTTCGGACAATCTGGGTTCGCTCAACGCCGGCTCGCCGGTGTATTTCCGCCGCGTGCCGGTGGGGCAGGTGGTGGGCTATGAACTGGACCCGGCCGGCAGCGCGGTGAAGTTGTCGGTCTTCGTCAACGCGCCCTACGATCACTTCGTTACCGTCAACAGCCGCTTCTGGCACGCCAGCGGCATTGACGTGGCCATCGGCGCCAACGGCCTGAGCGTCAATACCCAGTCATTGGCGGCGATCGCCTTGGGCGGCATCGCCTTCGAAACCCCGCTTAGCGACGGGCCGGACAAGGCGCCGGACGCCAAATACCTATTCCTGCTCAACGAAACCCGAGAGAAGGCGCTGCAAAACCGCGACCGGGAAACCCAGTCCTTCCGCTTGAAGTTCCGGCAGTCGGTGCGCGGCTTGACCGTGGGGGCGCCGGTGGATTTCCGCGGGATCACCTTTGGCGAGGTCACCGCCATCGGCATCGAATACGCGCCGGCGCGCAAGGACTTCGATATGACGGTGGACATCCGCACCTATCCCAGCCGGCTCAATACTCTGTCCGGCGACCACAGCCTGTCGGCCAAGATTTCCGTGGAATCGCTGGTGCGCAACGGCCTGCGCGCCCAACTGCGTTCCGGCAGCCTGATCACCGGCCAGCTTTACGTGGCGCTGGACTTCTTCCCCGAGGCCAAGCCGGCCAAGGTGTTGGTGCGCAACGGCATGACCGAGCTGCCGACGCTGCCGGGCGATCTGGAAGAGCTTCAGCGGGTGCTGCAGCGCATTGCGCGCCGTCTGGACAAGGTGCCGTTCGACAGCATAGGCGAGGAGCTGAACCAGTCGTTGAAATCGCTGCACCAGACGCTGGACGGCATGCGCAAGCTGTCCGAGAACATGGACGGCAAGGTGCTGCCGCAGGCGGTGAAAACGCTGGAGGATCTGCAAAAGACGTTGGAAAGCACGCGTCAGGCGATGCAGGCGGATTCGCCGCTGCAGCAGGACGTGCGCGCCGCCGCGCAAGAGGTGTCGGAAACCGCGCGCAGCTTCCGCGCGCTGGCCGATTACCTGGACCGCCATCCGGAAGCGTTGATACGTGGCAAGGGAGAGAAAAAATGAAGTCCATCGCGCTGAGCCTGATCATGCTGGCGCTGTTGAGCGCCTGCGCCTCGCCGCCCACCACCTTCCATCAATTGCGGCCGGCGCTGTCGACGGCGGCCGCGACCCCCGTGCTGGGCGTCAGCGTGATGGTGGGTCCGGCCTCGCTGCCGGCCGGGCTGGAGCGGCCCCAACTGGTGGTGGAAGACGCCGCCGGCAATGTCGAATTGCTGGATCTGCAACGCTGGGCGGGTCCGCTGGACCGCATGCTGACGCAAGCCGTGGCGGCGGATCTGTCCCGCTCGCTGGGTCTGTCCAGTATCTACGCCTATCCGCAACCGGGCATGGGCGGCGGGGACATCCGCTTATTGCTGGACGTGCGTCAGCTGCGCCTGCGTCCGGGGCGCGACGCCTCGCTGGAAGTGGCTTGGCAGGCGCTGCCGACGCAGGGGGACAAACGGCCGCTGGCCAGCGGTTATTTCCTGCAGAGCCAGCCTTTGGCGACGCAGGACGCCGCGGCGGCCGCGGCCGGCCTGCAGACGCTGGTGACCGAGCTGGGCCGCCGGCTGGCCAGCGAGCTGGGGCCGGCTCTGGCCGGCTTCAAGCGCTAGGCGGGGCCGGCGGACGCCGTTGCGCCCACGGTCTGGCCTGCTCCAACTGGCGCGCGAGCTGAAGCAGCGTGAGGTCGTCGCCGCAGCGCGCGACGAATTGCACGCCTATCGGCAGCCCGGCCTGGCTCCAGTGCAGCGGCACGCTCATTGCCGGCTGTCCGCTCATATTGAAGGGAATGGTCCAGCCCAGGTACTCCATCAGGCGGCGCGAGGTGGTCGGGATCAACTGGCCGAAGCGCAAGGTCCAGTCCCAGCCCAGCTTGCCCAGCATCCAGCGCGAGATCGCAGTTTCGGCCGCGCTGGGCCCGAGGCCGCCGACTAGGGCGGGCGGCTGATTCAGCGCAGGGGTCGCCAGCACGTCGTAGCGTTGATGGAAGGTTTCCATGATCCGGGCTTGCTCCCAGGCGAAACCGCGCGCCCAGGCCAGCTCGCCGGCGCTGAGGCGCTCGCCGTAGCGCGCCAGCGCCCAGCTGGCTGCCTCCAGTTGCTCGTGGCGCGCCGGCTTGCCGGTCTGGCGCTCAATGTCGCGCAGTAGTCCCGCCATCTCTCCGCAGATGATGGCCAGCATCGCGCGGTTGTACTCCTCAGGCGATGCCAGCGGCGGCGACGCTTCCTCCGCCTCGTGACCCAGATCGGCCAGCAAGGCCAGTGCGCCGTCCAGCGCGGCGGCGCAGTCCGGGTGCAGCGAGCCGCCCAGAATGGGACGCTTGCTCCAGGCGATGCGCAGCTTGCCGGGCTCGCGTTGGTGCGCGGCGAAGAAGCTTTGCTCCGGCGCAGGCCAGTAATAAGCCTCGCCGCCACGCGGGCCGCCGGCCAGCAGGTCCAGCATCGCCGCGCTGTCTCGCACGCTGCGCGTCAGCGCGTGCTGGCAGACCAGGCCTTGCCAGCCCTCGCTGTAGTCCGGGCCGGCCGGGCCGCGGCCGCGGGTGGGCTTGAGGCCGAACACGCCGCAGTTGGAGGCGGGGATGCGGATGGAGCCGCCGCCGTCGCCGCCGTGGGCGATGGGCACGATGCCGGCTGCCACCGCGGCCGCCGAGCCGCCGCTGGAGCCGCCCGGCGTGCGGGTCAGGTCCCAGGGGTTGCGACTGAGGCCGTAGACCTCGGATTCGGTGTAAGGGCTTAGGCCCAGTTCCGGGGTGGCGGTTTTGCCGATGAAGATCAGGCCGCCCTGGCGGTAACGCTGGATGATGTCGGCGTCGCGCGGAGCGATGTGGCCGTCGAACAGGCGGCTGCCGTTGCGGGTGGGCACGCCGGCGATGTCGGCCAGCAGGTCCTTGACCAATATCGGGCAGCCGGCAAGCGGGCCGGCGCCTTGCGCTTGATTCAACTGCGCTTGGGCTTGCTCAGGCAGCGGCAGGCAGACCGCGTTCAGCGCCGGATTCCATCGCTCCAGCCGGTCCTGGGCGGCGGCTACGGCTTCGCCGGCGCTGATCTGGCCGCCGGCGATGAGTTGGGTCAAGCCAATGCCGTCGTATTGTTCGTAGTCCTTGAAAATGCTCATGCGTGCCTCGGTGGCGGTCGGGAGTTTCGTTATATGCTAACGGTATCGTTGGCGGGATGCCAGGCGCGCGGCGTTTTTGGAGTGCGTCGCGGGCAAAGGCCGCATCCATGCATGGTCAGTCGAGGCGCTATCCCCTACAATACGGCCAAATGCAACAGCGGACTTGCCGGTGGTTGCGGGTTGCCCGGTTGCCTGTCTTGGATTGAAGAGGCGGGGCGGGCGCCGCAGCGGGCGCAAGCCGCTTTTTTTATTACGGAACGAAATGATGGAACCAGTGCGCCTGTCGAAACGCATGGCCGAGTTGGGTTTGTGCTCGCGCCGCGAGGCCGATAGTTATATCGAACAAGGGTGGGTGAAAGTGGACGGCGAGGTGGCCGTTCTCGGACAGAAAGTGCAGCCGCATAATCTGATCGAAGTGGATAAGAAGGCCCAGGACGCGCAGGCCTCGCGCGTCACCATCCTGTTGAACAAGCCCATGGGCTATGTGTCCGCCCAGGCTGAAGATGGCTACGAGCCGGCGGTGGTGCTGGTCAAGCCGGAGAACCAGTGGTCCGAGGACAAGAGCCGTCGCCGGTTTTCCCCGCAGCATCTGAAAGGGCTGGCGCCGGCCGGCCGCCTGGACATCGACTCGGTGGGCCTGCTGATCCTGACCCAAGACGGCCGAGTGGCGAAGCAGCTCATCGGCGAGAACTCCAGCGTGGACAAGGAGTACCTGGTGCGCGTGGAGGGAGAACTTTCCGACGAAGGTTTGCGTCTGCTCAATCATGGTTTGGAACTGGATGGTAAAAAATTGCTGCCTGCCACGGTGGCCTGGCAGAACGAGGACCAGTTGCGCTTTGTGCTGCGCGAAGGCAAGAAACGCCAGATTCGCCGCATGTGCGAGCTGGTGGGCTTGCGCGTGGTGGGTCTGAAGCGGATTCGCATCGGCAAGGTCAAGCTGGGCAATCTGCCCACTGGCCAATGGCGCTATCTGCGCGACGACGAATCATTTTAATCCGGCTGGACGGATGGCCGGCTGTTAGAACGTGTTGACGATCTCGCGAGCAAGGGCGAGACGGCGTGCTCGCCGCCTCGCGAAGCGGATCGTGAACAGGTTCCTAGAGGGGGACGCATGTTAGGGCGCTTGTTGCAAAGATGGGGGCTGGATGCTGAAAGCCGGCAGCAGCAGCGGGAGTTGACGCAGGCGATAGAGTGCCTGGTCGACGGCACGGACAAGCGCTTGCGCCTGGCTCCCGGCTATCTGGAAGCGCTGGCGCCGGGCATGCGCGTCACCCAGGCTTATTTGTCCGAGTTGCCAAACCGAATGCCGGAGCCGCTGGAACTATCCTTGCGCGGCTTTGCGCGGGACCCGCGGCTGGGTTTGCTGTTTTCCGGGCCGGCCAGCTTGCTGTCCTGTCTGAGGCAGAGCGAGCCCCTGCGCAACTTTTTCTTGTCCGCCAGCCAGGGCGACGAGGCTTGGGCTTTGCTGTCGATGGCGCGCAGCGAAACCGGCCGCCTGGGCGTGGCGATGGAAGGCGGGGAGGTGCGGCGCGAGGTGCCGCAGCAGGTGGTGAGCTTTGACGGCCATCGGCTGGCGATGCCTTGCGCGTCGCGCGAGCTGCTGCGTGAAAGCAGCGCGCGGCGCAGCGAGGAGATGCTGACCACGGTGATTGCGCGGCGCTTGAGCCTGCTGGAGCAGCTGCGCCAGACGCTGGACAACGAGATGTCGCGGCTGCAGTTGCGTATGAGCGTGCTGCGTTGCGAGGCCGGCACCGTGGTGGATGGGTCCTCGGACGGCTCGCCTTTGCCCGACACCTGCGAAGGAGTGCAACGACGCATGGACGAGATCGAGCCGCAGTTGCGCGAGGCGCGCGACGCGCTGAGTCTTGAGGGCCTGTTGGAAACCGTGCGCCACGTGTTGGAGCATCCTGCCGATTATTTCCGGCTGGAATGGCGGACCTTGTACTTGAATCGCATGGGGGTGAAGCAGGATGCGCCCGGCGAGGACGCCACCGAGCTGGAGTTCGAGGAGCTGGTGTTGGGGCAGGCCCAGCCTTTGCGTCGGGCCTTGATGCCGGTGCGGGTGACGCGTCAGGCCTTGGCGGAACTGGAGCGGGAATTCGGCAGCGACTGAAACGGGTTCCTGCTCCGTGAAAGCGGGCTGTGCAAAGCCGAAACAAGGGCTATGCTGGAACTGTAGAGTCGCTTTCGATCAGCCTTCAGGGCGGCTGATTGAGTCTGCCCCGGCACCAGGCCGGGGTTTTTTTGTGCCGGCCGCATCGCGTTGGGATATTTTGCGGCTGGAGCGCGCGAAACGCCCGTCAGGGCTTGCTTTGTGCTATCCTTGCGCCCCTCTTCAGCAACGACCGTGACCCGTCACTCAAGCCATGAAAGATCCTTGCGATCACTACACCTTCGATCTGATTGGCGGCGTCCGCAAAAAGCCGGGGCGCAAGCCCTTGGGCGAGCGCGCGATGACGGTGGCCGAGCGCAAGCGCCGCAGCCGCGAATTGCGCCGCAGTCGTCTGCAGGAGTTGTCGGTGACGGTGGAATTGAGCCGCGACGCGCAGAAGTCCCTGGACAAGATGATAGAGTGGTGGGGCGTCAGCAAGAAGGAGGCGATCAATCGCGCGCTGATGATAGCCTGTCAATCGCAAACCGGGCGCACCGCGCAACTGTTCGAATTCGAGCTGCCGCCGGAGTCGCGGCGCAGGGGTAAGAAAGCGGCGGGCGGCAAGCCCGAGGCTTGAGACGGAACGGACAGGCGAAAGGCCGGGCAATTTGCCCGGCCTTTTTCTATTGAGGGGTGGGTGTTGGCGTCTGTTTACGATTTTGCCCTTGCGCGCGAGATCGTAAACAGATTCTTAGCCGTAGCGTTTGGCCGCCTCGATCGCCAGGCCGCTGCCGATGCTGCCGAACAGGTCGCCTTCTATGTGACGGGCTTGGGGCAGCAGGTGCTTGATGCTGTCGCGCAGCGCCGGCACGCCGCTGGAGCCGCCGGTGAAGAAGACCGTGTCGATGTCGCCGGCCTGGGTGCAGGCGTCCGCCATTAATTGCCGCACGGTGGCGCCGATCTGGCCCAGCATTGTGTTGATACTGTGGTTGAACTGGTCGCGACTCAACTCGCAGCGCAGACCTGCTTCTATGTGGCCGAGGTCCAACTGGTGCAAGGCCTCGTCCGACAGCGCGATCTTGGCGGTTTCCACCTGCATCGCCAGCCGGTGGCCGGCTCGGTCCTGGATCAGGCGGAACAGTCGGTCCAGAACCTGAGGTTGCGCCGCGTCGCGATGCACATCTTGCAGGTCCATCCAGGCCTTGCGGGTGTAGGCGAAATTGATGGTGTGCCAGGTGGCCAGGTTGAAATATTGGCTGGACGGCATCTCCGCGTTGTTGCGCAACCGGCTTTTGAAGCCGAACAGGGGCATGACGCCGTGCAGGCTTAATTGTTTGTCGAAGTCCGTGCCGCCAATATGTACGCCACCGGTGGCGAGGATGTCGTCGCGGCGCTCGTCCAGGCGGTGGCGCTCGGGCGCCAGCCGGATCAGGGTGAAGTCCGAGGTGCCGCCGCCGATGTCGACGATCAGCACCAGCTCTTCGCGGTCCAGCCGGGCTTCGTAGTCGAAGGCGGCTGCGATGGGTTCGAACTGGAAGGACACGTCTTTGAAACCGACCTGGCGCGCAATCTCGCCCAGCGTGGACTCCGCTTCGGCGTCGGCCTTGGGGTTGTCGTCGACAAAGTGCACCGGTCGGCCCAGCACCACTTGTTCGAACGGGCGGTCGGCGGCGCGGTCGGCGCGCAGTTTCAGTTCCTGGATGAACAGGCTGAGCAGGTGGCGGAAGGGTAGGGCCTTGCCTTGCACTTCGGTCTGGCTGTCGATCAGCTTGGAGCCCAGCAGGCTTTTCAGCGAACGCATCAGCCGGCCTTCGTAGCCTTCCATGTATTCCTGCAGCGCCAGCCGGCCGAACACGGAATGATCCTCCTCGTAGTTGAAGAAAACCACCGAGGGCAAGGTAATCTTGCCGTCCTCCAGCGTCAGTAGAGTGGCTTGGTTCGGGCGCAGCCACCCCACGGTGGAGTTGGATGTGCCAAAGTCAATGCCGCAGGCGCGGGCCGTAGTCTGCGTGTTCATATTCCCTCCCGTAAAGCGAGGCGCGATGGTACGCGGATTGACGCGGCAAGGGAAGGCTTTAGCTGTCGAATCAAGCGTTTTGTCTCGCGGGCGTGGCCAATTGCGCCTGTCTTTTGGCCGGGTGGCGCAGTGGCCGCGACGCAATGGGTATATGCTGAAAGCGGGTCCCGCAGGAGCTGGGGCGGGTAATGGACTGAATGGAAAGGATCCAGGCATGAATAAACTGATCGCGATGTTTGTTGCATTGGCGCTGGGGAGCGGCGGCCTGTCCGGCTGCGCGAACATGTCCGAAACACAGAAAGACACCGGTACGGGCGCGGCGATTGGGGCTGTGGCCGGCGCGGTGCTGGGCGGCCTGACTGCGGGCGGCAATCCGGGTCGCAGCGCGGCCACCGGCGCCGCCTTGGGGGCGGCGCTGGGCGCCGGCGGCGGATATTTGTGGTCCAAGCACATGCAGGATCAGAAGGCCGCGATGGAGCAGGCGACCAAGGGTTCCGGCGTTAGCGTTAGCCAGACCGCAGACAATCAGCTGAAGCTGGACATTCCCAGCGATGTGTCTTTCGACGTGGGCCGTTACGATATCAAGCCCAATTTGCGGCCGATTCTCGATCGTTTCGCGGCCACCTTGAATCAGAATCCGGTGACCACGGTGAAGATTGTTGGCCATACTGACAATACCGGCTCCAACGCGGTCAACGATCCGCTGTCGTTGAACCGCGCCCGCGCAACGCGCGACTATCTGACTGCGCGCGGCGTGGCCGAGGGGCGGATCAGCATCGCCGGCCGCGGGTCGCATGAGCCGGTGGCCAGCAACGCCAGCGCCGCGGGGCGAGCGAAAAACCGGCGTGTGGAAATCTTCGTGGGCGAAGCCGCACGCGGCTAAGAACCTGTTTACGATCTCGCGAGCTAAAGCGAGACAAGGCGTTGCGGCTGAGAAAATGGAATGTGCACAGGGTACATGAGTATTTCGAAGCAGTGCTCGCCGTGTCACGTTTCACGACGCGCAGCAGATCGTAAACAGGTTCTAAGGCGGGAGAGTTGGCAGGAGGGGCGGGCGTCGCAGCGACGCGCCGCTCTTTTCTTTCGCCGGTTCTTGCTGCGCAGGGCGCCTGAGCTAGGTTTGTTAAATTTTAAATGTAATGCGTAATATATTTTAAAGTGTCGCTTTGCTAAAATGTCGGTCACGACAAAATGAGCATTTTCAGGCATGGCGACAGACATTTATTCGCGTATCCGGCAAGCGGCGTTTGAGCTGGTGGGCGAAGGCGTATGGCCGACGGTGCTGGAGGTTCGGGCCAGAATCGGCGCGGGCTCCAACACGACGATCAATAACACCTTGAAGGAATGGCGACAGGAATTTTTGTCGCGGGTGGCGATCTCGTCGCGGCGGCCGGATTGGCCGGCCGGCCTGGCCGAAGCTTTCGAGCAAGTATGGCAGCGGGCCTGCGACGAAGCGGACGGGCGGCTGGAGTCTTTGCGTCAGGACGCGGAAACCGCGGTGGCGCAGGCCGCGGCGGAGACTCGAGACCTAAAGGACAGCTTGGCTGCGCGTCAGGCCGAACTGCAGTCCGCCTTGCGCGAGCTAGAGTTGCGCGCCGCGCGGCTGGCGGATTTGGATGGGCGCTTGCAGGGAGAGGAAACCCGGCGCCAGATGTTGGAGCGGGCGGGGCTGGAGCAGGAGGCGAGGCTGGAGCAGCTCCGGAAGGAAATGGCGGAGGTTCGGCGTCAGGCTGAGCAGCGCCAGCAGGAGCTGGAGGAGCGCGCGGAGCTGAAGGTGCAGGAGGCGCGCGAAGAAGCCGCCAGGCGCGAGTCCCTGGCTTATGAGCGTCTGGAAGGCTTGCGGCTGCGGCTTTATGAGCAAATGGAAGAAGAACGCCGGGCCATGCAGCAGGCGCAAGCGCGCCAGGAGGAGGCTTTGCAACAAAGCCGACGCGAGCGGACGCGGCTGGAGGGAGAGTGGCGCGACCGCCTGGCTGAGCGTGAACGAGACCACGGCAGGCTGGAGGCGAGACTGGAGTGGTTGGAAGGGCGCAACGCGGCTTTGGAGCAGGACGCGTTGCGGCAGGCAGTGCAATTGGAGCAGACTTCGGCGCGCCTGCTGGACATGGCCAGCGAGAACAGCCGGCTGGCCGGAGAGATGAATCTGGGCGCCGAGCGCCAACTGGCGCGACTGGTGGAGCTTCTGGCCGTCTCGCGTCAGGAGCTGTTGACGCTGGACGAAGCCGGCTTGCGCGAGTGGCTGGGGCGGCAACTGCAACTGCCCTTATTGGGCTAAGCGCGCTCCGGGCGCGTGTTTCTACTAAGTGCTTGCCACGATGTCGCTTGCCGCGAGCTTTGTTAGTTTGTCGAGATAGGATTGTCTTTATTGGAGGCAATATGACTTTCGGCGAATACTACCGCGCCCCGGCGCTGATCTCCTTGCTGGCCTTGTTCGTGTGGTGTGGTTTGTGCTGGGCGGACGGCGGTTCTTTCTGGCAGGGCTTGCTGGTCATGGTTGCGGGCAAGAATCTGTCCATTCTGTCCGGCCTGGCCGTGTTCTGGATTTTGGAGCTGGCGGGGCGAGTTTGGTCGCGCTCTCGAGAGGGGCGCGATTCAATGCGTTTGCAGCTGTAGCCGGCTGAGCCGGCCTGGTCATGAAAACAGCGCGCCGGTAGGCGCGCTTTTTCATGGTCGCGAAGAGTTTCAGCGCCGCAACGCTGAAGCGCGGCCGGTATTGAACAGGCTTTTAAAACAGATGGACGAGCCCCTCCGCAACGCGTTCCAGGTATTCGGCGTCCACCGCGTCGAAGCTGGCTAGTTCGCTGGAGTCCACGTCCAGCACCGCGACCACCTCGCCGTCGGCGTTGCGGACCGGCACTACGATTTCCGAGCGCGCGCTGGACGAGCAGGCGATATGGCCGGGGAAGGCGTCGACATCTTCCACCACCAGTGTTTTGCCGGCCTGCCAGGCGCTGCCGCACACGCCTTTGCCGAAGGGGATGCGGGTGCAGGCGATTGGTCCCTGAAAGGGGCCTAGCACCAATTGCTTGTCCTTGACCAGATAAAAGCCGGTCCACAGCCAATCAAAGCTGCTGTGCAAGGCGGCGCAGAGATTGGCCAGCGCGGCGATTTGGTCCGTCTCGGATTCAATCAGCGCCAGCGCCTGCGGCAATAGGGTTTGGTAGCGCTCTTGTTTGTCGGCGCCGTGGATGATCAGATGTTCTGCCATGGGGTATGGTCGGGGTGTGGCTTGGGAAGGCGATAGCATACACAGCGGACGGACAAAAAGAAAACGCCGCCCTGCGGGGTGGCGTCGCGTAGCGGGCAGAGGCCCGGTTACATCATGTGCTGACCGCCATTCATCGCCACGTTGGCGCCGGTGATGAAGCCCGCCTGCTCAGAGGCGAGGTAGGTCACCAAGGCGGCGATTTCCTCGGGCTTGCCCAGGCGGCCCACCGGAATCTGGGCGATGATCTTGTTGCGGACGTCTTCCGCCACCGCCATCACCATGTCGGTGGCGATGTAGCCGGGAGAAATGGTGTTGACGGTCACGCCCTTGCGCGCCACTTCCTGCGCCAGGGCCATGGTGAAGCCGTGCATGCCGGCTTTGGCCGCGGAGTAGTTGGTCTGGCCGAACTGCCCCTTCTGGCCGTTGATCGACGAAATGTTGATGATGCGGCCGAAGCCGCGGTCGCCCATGCCGTCCACCACCGGCTTGGTCATATTGAACAGCGAATCCAGATTGGTGCGCAGCACCGCGTCCCAGTCTTCCTTGGTCTGCTTCTTGAAGCTGCAGTCGCGAGTGATGCCGGCGTTGTTGACCAGCACGTCGATCGGCCCCAGGTCTTTGGCCACCTTTTCGGCCAGTTCCTTGCAGGCTGCGGTGTCGGTGACATCGCACTGATAGGCGTGGATATCCTTTAGTCCCAGACCCTTCATGTCGGCGAGCCAGGCTTGCTCGCGGCCGGGCTTGCTGTAGGTGGTGACTACGATGTGACCGCTTTCAACCAGGGCTTTGCAGATGGCAGTGCCAATACCGCCCATGCCGCCGGTTACGAGTGCGATTCGCTTAGTCATAGTGCTGGCTCCTTATTAGCTGTCTGTCTGGATATGCTTATGCGATACGACTTTCAGTTTTTTAGGATAAGTGAATTACCCGTGTATGTGAATGGAAAGTACGCACTCCTTTCGTTACGGCCTGGACGGTGAAAGTTCATCCGTTAGACGTTGCAGCAAACCTAGCCGAAACTTAGTGATGGCGCCGGATTCACATGCGGTCATGATGGCACAGTTCGGTTCCACGCGGTGCGAACAATTGTGGAAGCGGCATTGGCCAATCAGCGGGCGCATTTCCGGGAAGTAACGGGTCAGTTCCGCAGCCTTCAAATGCTTGAGGCCAAACTCTTGCAAGCCGGGGGAGTCGATCAGGTGGCTGTCCGGGTTCAGGTGGTAGAGCGTGGCGTGGGTGGTGGTGTGGCGGCCGGAGTCCAAGGCGGTGGAGATGTCGCCGATGCGGGCGTTGGCGTCCGGCAGCAGTGCATTGGTCAGCGTGGATTTGCCCATGCCGGACTGGCCGACGAAGACGCTGGTCTGGCCTTGCAGCAGCGGCAGCAATGGCGCGACGTCCTGCTTGGCGGACAGGGTGATCACCTGGTAGCCCAGGCGCCGGTACAAGTCCAGTTTGAGCAGCAAGCCCGCGGTTTCCGGCAAGTCTGCCTTGTTGACCACGATGACGGGGTCGATGTCGCCTGCTTCCGCCGCGATCAGGCAGCGGCCCAGCAATTCCTCGTTGGGGCTGGGCACGGCGGCGATCACGAACAGAATGCGGGTCACATTGGCGGCAATGACCTTGGTTTTCCAGTCGTCCTGGCGGTAGAGCAGGCTGCGGCGCTCCTGCGAGCGCTCGATGACGGCCTGTTCCTTGTTTTGCACCAGGATGTCCACCCAGTCGCCGCAGGCGAAGTCGACGCGCTTGCCGCGGGTGGTGCAATCGTAAACCTGGCCGTCGGATTCGACGATGAAGCGGCGGCCGTGGCTGCGGATGATTTGTCCGGTCTGACCTGTCATGGGCGAGCCAGCAGCGCTTCGGTCTTGGCCGCGCAGATGAAGTCGTTCAGCGTCAGGCCGCCGGCGTCGTGGGTGCTGAAATTGACGACGACGCGGTTGTAATGCACGGACAGGTCCGGGTGGTGGTCTTCGCGGTGGGCGATCCAGGCCAGCGCGTTGACGAAGGCCATGGTGTCGTGGAAGTCGGCGAAGGGGAAGGTCTTGGTCAGTTCGATGCCGCGGATGTTCCAGCCGGGCAGCGAGCCCATCAATTGATTGACGGTGCTGGCGGCCAGCGGGCTGGCGCCGTGTTGGGCTTCGCAAGACAGTTCGAGCAGGTTCATGTCAGCGGTTTCCTTGTAGATGGTTGATGCGCAGCGCCGCGGGCGGGTGCGAGTCGTAAAAAGCGGAGTGAAGCGGATCCGGCGTCAGCGTGGATGCGTTGTCGCGATAGAGCTTGACTAGGGCCGACACCAGTTTGCCGGCGTCGGTCTCGCTGGCGGCGAACTCGTCGGCCTCATATTCGTGGCGGCGCGACAGGCTGCTGGACAGTGGCGTGAACGGGAAGGTGAAGGCCGGCACCGCGGTGAAGAACAGGATTAGCGCCATCGCGGTGCTGGGCGTGTCAACGCCCAGGCCGGCGTAGAACCACGGCGCATCCAGCAACTGGCCCAAGAGGAACAGGAAGCCCAAAGACAGCGCGAAGGCCAGCGCGATGCGTTTGGCGATGTGGCGGCGTTTGAAGTGGCCCAGCTCATGCGCCAGCACCGCCTCGATCTCGGCGTGGTCCAGCTGTCCCAGCAGGGTGTCGAAAAACACGATGCGTTTGCCGGCGCCAAAGCCGGTGAAATAGGCGTTGCCGTGGCTGGAACGGCGGGAGCCGTCCATCACGAACACGCCCTGGCTTTTGAAGCCGGCGCGTTGCAGCAGCGCTTCGATGCGGGCCTTGAGATCCAAATCTTCCAGCGCGACGAATTTATTGAACAGCGGGGCGATCAGCGTTGGGTAGAGCGCTACCATCAGTAGTTGGAAGCTGGTCCAGACCAGCCACACCCACAGCCACCACAGCGGACCGGAGATGTCCATCAACCACAGAACCAGCGCCACCAGCGGCAAGCCGATGACGGCGCCTAGCAGCAGACCCTTGATCTGGTCGATGATGAACAGCCTGGGCGTGGTTTTGTTGAAGCCGAAGCGGGCCTCGATGCCGAAAGTGGAGTACAGGCTGAGCGGAAAACTGACGCAGCCGGTCAGCGCCGCCACGCCCACGATCAGCAGCAGGCCGGACAGCAGCGGCGAGGCGCTGGCGCCGGCGGCGATGCCGGCCAGCCATTGCAGCGCGCCGCCAAAGGTCAGCGCCAGGATCACCAGGCTGTCCAATAAGGCGGAAAACAGGCCGAAGCGAGTTTTGGCGATGCAATAATCGGCGGCCAACTGATGTTGTTGCAAGGTGATGGCGTCGCGGAAAGCCGCGGGCACTTCCGCGCGGTGGCGGGCGATGTGGCGGGCATGACGCCAGCCTAGCCAGAGCTTTAGCGCGAGGGTGGCCGCCAGCGCGGCCAGGAAGAGAGAGCTGAATGCCTCGGTCATCGGAGTCCGTTATCTGCTGTCAGGTTTGCCGCCAGCGCGGCAATGAAGGAAAATGGCAGGGTTTTGCAAAGATTGGCAAGTATGACACAAGATCAAATGAACCTCATCTGGCTCGACATGGAAATGACGGGCCTGAATCCTGAGACCGACCGCATCATCGAAGTGGCGATGATCGTTACCGACAGCCAACTGAACGTGGTGGCGGAATCGCCTGTGCTGGTGATCCACCAGCCCGACGAAGTGTTGGACGGCATGGACGACTGGAACAAGAACACCCACGGCAAAAGCGGCCTGATCGAGAAGGTCAAGGCCTCCACCTTGGGCGAAGCCGAGGCCGAGCAGATGCTGCTGGACTTCATGGCTCAGTACGTGCCGCCGCGGATCACGCCGATGTGCGGCAACACCATTCATCAGGACCGGCGCTTCATGGTGCGCTGGATGCCCAAGCTGGAGGAGTATTTCCACTATCGCAACCTGGACGTGTCTACGCTGAAAGAGTTGTGCAAGCGCTGGAAGCCGGAAGTGGCGCGCGGCGTGGTCAAGCGCGGCAAACACGAGGCGCTGGCGGACATTCTGGAGTCCATCGAGGAGTTGCGTTACTACCGCGAGCATTTCCTCAAGCTGTAAGAACCTGTTTACGATCTGCTGCGCGTCGTGGAGCGTTACACGGTGAGTGCGCCATGTACCACGTGTACATTCCGCTTTCTCAGCCGCAACGCCTTGTCTCGCCTTAGCTCGCGAGATCGTAAACAGGCTCTAAGAGCCTGTTCACGATCTTTTCGTCCTGAGATAATTGCCGAATGCGAAGAAGCCATTATCCAAGCGACGTAAGTCGTGAACAGTTCGAACAGATCAGACCGCTATTGGAAAGCGTACGCAAGAAAACCAAGCCCAGGACAGTGGACCTGTTCGAGGTCTGGTGTGCGGTGCTCTATTTGCTCAAGAGTGGCTGCCAATGGCGAATGTTGCCCAGTGAGTTTCCCAAGTGGCGAACGGTGCATGCCTACTTTAGTCGCTGGAGCGAGCCCGGCCAGGATGGTGTCAGCATCTTGGAGCGGGCCCTCAAAAAATCTGGTTGGAGAGGCCCGTATCAGACTGGGGCGCAAATCCTCGACCAGCTTTTTGATCGTGGACGCACAAAGCGTGAAG
>NZ_MUKU01000045.1 GCF_002081825.1 Chromobacterium haemolyticum | reverse complement strand
CGGTGATGCCTCAACGTTGGGTGGTGGAGCGCTCATTTGCTTGGCTTGAGAAATGCCGACGGTTATGGAAGAACTGCGAGCGGAAACTCAATACCAGCTTGCAGTTCATCCATTTAGCCTTCCTCGTGCTGTTGCTCAAAAGATCGTGAACAGGCTCTTAGAACCTGTTTACGATCTGCTACGCGTCTGCGGGATAGTTGGACAAGGGCGTTGAAACCAACTTCGAAATGCTCATGTACCACCTGTACATTCCGCTTTCTCAGCTGTTTTCGCCTTGTCTCGCCTTAGCTCGCGAGATCGTAAAAACGTTCTGAGAACCCGTTCGGAGCCAGCGTGAGCCGCTTTCGCGGCGCGCGGCCGGCAATGGGCAGCGGGCCGCGCGCGGAACCCCGGCTCAGATATTGTAGACCAGCACCAAACCGATCAGGACCGGCGCCGCCCAGCAATAGATGAAACGCACGCCGGACGCCAAGGCCCTGGGCAGTTGCAACTCGGCTCGCATGGTCGGCCAGATCACCCAGCCGGCGAAGCAGGCGGTGCCGATGCCGCCCAGCGGCAGCAGGATGTTGGACGCGGTGTAATCCATCAGCTCGAACACATTGCGGCCGAACAGCTTCCAATCCGCCAGCGGCCCAAAGGACAATGCCGCCGGCACCCCGGCGCAAAACACCAGCAGACAGATGAGCAGCGTCGCCTTGCGGCGGCCGACGCCCCATTCGTCGATGGGAAACACCGCCACCAGTTCCAGCAAGGACACCGAAGAAGTCAGCGCCGCCATCAGCAGCAGCAGAAAGAAAGCCGTCGCCAAGCCTTGGCCGAAAGGCAGGTGGTTGAACACCACCGGCATGGTCATATAGGTCAGGCCCGGACCGGCCTGCGGATCCAGACCGAAAGCGTAGATCGCCGGAAAGATCATCAGGCCGGCCAAGACCGAGGTCAGCGTGGTCAGGCCGGTCACCCACAAAGCCGCTCCCGCCAGTTTCGCGTCCCTGCCCAGGTAGGAACCGTAGGCGATCATGCAGCCGGCGCCCACCGACAAGGAGAAGAAGGCCAGGCCCAAGGCCTCCACCAACATGCCCGGCGTCACTTTGGAGAAATCCGGCGTCAGCAGGGCCACCACGCCGGCCTCCGCGCCCGGCAAGGTCAGCGAGCGCGCGATCAGGCCCAGCATCAGCAGGAACAACAACGGCATCAGCACCTTGCCGGCCCGCTCAATCCCCTTCTGCACCCCGCACATCACCACCAGCAAGGTCAGCCCGGTGAACAAGGCGTGAGTCAGCAGGGATTCGAAGGGATCGGACACATAATCGCCGAACAGGCGCGCCAGCGCCGCCGGGTCGTTGCTCATCACCCGGCCGTCCACCGCGCGCAGCAGATAGCCCAGAGTCCAGCCGCCCACCACGCTGTAGAAGGAAAACACTAGAAAGCCGCACAATACGCCGGCGTAGCCCACCAGCTTCCAGCGGCGCGAGCCCAGCTGGGCGAAAGCGCTCACCGCGCCGCAGGCCGCCGCGCGGCCGATGGCGATCTCGGCCAACAGCAAGGCGATGCCCAAGGTGAAGGTCAGCAATAGATAGATCAGTAGAAAGGCGCCGCCGCCGTTCATCGCGGAGACGTAAGGAAACTTCCAGATGGAGCCCAGGCCGACCGTGGCGCCGGCCGAAGCCAGAATGAAACCGAGGCGGGAACCCCATTGCGTGCGAGACATGACAACTCCTGAGTCAGAACAGTTTGCCGCCGCACAGGGTAACGCTGAATACAACAAGGCCGCCCATGACGGCGGCCCGGAAAATAGATGAGAAAATCCCTGGCGCGCCGATTAGCTGCGCCACCACCACGATTTGGTCTGGAATGGGATCTTCTGCTTCATAAGTGTGCCAGCATGCCGGTTTACGCCTCAGTACGTCAAGCCCGGCATGCGCGCTCACGCCTGGTCGACCGCCAAGCCGTCCTCGGCCGTCCCCGCCCGCTTCAGCCGGAAACCCAGCCACAACACCAACAGCCAGGCCGGCAGCACATACACCGATACCGCGACGCCCGGCGTGAACAGCATCACGCCCAGAATCATCGCCATAAAGGCCAGGCACAGCCAGTTGGCCGCCGGATGCCACAGGGAAGCGAACACCAGCTTGCGGCCGCCCTGAGCACGGCGGAACTTCAGATGCGTCAGGCTGATCATCGCCCAGTTGATCACCAGCGCGGTCACCACCAAGGACATCAGCAGCGCCAGCGCCCCATTGGGCAACAGATAATTAAGCACCACGCCGGCGAAAGTCGCCAATGCCGAGAACAAGGTGGCATTGACCGGCACCCCGCGCTTGTCCAGCTTGGCCATGCGCTTGGGCGCATTGCCCTGCTGAGCCAGGCTGAACAACATGCGGCTGGTGGCGTAGACGCCGCCGTTGTACACCGACAAAGCCGCGGTCAGCACCACGAAATTGAGCCCGTGCGCGGCGAAACCGGCGCCGATCTGCTCGAAAATCATGACGAAGGGGCTACCGCCGGCGGCCACCTTGCTCCACGGATATAAGGACAGCAATACCGCCAGCGAGCCGATATAGAAAATCAGCACGCGGTAGATCACCTGGTTCACCGCCTTGGGAATGGTTTTCTGCGGGTCCTGGGTCTCCGCCGCCGCCATGCCGATCAGCTCCAGCCCTCCGAAGGAGAACATGATCACCGCCATCGTCATGAACAAGCCGCCAAAGCCGTGCGGGAAGAAGCCGCCATCGCGCCACAGATTGCTCACCGAGGCCTGCGGGCCGCCGCTACCGGACAAGAGCAGATAGCCGCCGAACACGATCATCGCAATCACCGCGCCCACCTTGATCAGCGCGAACCAGAACTCCGTCTCGCCATAGTATTTGACGCTGCTCAGATTGACGCCGGTGATCGCCACGAAGAACACCAGCGCGGTGACCCAGGTGGGCACATCCGGCCACCAGTAGCGCACGTATTCACCGGCGGCCGTCAGCTCGGCCATGCCGGCCAACACATACAGCGCCCAGTAATTCCAACCGGACAAGAAGGCGGGAAACTTGCCCCAGTAACGGTCGGCGAAATGGCTGAGCGAACCGGCCACCGGCTCTTCGGCCAGCATTTCGCCCAATTGGCGCATGATCAGGAAAATGATGAAGCCGGCGACGGCGTAGCCGAGAATCATCGATGGTCCGGCCGCTTTCAACACGCTGGCCGAGCCCAGGAACAGACCGGTGCCGATCGCGCCGCCCAGCGCGATCAACTGAATATGGCGGTTTTTCAGCTCGCGCTTCAAACCGGTGGAAGTGGGGGTAACGCTCACCTTGGCGTCTCCTGCTGATTGAGTGAATGGAACGGTATTGCTTCATCAATGCAGCAAGGCCCTTATCACTCGCAAACTGGACAAACTGTCCAATAAAACCAGCAAGACATCCCTATTACATACATCAACTTCAAACAAACCATGACCAGATTAAACAAAATAAGACATATGGTCAAAAAACATTTAACTATATTTGGCAAATGATTGTATATCAATGCCATGACTTCAATTTATTAGACATATCGTCCAATAAACATTTCAGGCCGGATAAGCCTACGTAAAAAAGCAGGGCCACCTAGGGGAGGGGGCCCTGCCGATTGGGGAGGGGGCCCTGCCGATTACGGTCGCCGTGCGACCGATGAGAACATCCTCAAGGCGTTTGGCGCGCGGGCTCCGCCGCCGGCGCGCCCTTGGCGCGATAACCTACCCACAACAACCCCAGCCATATCGGCAACACATAGACCGATACCGCGGCGCCCGGCGTCAGCAGCAGGATCAGCAAAATCATCGCCATGAAGGCCAGGCAGACCCAGTTGGTCAGCGGGAACCAAAATGATTTGAATACCATTTGTTCGCCGGCCTCGACCTTGGCGCGACGGAACTTCAAGTGCGTCAGACTGATCATCGCCCAGTTGGTCACCAAGGCGGCCACCACCAGCGACATCAAGATGCCCAGCGCCTCGCCCGGCAACACATAGTTGAGGATTACGCAGGCGAAGGTCGCCGCCGCCGACACTAGGATCGCCGTCACCGGCACGCCGCGTTTGTCCACTTTCATCAAAGTCTTGGGCGCATTGCCCTGCTTGGCCAGGCCGTACAGCATGCGGCTATTGGCGTAGACGCTGCTGTTGTATACCGACAGCGCCGCAGTCAACACCACAAAGTTGAGCAGGTTGGCGGTGAGGCCGGAACCAATCTGCTGGAAGATCATCACGAAGGGGCTGCCGCCGGACGCCACCTTGCTCCACGGGTACAGGGACAGCAGCACCACCAGCGAACCGATGTAGAAGATCAGAATGCGGTAGATCACCTGATTCACCGCCTTGGGAATGGTGGTTCGCGGATTGTCCGCCTCAGCCGCGGTCAAGCCAATCAGTTCCAGGCCGCCGAAGGAGAACATGATCACCGCCATCATCATGAACAGGCCGCTGAAACCATGCGGGAAGAAGCCGCCATCGCTCCACAGGTTGCTGAACGAGGCTTGCGGACCGCCGGTGCCGGTCAGCAGCAGGTAGCCGCCGAACAGAATCATGGCAATCACCGCCACCACCTTGATCAGCGCGAACCAGAACTCCGCCTCGCCGTAAACCTTGACGTTGGCCAGATTGATGCCGTTGATACAGACGAAGAACACCAGCGCCGACACCCAGGCGGGCACATGCGGCCACCAGTACTGCACATAGGCGCCGACGGCGGTGAGCTCGGCCATGCTGACCAGGATGTACAGCACCCAGTAGTTCCAGCCGGACAGGAAGCCGGCGAAATCGCCCCAGTAACGGTAGGCGAAGTGGCTGAACGAGCCAGCCACCGGCTCCTGGGCCACCATTTCGCCCAGTTGGCGCATGATCATGAAGGCGATCAGGCCGGCGATGGCGTAGCCCAGAATCATGGACGGACCGGCGGCTTTCAGCACGCTGGCCGAACCGAGAAACAGGCCGGTGCCCACCGCGCCGCCCAGCGCGATCAATTGGATGTGGCGGTTTTTCAAGCCGCGTTTCAAACCGGCTTCGGTGGAGATATCAGTCAAGGCTGCCCCCTAAAATCATCATTTTCCAGCAACATTAATACCAACAGCATGACAATTCAGGCAAGCCGCGTCGTTCCTGTTGCAAACATCAACAAGCTGGACATTAAGCACTCAAGCCCGCCTCGCGTCAAATGAAGACATTGGATTTTTATGCCTTAATAGCGTCATATATTGGATACAATGAAATTAAATTCGATTATTTAAACAAAAACTTTGCTCTAATTGCTCAATTATCTGCAGACTACTGCAAATTTCTGCTACGAGTCCACTCCCCCGCCCCAACAATACCAAAGACATATAAGCAAGCGTTTGCTCGCCGATATCTTGATTTAAATCAAACCGCTACAGATAGCCGATTCCCGCTCTCGTCACCGTAAACGCTAACGACTCGCCACTTTTAGTAACAAATGGAAAACATTTAATTTGCAACTGTCTGCCACCATAAAGTGTCTGAATTTCATCTCACTCATCATGATTACGGCCGCATAGACGGCCTGCTTTTTGGAGACGAACCATGAAACAATCCTTGTTGATCGCCAGCGTGCTGGGCGGCGGCATTGCCCTTGGCGGCCTGGGCGTGGCCGGCTATCAGGCCGTGAAATCCAACCCGCAAACCGCGGCCGCGCCTCAGCAAACCGCCAGCGCGCCGGCCGCAGCATCCGCCGCCGCGGTTCTGCCGCCCACGGTGGCCTCCGCTCCGGTTACCGTCGCGGCGGCCGCGCCGGCCGCCGCTCAAACGGCTCAAGCCGTTGCGAAGCCCGCCGAACCAAGCGCGCCGGCCAAGCCCGCGGCGCCGGTTCACGCCACGCATGCCCGCATTCTGGCGGTGACGCCGATCAAGGAAACCGTCAATGCGCCCAAGCAGGTCTGCCATCAGGAGCAAGTGACCCATCAAGCGCCGGTGCAGGATCAAAACCGCATCGCGGGCTCGGTGATAGGCGGCGTGCTCGGCGGCGTGCTGGGCAATCAGGTGGGCGGCGGCAACGGCAAGAAAGCCGCCACCGTGATCGGCGCGCTGGCCGGCGGCTTGGCCGGCAACAAGGTGCAGGAAGGCATGCAACAACGCGATCAGGTCAACAGCACCCAGACCATTTGCAATGAAGTGAACGAAAGCAGCGAGAAGGTCGTCGGCTACGACGTCAAATACTCGCTGGACGGCAAGACCGGCACCGTCCGCATGGATCGCAAGCCCAAGGGCAAGACCTTGCCGGCCAAGAACGGCAAAGTGCTGGTTTAAAACCCGCTCACGATCTGTTGCGCGTCGGCGATACTGCATTGAAACGTTCTTCAAGCGACAAACCATCCTGATCGCCACGCAAAAGCGGACCTCCCGGTCCGCTTTTTTCATGCCCTCAGCGCCAGCGCGCCGCGGCCGCCTCCGCCTCTTCCGGCGGGCCGAACAAGACCGTCCAACGGTCTTTCCAGTTTGGCGCGCGCCAGGCTTCGCGCAGCATGTCGCGCCATTCCACCACGCTAACCCACAGCGGATTGAAGCTGTTCACCGGCTTGACGGTGCCGTAGTCGCATGGGTCGTCGGCGCTCTCTTCGACATAGGTGCCGAACAGGCGGTCCCAGACCACCAGCACGCCGGCGTAGTTATGGTCGATGTAGCGCGGATTCTTGGCATGGTGGCCGCGATGGATGGACGGGGTGTTGAGCACGAACTCCAGCCAACCCAGCTTGGGGCAGGCCTGGGTATGCACGAAGAACTGGAAGGCCAGGTTCAGCAACACCACGCCCACCACCTGCTCCGGCGGAAAGCCCAGCCAGGCCAAGGGCAGCCAGAACGCCCACATGCCGGCCAGCGGATACATCAGGCTTTGACGGAAGGCGGTGGTGAAATTCATGCGGGTGGAGCTGTGATGCACGCTATGCGCCGCCCACAGCCAGCGCACCCGGTGGCTGACGCGGTGAAACCAGTAGTAGAGAAAATCCTGGCCAATGAACAGCAGCAGGAAACTGAGCCAGGAATCGGAAAACTGAAACAAACGGTGCTGCTGGTAAATCCATGCGTACAAGGGCAGCACCAGCACCCAGGCCAGCTTGTCCGCGCCCTGGTGCAACAAACCCAAACAGGCACAGCACACCGAGTCTCGCCAGTCGTAAAGGCTGAGCCGGCCCTGCCGGCGCAGATGCCACAACTCGCCGGCCACAAAGGCCAGAAACACCGGCGCCATCGCCAGCAGCAGCAACTGAATATCGAACTTCATCACGGTCTCCCGCTTGGGCAAGGCGTTTGCGCTGTGGGCAAACACTTGATTGGAGTTTGAGCTCTATAATTACTCAAACGCCGCATGCCGGCAAGCGGATCAGCCTGGCCTGCGGTCTACCCTACTGCTGCTGACGCGCGCGAAACGCGGTCAAGGCCGCCTCTCTCTCGCTCCAGGTCCGGTTCACGCTCCTGCGCGCGGACAGGCGCTGCAAATAGGCCTCTCGGTCGGGGAAGGCGGCGGTCACGTCTTCGCCCAGCAAGGCTTTGCTCATCTGCTCCAGCGCCGGCAGGATGCAGGCGGCGCTGATGTCGGCGCTGCTGAAATCTTCGCCACAGGCCCAAGGCCCGTAATCCAGCAACTGCGCGCAGGCCGCCACGCCTCGAGTGATCTGCTGGCGAGCGGCGTCAATGCCGCCGGCTTCCAGCGGGCTGCCGAACAGCCAATGGCGGTAAAGCGGCAGCGCCGGCAACAACACGTACAAATCCAGCATCGCGCTCAGTTGGCGCGCGTGAGCGCGGCCGTTCGGCGTCGGCGGCAGCAAGGAGGCGGTGGGATAGGCGTCCTCCAGCCATTCCAGGATCACCGATGACTCCGCCATGGCGTGGCCGCCCACTTCGATAAAAGGAATCTTGCCCATCGGGCTCTTCGCCAGCAGTTCTTCCTGCTGCGAAGGGGCGGTGAGGATTTCTTGGAAGTTGACGCCCTTTTCCAGCAAGGCGATTTTGACCTTGTTGTAATAAGGGGACAGCGCAGCGCCGTAAAGCTTGATCATTCAGGTCTCCAGGCAGGCCGTGCCTGCGGTTGCTGATGGAAGGCGGCCAGCCATGCCGCGATGCAGGACCAGCCCGGCAGCATTATGCCATTACTTATTCATGGCAATGGCTTTTTGCTGCAGCAATTGCCGGATCTGCGGCAGCGCCGCCTGCGCCGCGCGCTCACCTTCCAGAATAGCCTGATGACGCGCGTCGAATTGAGCGGATCCGATATTCTGCACTTGCGGGCGGATCACCACCTCGGCCTGCTTCAGCTCTTGCGCCAGCGCCGGTCCGTTCATGATGTTCAGGCTCTGGTCCAGCATGGACAGAAAGCCGGTGGCGGCGCCCTTGCGCGGCCGCGCCGAGATATCGACGGCGATGACAAAGTCCGCGCCCATCTCGCGCGCGGCGCTGACTGGCACCGGGCTGACCAGGCCGCCGTCGACATAACTCTTGTTGCCTATCTTCACCGGCAGGAACACATTGGGAATGCTGGCCGACGCGCGCACGGCCTGGCCGGTGTTGCCCAGGCGGAACACCACTTTGCGGCCGCTGTCCAGCTCGGTGGCCACCGCGCCGAACGGGCGCGGCAGTTGTTCCATGGTCTTGTTGGCCACCTGAGCGTTGATCCAGTTCTGTAGTTTCTCGCCCTTGATCACGCCCTTGCTGGACAAGGTCCAGTCGGTGAGGTTGGATTCGTCCAATTGAATCGCCCGGCTCTGCAACTGCATGCCGCTGAGACCGGACGCGTACAGGCTGCCGACCACGCTGCCGGCGCTGGTGCCGGTCACCAGATCCGGCGTGAGGCCGGCGGCTTCCAACACCTTGATCACGCCAACGTGGGCGAAGCCCTTGGCCGCGCCGCCGCCCAGCGCCAAGCCGATCTTGGGCTTCAGCACCGGCTTGGGCGGCACCGCCGCGGGAGGGGAAGACAAGGTGGAACAAGCCGACAGCAGCGCGGCCATGCCCGCCAACAGCCAGGGGCGGAGTGTGTGTTTACTCATCATGATTTCATCGGGCTTTCAGGCATCGGCGGTGGTCGGAACCGCCCCAACGGACGCGCAATCCAGCATCACGTAATTCAGATGCCGCGCGCCCTCCAATTCGAAATGGCATTCGCCGTGAACGGTCATGCCTAGCCGGCGGTAGAACGCGATCGCGCGCTCGTTGCGGTGCCACACCGTCAGCCACAAACTCGGTTGTCCGGGAAGAGCCAACGCCCATCCCCGCGCCGCTGCCAGCAAACGTCGGCCCAGGCCTTCCCCGGTTCGGCTCTCCACCAGATAAAGCCGGTGCATTTCCACGGTGGGGAAATCGCAGCCTCGGCATGGGCTGTCCAGCTTCATCAGCGCATAGCCAAGCAAAAATCCATCTTGCTCCATCACCAACAGATGATGCGAGGAACTGGCGATCAGCGTCTCGAAATTGGCCGGCGTGAATTCGTTCAGCACATAGTCGGCCATGTCCCTGCGGACGCCGTCGGTCACGTAGGTGCTCAGCCACACTTGAATCGATAAAGCGGCCAGGCAAGCGGCGTCTGCTTGCGTCGCCGAGCGGATGGTCGGCATCGCCTATTCCGGCCGTTTCTTGACGAACTCGATCACCTGGCGGCCGTCGTCGCTGAACTTGGCCAGTTTCTTATCGCCGCCCTTCCAGGCATGGCCGTACACCACCTCGTAGGTGGCCGGCAGCTTGCCGTCGCGGCGCAAATCCTCATACGCCGCCTCCACCCGCTGCCAGGCGTGCTTGCCCATCAGGCCGCGTCCGCGGCCGCTGGTGGCGTTGTGCGCGCCGATGGCTTTCAGGTCCGCCATCACCTCGCGGGCGCGGCCATAGGTCAACACGATTTTTTCCATGTCCATCACCGGCTCGGCGAAACCGGCGCGCATCAGCGCGTCGCCCAGATCGTGCATGTCGATGAATTGGTTGACGTGGGTGGCGCGGTCCACTCCGGCGAAGGCGCCCCGCAGTTCATGCAGGGTATCCGGGCCCAGGGTGGAAAACATCAGCATGCCTTCGGGCTTCAACACGCGGCGGAATTCGGCGAACACGCTATCCGGCACGTTGACCCACTGGATGGTGAGGCTGGACCAGATCATGTCCACGCTGGCGTCGGCCAGCGGCAGGCGCTCGACGTCGGCCACCACCTGCCACGGCAGGCTGGGACGGAACAGTTTCTTCAACAGCCCGTCGCCGCTTTGCTGCTTGGCGCGGGAGGCTTGCAGCATCGCCTGAGCCAGGTCCAGTTCCACCACGCGCGCCTCCGGGTAACGGGCGCGCAGCTGGGCCGAGCCGTAACCCGTGCCGGCGCCGGCGTCCAGCACCACTTGCGGCTGAAACTTGATGTAGTCCAGCCGCTCGGACATCCGGTCGGAGACTTCGCGCTGCAAGACCGCGGCGGAGTCGTAGCTGGCGGCGGCCTTCTCGAACGAGGCGCGCACGCGCGCCTTGTCGGTGTAAAACGCTTCAGTCATGCATGGGTTTCCAAATGCTGGGCAAGCGCGGCGACGAATTCGGCTTCGTGCGACAGAAACGGCGCGTGCGACGCTTGCGGAAATTCATAAAGCCGGGCATCGCCCAGCGCGTCGGCCAGCCAACGGCCGGCGCCTATCGGCGTGATGGCGTCGCGGGCGCCGTAGAACAGGCCCACCGGGCATTGAATGCGGCCGGCCAGCGCGCGCGCGTCGGCCATAAGCAACAGCTCCAGCGCCGGCAGCAGGCCTTGCGGCCGGCCATGGGCGAACAAGTCCGCGCGCAAGGCCTTCAGCGTGTCGCGCGCGGACGGCGCGCCCATCATCTGCAAAGCCAGGAAACGTTCCAACGTCTGCTCGAAGGCGCCGTCCAGACTGGCGGCCACGGCTTCAATGGACTTGCGCTCCTGCGCGTGCGGCCAGCTGTCGTCGCGCACGAAGCGCGGGCTGGTCGCCACCAAGGCCAGGCTCTTGATTTTGTCGGGATGGCGGGCCGCCCAATGCTGGGCGATCAAGCCGCCCAGCGACCAGCCCACCAATTGCAGCGGCAACGGAAAAGCCTGATCCAACAGATCGGCCACCGCGTCGGCGTCGAAGGAGGCCAATGGGGCGGACGCGCCGTGACCGGGCAGGTCGACCAGATGCACGCAATGGCCAACGGCCAATTGCGCCGCCACGCGGCTGAACACGCCGCCATGCAAGCCCCAACCGTGCAGCAGGACTACGTCCGGGCCTTGACCCAGCGTTTCAACAAACAGACTCATGGACGACCAGATGGGGTGAAACCTTCATTTTCGCAAGATCGCGATGCGAAAGAAACCACCTAGTCCGGCATCTTCGTCATGAACCTTGCTTAAACGACAGGCCGCCAGGATATCCTCCAGCCGGCGGTTGATGTCGGTGGCGATCACGCGCGACAGCAGGTTGCCGGCGCTGCGCAACAAAGACGGCCGCCGGCCGTCGGGCAGGAATTTATCGAACACCGCCGCCCGTCCGCCGGGTTTGAGCACGCGCTCCACTTCGCGGATGCAGGCTTGCGGGTCCGGCACCACCGCCAACGCCAGATGCAGCACCACCGCGTCAAAGCTGGCGTCGGGGAAATCCATCGCCTGCGCGTCCATCACCCTGGCATCCACCGCCATGCCCAGGGCCACCGCGTGAGCACTCAGCCGCGCCAGCATGCCGTCCGAGATGTCGATGGCGGCCACATGGCGGCAGCGCACCATAAAATCCAGATCCAAACCGGTGCCGGCGGCCACCAACAGGATGCGTTCCTCTGGCTGCGGATTGAGCAAGGCGATGGAACGGCGACGGCGCGCGGCGAAAGCCTGCGCCACCCTGTCGTAGACCGGAGCGTACAGATTGTAGCGCCAGCGGTTGAATGTCTGCGGCCAACGCCGCCATCCGCTAGCGCTCACTTTGGAACGCCTTGCGGAAGCGGGCCAGCCGCTCCCAGTCCACGCCCTGGGCCGGTGCCGGAGCGGCGAAGTAAAAGCCCTGCAGTTTGCCGCAGCCCATCTTTTTGAGCATGGCCAGTTGAGCCGCGGTTTCCACGCCTTCGGCCACCACCTCCAGATCCAAGGCCTTGGCCAACGCCAGAATGGCCCGCACGATAGCCGCCGATTCCTGAGTGCGGTCCAGGTCGAAGACGAAGGACTGGTCTATTTTCAGCACATCGAAGCGATAGCGGTGCAGATAGGACAGCGCTGAATAACCGGTGCCGAAGTCGTCCAAGGCCAGCCGCACCCCCAATTCATGCAACGCGTGCATCACGGTCGCGGCGATTTCCGGCTGATCGATCAGCGCGCTTTCGGTGATTTCCAGATGCAGCGTCGCCGGCGGCAGCCGGTAATGCCGAATGCGCTCGCCTATCCAGGCCGCCAGTTCCGGATCGTGGAAATGGGCCGACGACAGATTGATGTGCAGGGCCACCTCCGGCCCCACCCGGCCCTGAGCGCGCCACGCGCTCAATTGAGCGCAGGCGGCGTTCAGCATATAACGGTCCAAACGGGTAATCAGCCCGCTCTCCTCGGCGATGGGCAGGAACAAACCCGGCGAAATCAGACCGCGCTGCGGATGCTGCCAGCGGGCCAAGGCTTCAAAGCCGACCAGCTCGCCGCTGTCGCCTTCAATGAAGGGCTGGAAGTACGGCAGCAGTTGCCCCTCTTCCTCCAGCGCGCGCCGCAGTTCGCTCTCCAGCGCCAACTGGTCCGCCTGGTTGACGCGTAGCTCATGGTTAAACAAGGTATAACCCTGCCGCCCCTGCTGCTTGGTGCAATACATCGCGTGGTCCGCGTCGCGCAGCAGGTCGTCGGCCTTGTGATAATGCTCGTGGTCCGCCAGCACTACCCCGACGCTGGCGGTGGAAAACACCTCCCGCCCCGCCAGGATCACCGGCCGCTCAAACTCGCTGACGATGCGCTGAGCGATGCGCTCGCAGTCGCCGCCGCCGTCCATGCCGAACATCAACACCGCGAACTCGTCGCCGCCCAGCCGCGCCAGAAAATCGTAATGGCGCAAGCAGGAACGGATGCGCGCGCCGGCTTCGAACAAAAGATGGTCGCCGGCTAGGTGACCCAGTGTGTCGTTGACCAGCTTGAAGCGATCCAGATCGATGAACAGCACCGCGAAGCGCTCGCCTCCGCCATGCGAATACGTCTCCCAAGCCCGGCGCAAGGCCTTGGAAAAATAGCTACGGTTAGGCAGCTTGGTCAGCGGATCGTGCAGGCTGTCGAACTCCAACTGGGCGTTGACCGCGTCCAGCTCGCTGGTCCGCTCCCGCACCCGTTGCTCCAGTTCCACGTAAGCGGTTTGCAGGCTTTCCAGCGCCTTGACCCGGGTCAGCGCCGCCCCGATGTGGTTGGCGACGAATTCCAGCACTTCTTGATCGCGGAAGTTGTAGACCACCTCCTCTTCGTAACTTTGCACCGCCAGCACGCCCAAGAGATCGGTACCGCAATACAAGGGCACACCCAGCCAGCTCTTGGGCCTGGGCAGCTCCTCATCGGCCTCGAGCTGGCGGTTCAGCTGCGAATAGGGATCAATCAGCAAAGGCCGTCCGCTGTGCAGCACCTGTTCGACAAAGCCCTTGCCCGGCCTATGCGGCTTGAGCGGCGGCGCGTATTCGTCGGCGCAGTAGGGAAAGCTGATGCAATCTTCGGCCTGATCGTACAAAGCCACCAGGCAATTGCGCGCCGGCACCATTTCGGCCAGCAACCGGTGCAGGCCACCGAGAAAAGCTTCCAGCGACAAGCTGGTATTGGACAACTCCGCGATACGGAACAAGGCGCCCTGGAAACGCTCGGCGCGCTTGCGTTCGGCCACCTCCGCGCGCAGTCGCGCGTTGGCGCCTTCGAGCTCGCTGGTGCGCAGCCAAACCTGGCGCTCCAGCTGGCTGCGATGCAACACCCGCTCCAGCACAAAGCCGACATGGCGGGCGGCGAACAGAAACAACTGCTGCTCGGCCGAGGTTAGCGGCGTTTGATCCTCGTACAGCTGCAGCACCACCGCGCCGATCACATGGCCGCCGGCATTGGCCAGCGGCGCGCCCATCCAGCTGGCCGGCAACAGTCCCTGTCGGCTCAAGCCCTCCTGCTGGCACACTTCCAGCAAGCGTTCCCGGCTCAGCACCACCGGCTTGCCGCCGCGGATCAACCAGGCGGTCAAGGACTGGGCGTGGCCGGCCAGCGGAAAAATGGCGTCGCTGGCGGGCGGAGCGGGATCGCGTTGGTCGATGTAGAAGGGAAAGTGGATAACCTGGGCTTCATCGTCGTACAGAGCAATGTAGAAGTTGCGAGCATCCATCAACCGCATCATCTGACGGTGCAGGCCGGGCAGAACCTGATCGATGGTGCCGCACTCTTCGGCCAATTGCGAAATATCGAACAAGGCTTCATTGGCTTCGCGCGCGGCCACCTGCTCCGCGCCCAGCCGCGCACACAGCAGATGGGCGCACAGCAAGGCCGCGGAAGGATTCAGCGCCGGCCCGGCGCCCCCCCGCCACACCAGCCATCCCAGCACCTGCTCCCCGGCGCGCAAGGGCATGGCCTCACAGCCCGCGTCCAACCGGCCGCCGCCCTCCAACGTCTCTACGCTGGGCAAGGCGTCGGCGGCGCCCAAGGCTGCCAAGAGCTGCCAGGCAGCCCCCAGCTGCCGCCAGACCGCGGCAACGCGCACCCCTCCCTGCTCTTGCAGCAGAGACAGCGCCATTGCGGCGGCCTGCTCTGGCGTCGCCAGATATTCAGCCATGCTCTTCATGTGATTATCGTAGTATGAGTTAGCTGGAAAATCCGGCCATGCCGGCGCGCCCCTCCCCATGGGCGCGCCGGCTCAGGACGCCGCCGCGCGCTGAATACAGGACAGCAAGCGCTGCAAGTGTTCCGGCTGATGCATGGCCGACAAAGACAGACGCAAGCGCGCCGTCCCGGCCGCTACCGTGGGCGGGCGGATCGCCGGCACCCACAAGCCCTGGTCGCGCAGACGGGCGGCCAGGGCCAACGCCTGTTCTTCGCCGCCTATGATAAGTGGCTGAATCGGCGTTCGGGAAGCCCCTACAGAGTATTTGAATTCAGATAGTCCGGATTTGACGGTTTCTATCGATTCCCGCAGCCGCGCGCGCCGCTCGTCCGCCTCCGCGATCAAACGCAGGCTGGCCAGAATCGCACAGGCCAAGGCCGGCGGCTGGGAGGTAGTGTAAATATAGCTGCGCGCGGAATTGATCAGCCACTCCACCAAATCCGTTCCACCGGAGATGAAGGCGCCGGCCACGCCGGCGGCCTTGCCCAAGGTCGCCATGTAAATCAAGCGCGGGCTGGACAGCCCATGCTCGGCCAGCGCGCCGCGGCCATCGCCCAACACGCCGAAGCCATGGGCGTCGTCCACATACAGCCAGGCGTCATAACGCTCGGCCAAGGCCAGCAACGCCGGCAGCGGGGCTTCATCGCCGTCCATGCTGTACACAGACTCCACCGCGATCAGTTTGGAGCGCGCGCTGGACTCCGCCAGCAAACGCTCCAGCTGCGCCAGGTCATTGTGATGAAAGCGCTTGAACTCGGCGCGGCTCAGTCTACAGGCGTCGTTCAGCGAGGCATGGTTCAGCCGGTCGGCGAACACCGCGTCGCCGCGGTCCAGCAAACTGCTGACAATCGCCAGATTGGCCGCGTAACCGGAGCCGAACAATAATGCCGCAGGCTGGCCGACGAATTCCGCCAGCGCCTCTTCGGCCTGCTGTTGCACGCTGAAGTGGCCGGCCAGCAAATGCGAGGAACCGCCGCCCACCCCCCAACGCTCAAGGCCCTGCTGCGCGGCGCGCACCAGAGCCGGGTGATCGGCTAGTCCAAGGTAATCGTTGCTGGCGAAAGAGACATAGGAACGCCCGTCCACCACCACTTCGACTCCTTGCGGGCTATCGATGACCGCGCGTTGGCGACGGCAATGGGTGGCGGAAAGGTCCAGCAGGGCGGCAGGCAGGTCTTGAAGGCGCATATCGGCTCGAAATATCCCGTGAAAAGGGCTTGGCCGGAACCGGCCTCGCCGGCCGCCCAAGCTATTCCTTATATATACATTTTTTACATCGCCCGCGAATCCGCCGCCCAATCCTCTCAAAGCGGCGTCAGATCAAGCTTTTCCAGCAGCAGCCGGTCGGCGTCCACCTCGGGATTGCCGGTCGTCAAGAGCTTGTCGCCGTAAAAGATGGAATTGGCCCCCGCAAGGAAGCACAAAGCCTGCGTGGACTCATCCATTTCCCGGCGTCCGGCGGACAATCGCACATAGGTTTTGGGCATCACAATGCGGGCCACCGCGATGGTGCGCACAAACTCGGTCCAGTCCAGCGGCGCGGCGCCTTCCAGCGGCGTGCCCTCTACCTTGACCAGCTTGTTGATCGGCACCGATTCCGGTTGCGGCTCAAGATTCGCTAGCTGTGCAATCAGACCTGCGCGATCGTTCCGGGTTTCATTCATGCCAACAATACCACCACAGCACACCGATAGACCCGCACTGCGTACTTTTCCCAAAGTGTCGAGGCGGTCTTCATAGTCGCGCGTGGCAATGATATCGGAATATTTGTCCGGCGAGGTATCCAGATTGTGATTGTAATAATCCAGGCCCGCCGCCTTCAGTTTTTCCGCCTGCCCCCCCTTCAATAAACCAAAGGTGGCGCAGGTTTCCAGACCCAAGGCTTTGACTTCCTTGACCATTTCCAAGGTTTTCTCCAAGTCCGCATCCTTGGGGCCGCGCCAGGCCGCGCCCATGCAAAAGCGGCTGGCACCGTTGGCCTTGGCCGAGCGCGCGGCGCTCAAGACCTCGTCAACCGTCAGCATCGGCTGGTTGGGCACCGGCGTGTCGTGATGCGTCGATTGCGGGCAGTAACCGCAGTCCTCCGGACAGCCGCCGGTCTTGATGGAAATCAGCGTGGACAGTTGCACCTTGGTGGGATCGAAGAACTGGCGATGAATCTCGGCCGCGCGGAACACTAGTTCCATGAAGGGCAGCGCCAATAGCGTTTCGATTTCCGCCACAGTCCAGCTGGGAGATTCCGGGTGCGGGGTGGCGGAAGGCTTGAATTCAATAGCGGAAGAATGCATGGTCTATCCTGGCGGTGGTCACTGTCCGGCGATGGAAGGCCTTGATCAGGCAAGGATAATTCCGGCTTCCGCCGTCAGGACCGTCAGAGTGCCACGCCCGGTCGGGCGTGGGTCGAATCAGCGCATCTTGCTGGGGAGGGCGCCATGCTGTCAAACCTAACAAGGCTCATATCTGACAAGTGCACAATATTTAATCAACCATGTTTGCTCTGCGGAGACTGCCGGGCAGACCGGGGCTTTTGCCAGGACTGCCGCCGACAGTTGCCGGCTCTGCCGTCCGCGCAATGCGCGCGCTGCGCGGAGCCGCTGCCCGTCTCCGGCTTGTGCGGTCAGTGTCAGCGCCGGCCGCCCGCCTTCGACGCGCTGTACGCGCCGTATTTGTTCGATTACCCCCTCGCCGCGCTGATCCACGCCTTCAAATATGGAAAACAGCTGCAGATGGGCGCGGCCTTGGGCGGTTTGCTCGCTGATTTCGCCCTTCCGCTCAGCCCAAAATATCACTTCGTCATTCCTGTTCCACTGGCAAAAGAACGGCTTGCCGAGCGCGGTTTCAATCAAAGTCATGAGTTGGCAAAAGCATTCGCTGCTACAATGGCGAGCCGTTTGAGCGCCGAGGTTTGTTGGCGAAAATACAACACTCCGCCCCAAGCCTCTCTCGGACGCGTCGAACGCCGGAAAAACCTCCGCCATGCTTTCGGCGTAAATTGCCGCTGTGACGGGCTTTCCATCGCCATTGTCGATGACGTCGCCACCAGCGGCGCCACCCTGTCGGCGCTGGCCGAAATTTTGAAAAAACAGGGGGCAAAACGGGTCGATGGCTGGGTGCTCGCCAGGGCTTTTTCTCCTAAAACTTGACCAAGATTTTGATTCTTTGGAACAATCCAGGCTGCCAACGATGTTCACTGTAATTCTTTTTCAGCCGGAAATACCGCCCAACACGGGCAATGTGATTCGTTTATGTGCCAACACCGGCTGTGAACTGCATCTGGTCAAACCCATGGGCTTCCCTTTGGAGGACGCCAAGCTGCGACGCGCGGGACTCGATTACCACGAGTACGCACGCGTAGTGGTTCATGAGGATTGGGCGGCTTGTCAAGAGACTTTGCGCGGACGGCGTATTTTCGCCGCCACCACCAAGGGCTCCGAGCGCCATGACCGGATATCCTATCAACCTGGGGACGTTTTTTTGTTCGGTCCCGAATCCCGCGGTCTGCCGCCTGAAGTGCTGGGGTCTTTGCCTCCGCAGCAGAGGATTCGTTTGCCGATGCGTCCAGAATCAAGAAGTCTCAATCTTTCGAACGCGGTCGCGGTGACGGTGTTCGAGGCTTGGCGACAGCTTGATTTCGCAGGGGGATGCTGAAGCGGTTCGCAGATCGGCCCAACAAGGGACTCTGAAAAACCTGGTCCGAGCGCTTGCTTGCAAGCGCGAAGCGCCGACCTTGAAGCGGCGCGCCGAGGTTTGCAGTGGTTCCGACAGCATAAGGGAGATCTATGCAATCAGTACTCCGATGGCTGTGGCTTGTGTTCGTCAGTCTCGTACTCGTGGCCTGTTCCACCGTGAAGACGGCCAGCGCCACCAACCAGTCGGCCTCCTCGTCGACCGGCAACAAGAAAACCGTTGCCAAGAATGGAGCTTATTTCCAGAACGATGGTCCCGCCGACCATATTCCGGTCAACCTAAACCTGGTGCCGGACGCCGTGCCGCAGGAAGAGCCGCTGATCAGATCAGCCAACCTGCCCTACACCGCGCTGGGGATGAGCTTCCGCCCCGACACGCGCGAAAAGCCCTATCAAGCCACAGGCCGCGCCTCCTGGTACGGCAAGCAGTTCCACGGCCGCAAAACGTCCTCCGGCGAGAAATACGATATGTTCGCCATGACCGCCGCCCATCCTACGCTGCCGATCCCGAGCTACGCCCGGGTCACCAATCTGAACAACGGCAAATCCGTGGTGGTGCGCGTCAATGACCGCGGCCCCTTCCACAAGAGCCGCCTGATGGACCTGTCCTACGCAGCGGCCTATCGCCTGGGCTTCATCAAGCAAGGCAGCGCCAAGATCGCCATCGAACGCGTATGGCCGGACGCCGGCGGCGAGAACATCGCCAGCACCCGTCCCGTCAACACCGCTCGACGCGTCGAAGACACGCCCAAGTATCTGCAACTGGGCAGCTTCTCCAAACTGTCCAACGCCGAGGCGATGGTGCAGAAAATGCTGGGCGAGATGGACGACAAATACGAGTCCAAGCTTGGCATCGTGAATCAGGAAGGCGTCTACAAAGTGCGCCTGGGGCCCTTCCGCTCCAGCGACGCGGTGCGCAACGCCGCAGAGAACCTGCACGTGGAGACCGTAGTCACCAGCTTGTAAGAACCAACGATCTGCTGCGCGTCGGCGATACGGCGTTGAAACCGACTTCGAAATGCTCATGTACCCTATGTACATTCCGCTTTCTCAGCCGTTTTCGCCTTGTCTCGCTCTAGCTCGCGAGATCGTAAACAGGCTCTACAAGCGCTCGGTCAAAAACAAAGGCGAAGGAGACATCTCCTTCGCCTTTGTCGTTTCCGCCGCCGATAAAAAACCCCGGCAAGCTGCTGCCGGGGTAAGCCTGATCAATCCAGGCCCCGCTCAGGGAGGCAAGCGGGAGGTGTTGGCCACCTGCTTGTTTAGGTGCGGGCCTGTTCCTAAAGTTCCGGCGGCGCGGCTTCGTCCGCGGCCGGCTGTCCCATGTACTGGTCGAACCAGCCGTTCACCACCCGTTCCACGTCCTCTACCCCGCTTTTCTTCAGGCTGGAGAACATCTGCACGCTGACGTCCGGATAGTCTTTCAGCTCGCTCTTGACCAAGGCCAGCACCTTGGACTGCTCCTGGCGCGACAGTTTGTCGGCTTTGGACAACAGGATATGCACCGGTCGCCGGCTCACCCGGAAGAACTCCAGCATCTTGCGGTCCAGCTCTTTCAAAGGATGGCGCGCGTCCATGATCAACAGCAGACCGATCAGGCTCTGGCGCGACTGCAGATAACGTCCCAGCAGCTCTACCCAGTGCGCACGAACCGCTTCAGGCACCTCGGCATAGCCATAACCGGGTAAATCGACTAGAAAACATTCGTTACCCAGCTCAAAAAAATTGATGTGCTGAGTGCGGCCCGGCGTCTTGGACACCCGCGCCAGGCGGCCGTGATTGGCCAATGTGTTGATGGCGCTGGACTTGCCGGCATTGGAGCGGCCCACGAAGGCGACTTCCGCTCGGGTAGGCGGTAAGTCCTTCATGTGGTTGACGGTGGTATAAAATCGGGCGTTTTGAAAAGTCGACATAGTAGTAAGGGTGAAATCAGTTGGTATAGAATAGCAGGTTTGAAATTGCCACTTTTACAGATATTTAGGGATAGCCCCTAAAGGAGCGACCATGAAACGTATGATGCTGTTGGCGATGGCGGCTGCAACCCTGGCCGGAAACGCGTTGGCGGCTGCGCCGGTAGCCGCCAAGGCGGACCCGGTGAAGGCCAAACAGATCGTAGAAACGGTTTGCGCGGCTTGCCACGGCACTGACGGCAACAGCGTAGCCGCGGCCAACCCCACGCTGGCGGGTCAGAACTCGCACTATCTGTACACCCAGTTGAAGGCGTTCAAGGCAGGCGTGCGTAAGGACCCAACCATGCTGGGCATGGCCTCCATGTTGTCCGAGGACGACATGCGCAACGTAGCGGCCTACTACAGCGAGCAAAAACCGAAGGACCGCGAGGCTTCCGACAAAGCGCAAATGCCGCTGGGCGCCAAGATCTACCGCGTCGGCAACGCCGGCACCCAAGTCCCCGCCTGTATGTCCTGCCACGGCCCCGCCGGCAAGGGTCTCCCCGACCAGTATCCGCGTCTGGGCAGCCAACACGCCGGCTACATCGTCAAGCAGCTGAACGACTTCAAGGCCGGCGCAAACCGCAAAAACAGCCCGATGCAGGATATCGCCAATCGCATGAGCGACGCCGAAATGAAAGCGGTGGCCGAATACATTTCCGGCTTGCGCTAAGCCTTGAGCAGCCCGGCCGCCACAGGCCGAGCCCGACGGCCCCTCAGGGGCCGCTCCCTGCGGGGACTCCGCCGCCCGCGCTCCTGGGCGCGCCGGCAACTTTGGCCGGCACGCCGGCTCAAAAGGGAAGACCCGTCCATGGGCTTTCCTTTTTGCACTTTACGCCACTATGAAAAAAACTAGCCGCAACGGCCTGGCCCACGCCTGGCATGAGTTGCTCAGTTCGATGCGCTTCGCCATCGGCCTGCTGACGATACTGGCCATCGCCTCGGTGATCGGGACGGTTCTGAAACAGAACGAGCCCTATCCCAACTACGCCTTCGAATTCGGGCAATTCTGGTTTCAAGCGTTTGAATGGCTAGGCTTGTACGACGTCTATCATTCGGCGTGGTTCCTCACCATCCTCGCCTTCCTGGTGCTGTCCACCAGCTTGTGCATTCTGCGCAACGGTCCCGGCTTCATCAAGGAGATGCGCGCTTACCGCGAAAAAGCCTCCGACAATTCGCTGGCGGCGATGAAGCACAGCGCCAGCTTCCAGGCCGAAGGCTTCGACGCCGACGCCGCCCGCGCCTATTTGCGGGCGCAAGGCTTCCGTCTTAAGGAGCAAACGCGCGCCGACGGCGGCCTGGTGCTGGCGGCCAAGAAAGGCGCGGCCGGCAAGCTCGGTTATTTCTTTGCCCACATCGCGCTGGTGGTGATCTGCATCGGCGGCCTGCTGGACGGCAACCTGCCCTTGAAAATAGGCGAGCTCACCGGCCGCGTGGTGCCGGAAACCCGCGATGTGCCGCAAAACCAGATTCCAGCGGCCAGCCGTTTAAGCTCGAACAATCTGTCCTTCCGCGGCAACGTCACCATTGCGGAGAACAAGAGCGCCGACGTCACCTTCCTCAACGCCGGCAATGGCTACCTGGTGCAAGAACTGCCCTTCATCATCACCTTGAAGAAGTTTCACGTCGACTACTACAGCAACGGCATGCCCAAGCTGTTCGCCAGCGACATCGTGGTCACAGACAAAGCCAGCGGCAAAACCACCGAGGCCACGGTCAAGGTCAACCATCCGCTAATCGTCGACGGCATCGCCATCTACCAGTCCAGCTTTGGCGACGGCGCGTCCCCGCTCAAGTTCAAGGCCTGGAATCTGGCCGCGCCGCAAGCGCGTCCCACCGAGATTCCGGCGGTGTCGATGTCCAGCCAGCCACTGAAAGCCAACGGCAAAGACTACACGCTGGAAGTGGGGGAACTGCGCGTATTCAACATAGAAAACATCGGCAAGCCTCAGGACGAGCAGCGCACTTTGTCGCAGCGCATGCACGACGCGCGCGAGGTCAAGCAAGACAAGCAGCTGAAAAACCAGGGGCCGTCGATCAGTTTCAAACTGCGCGACGCCCAGGGTCAAGCGGTGGAGTTCATGCATTACATGGCCCCGATTCAGCAAGACGGCGCCAGCTATCAGATGGCCGGCGTGCGCAAAACCGTGGCCGAACCGTTCCAATACGTGCGCATCCCCTTGGATGAAGAGATGAGCGTGGAGCGCTTCATGCGCCTGCGCGCCGCCTTGCTGGACCCGGCGCGTTACGACGAAATCGCCCGCCGCGCCGCGCACAAGGCGCTGAAAGGCGACGCTATCAGCCCGGCAATGCAGCAGCAGTTCACCGACAGCGTCAAATGGGTATTGGCGCGCTTCGGCGACAGCGGCTTCGTCGGCCTGGAGAAGTTCCTGGACGCCCGCGTGCCGCAAGACAAACGCCAGGCCGTGGCGCAAACCTATATCAAGATCCTGCAAGGCGCGGTGGCGGACGTGATGGCGGTGGCGGACGAAAAAGCCGGCCTGCCGGCGATGAAGCTGGACAGCGAGCATTACCGCTTCCTGCTGGACAGCCTGGTGGCGGTCAGCTCGCTGCACGACTACGGCGCGCCGGTATTCCTGCAACTGGAAGGCTTCGAGCAGGTGCAAGCCTCCGGCCTGCAGCTGACCCGCTCGCCCGGCAAGACCCTGGTCTATCTGGGCTCGGTGCTGCTGGTCTTCGGCATCATCCTGATGTTCTACGTGCGCGAGCTGCGTCTATGGGTTCGCGTCAACGGTTCCAAAGTACGGGTAGCGATGACGTCAAACCGGCATAATCGCGATCTGGACGGCGACTTTGCGCGCCATACTCAACTAATCAAACAGCTGGTACGAGGTGCATGATGGAACTGGCCCACGCTTCTTTCTCGCAACAGCCGCTGCTGAAACGGCTGAGCCTGGCCGACTGGCTCTACGCGCTGCTGGTGCTGGGCGCCGCCGGCTATAGCTACGCGCTGTACAACCATTACATGGACGGCTATGAGCAGGCTATCCTGGCCGGCTCGGCGCTGGGCTTGATCGGCCTGGGCTGGTTCTGGAAATCCTGGCGCTGGTTCTTCCCGCTGGCGGGCTGTATCTCGTTGCTGGCGATCCAGGTTTATCAGCATGAGCTCGCGCGCGGGCAGACCACCTTCCTGCTCAAGTACATGCTGTCCAGCCAATCCTCCATCATGTGGATGTGCACGCTGTTTTTCCTAGCCGCCTTCTCGTACTGGATCGGCTTGCTGACTCGCTCCGACACCCTCAACCGCATGGGCACCGGCCTGACCTGGGCCGCGTCGGTGATGGGCCTGGCCGGCTTGTTCACCCGTTGGTACGAAAGCTACCTGATCAGTCCGGACATCGGCCACATCCCGGTGTCCAATCTGTACGAAGTTTTCGTCTTGTTCACGCTGATCACCTCGCTGATGTATCTGTACTACGAAGCCAAGTACGCGGCGCGTCAGATGGGCGCCTTCGTGCTGCTGGTGATCTGCGCCTCGGTCAGCTTCATCCTGTGGTACACCTTCGATCGCCAGGCTCACGAGATCCAACCCTTGATCCCGGCGCTGCAATCCTGGTGGATGAAGATACACGTGCCGGCCAACTTCGTCGGCTACGGCGCTTTCGCCATCGCCGCCATGCTCGGCATCGCTGAACTCCTCTCACTGAAGGGCTGGCTCAAGGACAAGCTGCCGCCGGCCGAAGTGCTGGACGAGGTGATGTACAAAGCCATCGCCGTCGGCTTCCTGTTCTTCACCATCGCCACCATCTTGGGCGCAATGTGGGCCGCAGACGCCTGGGGCGGTTACTGGAGCTGGGACCCCAAGGAAACCTGGGCTTTGATCGTGTGGCTGAACTACGCCGCCTGGCTGCACATTCGCCTGGTCAAGGGTTGGCGCGGCGCGCCGCTGGCCTGGTGGGCGGTGGTGGGCTTGTTCGTCACCAGCTTCGCCTTCCTAGGCGTCAATATGTTCCTGGCCGGCCTGCATTCCTACGGCGGCCTGTAAGAACCGGCTTGCGATCTGCTGCGCCTCATGGAGCGTGACACGGTGTGCACACCGCTTTCTCAGCCTAAACGCCGCGTCTCGCTCTAGCTCGCGAGATCGTAAGCGCGTTCTAAATCTCCTCCCGAGCCACCCCGCCGACGCGGGGTTTTTCTCTTGCCGGTACGGCCAGGCGCGACGGATTTTTGTTAATCGCGCCCCGATTGTGCTATTTTTACCCCGTTTTTATTTATAAGGAATCTTCGTTTTCATCATGGACGTTTCGTGGCTGTCTGACCCTTCCGCCTGGCTTGGCCTCCTCACGCTGATCATCCTGGAGGTGGTGCTGGGCGTTGACAACCTGATCTTCGTCGCCATCCTGGCGGAAAAGCTCCCCCCGCACCAACGCGACCGCGCCCGCATCACCGGCCTGTCGCTCGCCCTGATTATGCGTCTCGTGCTGCTGGCCAGCATCTCCTGGCTGGTGACGCTGACCTCGCCACTGTTCCACGTGCTCAGCCAGCCCTTCTCCGGGCGCGATCTCATCATGCTGGGCGGCGGCGTGTTCCTGTTGTTCAAAGCCACCACGGAACTGCACGAACGCCTGGAAGGCGTGGATGAAGTGAAGAGCAACGGCCAGAAGGCTTACGCCGCCTTCGGCACCGTCGTCGCCCAGATCCTGGTGCTGGACGCGGTATTCTCCATCGACTCGGTGGTCACCGCCATCGGCATGGCCGAACACCTGCCGGTGATGATGCTGGCCGTCATCGTCGCCATGATGATGATGATCGCCGCCAGCAAGCCGCTGACCGCCTTCGTCAACGCTCACCCCACCGTGGTGATGTTGTGCCTGGGCTTCCTGTTGATGATCGGTTTCAGCCTGGTGGCGGAAGGCTTCGGCTTCCATATCCCCAAAGGCTATCTGTACGCGGCGATCGGCTTCTCGGTGCTGATCGAGGCCTTTAACCAGGTGTCCCAGGCCAACCGCATCCGCTACCTGAACCGCAACCAATCCTTGCGCGAACGCACCGCCAACGCGGTGTTGAGCCTGATGGGCAGCAAGCTGACCAGCCCTAGCGCCGACGAAGGCAAGGTGGAAGACAGCAAGGACACCGAACCGCAAGAAGCCTTCGCCCAAAACGAGCGCGCGATGATACACAGCGTGCTGACCCTGGCCGAGCGGCCGATCCGCGTGATCGCCACGCCGCGCGCCGACGTCCACCGTCTAGACCTGAGCCAGAGCCAGGACGCCCAGCGCAAAGTGCTGCGTGATAGCCCCTACTCCCGCCTGGTCGTGATCAGGGACGGCAGCATAGACGAGCCGCTGGGCATCGTCGCGCGCAAAGACCTGCTGACCCAGTTGCTGGACGGCGGCGAGATGAACATCGACGCCGCCCTGCGTCAGCCGCTGGTGCTGCCGGAAACCGTCACCGTGCTCAAGGCGCTGGAGAGCTTCCGCCAACATTCGGCGGACATGGCCTTCGTGGTCAACGAGTTCGGCAGCCTGGAAGGCATCGTCACCCAAAAGGACTTGATGGAGGCCATCGCCGGCGAGTTTCCGGAAGAGCACGAGCGTCACGAACTGCCGGCCATCCTGCAGCAGGCCGACGGTAGCTTCGATGTGGAAGGCAGCCTGGAACTGGTGACGCTGGAACAGCACATCGTGCTGGGGGACTTCGAGGACGAAGACTTCCACACCGTGGCCGGCCTGCTGATGGACTGCCTGGAGCGCATTCCGCGCGAGGGCGATGAAATCACCGTCGGCGAATGGAAGCTGCGCGTCACCGTGCAAAAGGGCAACCGCACCGAGCGGGTGCTGATCAGCCCGCTGGTCAATCTGGATGCCAGCATCTAAGTCCGCCGCCGCGCGGGGCACTCAGGGCCGGGCTTCCCCCCGGCCCTGGTTTTTATACGTGCTGCGCTGCCGGGACGGCGCGCTTTACACCGGCGTCACCACCGATGTGGCGCGCCGCTACGCCCAGCACGCCGCCGGCAAGGGCGCGCGCTACACTCGGCTCAATCCGCCGCAAGCGCTGGCCCTGGTGCTAGTCTGCACCGGACGCTCCGACGCCCTGAAGGCCGAGTACGCGTTCAAGCGGCTGGACCGCGCAGCCAAGCTGGACTTCCTGAACCTCCACGCGCCCGCGGACGGAGATTTCACGGTTTTCATGTCGGCGCCCGCCAATGGCAACACAGATTAACCAGCCTTAACAGACACTTACCGTCTTCTGCCCTAGGCTGACATCTGGCAGTTATTGCCATTCCAGGAGATCAAGATGAAAACGAACGCTCGCCCCCTCATGCTGGCCAGCCTGCTCGCCGCCGGCCTATTGTTCGCCGCCCAGGCCCGGGCCGAATCAGAATGGCAGAAAGAACATCCGCGCCGCGAGGAAATCAATCAGCGCCTGCACCATCAGGACCGCCGCATCCACCGAGAACAGAAGGAAGGCAAGATCAGCCGCGACGAGGCGCGCAAGCTGCATCGCGAAGACCGCGACATCCGCCAGCAGGAACAGGGCATGGCCAAGCTGGATCACGGCCACATCACCAAGCAGGAGCAAAAAACGCTGAACCAGGAGGAAAACCAGGTCAGCCAACAGATCAAGAACGGCAACTAATCGTCTCGTCCAAAGACAAAGCCCGCCAAATGGCGGGCTTTGTCTTTGCGGCCTAGCTGGGCTCATTCCAGTTCCAGTGAGAACCGAAAACGCGAAGGCGATCAAGCGGGGCCGCAGACAGTACAAGAGAGTACGGCAAGGCCCCGCGTAGTGAAGCCGACAAAGTTATCGGTGTTAAATGGGATTGGAATCAGTGCTGCAAGATCTTGGACAGGAAATGACGAGCGCGCTCGGAGCGGCCATCCAGATTGCCGAAGAACTCGTCCTTGTCGCAGTCCTCAACGATGTGGCCCTGGTCCATGAAGATCACGCGGTTGGCCACGCGGCGGGCAAAGCCCATCTCATGGGTCACGCACATCATGGTCATGCCCTCGTGCGCCAGCTCGGTCATCACATCCAGCACCTCGTTGATCATTTCCGGGTCCAACGCGCTGGTCGGCTCGTCGAACAGCATCGCGATCGGATCCATCGCCAGCGCGCGCGCAATCGCCACCCGTTGCTGCTGGCCGCCGGACAGCTGGCTGGGGAACTTGTCTGCGTGCGCTTTCAATCCCACGCGGTCCAACAGCTTCAGGCCCTTGTCCCGAGCCTCGTCCTGGCTGCGGCCCAGCACCTTGACCTGAGCGATGGCCAGGTTCTCGGTGATGGACAGGTGCGGGAACAGTTCGAAGTGCTGGAACACCATGCCGACGCGGCTGCGCAGCTTGGGCAGGTCGGTTTTGGGATTGCCCACCGAGATGCCGTCGACAACGATCTCGCCCTTCTGGAACGGCTCCAGCGCATTGACGCACTTGATCAAGGTGGACTTGCCGGAGCCGGACGGCCCGCACACCACCACCACCTCGCCCTTGGCGACCTGGGTAGTGCAATCGGTCAGGACCTGGAACTGCCCATACCACTTGCTGACTTGCTTCAGGGAAATCATTGCGCTCATACAGCCAACCTTTTTTGCATGCGCTTCACCAAAAAGGAAGCGCCGAAACTGATCACGAAATACACCGCGCCGGCAAACAGCAGGAACTCATGCGGCAAACCGACGACATCGCCCTTGGAGCGGGCGGTGTTGAGGAAATCCATCAAACCCACAGCGTACACCAGCGAAGTATCCTGGAACAGAATGATGGACTGCTGTAGCAACAAGGGCGTCATCTTGCGGAAGGCCTGCGGCAAGATTACCAGCCGCATCACCTGGCCGTAGCTCATCCCCAGCGCGTAGGCCGCGCCGGCCTGGCCCTTGGGAATGGCCTGAATGCCCGCGCGGACGATTTCGGAGAAATACGCCGCCTCGAACATCACGAAGGCCACCAGACAGGAGGTGAACGCCCCCACCGGTTCCAGGCTGCCGGTAATCCAGTTCAGCACCATCGGCACCACCAGATAGAACCAGGAGATCACCAGCAGCAAGGGAATGGAACGGAAGTAATTGACGTAGAATTTGGCCAGCGGCGACAACACCCGATGCTCGGAGAGCCGGGCCAGGGCCAGCAAGGTGCCCAGCACCACGCCGCCCACCACCGCCATCACCAGCAGCTTCAGGGTCAGCTGCATGCCTTGCCACAAACCCGGCAGCGCCGGAACGATCTGACTAAAATCCAATTCCATCATTTGCCCCCCATCATGCCGGGAATGCGCACGCGCCGCTCGATCCAGGCCATCAGCGTCATCAAGCTCATATTGAGCACGAAATAGATGATGGTGGCCAGGGTGAAGGCCTCAAAGATGTTGGCGGAGAACTCCGCGGTCTGCTTGGTTTGCGCCAACAGCTCCATCAAGCCGATCAGCGAGGCCACCGAGGAATTCTTGAAAATATTCAAAAACTCGCTGGTCAGCGGCGGAATGATGATGCGGAAGGCCTGCGGCAGCAACACGTGGCGGTAGGCTTGCGGCAAGGTGAAACCCATCGCCTGCGCCGCGTTGCGCTGGCCGCGCGGCAAAGCCTCGATGCCGGTGCGCACTTGCTCGCACACCCGCGCCGCGGTGAACAGCCCCAGACACACCACCACCGACAGGAAGGCGGAAGTGGCCGGCGCCAGGTCCTGCTTGAACCAGGTTTGCGCGCCCTCGGGCAGCAGATCCGGGATCAAGAAGTACCAGACGAATAATTGCACCAGCAAGGGCACATTGCGGAACAACTCGACGTAGGCCGCGGCGATGCCCGCCACCCACCGGTTCGACACCGTGCGCATCACGCCCAGCACCGAGCCCAAAACCAGGGCGATCGCCCAGCCGGCCAGCGCCACGGCAATGGTCCAGCCCAGGCCGGACACGAACCAGTTCAGATAGATTTCGCTACCCACCCCGGTGGACTTGAAAAACACCATCCAGTCCCAGTGGTAATTCATGCTTCACTCCCAACAACGCCAGCCTGCCGACGCTCATTCGCGCCGGCAGGCCGCGGCCCGGCTCAAACGCCCGGCCACACACAAAGAAAGCGGATACGGCCGCGCGCCCCGGGCTCCCCGCGAAACGGCGGGGAGGACGGGGCGGCGACGCGCCAACCGCGACTTACATCTGCTCGGCAGACTTGTCGGTCGGCTTGGCGATCAGCTCCTTGAATTCATCGGACATCGGGAAGTTCAGGTTCAGCCCCTTGGGCGGCACCGGGCTGGTGAACCACTTGGCATAGATCTTGTTGACCTCGCCGGACTTGAAGGTGTTGCTCAGCGCGGCGTCCACTACCTTCTTGAAGGCGGGGTCTTCCTTGCGCATCATGCAACCGTAGATCTCGTAGGACTGGGCCTTGCCGGTCACCACCCAGTTGGCCGGGCTCTTGGCCTTGGCCATCTCGCCGTACAGCAGCGCGTCGTCCATCATGAAGGCCGCGGCGCGGCCGGACTCCAGCATCAGGAAGGATTCGCCGTGGTCCTTGGCCGAGATGATGTTCATGCCCATCTTCTTGTCGGCGTTCATCGCCTTGATCAGGCGCTCGGACGTGGTGCCGGCGGTGGTCACCACGTTCTTGCCCTTCAGATCGGGGAAGTCCTTGAGGCCGGAAGTCTTGGCGGTCAGCAGACGGGTACCGATTTCGAAGATGCCCACCGAGAACGCCACTTGCTTCTGACGCTCCACATTATTGGTGGTGGAACCGCACTCCAGATCCACGGTGCCGTTTTGCACCAGCGGGATGCGGGTCTGCGACGTCACCAGATTGTATTTGACCTGCAGGTTCGGCATTTTCAGCTCTTTTTTCACCTGCTCAACCACTTTGTTGGCCAAGTCCACCGAGTAGCCCACTGGCTTCTGGTTGTTGTCGTAATAGGAAAACGGAATGGATGCGTCGCGGTTGCCCAAGACGATCACGCCGGAATCCTTGATTTTCTTCAGAGTACCGGTCAGTTCGGCGGCCATGGCCGGAGCGGCGCAGAAGGCGCCCAAAGTGGCGGCACAGATCAGGGTGGAGCGAATACGCATGAAGTTTCTCCTTTTTCACTTCCTGTGATAGACAGCCCCCGCCGACAAGGACAGGGACGGACGACTCTTTGTAGTGCGGCGGGCGCTGAACGCCCGCTCGTATTTTTTTACTTTGCAACGCCCCGTTACTGGCGTTTGGCCTTATGGCCTTTCGCGCTCAGGTAATTGGCCAGGCGGACGTAATCCTCCACCGGCAGGTTCTCCGGCCGTAGCCCGGGATCCAGCTCCAGCGCGGCGAAGCCGTCCGCATCCAACAGACCCTTCAAATTGTTCTTCAGCGTCTTGCGCCGCTGCGAAAACGCCGTGGTCACCACCTGCTCCAGCAGCGACTCATCGTCGGCCACGCCGCAACGGCCCGGCGCCGGAATCATTCGCACCACGGCGGAGTCCACCTTCGGCGGTGGCCAAAACGCTTCCGGCGGCACATGCAGGATGTTCTCCATTTCAAAGCGGTACTGCAACATCACCGTCAATCGGCCGTAGTCGGCGGTGGACGGCTCCGCCACCATGCGTTCGATCACCTCTTTTTGCAACATGAAATGCATATCGGTGACTTTCTGGCCGTAAGTGGCCAGATGGAACAACAAGGGCGTGGAAATATTGTAGGGCAGATTGCCCACGATCTTCAGCTTGCCCTCCGCCACCGAGGCGAAGTCGAACACCAGCGCGTCGCCGGCGTGAATGCTCAAACGCTCGGCCGGAAACTCCGTTTGCAAACGGCTGATGATGTCGCGGTCAATCTCCACCACGTGCAAATGCTTGAGCGCGGCCAATAGCGGCTTGGTGATCGCGCCCAGTCCAGGGCCGATCTCGATGACGACATCGTCCGGCTGCGGATTCACCGCATGCACGATGTTGGCGATGACGCTGGCGTCCTGCAGAAAATTCTGGCCGAAACGCTTGCGCGGAATATGTTTGTTCATGAAATCTGCTAATCAGTGCAAAGAACGGAGAAGCGCCGGGCAGCTTGCCGTCGCGCCTCATTATTGAAGTCAACTCTCAAGTTTTGGCCAATTGTCTGCCGATTGTAGGCTGCCCGACAAGAGCTAAAGCCGGCCCTACGCCACAAATCTCACAATACATGCCAAACACTTGAAAATCAGTGAGGATTTTCCCGAATCGCCGCGACGGGGCGGGTCAGCCAGCGGCACAGGCCGGCCAGCAGCAATACCATTGCGCCCAGCGCCCATTCGCCCGGCAAGGGCAGCGCCGCGAGGCCCGCCGACACGCCGGCGGCGAACAGCATCTGAGCGCAGCCCAGCAAGGCGGCGGCGCGGCCGGCGCCCTGAGAGAACGGCGCCATCGCCATGCCGCTGGCCGGCCCCAGCGTCCAGGCGAAGCCCACGCTCAGCACGCCTATCGGCAACATATAGTGCCAAGCGCCCGGTTGGCCCGACAGCGCCAACAACAATACGCCGGCCAGCAACATAATGTTGAGACCGTAACGCAACATCGCTTTTTGACCGAAGCGGCCGATCAGCTTCAAGCCAAGGAAGCTGGCCGCCATCACCAAGAGGGCGTTGCCGCCGAACAGCAAGCCGAAGGTGGTGACGCCCACCCCGCCGCGTTCAATCAGCACCGCTGGCGCCAGCGTCACATAGCTGACGATCAAAGCCAGCGCCGCGCAGCAACAAGCGCCGTAGCGACGCAGCGCCGGCGTCGCCAGCACCTGGCGCATGCCGATCGCCGGACCGCCGTCTGCACTGGAAACGGCAGGCCGGGTTTCCGGCATCTTCCAGGCCAGCCATGCCGCCGCCAGCACCGCGCTGCCGGCCAGCACCAGGAAGCAGGACTGCCAGCCCCAGCGCGCAGTCAGCCAGCCGCCTAACAAGGGCGCCATCGCCGGCACCACGTTCAGGGCGGCATTGAGCAGGCTGTAGCGCTGGGCCGCCGCATTGCCGGAAAAACAATCGCGCACCAGGGTGAACGCGCACACCGAGCTGGCGCTGGCGCCCAAGCCCTGCAGCGCGCGCAAGCCCAGAAAACCGCCCAGGCTGTCGCTGCGGCTAGCCAGAAACGCGGCCACAGCGTATAGCAGCAGGCCGCCCAAGGCCACCGGCTTGCGGCCTATCCTGTCCGCCAACGGGCCGAACAGCAGCTGCCCCAGCCCCAGGCTGAAAATGAACATGCTGAGGCTGATCGCGACATCGGCCTGGAAATGCAGCTGCATCGCCGGCATTGCCGACAGGTAAAGATCGATGCCCAAGGGATTGAACAAGATCAACAAGATGGCCGCCAAGGTGGCGGCGCGGGCAAACGGAGAAACGCTAGGGTTGGGCATCGGGGTATGACGACAGGAGAGGGGGAAGCAAGCCGCCATGATACCGGGGAGAGCGCCCCGCCGCAGCAGGACGCAGGAAAAAAACCCGCCTGAGCACCGCTTCCGCGCCTTTAAAAACAGCAAATTGACGCCAATTAAGCCGAATCGCGTCGGCCTGAAAACGCCTGGCGCCTGATGGATTCGATGGTTGCGGCATCACGCGTCTGGTAACCTAGACAGCGACCGAAAGAACAAATGAGCAGACTATCATGACCGCAAATGACACCCGGATTTACCTGTCCTCCGGCAGCCCTCGCCGCCGCGAAATTCTGGAACAGTTGGGCATGCACCTGGAGCGCATCCACGCCGATATCGACGAATCGGTGCGGCCCGGCGAATCCGCCGTCGCTTACACAGAACGGCTGGCGCTGTCCAAGGCCGAGGCCGGCTGGCAGGTCGTGGTGTCTTGCGGACTGCCGTCCCGGCCCTTGCTGGCCGCCGACACCACGGTGGCGATGGACGGCGAAATATTCGGCAAGCCGGAAAACGCCGACGACGCCCGCCGCATGCTGCGGGCCTTCTCCGGCCGCAGCCATCAAGCCATCACCAGCGTGGCGCTGCGCGAAGGCGACAAGGTGCGGCTCAAGACCTCGGTCACCGAGGTGTTCTTCCGTCCGCTCAGCGAACAGGACATCGAGCGCTACCTGGACAGCGGCGAGCCTTTCGACAAGGCCGGCGCCTACGGCATCCAGGGCAAGGCCGGCGTCTTCGTCGAACGCATCCACGGCAGCCACAGCGGCGTCATGGGCTTGCCCATCTTCGAAACCGCGGCGCTGCTCGGCGAATTTGGCTTTCAATTTCCTTAAGCGCGCGGGGAACCATCATGCTGCATCAATCGATACCCCTGCCGCGAGACCTGCCGCGCCCCAAGGAACAAATCCTGGTCAACATCACCCCGCAGGAAACCCGGGTCGCGGTGCTGGAAGACGCCGTGGTCCAGGAACTGCATGTGGAGCGCGCCGCCAGCCGCGGCATCGTCGGCAACATCTATCTGGGCCAGGTCAAGCGCGTGCTGCCCGGCATGCAGAGCGCCTTCATTGAAATCGGCCTGGAACGCGCGGCCTTCCTGCACATCGCCGACGTGCTGGAACAGCGCCAGCACCCAACCGAGCCCCAGCGCATCGAGAAAATGCTGTTCGAAGGCCAGACCGTGCTGGTGCAGGTGATCAAGGACCCGATAGGCACCAAGGGCGCGCGCCTGTCCACCCAGATCTCGCTGGCCGGCCGCTTCCTCGTGCACTTGCCGCAGGAAGAGCACATCGGCGTATCGCAGAAGATAGACAGCGAAAGCGAGCGCCACAATCTGAAATCCAGGCTGGAAAAGCTGTTGCCGGCCAACAGCCCACGCGGCTACATCATCCGCACCAGCGCCGAGACCGCGCGCGACGACGAGTTGGCCGCCGACATCGGCTACCTGTCCAAGCTGTGGTCCGACATCCGCCACAAATCCCAGCACCTCCCGGCGCAAAGTCTGCTCTACGAAGACCTGCCGCTGGCGGTGCGCGTGCTGCGCGACATGGTCAGCGGCTTCACCGACCAGGTGGTGGTGGATTCCACCGAGAACTACAGCCGCATGGTGGAGTTCGCCGAGCAATACGTGCAGATCGCCGTGGACAAGATCGAGCGCTACAGCGGCGAACGCCCGCTGTTCGAGCTGCACGGCATCGAAGCCGAGATCGACAAGGCGCTGGCGCGCCGCGTCAACCTCAAGTTCGGCGGCTATCTGATCATCGACCAGACCGAGGCGATGACCACGATAGACGTCAACACCGGCGGCTTCGTCGGCAACCGCAATTTCGACGAAACCATCTTCAAGACCAATCTGGAAGCCACCCAGACCATCGCCCGGCAGCTGCGGTTGCGCAATCTGGGCGGCATCATCATCGTCGACTTCATCGACATGGACAACGACGAGCACCAATCGACGGTGCTGGCGGAGCTGGCCAAGGCGATGGCGCGCGACCGTACCCGCGTCACCCTCAACGGCTTCACCAGCCTGGGCCTGGTGGAAATCACCCGCAAGCGCACTCGCGAAAGCCTGGCCCACGTGCTGTGCGAGCCCTGCCCCACCTGTCAGGGCCGCGGCGAGATCAAGACCGCGCAGACCGTGTGCTACGAGATCCAGCGCGAAATCGTGCGCGAAGCGCGTCAGTTCGACGCCAAGGGTTACCGCATCCTGGCCGCGCAATCGGTGATCGACATGTTCATCGACGAAGAATCGCAAAGCCTGGCGATGCTGATCGACTTCATCGGCAAGCCAATCTCGCTGTCGGTGGAAGCCACCTACACCCAGGAGCAATTCGACGTCGTCCTGCTGTAAGCCGCCATGTCATTCCGCCCGTTTCGTCTGGCGGCCCGGCTGCCGCGCCTGTTGTCCCGCGCGGTGCTGGGCCTGCTGGCCCTGATTGCGCTCTACCTGCTCGCCGCGCTAGCGCTTGGGCTGCTCCCGGTCAATCGTGACTGGCGGCAGGGCGACGCCGGCATTCCGGTATTTCTGGACAGCAACGGCGTGCACGCCGGCCTGCTGCTGCCGCGCGGCGGCCCCGGCATGAACTGGGACGAGACCTTCTCCCCGCGGCATCCGCGGGCCGGGCCCAATCTGGACAAACTGCCCTATGTGGGCATAGGCTGGGGCAGCCGCAGCTTTTTCCTGGAAACGCGGGACTGGTCGGATCTCACCCCGGGCAAAGCGCTTTACGCCCTGTCCGGGCTGGACGGCGCCGTACTACATATTGAATATCTGCCGATGCCGCGCGAAGGCGCCGCCACCCGGCGCCTGACGCTTGCGCCGGAACAATACCGGCGGCTGGCCAGCTTCATCCAGGCCTCCGTCGCCCGCGACGCAACCGGAAAAGCCCTCTGGATGCGGGACTATCATTATCATGAACAGGATGCGTTTTATCAGGCCAACGGCCGCTATAGCCCGTTGACCACCTGCAACCAGTGGGTGCGCGACGCGCTGGCCGCCAGCGGCGTGCGTACCGCCTGGTGGTCCCCATTCGACCACGCGCTATTCTGGCAATTGAAAGACCGCTGAGACGATCGCCTCAGCGCAAGGGAGTTTCGCAAAATGAATGAAGCAAACGGCGATCCGCTCTGGTTCGCCATCCGGCAGGAAGCCGAACAAGCCGCGCAAGACGAGCCCATGCTGGCTAGTTTCCTGCACATGACCGTGCTGCGCCACAACACCCTGGAAGACGTGCTGGCCTTTCACCTGTCCAGCAAGCTCGCCAGCCCGGTGATGGACGCCCGCGCGCTAATGGAACTGTTCCGCGAAGCGCTGGACGCCGACCCGGCCATCAGCGCCGCCACGCGCGCCGACATCAGCGCCTGCTTCGACCGCGACCCGGCCTGCGACAACTACTCCACCCCGCTGCTGTATTTCAAAGGCTTCCACGCCATCCAGTGCCAGCGCATCACCCACTGGCTGTGGCGGGAGGAGCGCAAAACCCTGGCGCTGTTCCTGCAAAACCGTATTTCCGAAGTCACCGGCGCCGACATCCACCCGGCCGCCCGCATCGGCCAGGGCGTGATGCTGGACCACGGCACCGGCGTCGTGGTGGGCGAAACCGCCGTCATCGGCGACAACGTCTCGATGCTGCAGGGCGTCACCCTGGGCGGCACCGGCAAGGAACACGGCGACCGCCACCCCAAGATCGCCGACGGCGTGCTGATCGGCGCCAACACCTCCATCCTCGGCAACATCCAGGTGGGCGCCTGCGCCAAGATAGGCGCCGGCAGCGTAGTGCTGGAAGACGTGCCGGCCCACACCACCGTGGTGGGCGTGCCCGCCCGCGTGGTGGCCCGCGCCTGCGAGGGCACCCCGGCGCTGGATATGGATCAGCGCGTATGAGCGCTGAGCGGGTCCACCTCGCCGTCGGCGACTCCGCCGCCGGCATGCTGAACGCGCTGCGGCGCGACGGCCTGCTCGACGGCGAAGTCCTGCCCCTCATTGAAGACCTGAGCGCCGGCCCGTTGTTGGACGCCGACGCCATCGACCAGGGCCTGCGTCTGGCCTGGCACCAGCAGCTGCTTCAGGCTGAGTCTCGGCAGCCGGAATACGAGGACGACTGGCTGCGCCGGCATCAAGCCGGCCGCAAGGCTTTGCTGAGGCTGCTGGAGCGGCCCCGGCCGCTCACCGTCTGGCAAGGCCTCAACGCCGGCGACCAGCTCACGCTGGCGCTGCTGGCCGAGCAACTGCCGGCGGACTGCCCGCTGGCGGTCGTCCCGGTCCCGGAGCCGCACTGGCCGCAAGGCGAAAGCCTGGCGGAATGGAGCGTGGCCATGCTGCCGCTGGAGCGGCTGGCTTCCTGCCGGCGGCTGGAGCGCCCGCTGGCGGCCAGCGAGCGCCAGGCGCTGGCGGAGCAATGGCGCTACTGGCGCGAACATGGCCAAGGCCTGCGCCGCCTGCAAGGCCAAGACATCGTCGAAGCGCCGCTGGACCGCTACGACGCGCTGCTTTTGAAGCTGGCTGCCGCTCAAGCGCGGTCGATCCCACGCCTGGTCGGCGACGCCCTCGTCGGCGTCCGAGAAGCGCTGCTGTCCTCCGGCCTGCTGTTTTGGCGCGTCCAGCAATTGCTGCGCGCGGGCCGCCTCCGCGCCGAGCCCCCGACTGACGGCAACGCCTACCCGCTTGTTCGCACCGTCGGCTATGACCCTCTAAGAACCTGTTTACGATCTGCTGCGCGTCAACGATACGGCGTTGAAACCGGCTTCGGAATGCTCATGTACCGTGTGTACATTCCGCTTTCTCAGCCGTTTTCGTCTTGTCTCGCCTTAGCTCGCAAGATCGTAAACACGTTCTAAGAGCCTGTTCACGATCTTTTGAGCAACAGCACGAGGAAGGCTAAATGGATGAACTGCAAGCTGGTATTGAGTTTCCGCTCGCAGTTCTTCCATAACCGTCGGCATTTCTCAAGCCAAGCAAATGAGCGCTCCACCACCCAACGTTGAGGCATCACCG
>NZ_MUKU01000044.1 GCF_002081825.1 Chromobacterium haemolyticum | reverse complement strand
ATTGAATGTGTTGTGCTTTGCCAGTCTGGCATCAGCAGGTACGTTACCCGCCCAATTGGCGCGCTTACTGGAGCAGTCGAGGCTGTTTGTGCTGCCACCACGCAGACCAGGCCGACATTGCCCGCGAGTCGTGAAGAACAGGGCACACAAATATCCAACGAAAAATGCCAGTCAGCGTTAACTGACTGGCATTAGCCCCTGAGGGCGTCTTTCAGCGACCAAGACCAGCTTGGCTTATTTGGAGTACACCGGGAAACGGTGACACAGCGCGGTGGCTTGCTCCGCTACGCGGGCGATCAGCGCGTCGTCGTTCGGGTTGTCCAGCACGTCCGCCACCAAGTTGGCCACCTGGATGGCTTCGGCTTCCTTGAAGCCGCGGGTGGTGATGGCCGGGGAGCCGATGCGGATGCCGGAGGTCACGAACGGGGTTTCCGGGTCGTTCGGAATCGCGTTCTTGTTCACAGTGATGTGAGCGCGGCCCAGCAGCGCGTCGGCGGCCTTGCCGGTCAGGCCCTTGGCGCGCAGGTCCACCAGGAACACATGGCTCTCGGTGCGGCCGGATACGATGCGCACGCCGCGCTCGCCCAGGGTCTTGGCCATGATGGCGGCGTTCTTCAGCACCTGTTCCTGATACACCTTGAACTCAGGCAGCAGCGCTTCCTTGAAGGCCACGGCCTTGGCGGCGATCACGTGCTCCAGCGGGCCGCCTTGCAGGGTCGGGAACACATTGCTGTTGATGCTCTTCTCGAACTCGGCCTTGGCCAGGATGATGCCGCCGCGCGGACCGCGCAGGGTCTTGTGGGTGGTCGAGGTCACGAAGTCGGCGAACGGCACCGGGTTCGGGTAAACGCCGGCGGCGATCAGACCGGCGTAATGCGCCATGTCCACCATGAAGTAAGCGCCGCATTTCTTGGCGATCTGCCCCATGCGCTCGAAGTCGAAACGCAGCGCGTAAGCGGAAGCGCCGCCGATGATCAGCTTGGGCTTGGTTTCCATCGCTACGCGTTCCATGTCGTCGTAGTCGATTTCTTCCTTGTCGTTCAGGCCGTAAGCAACGATGTTGAACATCTTGCCGGACAGGTTGGCCGGGGAGCCGTGGGTCAGGTGGCCGCCGTGGCCCAGGTTCATACCCATCACGGTGTCGCCCGGCTTCAGGATGGAGAAGTACACCGCCTGGTTGGCCTGGCTGCCGGAGTGCGGCTGCACGTTGGCGTATTCCGCGCCGAACAGCTGCTTGACGCGGTCGATGGCGAGCTGTTCCACCACATCCACGTGTTCGCAACCGCCGTAGAAGCGCTTGCCCGGGTAGCCTTCGGCGTACTTATTGGTCAGTTGGGAGCCCTGGGCTTCCATCACCGCGGGGCTGGTGTAGTTTTCCGAGGCGATCAACTCGATGTGATCTTCCTGGCGTTGACACTCGGCCGCAATGGCGGCGGCGAGTTCGGGGTCGAATTTGGCAATCGTCTGGTCAGCAGCGAACATCTTTGACTCATCCATCAAAGGGTTAACGATGCGGGCATTCTACACGAAATGCCAGAGCGAAATCCTTAACGTGAAGCAATTGCGAGAGGAAACGGCAAGCGCCCGCGCGCCACTTCCATCGCTCCCACACCCCACCGGTAAGGAGACAAAGCCACCGCGATTTGCAGCCCAGCATTGGATAAAGCAACAATGCCAAGCGCCCATGGATCGCTTTGCAAGGGCTACGGCCTTGCTTGCATCTCATCTTGTGGCAAGCGCCCTCTTCCAATGGTTCGTCTCAGTGGAGAAAGATGAATGTTTTGGCTGGATCAAAACCAAGCCATGCCGACGGAGTGGTTCGCAGGTGCACTCACGCCGGATCAGCGCTCCGCGTGGGTGGGAAATATCTACCGCGTCTCCTTAGCCCATCATGCCAATGGCTTCTTCGAAGTCGTGCCATTTGTTTTTGGCGCCTACCGCTACCTAATGTATTTTGCCAGCCTGGCGGGAGAAGTGCCTGGAGACGATGAGCAGGAGGTGCGTGACTTTATCCGGACTTGGGCGCATGACTTTGAACCCGACATGCACACAAGCCGGTTGGTAAAGTTCATGCGAGCCGATGCTATCAGCCGCGACCATATCTACGAGCCGGCCTCATGGCGCTTGGACAACCCCCGCCAAATTTTCAGTTTTGGGCAACATTTACTTGAAATTGTTGTCTACCATAGTCGGCTTGTAGCTGAAGCAAGGCAGTACTTTTACAAGCCGGCTCCGGGGCTTGGCAGGTTCTATGATGGAGTTTGTCACTGTAATCACCGGCTCATCCAAGAACTGGGCTTTAGCGCCATCCACAACGCGGGGCTTGAGGATACGGGGTATATCGGCTATGAAAAACAGCGTTAAATCACCCAATGCCAAGAAGCGGATCTATGTGTCCCAGAGCACCGCCCATAGCTTGGCTAAGCTAAGCCATGATCTCGGTGAGGCTTGTTCCAAAGGAACTGTAGTCAAGGTGGAATCCAACCCACCATCATCGAAGAAACCGCCAACGCGCAAACTGCGCGTGGTTTGAAAAAAGCGCCGGATACCCGGCGCTTTGTCTTTCATCTCCTCACTCCCGGCTATCCACCAGAATCAGCTCGGCGTCTTCGCTGGCGACGATGCGCAACAGCGCCTCGTCCTTAATCGCCGCGCCGTCGCGGGCTTGCAGCGCCACGCCGTTGACTTCCGCCCGGCCGCGGGCCAGCACCAGGTAGCCGCGGCGCTCCGCGCCCAGCGGATAGTCCGCGCTTTCGCCGGCTTTGAGGGTGGCGCCCAGCACGCGGGCGTCGGCGCGGATGGGCAAGGCCTGATCGTCGCCGTCCATGCCGCTGGCCAGCGCGATGAAGGCGCCGGAGCGGTCCGCCTTGGGAAAGGGCTTGCTACCCCAGGACGGGTCCCCGCCGCGTCGCTCCGGCATGATCCAGATCTGGAAGATGCGGGTGTCGACGGCTTCCAGATTGTATTCGGAATGCACGATGCCGCGGCCGGCGCTCATCACTTGCACGTCGCCGGCCTCGGTGCGGCCCTGGTTGCCCAGATTGTCGCGGTGGCTGATCGCGCCTTCGCGGACATAGGTGACGATTTCCATGTCCGCGTGCGGATGCGGCGGGAAGCCGGTGCCCGGCGCGATGACGTCGTCGTTCCATACCCGCAGCGCGCCCCAGTGCATGCGCGCCGGGTCGTGGTATTCGGCAAAGGAGAAATGGTGCTTGGCGTCCAGCCAGCCATGATGGGCGCCGCCCAAGGCGGCGAAGGGACGATGCTCGATCATATGGTCCTCCAATATTGTGGCGAGGCGCCGCCTGCGCGGCGACGCGTCCGATGCAGCCACTATACGCAGCGGGCCAGGGGCTGATAAGCCGAGGGATCGAATAGCATTCTTTCCATTTTTGATGCAATCAATGCGCCATACTGATTTTTGAACGCTAAAATTGGAATCAATCTATCCAACTCCTGCCTATTTATGAAACGACTGCCCGACCTGGAAGCCTGGGCGATTTTCGCCAAGGTGGCGGAATGCGGCTCCTTCGCGCGCGCCGCCGCGGAGCTAACGCTGTCCCAAGCCACGGTGTCCAAGGCCATCACGCGCCTGGAAGCCCGGATGAAGACCATGCTGTTGCACCGCAGCTCGCGGCGGCTGTCCTTGACCGAGGCCGGCCACGCCGCGCTGGAGCGGGCCAGCCGCATCCTGGCGGAGGGCGAGGCGGTGGAGGCGGACATCGCTGAACACTCCACCAGCTTGCGCGGGCCGGTGCGGGTGACCGCGCCAATGTCCTTTGGCTTGTCCCATCTGGCGCCTCTGCTGCCGGAGTTCATGGCGCGGCATCCGGAAGTGGAGCTGGATTTCCATTTCAGCGACGAACAGGTGGATCTGGTGGCCAAACGGCTGGACCTGGCGCTGCGCATCGCCTCGCTGGCCGACTCCAGCCTGCTGGCCCGCCGCCTGTGCGCGGTGCGCATCCTGCTGGTGGGCTCGCCGGCGTATTTCGCGCGCCACGGCCGGCCTCGCCATCCCCGCGAACTGGCCGAACACCGCGCGCTGTTGTACAGCAACGCGCCCGGCGGCCAGTTCTGGCGCTTCCGCCACGCGGATGAAGGCGAGTTCGCGCTGGAAATGCCCTCGCCGCTGCGGGTCAACAACGCCGAGGCGTTGACGCCGGCTCTACGCGCCGGCCTGGGTCTGGCGCTGCAGCCGGAATTCCTGGCCTGGCGAGACTTGCAGGCCGGCGAACTGGAAACCGTGATGATGGATTGGCAGGTGGACCCGATCGCGCTCTATATCCTGACGCCGCCGGGCCGCAGCCGGCCGGCGCGGGTACAGGCCTTGATCGACTATCTGGCGGCGCGGCTGGCCGTCGCGCCGTGGGCGCGGCCGCAGCCGGAGGCGGAACGCTGAAGCCCCATGACAAAGCCCCGCTCAGGGCGGGGCTGGATCATTGAACAAGGCGGGACGAGGCTTACAAATCGTCGGCGGTGAAGAACAGGGGCACGCCATCCTTGCTGTCTGGATGCAGTTCCGGCAGCACATGCACCTCGCGCACATGGCATTCCGCCATCAATTCGCGGAAGCTTTCCTCAATCAACTGCACATTGTCCAATGCTGCCAGCGGCCAGACGAAGGCTTCCCAATTACGCTCGTCGCCTTCTGCGGACAGAGTGATGTGCAACTCGCCGTTGTCGTGAGCGGACAGGATGGCCACCGGCTCCTTGTTCAGTTCCCGCAGCCTGCGGATCTGGCTGCTGGCAAACACCTGCATCGCCACCTCGAAGCGAGCGTAGTTGCCGGCCACCATGGCCTGCATCGCCGGCATCGGCGGGCGGGCGATGGGGAACAGCGTCACGCCCTCGGCTTTCAATTGCTCCCCCAGGAATTTCATCAGCGGCATGCCCCAAGCGCCCACCGCGCCGCCCAGACGCAGCGGCGGCTCAGCGCCTTCCGGCTGGATCGCGACGCCCAGCAGGTAGCGCAGGAACACGCCCTCTTCCTTCACCGTGATCGGCGCCGACTGTTGCGGCAACAGCGCGCGCGCATGGGCAGGATCGCGGGACAGCTTATAGAGTTGGGCGGAATCCAAGCCCACCACGCTGTCCGGATGCAATAACGCTCCGCCCAGGGCGACGTCGGCGTCGGCGGCGAACACGCCGTGTTCGCGCAGCAACTGGTTCAGGCCGGCCGCGTCGGCAATCTCGCCGGGCAGCGTGGTCTGGCTCTTGCTGCCTGCCACCAACACCAGCGGCATGGCGAAGACGATGGCGCGGCCGCCGCCGGCGTTTTCCACCGCGTCGCGCAGCGCGTCCCACACCAATTGATAGCATTGCTGAGACGGCACCATGGCCAGCGCCACCGAAATGGACAGCAGTTCGCCGCGCGCCAGCATCTCGGCCATCGCATCGCGCACCGCGGAGAACCACATTTCCCGATCGGACTCGGTCTTGGCGTTCAGCGCCGACTGGGCGTTGTGAATCAGCATATTGGTCAGCGCCACTTGCGGGTGGTACTGGCGAGGATCGGGAAGGGTGTGGCGTACGGCGTCCATGAAGGGGAATCCTGCGGCAATCGGAAAACCGCTATTTTGGCACAGCTGCGACGGCCATGGTGCGCCGCGACAGCGGCGGCCTCGGCCGCGATGTACCAGATGCGCGACAGAAAATTATAATTTCACACATTTGCGAAAAACAACATGTTGACACTCGATACCGCAATCTGGATAATTCGTTCTCGTTGAGATGCAGCAATTGCTTCTTGATAGTTTCTCCTCTATTTCTCCTTTGTAGACTTGGCGCGGACCTAACGGTACCGCGCATTTTTTTTGCCTTTCCCCCGCACCTCCCCATGCTAAGCAAACGCTAAGCTTCTGTTAAATCAATAAAATTATTAAAATCCATGTAGACAGGGAACTGGCATGCCGGCGCCGATCAACCTCTCCATTTTCTGCTTCTCCCCCATCTCTCCCCTACCCCGGCCCATCTATGCTCCATCCCCAAAAATGCCATTTAGATTTAAATAAACCAATCTTATGATTAATGACATTAGAACAGATTTCGTTTGTGAAAATTTAGGAAAACAAACAGGATGGAACTGTTGGATTCGAAAACAAATGAACAAGACTAAGATGCCGCCGGCAACAGGGAGGCTGGGGACAGTCCAGGCCGCGCCAGTGGAAAGCGGCGGCGGGCGAATGAGGAGCAGATGGTTGCAGCGCCCCAAAAAACAATGGGCCGCACGACAAAAACCACACGGTCCGAATCCTATCCGGAAACCGGTTAAGGAAATATGACAAATATCAATGGCGGTCTATCTGCCGCGCCGGGCCTTATCCCCAACTCTTCCTCGCACTTCTCTCGCCAAGTAGGCCCGCTTGTCTTCCCCCGCCATGTCATCCACGGACCAGCCTTGCCATGATGGCCTTAGAACCTGTTTACGATCTGCTGCGCGTCGTGAAACGTGGCTCGGTGAGTGCCGCTTCGAAATGCTCATGTACCACTTGTACATTCCGCTTTCTCAGCCGTTTTCGCCTTGTCTCGCCTTAGCTCGCAAGATCGTAAACAGGCTCTTAGATGCTGCGGCTTGACCCATTGCTCATGAGGGAGTGGGGGCAGACCATGAACGGTGTCCAAAGAAAAAGGAAAGTGAGACTATCACCACTATTAACCCTATATTTATTGAGGTTATATGGATACTTTTCTATTTTCAGACAAGCAAGCGACCTTGTGGCGCACCGCGACACAGTGGCTTAGCCTCGCCCTGCTACCCAGCGCAGTCTTGGCTTACTCCTGCTCACCGGCCAGCGGCGGCGCCCAAGCTATCAACGTCAACTTTACCCAAAGCCTGAACAACGCCAGCGCCAACACCCTCTACCCTGGCATCAAGACCAACTGGCTAAAAGACTACTCTCTGAGAGCGAGCTGTGACGCCTGCCCAATAAGAACCACGGTCAGCTACAGGCAATACTATGAAACTGTGATGAATTCCAGGCTTACGAATAGAGAGACTCGAACAGTCGATGGTAAAGCGGTAAACTTTTATCGCCTCCCAGACATTGACGCGGTGAAGATCGCCGCTGAACTACATATACCGGGAGGAACCAACTATGTGGCAGTCCCGTTTTCCTCTCAGGCTGAGGACGGTAGCGGGCATGACGTGAAGTGGTGTAATCCGGGAGTTGCCCTGTCAAGCCATTTTTCAGTTGGGCGCACAGGAAAAATCCATTTATTGCTGACACAGCCCTTTGTCGGCAGCCTGAGCATCCCCCTTACCAAGCTGTTTGACATCCATGACCGCATAGACAGCGCCAATTATTCTCCCCAACGCGGAAAAGCCATTGCCACTGTGAGTTTAAGCGGCACGGTCACCGTGCCGCAAAACTGCCAACTGACCGCCGGCCAAATCACCACCTTTGATTTTGGCGCGCTGTCGCCGCAACAGCTCGCCAGGCCCGGCGAGCCGGGCCAACACGCGATCCAACGTCGCTTCACCATCCAGTGCACCAATCCCGCCGCCGGAAAAATCGAGCTGTCGCTGGAGTCAGCCTCCCCTCCCGCTGCGCCGCACTACCTGATAAGCAGCCACCCGGGAGTGGGCATCGCCGTAAGCAGCGACAACAAGCTGGTCCCCCCCACCCCGCCCAACGCCAGCCCCAGCGGCGACCAGCTCATCAAAGTGAAAGACCTGCAGTTTGAGCTTAATAGCTACCCGGTACGCCTGGTGGACAAACCCGCCCCCGGCAGCTACTCCGGCAACGCCACGCTGAAGTTCAAATTCGACTGACACGGAAGAAACCCCTCAAAAACAACAACCCCTCCCCTTGAAAACCTGGCTCAAAGTCTCGCGAGCAAAGGCGGAACAAGGCGAGAACCACTGAGAAAGCGAAATATACTCGTGGTACATGAGCATTTCGAAGGAGGTACTCACCGTGTGACGCGCCACGAAGTGCAACAGACCGTAAACAGCTTCTAAGTGGGCGCAAAAACGGCGGCCTACGGCCGCCGTGTCGCACGCTGCGGCCTCTGGCCGCGCGCGCTTACTTCTCCACTTGCGTCACATCCCGCACCGCGCCGGTGTCGGCGCTGGTAGTCATCGCCGCGTAGGCGCGCAGCGCAGGGCTGACCACACGGTCGCGGCCCAGCGGCTTCCAGGCGTCGCGGCCCTTGGCTTCCATCGCCGCGCGTCGCGCCGCCAAGGTTTCATCGCTGACCGCCAAGCGGATGGAACGGCCCGGGATATCGATCTCGATGCGGTCGCCCTCTTCCACCAGACCGATGGCGCCGCCCTCGGCGGCTTCCGGCGACACATGGCCGATGGACAGGCCGGAGGTGCCTCCGGAGAAGCGACCATCGGTCAGCAAAGCGCAGTCCTTGCCCAAACCTTTGGATTTCAGATAGCTGGTGGGGTACAACATTTCCTGCATGCCGGGGCCGCCCTTGGGGCCTTCGTAGCGGATCACCACTACGTCGCCGGCCACGATGCGGTCGGCCAGGATGGCCTCCACCGCCGCGTCCTGGCTTTCGAAGAGGCGAGCTCGCCCGTTGAATTTGAGAATGGAGTCGTCCACGCCGGCGGTTTTAACGATGCAGCCGCGCTCGGCGATATTACCGGCCAACACCGCTAGGCCGCCGTCCTGGGAGTAAGCGTGCTCGCAATCGCGAATGCAGCCTTCGGCGCGGTCGTCGTCCACCGTCGGGTAGCGCATGGATTGCGAGAAGGCAATGGTGGTGGGCACGCCGCCCGGCGCCGCGCGGTAGAAGCGTCGCGCCTCACTGTCTTCGCCATGGCGACAGATGTCCCAAGCTTCCAGCGCTTCGCCCAGCGTGGCGCTGTGCACGGTGGGCACCTCGCGGCGGATCAGGCCGGCGCGGTCCAGCTCGGCCAGGATGGCCACCACGCCGCCGGCGCGGTGCACGTCTTCCATATGGTATTTCTGGGTGGCCGGCGCCACCTTGGCCAGGCACGGCACCGAACGCGAGATGCGGTCGATGTCCGCCATTTTGAAGTCCACGCCGGCTTCCTGCGCCGCCGCCAGCAGGTGCAGCACGGTGTTGGTGGAGCCGCCCATGGCCACATCCAGGCTCATCGCGTTCTCAAACGCGGCCTTGGTGGCGATGGCGCGCGGCAGCAGGCTGGCGTCGTCCTGCTCGTAATGGCGCTTGGTGATATCCACGATCAGACGGCCGGCGCGCAGGAACAATTCCTTGCGGTCCGCATGCGTGGCCACCAGGCTGCCGTTGCCCGGCAGGGACAGGCCCAGCGCCTCGGTCAGGCAGTTCATGGAGTTGGCGGTGAACATGCCGGAGCAAGAGCCGCAGGTGGGACAGGCGGAACGCTCCACGCGCTCGACGTCCTCATTGGACACCGCGCTGTTGGCGGCCTCCACCATCGCGTCCACCAGGTCCAGCTTGCGGATGTCGTTGCCCCACTGCACTTTGCCGGCCTCCATCGGGCCGCCGGAAACGAACACCACCGGGATGTTCAAACGCATCGCCGCCATCAGCATGCCGGGGGTGATCTTGTCGCAGTTGGAGATGCACACCAGCGCGTCGGCGCAGTGAGCGTTGACCATGTATTCCACGCTGTCGGCGATCAAGTCCCGGCTGGGCAGGCTGTAGAGCATGCCGCCGTGGCCCATGGCGATGCCGTCGTCGATGGCGATGGTGTTGAATTCCTTGGCCACGCCGCCGGCGCGTTCGATTTCCCGAGCTACCAACTGACCCATATTGTGCAGGTGCACATGACCGGGCACGAACTGGGTGAAGCTATTGGCGATGGCGATGATGGGTTTGCCGAAGTCGTCGTCCTTCATGCCGGTGGCGCGCCATAGAGCGCGGGCACCCGCCATATTGCGGCCGGCGGTGGAAGTGCGGGAGCGGTATTGGGGCATTGCTGATTCCTTAATTTCTACATGAGGGGAAAGGCGCTCCGGGCCTGGCCTGCTTTAAGGCCGGGCCGCCTGGCTCCGGGTGCCGGGGAGCTCAAGGCAAAAATGCGTCGGGCGGCGGGTGGGCCGCGCGACGCGCGGGAACGCTTTCCCATATAATCCGTCCACATTCTTTTACCGCAAACGCACACGGCTGACAAATGATCATTCATCCGCAGTTCGACCCCGTGGCCATCCAGCTGGGCCCGCTGGCCATCCATTGGTACGGCCTGATGTACTTGCTGGGCTTCGCCAGCTTCCTGATTCTAGGCAATTACCGCATCAAGCGCGGCCACGCCTTCCTCACCTCCAAGCTGCTGGACGATCTGCTGATGTACGGCGCCGTCGGCGTAGTGCTGGGCGGCCGCCTGGGCGAAGTGCTGTTCTACCAGCCCGGCTATTACCTTAGCCACCCGCTGGAAATCCTGATGGTGTGGAAGGGCGGCATGTCTTTCCACGGCGGCTTCATCGGCGTCTTGATCGGCGTGGCGCTGTTCGCGCGCAAACACGGCCGCAGCTTCTGGGAAGTCACCGACTTCATCGCGCCGCTGGTGCCGCTGGGACTGGCCGCCGGCCGCATCGGCAACTTCATCAACGGCGAACTGTGGGGCCGGGTAGCCGATCCCAAGCTGCCGTGGGCGATGCTGTTTCCGCAGGCCAAAATGGACGATCTGATCCAGGCGCAGCAGTCCTCCGACCTGATGGTCACCCTGCTCAACTACGGCGGCCTGCCGCGCCACCCCTCGCAGCTGTATGAATTCGCGCTGGAAGGCCTGGCGCTGTTCGCGCTGCTGTGGTGCTTCAGCGCCAAAACGCGCGCCCGCGGCCAGGTGTCCGCACTGTTCCTGATCGGCTACGGCCTGGCCCGCTTCGGCAGCGAGTTCTTCCGCACGCCGGACGCCGGCATCTTCGGCCAGTCCGACGTGATCAGCATGGGCCAATGGCTGAGCCTGCCTATGATCGTGATCGGCATGGCCTTGTTCTACCTGTTCGGCAAGCGCAAGGCGGCCTGAGCCGGGCTAGGCTAGAATGCTTGCTATACGCGGCGGTCTTTAGTCCGCCGCTTCAAGGCCAGTCTTAATGACTGGCCTTTTTGAATCCCTAGCCCTTGCGGCTTTTCGTCCGCAATAGAGGAAAACACTGCCATGACCGCCATCAAACTGACGCTGGCCGGCGCGCTGCTGGCCGCCGCCACCCTGGCCAACGCCGCCCAGACCGTGCTCAAGGTCTCCGCCATTCCCGACGAATCTCCCACCGAGTTGCAGCGCAAATTCGCTCCGTTGGGCCAGTATCTGGAAAAAGAGCTGGGCATGAAGGTGCAGTTCGTGCCGGTGTCGGATTACGCCGGCGTGGTCACCGCGCTGACCTCGGACAAGCTGGACATGGCCTGGCTGGGCGGCTTCACCTATGTGCAGGCCAGCCAACGCGGCAAGGTGGTGCCGCTGGTGCAGCGCGAGGAGGACAGCAAGTTCACCTCCACCTTCATCACCAGCGGCCCGGCCAAGAGTCTGAAAGAGCTCAAGGGCGACAGCTTCGCCTTCGGTTCCGCCTCCTCCACGTCCGGCCATCTGATGCCGCGCTATTTCATGCAGAAGGACGGCATCAAACCGGAAAGTTTCTTTAAGAACGTCGCCTATTCCGGTGCCCACGACGCCACCGTGGCCTGGGTGGCCGCCGGCAAGGTGGAGGCCGGCGTGTTGAACAGCTCCGTGTGGCAGAAGCTGGTGGAAAGCAAGAAAGTGGATAGCGCCAAAGTGCGCGTAATCGCCACCACCCCGCCCTACTACGACTACAACTGGACGGTGCGCGGCAGCATGGACAAGGGTTTGCAGGACAAAATCCGCCAGGCCTTCCTCAAGCTGGACGCCAAGAATCCGGAACAGAAAGCCGTGCTGGATCTGCAGCGCGCCAGCCGCTTCATTCCCACCAAGCCGGACAATTATCAGGGCATAGAAGCCGCCGCCACGGCCGCCGGGCTGCTGAAGTGAGCCTGGAGTTCCACGACGCCGGCCTGAAGCTGGACGGCGCCGTCATCCTGCGCGGCATAACGCTGCGCCTGGCCGCCGGCGAGCAAGCGGCCTTGATCGGGCCGTCCGGCGCCGGCAAGAGTTCGCTGCTGCTGCTGGCCAACACCGGCCTGCGCCCGGACGCCGGCGAGGTCCGGCTGCTGGGCGCCGACCCCTGGCACCTGCCGCGCCGCGCCCTGCGCGCCTTGCGCGCGCGCATCGCCAGCGTCTACCAGACGCCGCCGTTGCCGCCGCGCCAGCGGGTGATCCACGCGGTGGCGGCCGGCCGGCTGGCCCGCAGCGGCGAACTGGCGGCCCTGCGCCGGCTGCTGTGGCCGGACGACGCCGCCGGCGTCGCCGCCGAATTGGAGCGGCTGGGCCTGTCCGACAAACTGTGGCAGCGCTGCGACCAGCTGTCCGGCGGCCAACGCCAGCGCGTCGGCATCGCCCGCGCGCTGTACCAGCGCCCGGAACTCTTGCTGGCCGACGAACCCGTGTCGGCTCTGGACCCCAGGCTGGCCGACGACACCATACGCCTGCTATGCGAGGACGCCCGCGCGCGCCGCGCGACCCTGCTGGTCAGCCTGCACTCGGTGCAACTGGCCCTGGAGCACTTCCCGCGCATCATCGGCCTGCGCGACGGCGCCGTCGCCTTCGACTTGCCGCGCGAACAGGTCGACTCCGCGCGGCTGACCGAACTCTACTCCGGCGACGCGCCCGACGCGGCGACGGAAACGGCCGCGCCCGCCACGGGGCTCAGAGGCCTGCAATGCTGAAGCCGCGCGACCCGGCCGCGCGCTCGCGGTTGGGCTGGCTGCTGCTGACTCTGGCGCTGCTTCTGCCCACGCTGCCGCTGACTCAGTTCACACTGAGCACCTTGCTCAACGGCGATACCTGGCTCAGCCTGGCGCGCTTCGCCGCCGGCTTTCTGCCGCCGGCCCACGACGGCGACTTCCTGAAAGAGGTAATAAGGGAAACCGCCGTCACGCTGGCCGTGGCCAGCGCCGGCCTGGTCCTGGCCATGCTGCTGGGCGCGCCATTGGCCTTCGCCACCAGCCGCGCGCTGGACGATCATCAACTCACCGCCGCCGCGCCGCGCCGCGCGGTCTTGGCGGCGCAAAGCCTGCTGCGCGGGCTGATGGTATGGCTGCGCGGCGTGCCGGACATCGTCTGGGCGCTGCTCTTCGTCCGCGCAGCCGGCCTGGGCAGCCTGCCGGCGGTATTGGCGCTGGGCCTGGCTTACGGCGGCATGCTGGGCAAGGTCTACGCGGAAATTCTGGAATCCCAGCCGCGCGCGCCGGCGCTGGCGCTGGCGGCCGCCGGCGCCAGCCGCTGGCAACGGCTGTGCTGGGCGCTGTGGCCGCAAGCGCTGCCGGAATTGATCAGCTATAGCGTCTACCGCTGGGAATGCGCGATTCGCGCGTCGGCCGTGATGGGTTTCGTCGGCGCCGGCGGCATCGGTCAGTTGCTGGACAGCAGCCTGAAAATGCTCAACGGCGGCGAGGTGGGCACTCTACTCCTGATGTTCCTGCTGCTGGTGGGTTTGAGCGAGGGCGTCAGCCGCTGGTCGCGACGCGCTTTGGAACGCGACGGCGGCGGCCGCCGCCTGTTGCTGGCCGTTGGCGCGCTGGCCGCCTTCAGCCTTTGCTGGCTATGGCCGGACTGGCGCGCCAACGGCTTCGACTGGCGCGGCCTGCCGCGCTTCGCCATGGAATTCCTGCCGCCGGACTTCTCCCCCGCCACGTTGAGGCAGTTGGGTCAGGGCGTGGTGGAAACCTTGGCGATGTCGGCGCTGGGCACGGTGCTGGCGGCCTTGCTGGCCATGCCGCTGGCCTTGCCGGCGGCCGGCCGGCTGGGCGTCGCCGCCAAGAGCGCGACGCGGCTGTTGTTGAACATGCTGCGCGGCATACCGGACCTGCTGTGGGCGGCGCTGGCGGTGTTGGCGCTGGGCCTGGGGCCGGCGGCCGGCGTGCTGGCGCTGGCGATGCACACCGCCGGCGTGTTGGGCCGCTTGTTTGCGGAAACCCTGGAAAACGCGCCGGCGCAGGCGGAGCAGGCCCTGCTGCACGCCGGCGCCGGCCGCGCGGCCGCCTTCTGCTACGGGCCCTTGCCCATGGTCGCCAGCCAATGGCTGGCTTACACCTTGTATCGCTGGGAAAACAATATCCGCATCGCCACCGTGCTCGGCATCGTCGGCGCCGGCGGCCTGGGCCAGCAACTCTACCTGGCACTCTCCTTGTTCCAACAACAGGCCGCCGCCGCCATCATCCTGGCGATGGTGGCGCTGTCCTGGGGCGTGGAACAGCTGAGCCGCGCGCTGCGCCGGCGCCTGGGCTGAGAGCCTGTTCAAAGTCTCTCGAGCAAAGGCGAAAACAAGCGAAAAAGCGGAATGTACATACGGTACATGAGCATTTCGAAGGGATTTTCAACGCCGTATCGCTAACGCGCAGCAGATCGTAAACAGGTTCTTAGCCTGCCGCCCCGTCCATTTTCATCCCATGCTTAATTGGCTTCCTTGCAGGCGACCAATCCACACACAAACATCGCGAAACCCGCGAACCCCAGCGCCTTGGCCACCAAGAACGGCCACTCCGGCGTGCCGCCATTGCTGCCGGACGCGCCAAAGCCCGCCAGCATCAAACCCAACCAGGCCAAGCCCCCGGAGGCCAGCAAAGCGCAGACCGCCCCGCCATACCATGCTCTCTTGCTCATCACGGTTCTCCTCTTCCCACGCTTTTGAATCTTCTTATTATTCACATCCGCCCCGCCAACAGCCCTGCCAGGCACAGCAGCCAGCACAGGCCGGTCGCCAGTAAAAATCCGCGCAGCAAGCGGGCCATGCCGCGCTGCCTTGCCTCCAGCGAGCGCCCGGCCAAGTCGCGCCCAAACAGCCGTGACAAGGCCAGGTCCAGCTCCTCAAGAGTGCCAGCCGAATCCACGGCCTGCAACAAGGCCGCGTCCAATTGCAGACGCCAGCCCAGCCAGGCTTGCCATAAAGCGACAGCAGCGCACAACGGCAGCCATAAGGCCGGCGCCGGCATCAGCGCCGACAAGGCCAGCAAGCCCCAACTAGGCCAGCACAGCCAGCGGCAGGAAGCCAGAACCGCGGCGCTCAGCCGCGCCTGCGCAAGATCAGACGTCACAAGGGCTCCAATCGCGCGCACAGGCGCGCCAGTTCCTCACATTGCGCATCGCTCAGCTCCACGCGCTGGCGGCGTTGCCTCAGCAGCGCGCGCGCCTGCTCCACCGAGCCCGCGCGTCCGCTGAGCACCATCCAGGCCAGCAACACTGCCGCGCTGCGTGTCAGGCCCAAAGCGCAATGCACCAGCAACGGTCCGCGCTGGCCGGCCCGCAATCGATTCAGGGCCTGTACCGCCAGCCGCAATTGAGCCGGCGCCGGCAGCAGCAGATCCAGCAAGGGCTGGCTATGGTATACCACGGCTCCGGCCGCCTGACGGTCGTATTCCGCGGCCAGGTCCAGCACCGCGACGAAGCGGGCGTCGCGCGCCGCGCTGACCGGCCCCAGCCAAACGTCCTCTATCACCTCCTCCGCGCCCGGCAAGCGGCGCAGAAAATAAGCATGCGCCAGCCGCGCGGCCAGGCTGTAAGGCCACAGCAGCACACGCGCGGCGAAGCGGCGGCGGCCGGCGTGTTTTTGCAGCGCGACCGGACCCAGCCGCCAATAAGCCCACGCCAGCACGCTCAAGGCCAGCGCCGGCCAGGCCAGCAGCCAGCCCCAGCCGCCCAGCGCCGCCGCCAACGCCAGCAGCAACGCCGCGCCTGTGCCGTAACGCGCGCCCAAAACGCGGCTGCGGCCCGGCTCGGGCGAACGCCAGGACGGCGCCGTCGGCGCCGGCATCGGCCACAGATAGCAGACCAGCACCGCCAGCGCGAAACCGCTGGGCACATCCCAAAAATGATGCTGCCAGGTGGTCAGCACCGACACGCCGATCAAGGCGAACCAGCCATGCAGCAGCCAGAGCCAGCGCCGGGGCGTGTGCTGCCAGTAGCGCAGCCACAGCACCACCAACAGGCCGATATGCAGCGAAGGCACCTGGTTGAACGGTTTGTCGAAGCCCATCAGCAGGTCGAACAGTTGCCCGAAAACGCCGTCCAGCGGCGGGCGCTCAAAGCCGAAGCGCAGCGGGAACAGCAGAAAGCACAGGCAGGACAGCAGGGTGACCGCCAGCAGGCGCTTGGCGTGGGCGTTGAGTTCGGCGCGGCTGACGCACAGGAAGAGCGACAGGCCGTAGAGCAGGTCTATGCTCCAATACGGCACGATGGTCCACGGCCACAGCGGGATGGCCCGCTCCCAGGCCATCGCCACATTACCCACCCGCTCCGGCGGCAGGCCGGCCGCGTATTGATTGGCCGCGCCGTAGAGCAGGAAGAAGCTGGGTCCCAACAGCAACAGCCATAGACAGGCCAGCCGCCAGGGGCGGCCGGCCGGGGCCGGCGGGTTCACGCCTCGGCCTCGGCCAGCGGCTGTGGCAGCTCCGTTACAACGTCGGCGCGGCGTCGCGCCAGGCTGACGCTGAAGATGCCCCATTCGTCGATGCGCTGCTCCAGCTTCTCGAAGCCGGCGTCAGCCACCAGTTGGTCCATTTCCTGCTGAGTGCGCCGGCGCATGATCCAGTCCACGCCGCCGCGATGGCTGCTCAGCGTGCGCGCGATCAGTTCCAGCTGCGGGTGCCAGGGCTGGTTGGTGTAGACCAGATAGCCGCCGGGCGGCACCGCCTCGGCCAGGCCGGCCAGCGATTGGCGGATGGGCTCGTTCTCGGGAAACAGCTCATAGAGGCCGGACACCACAGCCAGCGTCGGCGCCGGCTGCAGCGCGGCCAGGCTGGCGCGGTCAAAGGCGTTGCCCTGGTCGAAACGCGCCACCGCTTCCAGGCCGCGTTCAGCGATCAAGCGTCGGCCGGCGCCGACATTGATGTCGCTGTAATCGCGCAGCTGTACATGTTCCACCGGCTGGCCGGCCACGGCGTCCAGAATGTAGCGGCCATGGCCGGCGGCGATGTCCAACAGGCGCAGCGGCCGGCCATCGCCGCGGCGATCAGCTCCTCCAGGTTCAGCTTGCGCTGGCGTATCCCCTTCCAGCCCACGCTGTCCAGATAGGCGCGGTCGCCCAAGCGGCCCAGCGGGCTGAAGCCGGACGCCTGGTTGCGGTAAACGTAATCCAGGGTGCTGCCGGAATCGAAACCGGTGCGCCAGCCCAGGCGTATGCCGGCGGATAGGCGGCCCAGCGTGGCCAGGGTCAGCCGGGTCAGCGCAAACTGCCAGCGCAGCGGCGACAGCCAGGAGCGCGGCTGTTGCAGTTGTTGGTATTCCAGCGCGGTATAGCCGGCGGCGTCGGCGCGGCTCAGGTCCACCGCCGGCGCGCCGGCCTCCACTCGTTGGATGAAGGCGCGGATTTTGTCCAGCGCCGACGCGCGATCGCGCTCGCCCAGGGTGTCGTGGTAGAAGCCCGGCAGCAGGTGCATTTCCTTCAGGGGGCTGCCCAGTTTCTGGAAGAACTCGCGCTGCGGCCCCTGGTGCACGACGAAGTCAGCGCCCGACATCAACAACTGGGTCGGCAGCGTGATGGCGCCGGCGTCGGCGACGATGCGCTCGGCGGTGTCGTACAAGTCCAGCAGGATGTTGGAGGAAATCGGCCGGGTGATCAGCGGGTCGCTGTTGTAGGACGCGATGCGCTCCGGATCATGAGTCAGGAAGCGCGCCTTGACATAGGAGTTGACGAAGAAATTGCCCCGCAGCCACTGCATCAGCCGGAGCCCAAGCCGGGCGAAGGGCACGTAGAGCTTGACCTTGAAGGCCGGCGAGGCCAGCACCAGCGCGCGCACGCGCGGCGCGTAGTCGTGGGCCCAGGCGGCCGCCAGCACCGCGCCCACGCTCTGGGCGATCACCACGATCTCCTCCATCGCCAGGCCGTGACGCTGGCACAGGTGGCGGACGAAGCCGTCCAGATCGCGCACCGTGGCGCCCAGGCTGGGGCTGTAGCCGCGCGGCCCCTCGTTGCGGCCGTGACCGCGCGCGTCCCAGGCGAACATCGGCGTATCCGCCAGTTGCAACTCGTCCACCAAGTGCTGCAGGCGGCCGGAATGCTCGTGGCCGCGGTGCAGCAGCACGACGGCGCGCGGCCGCGGACCGGGAGTCAGCGCCGGCCAATGCCGATAAAACAGGGTTTGACCGTCAAAACTGACGAACTGCGATTCTTCGGCTTGGCGCATGCTCGGGCTCCTTTCAAGCCTCCTGCTCCGCCGGCGCGGCGGGCAGCGTTTTTTGCTTCAAGTACAACAGCGATTCGCGGATGCGGTCGCGGAAAGCGGTTTTCTCTTCCAGCCACTGCAGCGGCCGGCCAACGGCGATGTCGACGAAGAAGGGCACCGGCAGCCATTGGCCGCGCCCCATCGCCCGGCCCAGGCCGTGCAGGTAGACCGGCACCACCGGCACGTCGGGGAAATCCCGGCTCAGATACCAGATGCCGGACTTGATCTCGGACAGCACCTCGGGTTCGCCGCGAGAGCCTTCCGGAAACAGGATCAGAATCCGTCCCTGGCGCAGCGCCTCGCGGCACCCCTCCAACGGGTCCAGGCCCTTGGCCACGCCGCCGCGCACCACCGGGATAATGCCCACCACCTGGGTGGCGAACCAGGCGAACAGACGATTTTTCAGGAAGTAGTCCGCCGCCGCCGCCGGCTGCACCTCGGGGATGCGCCCCAGCGGAAACAGGCTGTACAGCGCCAGGATGTCCAGGTGGCTATTGTGGTTGGCCACCACGATGGCCGGGCCGTTCAGCGGCAGCCTCTCCTGATGACGCACCGTCACCCCCAACCACAATCGCACCACCGGCCGGGCCAGCAGCAACACGAACAGAATGCGCAGCAATCGGCTCATCATCGGCTCAGAAGTACAAGTAGTGGACATAGTGGAAGAACAGCGGCGCGGTATAGGTCAGCGAATCCAGCCGGTCCAGCACCCCGCCGTGGCCGGGCAGCAGGCGGCCGGAGTCCTTGACCCCGATGTCGCGCTTCACCGCGGAAATCACAATGTCGCCGATGAACCCCATCACCCCGATCAACAAACCGGCCAAGGCCGCGTGCAGCGGCGAGAACGGCGTCAGCAGCGGCCCCAGCAGCCAGCCCAGCAAGCAGGTGGTCAGCGCGCCGCCGAGGAAGCCCTCCAGCGTCTTGTTGGGCGACACCTTGGGCGCCACCTTGCGCCGGCCGAAGGCCTTGCCCCACAGGTATTGCGCCACGTCGTTGAGCTGAGTCAGCGCCACCAGGTAGAACAGCAACATCGCGCCCTGGGCCGGTTCACCGATATGGGTCAGCTGCGGCAGGGTCAACACGGCGGCCATATGGCTCAGGCAGAACACGCAAATCATCAGCCCCCATTGCAGCGAGGCGGCCGCCTTGAGGAAGCCCTGGGTCTCGCCGATCAGCACCATGCGCATCGGCAGGAACAGGAAGATGTAAACCGGGATGAAGATGATGAACATGCCGTACCAGTGAATGCCCAGCCAGTAATACTGCAGCGGGATGCTCAGATAAGCCCAGAACAGCACCACGTGATCGGCGGTGCGGGTGGCGCACAGCGTCAGGTATTCCTTCAACGCCAGGAAGCTGATCAGCGCGAACACCACCAGCGCCAGCGGCACATTGCCCAGCAGGGTCAGCGAGAAGCAGGCGACGATCCACCACCAAGTGCGGATGCGCAGCTTCAGTTCCAGCCAGTTCTTCTGCGGCGAACGGCTCTCCAGCACGCGGATGGCGACGCTGGCGATCACCAACAACGCGAATACGGCGCCCAGCGCCCAGATCAATGCCTGCGGCAACAGCGGTTTAAACATCTTCGCCCTCTTTCAAAATGGCCCGCGCCCGGTTGACGCAGGTCAGCGCCATCAAGGCGGCGCTCAGTCCAAACACCCAAGCTCCCCAGGCCGCCGCCTGCGGCCACAGGCCCAGCAACAGCGCGTAGGCGCCGTAAACAAAGGCGCGGTCGCTCTTGCCCATGGGCCCGTCGTAGCGCCGACTCGCACCCAGGCTGGGGCCCAGCACGCCCACGAATTCGGTCAGCAAGGCCAGCGTCACCGCCAACACCACCCAGGCCGGCTCCGCCAACAAGAAGGCGAACGGCAGGTAGAGCGCGGCGTCGGACACCACGTCGCCCACTTCGTTGAGAATGCCGCCCAGCCGGGACTTCTGACCGTGCTCGCGCGCCAGCATGCCATCGATGGCGTTCAAGGCCATGCGCAGGAACAGGAATACGGGCAGCAACCGCCAGGGCAAGGCCTGATCCGGCCGGCAGGCCAGCCAGCCGCCGTAGGCGATGGAAGCCAGCATGGCGCCAAGCGTGACGTGGTTGGCGGTGACGCCAAGGGAAACCAGGCCGCGCAGCAAGGGGCGCAGCAGGTCCTGAAAACGGGATTTGAGTTGATAGATGCTGGGCATTTCGGCTTCGGCTCGTCTGCTTCGTCCCGACGCGCTTTCGCGCCAGTCATCACAGTCGTCAAGAAAAGTTGCAAATCCGTCGACGCGTCCGCTAATGGGCAACGCACGGAAAACGCGATTATGCCGATTGCAGAAAAGCGCGGCAAAGGAAATTGTTTGGCAATCCTACCTCGAACAAAAATATCGGCCCGCCGTCGCCACTGCCTCGATTTGGACAAGGCATTGTTCCGATGAGGAAAATCACACAATAAAAACAAATTAATATATAAGACTAATTTTTAATAATTTCCAAGAATTTGCAGGATGCCTTAGCATCACTCCATCGCATGTCATGGGCTTATCCATGGCAGAAAATTTCTCGGAATCACGATGCGCCGGCATCTTCTGAAAACGCGTCGCCAAACGGCGCGAACGAAACCCGCGGCGCGTCTTCAGACAAGGGGCATCATCATGAAACACGCCATCGCATTGGCCATCGCCTTGAGCACCGCCGCCGGCGCCGCCTGGGCCGACCGTCTGGACGACATCAAGAAAGCCGGCGTGCTGCGCGTCGCCGCCTTCGACAGCAACCCGCCCTTCGGCTTTCTCGACGCCAAGACTCGCCAGATCTCCGGCCTGGACGTGGACGTGGCCCAGCACATCGCCAAGAAGCTGGGCGTCAAACTCAGCCTGATCCCCACCAATCCGGCCAACCGCGTGCCGCTCTTGGTGTCCGGCAAGGCGGATCTGGTAGCCGCCAACTTCACCGTCACCGACGAGCGCAAAAAGCAAGTGGCGTTCAGCCTGCCCTACTTCGCCTCCGGCCAGCAGTTCATCGCCCGCAAGGGTTCGCTGCAAAAGCCGGAGCAATTGGCCGGACTGCGCGTGGGCGTGGACAAGGGCACTACCCAGGAAGTGAACCTGCGCGACAAATACCCCAAGACCACCGTAGTGGCCTACGACGACACCCCCTTGGCCTTCACCGCGCTGCGCAACGGCAACGTCCAGGCCATCAGCCAGGACGGTTCCAAGCTGGCCGCGCTGCTGGCCAACGCGCCGGACAAGGCCAAGTTCGAACTGGCGCCGTTCACCCTGACTCGCGAATACCAGGCCATCGGCCTGCCCAAGGGCGAAGCGCGTCTGCTGAAAGCGGTGAACGACAGCCTGCTGGAACTGGAAAAATCCGGCCAGGCTGCCAAGATCTACAATCAGTGGTTCGGCCCGGCCGCCAAGGCGCCGCTGCCTAGGGACTTCAAAATCGGCGAAGCCAGCTAAGACCCGCTAACAAAACCCCTGATCCTGCGTTGCGCCTCCTTGTCGTACGACTTGTACTGCCTGCGTCGGCGCGCCTTGGCTCAGGTTCTCTGCGAGGTTTTCTTAGCGGCTCTAAGAACCTGTTTACGATCTGCTGCGCGTCGGCGATACGGCGTTGAAAGCGAGTTCAAAATGCTCATGTACCGCTTGACCATTCCGCTTTTTCGCTTGTTTTCGCCTTGTCTCTCCCTAGCTCGCGAGATCGTAAACAGACTCTAAGACGGCGCGTTTTTCCATCCGTATCCCCAGCCGCCGGGCGCGCCCGGCGGTTTCGCCATTTCAAGCGCCGCCGGCGCTGAAAGGCGGAGCGCAATCGCAATACAGGACAGCAAGCAATGAATCCCCCCTCCTGGCTCGGCCACCACTGGCTGGAGCCCCATTATCTGGGCTGGCTGCTCAAAGGCGCGTTGCTCACCGGCTGGCTGGCGCTGCTGGTCTGCGTCGCCGCCACCGCGCTCGGCATGCTGCTGACCGCGGCGCTGGAATCGCGCTGGCGCGCGCTCGGCCGCGGCGCCGGCCTCTGGGTCAGCTTGCATCGCAACACACCGCTGATGGTGCAATTGCTGTTGTGGTATTTCGGCGTGGCGGGCCTGCTGCCGGAAGCCGCCATGCTGTGGCTGAACACGCCGCGCAGCCTGCCCTTGCCGGGCGGCCTGGCGCTGCCCTGGCCGTCCTTCGAATTCCTGGCCGCGCTAGTGGGGCTAACCCTTTATAGCGCCAGCTTCATCTGCGGCGAGCTGCAGGCCGGGCTGCGCAGCGTCGCCGCCGGCCAGCGCCAGGCCGCGCGCGCGCTGGGCATGAACGGCTGGCAGGAATTCCGCTGGGTGGTGCTGCCGCAGGCCTGGGCGCTGGCGCGCCGGCCGCTGGTAGGCCAATACACCGCGGTGGTGAAGAACACCTCGCTGGCGATGGCCATAGGCGTGGCCGAGTTGTCCTATACCTCTCGTCAGGTGGAAACCGAAACCCTGCTCGCCTTCCAGGCCTTCGCCGTGGCCACCGCCGCCTATCTGCTGCTGGTATTGCTGACCCAGGCGCTGAGCCAGCGCGGCGAGCCGGCATGGAGGGCGCCGCGATGATGCCGCCAGTGATTCAGGACAATCTCGATTATCTGCTGTGGGGCAATCTGGCCCACGGAGAACCCGGCGGCCTACTGCTGACCCTGGGCATCAGCGCCGCCGCCGGCGCGCTGGCCAGCCTGCTGGGCCTGGCCGGCGGCATCGCCCTGGTCATGTGCGGGCCCGGCCCGCGCCGCGCGCTGGGCGCCCTGGTGGCGCTGCTGCGCGCCATCCCGGTGCTGATGCTGATCTTCTGGTGCTATTTCCTGTTGCCCATCCTGTTTGGCGTGGACATCCCCGGCGTGCTCACCGTGGTGTTGGCGCTGGCCTTGATCAACGCGGCCTATCTGAGCCAGTCGGTGCAGGCCGGCATCGCCGCCATCGGCCCCGGACAATGGGCGGCCGGGCTGTCGCTGGGCCTGGACCGCTGGCAGACGCTGCGACTGATCGTGCTTCCGCAAGCGCTGCGCATGATGCTGCCCTCCTTCGTCAACCAGTGGATCACCCTGATCAAGGACAGCTCGCTCGCCTATGTGGTGGGCGTGGCCGAATTCACCTTCGTCGCCACCCAGGTCAACAACCGCGAACAGGTCTACCCGCTGGAGATTTTCGCCTTCATCGCGCTGGCTTATTTCGTGGTCTGCGGCGGCCTGCAGCTACTGGGCCGCTGGAGCGATAGGCGCTGGAGTCTGCCGGCCAGGGCCTGAGAACCTGTTTACGATCTGCTGCGCGTCGGCGATACGGCGTTGAAACCGAGCTCAAAATGCTCATGTACCACGTGTACATTCCGCTTTTTCGCCCGTTTTCGCCTTGTCTCGCCTTGGCTCGCGAGATCGTAAACACGTTCTTAGCGGGTCTTAATTCAAATGCTGATGGAAGAAACGCTCCATCGCGCCATAGGCGTCGAAGCGGTTTTCCTCGTTGTGGAAACCATGGCCCTCATTGTCCTTGACCATGTATTCCACTTCCACGCCGCGCTTCTGCAGCGCCTTGACGATCTGATTGGATTCGTCGATGTTGACGCGGGGGTCCTTGGCGCCTTGCAACACCAGCAGCGGTGTCTGGATGCGGTCCACCTGGAACACAGGCGAGCGCTCGCGCATCATCGCCTTATCCTTGACCGGATCGCCCACCATCTCGTGCATCATGTCCAGCATCGGCTTCCAGTACGGCGGTATGGTGTTCATGAAGGTGAATAGATTGGACACCCCCACGTAATCCACCGCGCAGCGATACAAATCCGGCGTCTTGGTAATGCCCGCCAGCGTGGCATAGCCGCCGTAGCTGCCGCCGTAGATGCAGACGCGCTTTGGATCCGCCACGCCCTGCTTGACCAGCCAGTCCACGCCGTCGCTGACGTCGTCCTGCATGGTGCCGCCCCATTGCTTGAACGAAGCCTGCCAGAAATCGCGGCCATAGCCGGTGGAGCCGCGGAAGTTCATCTGCAGCACCGCCCAACCGCGGCTGGCGAAGAACTGCACCTCGGGGTTGAAGCGCCAGCTGTCGCGCGCCCATGGCCCGCCGTGCGGATTGATGATTACCGACAGCCCCTTGGCGTCCTCCTTCCCCTTGGGCAGGGTCAGGTAGCCGTTGATGGTCAAACCGTCGCGGCTGCGATACTGCACCGGCCGCATCGTCGCCATCTCGCCCTCCTTCAACCAGGGCGTGATCTCGGCCAGTAGTTCCAGTTTGTCGCCGGCCTCGTCGTATAGATAGCGCTTGCCCTGGGTACGGTCGTTCCAGGCCGCCACGATGAAGCGGTTCTCCGCGCGGTTGGCGGACTGGATGTCCACCTGATAGCCGGGCAGCCGCGCCTCCAGCCTGGCGAGCAGAGCCTCGCTCTTCTCGTCGAGGCATAACCTGCCCGGCTTGTCGGTTTCGAAGCGGGCGCAGGTGATCACTTTGCGCTTGCGGGAAAAGCCCAGACCGTCGACATCCACGTCGTCGCGCTGATAGATCTGCTTCACTTCCTTGCCGGTCTTGGGATCGAATTCGACGATGGCGCTTTTGTCGCGGCCCAGATTGCTGGCGGCGTAGAAACGCTGGTTGTCGAAAGTGAAGAACAAGGGATTGAAGCTATCGCGGAAGGAGGTGGTCATCAGCTTGCGGAAGGCGCCGCCCGGCTGATCGCGATACAGCAAGGTGCTGTTGACGCCGTCGGTGGTGGTGGCGATGCGGATGCGGCCATTGTGATCGGTGCTCCAGCTGGTGACGTTGCCGGGGTTCTTCGCCTCCAGCGTCAGCTTGCCGGTTTTCAGGTTCACTCGGTAAACGTCGAACACTTCCGGCTTGCGCTTGTTCAGGCCCACCAGCAATTCATCGTCCCGCTCGGTCAGTTCGTCGACGATCTCCGCGCGCACGCCGGGAAACGGCGTCAGATCGCGGCTCTTGCCGCTGGCCAGGTCCACCGCGTACAGGTGGAAATTCTCATCGCCGCCATTGTCCTTGCTGTAGACCAGCCGCTGATTGCCCTTCCAAAAATAACCGGACAGGTCGCGGTCCTTCACCGCGGTGACGCGCCGGTCCGGTTGCCCCGGCCGGCGCACCACGATATTGCGCCGCGCCTCCCAAGGCGTCAGGAAAGCCACGCTCTTGCCATCCGGCGACAAGGTGAAATTGCTCTGCTCCGGATTACGGAAAAAATCGCGCAGCGGAATGTCCGCGGCGTAGGCCGCGCCGGACAACGCCGCTGCCAAGACCAGGCTCGATACCAAAGTTTTCACGGAAACCCCTTTTCTGAAATGATCCCGATCCGGCGCAGCCGCGCTGGACCCCTGCGATAATATGCCACAAAAATATCCATTCTCGAGCCACACTCCCCCGCTGGCACCGCTTGATCCCGATCAAGCCGCCATGCAACAGCCCGTGCGTCCGCCAGGCCGGCGGGCGTAGCCTGTTTCGGTCTCGGACAATCAGGATAATCATCATGCACTTGCCGCTACGCCTCGCCATTGTTTCCGCCTTCGCCGCCCTGCACCTCGGCCCGCCCGCGCACGCCATGCCGGCCGCGCCGGACTACGTCGACGACAGCCAATACCTGTCCGCCGCGCGCCAGCGCGTGCTGCCGCCGGACATCCCCTGGCAGGGAGACAGCCAGCGCTTCGCGGTCAAGGCGGACGACCCGTGGGCCACGCCGCTGGAGGCCAGCGGCTTCAAGCACACGCCGGCCTACCCGGAAACCATCGCCTATCTGAACAAGCTGGCCGCCGCCAAACCGGCGCTGCTCAAGCTAAGCCCGATGACGGAGAAAACCGATCAAGGCCATGAGATGATGATGGCGGTGGTGTCCGCCGCCGCCGATAAATCGCCGCAAGGCCTGCGCGCCAGCGGCAAGCCGCTGATCTATGTGCAGGCCGGCATCCACCCCGGCGAAGCCAATGGCAAGGACGCCGGACTGATGCTGATCCGCGACCTGCTGATCCGCGACGACGCGCGGCTGTCCAAGGTCAACCTGCTGTTCGTCCCCACCGTCAACGTGGACGGCGACATGCGCTACGGCAAATACGGACGCATCAACCAGAACGGGCCGGAACAGACCGGCTGGCGCGTCAACGGCCGCAACCTCAATCTGAACCGCGACTTCACCAAGCTGGACAGCCCGGAAATCCGCAACGTGGCGCGCGCGCTCAACGACTACCAGCCGGACTTCTTCATCGACACCCACAGCACGGACGGCGTCAACTATCAGTACGACGTCACCTACTGCAACAACGGCCAGGGCTGGTCGCCCGAATCCAGCCGCTGGATGGATCAGGTGATGACGCCCGAGGTCTACCGCGAGCTGCGCCGCTACGGCCATGAACCCAATGTCTGCATCTCGATGAACGACAACGAGAACCCCGACAAGGGCTATTACCCGTACTACAGCGATCTGGCGCGCTTCTCCAATCAGTACGCCGACGCCCGCGGCATCCCCGCCATCCTGGTGGAACTGCACGCGCTCAAGCCCTACAAGCAGCAAGTGCTGGGCAACTACGTGCTCTATCGTTCCATCTTCGACAGCGTGTCCCGCCATTACGACGGCCTGCGCGCCGCCATCGCCAAGGACCGCGCCGCGCGGCCGGACCCGGTGACGCTGAGCTGGAAGGAAGCCGAGGGCACACCCAAACTGGTGGACTTCAAGGGCGTCAAGTTCGACAAAGTGCCATCTCCTATCACCGGCGACAAGATCGTGCGCTGGAGCAATCAGCCGCGCGACTACCGCCTGCCCATCACCCCGCTAACCGTGCCGGACCTGATCGCGGCGCGGCCCAAAGCCTATGTGGTGCCGGCGCAATGGCACGAGGTGATCGCCCGGCTGCGCGCTCACGGCGTCCAGTTGCGCGTGCTGAGCCGGCCGGAAACCCTAGACGTTACCGTCTACCGACTGGACGACATCAAGCTGGGCACGCCGTTTGAACCAGACCGCGAATCCGCCGACAAGATTCCCGGCTACGAAGGCCGCTTGCTGATAGACGGCAAACCCAGCCCGCTGCAACGCAAAGTCACTTATCCGGCCGGCTCCGTGGTGGTGGACCCGCAACAACCCTTGGGCACGCTGGCGATGCTGCTGCTGGAACCCTCCAGCCCGGACTCCTTCCTGCATTGGGGCTTCTTCAACGCCAATCTCACCTCGGCGGAAGCGCCCGAAGCCTATGTGATGGAACCGATGGCGCGGCGCATGCTGGCGGAAAGCCCGGCCTTGCGCCAGGCCTTCCAGGCCAGGCTCAAGGACCCCAAATTCGCTAAGGACCGCAACGCCCGGCTCAACTGGTTCTATGAGCAAACCCCGTTTGCCGACAGCAACCGCTTCCTCTACCCGGTGGGCATCGTGCGCTAACCCCGCGCCGCGCAGGCGGCCGCCGGCTTGTCTATACTAAAAAGATTCAAGCCGGCGGTTTCTTGGGCGCGGGCGCGACAATAACTCGCATCAGGCGGAGCGGGCAGCAGATCGTTTCCATGTTTGCAGCGGCGGACCGGCGTGGCCGGTCAACAGCCGCAACCAGGAGAAACCCATGCACATCAAGGTTCTCGGCGCCGCCGCCTGCATCGGCCACCCCGGCCACACCACCAGTTTTCTGATTGACGAAGACACCCTGATAGATTGCGGCACCGGCGTCACCAGCCTGCGCGCGGACGAGATGCTGTCCATCCGCCAGGTGCTGCTCACCCACAGCCACGCCGACCACTGCGGCTGCCTGCCGTTGCTGGCCGACGTTCACGCCAGCCGCCGCGGCCCCGGCCTCACCGTCTACAGCCAGCAAGAAACCCTGGACGCGCTGCGCGCCCACCTGTTCAACGGCGAACTCTGGCCGGACTACACCCGCCAACCCAGCGCGGAACAGCCCTGGCTGCGGCTGCACGCGGTGGAGCCCGGCTACGCGCTGCCGATAGGCGAAGGCCTGGCCACCGCGCTGCCGGCCAATCACAGCGTGCCGGCGCTGGGCTGGCTGATAGAGGGCAGCTGGCGCGCGCTCGCCTTCAGCGGCGACAGCGGCCCCTGCCCGGCCTTCTGGCAATGGGTGTCCAATGTGCCCTCGCTGACCGACGTGATCTGCGAACTGACCTATACCGACGAGCGCCAGGGCGAAGCCGCGCGTCAGGGCCATATGACGCCCTTGCTGTTGCTGCCCTTCCTGCCGCTGCTGCCGGCCAACACGCATCTGTGGATCAGCCACATCGACCCCGGCTGCCGCGAACACCTGCTGGAACAACTGCGCTCGGAATACTCCAACGGCCTGCGCGTCTGCCCGCTGCGCGAAGGTATGCTGATCGAACTGTAGCTGCCGGAGGCCAAGGCCATGCAAGGCTATCAACTCTCCTTCTTCACCCAGCAAGACCACAGCCACGACGGCCTGCCGCTGGCGGAATGGATAGTGCAACAGGCGCGGCGGATGGACATCCGCGGCGCCACGCTGTTCGCCGCCAGCGAAGGCTACGGCCGCCACCGCCGGCTGCACTCCGCTCACTTCTTCGAACTGGCGGACCAGCCCGAGGAAGTCACGCTGGTGGTCAGCGCCGACGAAGCCGAACGGCTGCTGGCCGCGCTCGCCGCCGCCGGGGTCAAGGTGTTTTACGTGAAGACGCCGGTGGAGTTCGGCGTGCTGGGGGAGGAGGAATAAGAGTCCCCCCGTCGCATCAAGGACGAGGGACGGCTCGAATCGTTCAGCCGCGGATCAACACCTCGGCGGGAATATGCAGGCCCTCATGCAAGCGGCGGATCATCGCGAGGCTGAGCGGCCGCTTGCGATTCAACACTTCATAGACGCGGTTGCGGTTGCCCAGATAAACCTGCATGTCCGCCACCGTCAAACCGCCCTGCTCCATGCGGAATTTGATCGCCTCAATCGGGTCCGGCAAATCGATGGGAAAGTGCTTGGCCTCATAGGACTGGGCCAGCGTCGCCAGAATGTCCAGACGCTCGCCTTCCGGCGAATCCAGCGCCGGGTCCATCTCCACCAGTGCGGATATTTCTTTGAGCGCGGCCTGATAGTCGGCCTCGCTGCGGATGGGACGGATATTCATGGCGACTCCATTTCCACGGTGGCGGCATCGACATCGTACTGCGCATGGGTGCCGATGAACTTGATGTAGACAATGCCCACCCGATAAGCGACGGCAACGATCAAGCGATAATCATTGCCCTTGATATTGAACACCACCCGGTTGGCTTTGATGAAACTGGCGCTGCGATACCGGTCCTTGATGTCTTGTGGACTGGCCCAACACGCCTGGCCCACCTCATCTACCCACGCTTTCAGCGCTTGCTCGGCATGGGGATGCCGCGCCCAGAAAGTTTTCAAGACGCGGGTGGCGATGATCTTCATGGCCACAGGATAGTCCCAATACGGGACCAAAACAAGCTGTCCCGCATGCCGGGCCCAGTGGACAACACGCAGGTCCTCCAAACAAACAGGGCATGGCCCGCAAGCCATGCCCTGTTCCGCTACGCCGCCGTTTAAGGCTCAGCGCGTCACGTCGAAACCCGCGTCCTCCACCGCCGCCGCCAACTCCTCCGGCGACACGATCTCCGCGTCGTACACCACCTTGGCCTGCTTGGCCTCCAGGCTGACCTCGGCCTCGCTGACGCCGGCCATGCCGCTGAGCACGCCGCTGACGCTTTTCACGCAACCCTGGCAGGTCATGCCATCCACTTTCATGATCAATTCGGACATTGCTTTCTCCTGAAAAAACTCAAAACTCCGCTAGCGCCGATGCCGCCTTATTTCCAGCGCCGCAGCAGCAGCGAATTACTCACCACCGATACCGAACTCATCGCCATCGCCGCGCCGGCGATCACCGGGTTCAACATGCCCAGCGCCGCCAGCGGAATCCCCATCACGTTGTAGATGAAGGCGAACAACAGATTCTGCCGGATTTTGCGCAGGCTGGCGCGCGACAACCGGATCGCGTCCACCGCGTGCATCAGATCGCCATGCATCAGAGTGATGTCGGCGGCCTCGATCGCCACGTCCGAGCCGGCGCCCATCGCCAGGCTGACGTCGGCGGCCGCCAACGCCGGCGCGTCGTTGACGCCGTCGCCCATCATCGCCACCTTGAAGCCCTGCGCCTGCCAGCGCCGCACTTCCGCCGCCTTGTCCTGCGGCTTCACCTCGGCGCGGTAGTCGCGGATGCCCGCCTCCGCGGCGATGCCGGCGGCGGTGGCCGGATTGTCCCCGGTCAGCATCGCCACCCGTATGCCCATCGCCTGCAACTGCGCCACCGCCTGGGCCGAACTGGGCCGGATGCGGTCGGCGATGGCCAACAGCCCCAGCAATTCCTCGCCGCGCGCCACTGCCACCACGGTGTTTCCCGCCTGTTGCAAGGGCAAGGCGGCATTCAAGGCCTGCTCGCCCAGCCAGCCTGGCACACCGGCTCGCACCAAGCCGTGGCCGGCCACTTCCGCCTGCACTCCCTGCCCCACCTGAGCGGCGAAGCCGCTGACCGGCAGCAAGCCCAGGCCCTGTCCTTGCGCCTGTTGCAAGATGGCGCGCGCCAGCGGGTGTTCCGATCCAGCCTCCACGCTGGCGGCCAGTTGCAGCACCAAGTCCGCGTCCGCCGCCAGCGGCAGCACTTGTTTCACTTGGGGCTTGCCCTCGGTCAGCGTGCCGGTCTTGTCCACCAACAGCACCCCCACCTGGCTGGCCAGTTCCAGCGCGGTGGCGTTGCGGAACAGGATGCCGCGCCGCGCGCCGTTGCCCACGCCCACCATCACCGACGTCGGCGTGGCCAGGCCCAGCGCGCACGGGCAGGCGATCACCAGCACCGCCACCGCGTGGATCAGCGCCGCCGACCAATCCTGCAGCCACAGGCCGGTAACGACGAAGGTCAGCAGGCTGATGCCCACCACTACCGGCACGAACACGCCGGAAATCACGTCCGCCAATTGCTGAATCGGCGCCTTGGAACCCTGGGCCGCGCTGACCAGGCGCACAATCTCGGCCAACTGGGTATCCCCGCCCACGCCGGTGGCGCGCACCTTCAGCATGCCGTCCTGATTGCGGGTGGCGGCGTAGACGCTGTCGCCTACGCGCTTGGCCACCGGCAGGCTTTCGCCGGTCAACATGCTTTCATCCAGCGCCGCCGCGCCGTCCACCACCTCGCCGTCCACCGGCAAGGTTTCTCCGTGGCGCACCACAATCAGGTCGCTCTGACGCAGCGCGGTGACCGCCACCTCCTCCACCCGGCCGTCCTCGCGCTCCACGCGGGCGGTCTTGGGCGCCAACCGGATCAGTTCCTCGATCGCGGCCGAAGTCTTGCCCTTGGCGCGGGCTTCCAGCAACTTGCCCAGCAACACCAGCGTAATCACCGAAGCACTGGCTTCAAAATAAACATGCTGGCCTTCCAGGCCCAGCAAGGTCACCGCCGCCGACAACAACCAGGCCATGCTGGTGCCCAGGGCCACCAGCACATCCATATTGGCGCCGCCGCCGCGCAGCGCCGCCCAGGCACCCTTGTAGAAACGCCAGCCGACGACAAATTGCACCGGCGTGGCCAAGGCCAACTGCCAGTAACGCGGCAGCCCGCCATGGTGGCCGCCGCTGAACATTGCCGCCATTTCAATAAGGAAGGGCATGGTCAGCAAGGCGGAGAACGCGAACCACAGCCGTTCGCGCCGGTAACGGCGCGCATGCTCGGCGGCCAGCGTGTCGTCGCCCGGCCCGGCCTTGGCCGCGGCCTGGTAGCCGGCGCGGCTCACCGCGGCGATCAGCGCCGCCTCGTCGGCCAGGCCGGCCACATAGTCGACGCGGGCGCTCTCGCTGGCGAAATTGACTTGAGCGGACACGCCAGGCAAGCGGTTCAGCACCTTCTCGATGCGGCCGGCGCAGGCCGCGCAGGTCATGCCCTGGATGTCCAGCTCCGCCTGCCGGCGCGGCACGGCGAAACCGGTCTTGGCGATGGTGTCCACCAAGGTTTGCGGCGGGGTTTTTACCGGGTCGAACGAGACCTTGGCGGATTCGCTGGCGAAATTGACCGCCGCCTCCACCCCGTCCAGCCGGTTCAACTGTTTTTCAATCCTGGCGGCGCAGGCCGCGCAACTCATGCCCTCAATCGGCAAATCCACGGTACTTGCTGTCATGATGACCTCCTAGGCTGAATTATATACCCCCACAGGGTATCAATGGCAAACCCTTTTTTCGCGATTGTCACGGTGCCGGGCTTTACCGCGCCGGCGGCCGCGTGGTAACAAGAAAGGCTGAGAACCCTTGCAGGAAAACGCTATGCCCCTGAAACGCTACGGCGACGATTGCGCTTTGATCGTGGTGGACATGCAAAACAGTTTTTGTCCCGGCGGCGAACTGGCGGTGGCCGACGGCGATCAGATCGTGCCGCTGATCAACCACATGATGCAGTTCTTCAACCGGGTGATCCTGACCCAGGACTGGCACCCGGCCAAACATGTGTCCTTCGCCAGCCAACATGCCGGCAAGCAGCCCTTTGACAGCATACCGCTGCCCTATGGCGAGCAGACGCTGTGGCCGGACCATTGCGTGGCCGGCAGCCACGGCGCCGAATTCCACCCGGAGCTGGACACCAGCCAGGCCCAGCTGATCATCCGCAAGGGCTGCAACCCCGCGCTGGACAGCTATTCCGCCTTTGTCGAAGCGGATCGCCAGACTCCAACCGGCCTGGCCGGCTATCTGGCCGGACGCGGCGTCAAGCGGGTGTGGCTGGCCGGGCTCGCCACGGACTACTGCGTGGCCTGGAGCGCGCTGGACGCGCGCGCCGCCGGCCTGGAAACCATGGTGGTGGACGATGCCTGCCGCGGCATCAATCTGAACGGATCGCTCAGCAGCGCCTGGGCGCACATGCTGGCCGCCGGCGTGCAGAGGCTGCGCTCGGACGAGGTTTGACAGCGCCAGCGCTGACAGATCCCGCCAGACCCTAAACAAACTTTTGGACACAAGAAAAAACTTAGAACGTGTTTACAATCTCGCGAGACAAGGCGAAAACCGCTGAGAAAGCGGAGTGTACACACGGTACATGAGCATTTCGAAGGGGTGCTCACCGTGGGCGCGTCTCACGACGCGTGAGCAGATCGTAAACAGGTTCTAAGGTAAATCCAGTGTTTTCTGGGGGTGAGTTTTTATGATACGTTCGCCAAATCTTGAAGAACGCTTGAGGCACAGAGCGGTATATGTCGCGCGGCAAGTCCACGCGCCGCGACATTGGGAGGACGTCGGTTGAACCAATGATTTAAGTTGATAGCCATTACGGATAAGACAGTACAAAGGTAGTCGTCGCCGCAAACGCTCCCGGCTTAATGGATTCGTCCGTGGTGCGCACATAATGGGCGTTGAGGTCCAGCATCAGCACTGGATTATCGCTGCTGGCGGTGCCGACCAGAATGCGGCGGCGGCTGTCAGAGCTACTGGGCGGACCAAAATACACATCAGTCTGGACATTGCGTCGCAGCCGCACACCCAACCCTTGAGCGCTGCGGCCGGCATTGGCATTATTGGGCATCAGGGTATTGCCGTTATTGGCAGGGGTGCCGGCATCGGTAAAGTTGATCGACGGCTTGGCGTTGATCGCACATTCCTCCAAGCGGATGCTGAAAGGCACGCTGTCCTGGGACACCGCGTCCTTGCGGTCCAGCTTAGAAACATCAATCGAATTCATGGAAACACCCAGTTTTTGCGAGGCTAGCGACACTTTGCAGGTGGGAGAGGGTAGCGGCGGGGCCGTACCGCCACTCCAATTCGTGTAAATAAAGGGGTAGACAGGCTTAGGGCTCTTCCAATCATTACCATTACCTTCAGCACCACCCGCATTAGAATTACAGCCATTGGGCACATTCTGACTAGCGCCGGAGCCTGTGCCATGGGCATAGATGGAAAAAGGAGAGGCTATGACCGCGCCCTCCCCCCCTTTGTATAGGGTGGGGTCGGTAAGAACCAACTCCTGGACAAACCCCCCTCGTTTGCTGTAACTCCCCGCCGCTTGTGGGGTGTCATCGAAAAGACTCCAGGTATTGGAGCCTGGAGTAGAACCATGACCGCCACCGATGATTCGCCCCGTATAATTGCCAACGCTGTCCAAATGACGCCAACGTACGCCCAGCCCAGGAACTAAGCGGTGGGTATCGAATTTCAATGGGTTAGGAACATCCGCCCAGCCCGCCCCCAAGCGCATCCGGTCATTGTTGATACGAGAGTCCACCCGGTAGCCAATAGAGAAGGTAAAAACCCGTCGCAACAAAACATCGCCAGCCCGGGAGGCGCTGCTGAGCGGCACACCGGGCACCTCAATCATGCTATCGATTATTGCCCTATCATCGCAACTCGTGATCCTTGCCTGGACGGGCAGGCAAAAACCAAACCATAGCAGTAGGGGCCAAGTGTATTGGCTTAGTCCCAAGGCCGGCTGAATGGCGGGATGCGCACCTGCCCGCCCTGCGCTTTCTCGACAACAGCCAAGAGGGTGGGCGACCTTGCAAGCCTCTGCCCCCCCCACTCCGCTCAGCCCCGGCGCACGGCAAGCCATATCCACCGGACGACGCTTGAAAGCGGCCTGAAGCAAAAAGGGCAGCAGAGCTGGCTTAGCCCCCTTGTTCAAATCCCATTGCATTTATCTAGACTCCTTCTCGCTTCCGTTGCAGATCACTGTCTGACGTTGGTAATACCTGCCAGCCTTGGCCGGCGGCAACCGGTATTCGGCCACGCATTGGCCATCGCGCCATTTCACCGCCAGCCGGCCCGTAGCCTGCTTCAGCAAGAGCAACACCTTGCCGCTGGGATCGACAATCCCCAACGGCTTGCCCTCGCTGTCTTCCACGCTGGCGCCAAACGGCGCGGTTCCGCCGTCCGGCCACAGCAAAGTGAACTGGGCGCGCTGACCGCGATGAGCCTTGAACACCCCCTTGACCACCGCGCCGCGCCGTGGCACCACCAGCTTGACCGTATCCTCCAGTTCCACATCCGCGCCCAATTGACGGGTATCCAGACTCAAGGTGTTGACACGATAAGGCTGCGCGTACGGCTGCAGCACATAGCCATTTCGCCCCAGCTTGCCGCCGTCGCCGGCGCGCAGCGCCGGCCCGGACAACCCCTCCACCTGCAATAGCGCGAAGGTGTCACCCACGGTGCGGCTCAGGTTGACGCCACCGCCGTGGACGACTACGGCGCCTGATACCCCGATGCTGCCGGATTGATAATTGCGCGCCGCGTTGTATGCCGCGCTCAGTTGAACAAAGTCCGCGCGGTGGTTCACACTCACCCCTACGGTGCCGCGGCCATCCCGGCTAGCGTACCCCGCCTGCACGGAATAAGAAGTGGCTTCGCTCAAAGAACCGCTAACGCCGCTTTGCAGCGAGGCGCCACCGCCCGTGGTATGACTCAGGTTGCTATACAGCCGCGGCGAGCGCGGCTTGTCGCCCAGCGGCAACGTGAAAGTGAGCATCGCCTGGGTGCTGCTGACGCCGCCGGGACGGCTGTCGCGGCTCTGACTCAGCGTGAAGTTGTAGCCCAGGCGTTTCCAGTTATTGCCATAACCCAGCCCCACGCTGCTGGTCGTTCCGCTTTGGCCCCAGAAGCTTTGTTGGCTCAGGTTCAGATACAGGCTGCCAAAGCGCCGTTCGCGTCCCAAATCCTGCTGGGTGGTCAAATCAATGCGTGAACGGCTGCGGCCGAACTGCCCCTGGCTATTGCCCGCGAGATCGTTGGCGTGATCATTGAAACTACGGTAGCCGGAGGTGGAGTAGCGATAGGCCGCCAACGTCAGGTTGGTATAAGTGCGGGTAAAGGTTTTGGCATAAAGCAGCCGCACGCTCTGCCCCCGTTGCCGCTCGCCCTGGGCGCGGCTGGTGGACTGGGTCATGTCCAACGACAGCGCGCCCACCGGCGTGTTGGTGCCCACGCCCAGATTGATCGCCTGAAAGTCCGGAGTGAACTGGAAGCCCGCCGCCACAGTGCTATCGTCGCCCACGCCATACGTCAGGGTGCCGGCGGCGAAACCGGGACGAACAGCCTGGCTGCCCTGGTACTCGCCCGCGGCGGCGCTGTACTGCCAGCGCCCCTTGCGCAGCATCAGCGGCAGGCTGGAAAAGGCCTGGTGCGTCACTCGCTTGCTGCCGTCGGCCTCGGTCACGGAGATTTCCAGATCGCCGTTGGAACCGGACGGAAAGATATCCGTCAGTTCGAACGGCCCCGGCGGCACGTTAGCGCGATACAGTGTGTAGCCGTTCTGGCGCACCTCCACCACCGCGTTGCTCTGCGCCTGACCACGCACTACCGGCGCGTAACCTCGCTCGCTGTCCGGCAGCATCGCGTCGTCACTGGCCAACTGGACGCCGCGAAAACGCACACTGTCGAACAAAGTGGAGTCAGAATATTGTTCCCCCACGGCCAACTGGCTTTTCCAGGCGATCAGGTCCCGCTGCAACACGGTGCGGTTGCTGCGTGCGCTCATCGATTGGCCATCGGCCCAATTGAGCGATGCGTCGTTGCGCAACCGCCAGGCGCCCAGGTTGACACCATTTTGCAGGCCGAGAAAAACGCTGCGGCTGTCTATCCCCCGCGGTTCGCTACTGCGGCTTTCGCTGCCGCTGAACTGATAATTGACATAGGCGGCGGCCACCCCGGCGTCCCATAGCTCCGGGTCTATGTAGCCGCGGGCGCCGCGGCTTAAAAAGGCTTGGGGGAGGCTCAATCGCAGCTGCAAGCGGTTTGGATCGTAATCCACCGAGGCCAGCTCCATCAGCGCGGGCAAATCCAGACAGGCGGGATCGCCCGCGGATAATGGCGGCGTCAATTCCTGCAGCTTGACACCGACGGTTTGCAGCAAATCGGCATCAATGCAGGGTTCCACCTTGCCGTTGGCGGCATTCTGCCGGAACACGATGTCTCGGCGTCCGGTCAACTGGTCGTTGACCAACACATCCACGCGATAGCTGCCGGGCAGCAGGGCGTTGCCGGCGCTGAGCACCGCGCTCAAATCCGGTATCCGGCCGGAACCGTTGATGAAGTTGGTATTAAAGGCCAACAGAGTGGGCGGAGCGGCGGTTTCTCCCCGCTCCGTCTTTTCCGCTCTGGACAGCTCCGCCAATGCCAGCAACAAGGCCAGGCAACCGGGCTTCAACGCAGAACGGCAACGGGGTAAGGTGTGGCTCCTTGGCAATGGGTCTGAACGTATACGCATGGCTGGGCTTTATGAAAACAGACGGCCGTCCACGCTCAAATCGGCATGGTCGGCGTCATTTAACGCGGGGGTCGCGCGGGCGAGGACGTGCCTCTTGGCCCGCGCCTAGCGAGACTTCGTATTCCACATGGCCGCCAAAGTCGTTGATGATGCCGTATTGCAGCTGTGCGGAATTAACGCCGGCGGTCGGTTTCAGCGGCCATTGCCCGCTACCGCCGGGCGCCACCATGTAAGCGCTGGCCAGCTCCTGCCCGCCTTTGCCGGCCTGAAGCTTCAAATCCACCACCGTCACGTGGTAACGGCTGGGGTTGTCCACGCGCAGTACCCGCTTGCCCTCGGCTTGTCTAATGCTCCATTGCAAAGCTTCCGGAGCTTGCAAAGCGGTATCGCCGTCCAGGCCCGGAGGGCGGAAAAAGACTTTGATGCGTTGTCTAACCGCCAACTGCAGCACATTGTCGCCGTTCGCCGTCTGAGGAATTTCCTGCACATTGAGCCAGAATACCGACTCACGACCATCGGGCGCGCCGCTGCCTTCGTACAGCACCCGCAGCAGTTGTTGCTGCTTGGCTGGCAAGCGCGCCAAAGGCGGTGTCACCGCGAACGGCAACTCCCCCTGCGCCCCTGTCGCCGGCTCCAGCCAGGACTGGACCAGAATCTCTTCGCCCAAGTTGCTGACGGTAATGGACGCCTCCTTGTTATTACCGTCAAAGATGATGCGGGTACCGTTAAGGGCAATGCCGGCCCAAACCGGGCTCATAGCCAAGGCCAGAATCAAGGGCAAAATGGTTTTCATGGAGATAGATAGCGCCATGGAGTGTCCAACAAGGGCCCGGGCAGCTGACGCGGCCGGGGTGCGATAAGAACCTGTTCAAGGTTTGCTGCGCTTCAGCGGAGTTTTAGACAAGAGCGTTGAAAACAACCTCAAAATGCTCAGGCACCACTTGTACACTCCGCTTTTTCGGTCGTTCTCGCCTTGTCTCGCGAGATCGAAAACACGCTCCAAGAGCACCCGCCCACAATCCAGAAAAGCAAAGCGAAACAGAAGGAAAACGGAATGGGCCAGGAGCAGACCAGCAAAGCCTGGCCGTTTTCTCGCTCCTCCTCCTTCATCGCCTTGTAACTCGGCCGAATGTAAAGCGGGTTCTTGGCGCCGGACGGCGCCACGCAGCCGGCTTACTCGTAGGTCAGGGTAAACGGCAAGCTGGCATTGGCGATGCCCGGCTCAAGCGCGCCGCCCGTGGTGACATAGGCGGCGGCAAAACTGACGCGGCGGACCTCGTCGGCCGCTCCCGCGTCCGCTTCCTTCAGCAAAGCGCCATCGGTCAAGTTAAAGGCCTTGGGGTTGGCTACGGCGGCACTGTCGAACACGGCAATACCAACGCCTTTGGCAAAACCCGGCGATGCGGTGCCATTGTTGACGCGCAGAATGCTATTGCCACTCAAAACCTCCGGCGCGGACCCCGCCAAATTCATCGATACCTTGCTGGCGGTTTTGCAAATAATGTCGAAATTCACCTGACGGCTGCCGCTGCCAGTGAACTTGGGATTAGCCAGCGTGCCAATGTCTTCCACCGACACCGTGCCCATTTCCACCTTGATGCTGGATGCGTCGCCATTGGGCGAGCTAAGCCGGCAAGTGTCCGAAGTAATACTGCCCGTGAAATCAATCTGACCGGACAGGGTTTCGGCAAACACCGGGCTGACGGCAAACACGGCCAGTGCCACCAAAACGACTTGTCCTTTCTTGCTGCTCAATATTTTCATGAAAAATCTCCCACAGATTAAAAAAACCGCCAGCCATAAGCTCGCGACATTCGACGACACAAGTGCGTCAATCCCAAATCTTTAAATCCGTGGTCGATTCTATTCGTTCAAATACTTATAAAACATAGGATTAATCCTATTTAATTGTCATTTTACTTTCACAAACCACCAATGGATTCGCATTTATTTAAATACATCTATTTCACTTCCAGAATTCAGCTCAACAACCGATACACCCATCGGCATTTATCATTGCCGTGAAAAATAAGCAGCCGATACATCTGATAAATACAAGGGTTGGGCTGTGCAAAGAACTTGAGGGCAAAACACCCCTGCATCTAGGATGCCGGCTAACGATTTGGACCCGCTAACAAAATCCCAAGGCCTGCCTTGCGTCTTCTTTTCGTATGACTGGTATTGCCTACGGCGGCGCGCCTTGACTCAGGTCCTTTTCGAGGTATTGTTGCGGGTCTTAGCGGACTAAGAACCTGTTTACGATCTGCTGCGCTTCGGCGATACAGCGTTGAGAACACCTTCGAAATGCTCATGTACCACGCGTACATTCCGCTTTCTCAGCCGTCTTCGCCTTGTCTCCCCCTCGCTCGCGAAATCGTAAACACGTTCTAAGAGCCTGTTCACGATCTTTTGAGCAACAGCACGAGGAAGGCTAAATGGATGAACTGCAAGCTGGTATTGAGTTTCCGCTCGCAGTTCTTCCATAACCGTCGGCATTTCTCAAGCCAAGCAAATGAGCGCTCCACCACCCAACGTTGAGGCATCACCGCAAATTGGT
>NZ_MUKU01000043.1 GCF_002081825.1 Chromobacterium haemolyticum | reverse complement strand
ATACCACCAGCAGTGTTTGCGGCACGCTATCGCCAGCAGCGGACCACCGAACTATCAAGCAGTACCACTACCATGCAAACCTAGGACTTCTCTCCTTATCGCTGGTATGGCTGGAGGGGGAAGATCAAATTATCTATAAAGGAGATGTGGAGAATCTTTTAGGTGTGGTAATTGAGCGGATGCCGTCATTTAATATTTTTAAGTAAGCAAGGCGGCATTGTGCCGCTTGATTATAGTGAGTGTTATTTTTTTAAACTACTATTCTCTGCAAGTAGTTTTATTAGCTTTAAAACATGTTCTTGCCCGCTTGCTTGTACTTGTCGAGCGATCTCTTCTAAATCCAGGCTGTTGTTTTCTCTATTTGTGGGCAAATCTGCTGTATGGACTTGCGGAATGATTTGTCGTGATTCTGTATTTAGTTTTGATGTGCCTTCTTTGTGATCAATCGAGTCAAGCCAGAATGGCGGCAAGCTGAGTCGATGCTCTAAGTCTCTAGCAATTTTTTCGCCAAATGATTTTGTCCCACGGACCATGTCCGAGATCTGGGACTGCTTTTTGCCTGTTTTTCCCGCAAAGACGGTCTGGTTGTTGTCAAACCGTTCTTCGATGAGCCTGATGAGGTTTTGGCGGCGGATGTCTGAAATTTTCATAAAGCTATTCAAGCAGAAATTCACCAATTGGTGAAATCCCCTTTTGGTGTTGATTGCAATCACCGAACGGTGATAGTATCGGTGTATGGACCTGAAAACTTACCTCTTCAGCATGCCCCAGGCCGAAAGGGAGCAGTTTGCCGCCAAGTGCGGCACAACTTTTGGGCACTTGAAAAACATCGCTTACGGTGGTCGAAGATGCAATCTGCAGCTTGCCATCGAGGTGGAGCGGCATTCTATGCGGGTGGTGCGCTGCGAAAGCCTGCGACCTGACGCCAGCGCTTCGGTCGGCTACCTGAGAGGCACTGGGCCAGGCTTTGCGAAATCTAGCAGGGTACCAGGGGAGTGACTATGTTGATGTCCCATCACTTTCAATCGCCTACCGATACCTTGATTTACTGGGCCAAGGCGCAGCTGGATGGCCGTGGTCAGCCGCTGACTAGGTTTGCCGAAGCTCTGGCAGATAACTATTTGTCCATGACGCCACCGCAGCGTCGCTCATGTCCACTGGATGAGATCCCTGTCGATGGCAGCATGGACGATTTCTACTCCATCAAGGCCAAGAACGCCTTGGTGGTCGAGCGTTGGATGAAACGTGCAATCAAGTTACCGATGGAGATCCTTGCCGCATGGCTGGCCACGCTGGAGGGGAAGTACCGCGATGCGTGCTTGGTAGATTTGTTTCAGGTGCACGGTATGTTGGCGGTCCCCAGTGGTTCTACCGCAGATGCTGCCACCCTCGGCGCCACGATGCATTCCACCGCGGATATGTTCGTTCATCTCGCCGCGATTATTGCGGACGGAAAGGTGGACGCACACGATAGGGAGCGGATTATGCAAGCGCGCCTGGCGATGCGCCAACTGGCCGGGCAGTTGGCCGGCTGGGAGCTGGAGTTCGCGAAGGTGGATGAAAAGTAGGGCAGTTCTATGGACAAATCATTCGCTCTGAACTGGCTTTGCTTGTTCGATCTGCTTCGGCAGCGAGTACAAGTAAATGAGCAAAAAACGAGTCAACTCGTGCATTTGGTTGCAGAGGTCTTCATCAGCCTCGTCAACACCGTGAATGGCCTCATTGCCCTCCAAACGAAGCTGGTGAGCCCACTCCTGAAGGGCTGGAGTGATCCTGTGTTCTGCCGCGAGTTTATCAATGCGTTTCTCAAGTTTCCACGCTTCGATGTCTGGGGCCAAGGCCTTCAATGCCATCTCCATTGTCCGACGGTAGCCGGCGCATGCAGGAGAATACAAGCGAGATTTGCGAGCTTGTGCAGAGTCCTGAAAAGCTCTAGCAATATTGGCTGGCAAATGATCCGGCACTTCAATCGCCTCTGGGGTAGGCAAGATAGCGACGATGGTTGCTACTGCGCGACCATCTGGCCCGTTCAAATCTCCTGCAAAGTCTTTTGGGTCATACGAGCTTGTACAAAAAATAACGACGCATACAGGCCAGGAACAACCTGGGCATTGAAAAAAGATATTCCAAAGATTTTCTTGAAGAGGGTGGCGTTTCGAGGCTACGGCGGTAAATCCGAAGTTTTTCCCGTGACAGTGAGGGCAATCGTGCGTAAGGACAGCCATGAGCAACTCCAGTCTTGAAAAAATCATTCGACATGACATCGAGATTTCGAATGTTATCAAAAACTGGCCTGAACGTGCGCACACTCTGTTGATGCAGCAGTACCTGATCAGCAGGGACAAAGATGCATTCATTAGTGCCTTGATTGGTCAGCTCTGTGTCATGCATTCAATGAAGAGACTGCAGGGTGACGAATGAGCAACCAATGGCTGAGACTCTGGCATGACATGCCGAACGACCCTAAGTGGCGCACGATTAGCCGCCTGTCGGGGCAGCCCATTGCCTTGGTACAAGCCGTGTTTTTGCATCTGCTGGTTGATGCGTCACGCAATGTCACGCGAGGTCACGTGACTGTCACGCCAGAAGATTTATCCAGCGCCCTCGACGTGACAGAGGGAGAAATTCTGGCCATCCAAGAAGCCATGCAGGGCCGCGTATTGGACGGCAATAAGCTGTCCGGATGGGAGGGACGTCAGCCAAAGCGCGAGGACTCGGGCAATGAGAAAACCGGCGCAAAGTCAGCAGCAGAGCGGAAGAGGGAGCAACGGCAACGAGAGAAGGAAGCCAAAGAGTGCTCAGAGTCACAAGCAGAGTCACGGCATTGTCACGACGCGTCACGCAATGTCCCGCTAGATAAAGATAAAGATAAACCCACCTCACTACGTTCGGTGGGTGAACGCGCGCGTGACAGCTGCGACGGGTTCGCCGTCCCTGACGACTTTCAAGCGGCGCGGGTAGATGTGGCGAAAGCGCAGTCGCTAGGTTTGGACCTGCCGACCGAGATCGCCCGCTTTGTTGCTCACTACCAGGCGAGACGTGAGACCCGCGCTGATCTGCAAGCCTGGGAGGCTCAATTCCGCAAGTGGCTGCTGGACCAGCACCAGTTCAACGCCGACCGACAGCGAGTGACCGATGCCAGGTTGCAAGCTGCCCAGCACTCCACCACCAGCTCCAGCGCTAAGCAGGCCGCCCTGGGCTCCGTGCTTAACCCTCCGCCGCGGGGCCTACGGCCTGGCGAGCGTGAGATTCATGGGGAGGTGATCCCGGATGACGGATGATTTGATTCTGAATGCGAGCGGAAGCATCCCCTTGCGCTGGGTGGATGAAATTTTCCGGCGGCTCTCCGGCCGATTCGGAGCCCAGTTCACGGAGAAATTCCGTAGCGGAGTCATCGTCGACCAGCGCACCGGCAAGCTCCTGCAGCAGAGCGACAGCATGGACTACGCCGTAGACGCCGGCATCGAAGAGGCAAAGAAAGTTTGGGCCGAAGAACTCGACCTTGCTCGCATCTCCCCCGACCAGATCAAGCGCGGCCTGCTTGCCCTCCACCAGTATCCACCCAGTTGTGACGCGTTCATTCGCGCTTGTCTTGGCGGCTCGGACCTGGATCCAGAGTCGCTGTTCTACCGGGCCCAGGCCGAAATGGCAAAACGGCGCGCCCGTCGGCCGCAGAACTGGCCAAGCTCGATGCTGTTCTGGGCAGCGGCATCCCTCGGCAACGACCTACTGCACAGCGATTACCGCAGCATGCGCGGGCGCTGGATGGCGGCGCTGGATTCGAACCGACACCACCTTGGCGATATTCCCGACGTCAGCGACGAGGAGGCGTTGCCGGCACCTGAGCTGAGCCAGCAGGACGTGCAAGTCCGTATTGCCGATGTGCAGCGTGCGGCCAAGCGCATGAAATTCCCCAGCGACAACAGGGTGCGTTTGGAGTGGGCGTTCAAGATCGCCGACGAGACCGCCCGCGGGGTCTATCGCGGAGGAATGAGCGGCAAGCGCTTGGCCGCTGAGGCGATCCGTCAGTCGCATCAGGCCGTGCCTGAGTCCTTGCAGCCATTCCTGGCGAAAACGAAGCCCATGGAGGATGCGGCGTGACGGAATGGGCCAAAACCGCCGACAACACGAGGGAATGGCGCGGCTACCGCGTCGTGAAGTATGGCCATGGCACCGGCGCTGGCGCGATCTACCGGGCGTTCACGCCGGAGGGCGCCATGTTGTCCGTCGGCGCTGGCCCGGCTCAGGACCACATGGCGCGGTGCGAACAGCACCATGCCAACGCGAATGTGAAAGGGCGGTGATGGACATGTCGTTGCTTGTGCTTGGTGCGCTGCTTGGCAAGGGCCGCTCACCGCGGCGGGATGCTCGTGGGGAGGGGCCGCAATGATCGAACCAGCAGCAGCATTGGCACAGTGGGGGAAGTGGGCTGTTGATCATGGCAGCTTACGCAGTACCTGTTTCTCCATCGAGGGGCGTTACGCCAACGATCCTGTTCGATACCGGTTTGCCGAGGACAAGGAGACGGCGCGCCGCCGCAGCGAGAACCGCTATAGCCCGCTTATTGCCGGCCAGGTAGAGCAACTGGTGAATCAGCTTGCCAAGGGCGAGAGGGCAGTACTCCGCGCGAGGCATGTTCATTACCCGCATCTTGCAGATGAGGACATCGCACGTCGTCTAGCTATGAGCTTCAGTTCGTTTGATGGGCTGTTGCTGCAGGCAACGGTACGGTTTGGCCGGGCCTGGCGTCTGCTCCATCAGGAGGCGGCATAGCATGAGACGGCCACGTGGGAAGGGGCTTGCTTCGAAAATCTGCGATGTGCTGGCTGACGCGACGCGGCCGATGTTCTTGGGGGAGATCGAGGCGGCGTTGGACTTCCAATATGGCGCCGCGGAAATTATGTCGGTGTTGGTGAAGTTACAAAGGCACAAGTCGATTGAGGCTCAGGTTAGACCTCGTTGTGGGCCAGGGAGAAAAATTGCAAAAGCTTACTTACTTTCACCCAATCCTATTAAAATATTCTAATGTATTTTTGATTTCTACTATAATGCATTGCAAGGGTATGTATTATAAATGTTTTTCTATTTAGCTATTTGTTGATTGGAGTTTGCATGCAGAATCGTAAGAAATTGATATTTTGTTCAATCCTATTTGTACTTGTTCCTGCCTGCTCAGTTGCTATGGATAGATGCGATGCGGCTTTGCAGGACCACTTAAAGGATAATACTAAAATTATAAATTGGGAATCAAGAAATTTAGCACTCAATTCTGCCGCCTGTGTAGTAGGCTCTTCTACGCAAGGGGGCGGTTTGAGTGGGTTCGGTAGTGAAATATTGGGTAGTGCTGATTACAAGGAGACAAAAAGTAATGAAAAATGTGAATCAAGTAGTCAAGCTGAGAACATGGCCCGTTTCTATGGTTATGCTTCGCGATCGATAAAGCCAGAACTTGTTCAGGCCTGGTCAAAATGCAAAACTGAAACTATAGATGGGTTATTTTGCGAGTTGCAAATGGGAAGCTCATCTACAAGTGCTCGTATACGAGTTGTGTGGAGAGATGCTGGCCAGGCTACAGTTACACGTTCAACAGCCTATCTCATGAAGTTGGTTGGTCGCAATGATCAAGCCATTTTCAATGAAGGAGAAAAGCTACCATATGGCATATCAGAATTTATAGTGGAAAAATCTGCAGGTGATATCCGTAAAGAAGGACAGGGTGTTGTCAATGCAACGTCAGGTCAAAAGGCATTTTCATGCTTTTTTGTTTGGCTTCCATCTATTACGCCAGATGGTGAGGAGGGGCCTGAATGCGAAACTCTGCGGACAAAAATATCAGCTGTATTTTCAATGTTGAAATCCGTGCCTCTTGATGTTGTTAACTGTTGGGAAAGCTCAGATTCAAAGTGTGCGGAAGTCTTGGCTGGCATGAGCAATATGGATCGCCAAAATTATGGACAAGCACAAATAATGCTCGAGGATGCCATGAGACCTCTAAAAAGTATGCCAAAGAACATTTTGTTGGATAAGTTTGGTGCGTGTTCGATTTCAGAAAGTTATGGGCGATTTATAGGGAGGGTTTGTGTCAATTCGAACCCCATGGCCTGCATTCAGGGACGTACAGGGGCTGTTGCGCCAAATGCACCGTCGGGTGGCCCTGGGCCAATCCCAGTTCCAGGTGAGCATAGACAATAGTCAAAAGAATGGTTTGTTCCAGTTTTGAGGCTTTGTAGAATAGATGCTTATCAATTATAGTCAAATTATTGTTGCGCTAATTTCTGTCGTTCAATTATGGGTTGATTGCATCTCTAATCAACTCTTGATATTTGATCGTTTTGTTTCTTTAATCTTGCTTTTTCTTTTTTTGAGTGTTTTTGTGTTTTAATGAGTTTTCTGTTCTGGGGGTGAGTCGGTGTGTTATGTTTGGTGTTGAATCTTTTTTATTTGGTATACCTTCAGGGTGAGTTATATTTTTTTCTAGTAGGCCGCGCATGTAATTACACTTGTCTTCATGGTCCATGACTTTGTTTTCTGGTTGTGTCTCTTTGTTGTCCATGTTTGACTTTGTCCTTTGTTGGTTTACTGTTTGATTGGGTGTTTAATTTTTGGTGAATTGACTTGTGTCTTGATGCTAAGTATAGCTCAACGTATTATTTTGGAATTTTTGAGGTGCTTAATGGAGGTTGGGCAAGAAGTATTATTGCAAAGGTCGCAAAAAGACAGTACAGAAAGAAACATACATTGAAACATATAATGATTTTTGTTCGTTCTTTGGCTGACCATAGAATTGAGTAGTGCTCAACAAATGCGGGCCCGCCATTCGCGCTAACTACGGTAGATAAATCTCTGCCTTGAGCTATTTTCTCGCCATTTTTGTGGTACGGGGCACCAATGTAGGTATTGTATTTTAAGCTCTGAGTAAAATCTTCCGGGTAGTGATAAGTGTATTTATGTATTAGTGCAATTAAGCTAATGAATGTGGAAATAAAAAGCAAGATAAAGAAGGATGTTGTTGAAATCCAAAGCAGGAATGAATTGATTCTGGGTGTTTTGAATTTTAGACATGCTAGCATCGAAATTGTAAAAAAAACGGAAATGGTTACAAATGAGGGGGCAAGGTCATTACTCATGAATGTGTTGAAGATATTTTCAAATAACGTCAAGATTGCTGTAAATAATGTGCCTGCGGCTATTGTTAATTTGGTTTGTAATTCCACCTTGTTTGATGTTGAATTTATTGACTGGGTTTTGAGTGGGGATGTCATCGCATTTCCACGTTGTCAGGGTAGAGAAATGTAATTGGTTTTGTGTTGGGTGTGTTTGTGGATGGGTGTATGGGTTTGTAGTATTTAACTTTATTGCTCATGACTTTTTGAGTTGTTGCTTGGTATAAAAAATCAGGACCTATCCAAAGGCGCATCTCCGATTGGGGTACATTCCAAGTTGATGGCGTAGTTAAGTCTTGAAAGGTTAGTGCCGTGAGCATGTCAAAAATTAATTCTTGATTGTAATTTGAGGGGTGATCAAAAACATCACTGGGTAGTGTGTATACTCTAAGTGATGGTGGCTTGTGTTTTCTTGATTTAGTTGTGACATGTACTGTGACTTTGTGATAGGTAATTGGAGGTTTGTCATTATTTTTTGATACAATAAAATTATTGACATTATCGAGGAATGATTTGATTTCCATTATAAATTCTTTGCTGATGTACTTATATTTTGCGTCAGAAATAATGCTGCTAAATTTTGCTTGTGTGCGGGCTAGTAAGTATTGAGCTAGTATTAAGTCAGTGTTGCTCATCTGGTGTGCATGTTTGGCGAGTTCAATTGAATGTTGATAAAAAGTGAATGATAGCTCTTGGAACTCTTTGGGCTTGACGTCCGGCCGGTATACCGATATTGGCAATTGCAGTGTTTTTAACTGGGTCTGTTTGGCCGCGTTGATTTGTGGTCCAAAACTAGCCCTGGCGATGTCGCCCATATTTACTGAAGTATATTCCCCTATTGTAGGTGAAGGAGAGTTTGAACTTTTTGTTGGGGTGAAGTAAAAAAGCCTGCTTCCGGTTGGAATGGTTTTTAATTTATGTAACTGCGGGTTTAACGTCAGAAATGAGTTTGCAGTTTGTGAGTCCGTGGCTAGACCATTCAGTTGTAGAAAATCATTAATGGTTATGGGGTGTTCCACCCACTGTACTTGCTTTTCAAAATATTGAATTTTACTTGATTTTATCAAATCATTATTTTCTTGATAAATTACTTGGTGGGTTTTATCGGGTTCATCTATAGGAAGTGCAATTGTACGAATGTTAATCGTTTGTGCAGCCGTGCATTCCATAAAAATATAGAAAAAATACATGCGTAAATACATGTTATTTCCTAGTGAGTAACGTTTACTCGTTTATCATAGGTTGTAATGGTGAAATTGCAAGAACGCTTACGAATGTTGTTTGATTGATGCTGGAAGTGTGCTGGCTTAGATTAAGAGGATTCGCCAATACAATATGTAATTAGTTCTTTACTGCCAAGATAGGTTGTGTTTTATAATTAAAACTCGCCTAGTGGCGCGTTACCAACGCTTCATCCGACGTTGGCCGCTCGTGAGAGTAGCGAAATCGGATGACCTAATTGCAATAAAAAAAGCCCCCGGAAAGGGGTAATGCCAGTCAGTTAAGGATTTTGAAGCTACTTTTTTGATGCCAAATGTAGCTGAAACCATAGAAAAAACACCGTTCCCCATGCTTGGCGAACGGTGTTTTTCTCTTAACTGACTAGCATTACCGGAAAGGGGGCTTTTTGCTATCTGCGCTTAGCTCAAACGCCGCGCCAATTCCTCGCCTATCCTTCTCATCGGCTCCGGATCACTCATACCGAAGTGGTCGCAGTCCAGCTCCACGCACTCCAGCGTGCCGCCGAGGAAGGGCCGCCAGTCTTCCGGCTTGGGCGCGTCTTCCGGGTGGATGCCGGCGCGGAACAGCAACACATCGCCGTCGTAACGCGGGGTTTCGCTGTCGCGGAACAATTGCATGCCATGCAGCGAGGCCTCGCCCAGCCGCTCCAGCGCGGCGCGGCCCAGCGGCGCCAGCGGGCTGCCGGGGCGCAGTAGGCGTTGATAGATCGCCTCATTGTCCAGCGGCTGGCCGTTCTCGTCGGCGTCCACTTCGCCGTTGACGCTGAGCACCGTCACCAGCGCGTCGTGCAATGTCGGTTGCGGCCGGCCCTGCCAGCTGGCGGTTGGATAGCTGTCCATCAGCGCCGCCAGTTCCACGGTTTCGCCGGCGGCGCGTAGCTGTGCAGCCATCGCCTGCGCCAGTCCGCCGCCCAGCGACCAGCCCAGCAGCCGGTACGGCCCTTGCGGCTGGACTTCGCGCACGCGGGCCACGTAGTCCGCCACCATCGCGTCGAAGCTGGCCGGCTTGTCGCCGGTGATGCCGGTGGCCTGCAGGCCGTAGATGGCCACGCCGGGCAGGTGCTTGGCCAGGCCCAGATAGCACCAGGACAAGCCTTCCGCCGGGTGCAGGCAGAACAGCGCCGGCAGCGCGCCGGGCTGGATGGTCAGCAGCGGCGCGAACTCCTGGCCCTCGCTGGCGGACGGCGGCCGGTGCGCGGCGGGCGCGCTCAACGCCTGCGCCAGCGCCGCCACCGTGCTGTGGCTGAACAGCGCGGACACCGCCACTTCGCGGTTCAGGCGCTGCGCCAGCCGGTTGGCCACCTGGATGGCTTGCAGCGATTTGCCGCCCAGTTCGAAGAAATTGGCGTGGCGGCTGGGCGGGGTGACGCCCAGCACTTGCTGCCACACCTCCATCACCTGACGTTCCAGCGGGCTGGCGTCTTCCGCCGCGGCCGGCGCTTGCGCTTCCATGCCGGCGGCCAGCTGCTTGCGGTCTATCTTGCCGTTGACGTTGCGCGGCAGGCTGTCCAGCCAGCGCCAATGATCCGGGATCGCCGCCGCCGGCAGCACCTCGGCCAAGCGCGAGCGCATCGTCGCCGGCTCGGTCTCGCCGCCGCTGAGGAAGGCGGCCAGGGTATAGCCGCCGCCGGCCAGCGGCAGGCCCACCACCGCGGCCTCGCGCACCTCCGGGCAGGCCAGCAGCGCGTTTTCGATTTCGGCCGGATCGATGCGCAGGCCGCTGATCTTCATTTCATGATCCAGCCGGCCCAGGAAGCGCAGCTGGCCGTCGCTCAGACGCGCGCGGTCGCCGGTGCGGTAGGCGCGCGGCGCGCCGGGCAGGGCGTCCAGGGTGACGAAGCGGCGCGCGGTCAGTTCTTCGCGGCCCAGGTAGCCGATGGCCAGTGCGTCGCCCAGCAGGCACAGTTCGCCGTCCTCGCCCTGCGCCACGGGCTGCAGGCGCTCGTCGACGATGACGGCGCGCACGCCGGGGCGCGGCAGGCCGATGGGCACGCTGTCTCCGCCGTCCCACACCGCGCCGGGGCCGGACAGGATGGCGCTGGTGGCGATGATGGAGGCCTCGGTGGGCCCATAGCTGTTGAGCAGCACGCTGCTGGGCAACAGCGCCTGCCAGCGGCCGGCGCGTTCCGGCAGCGCGGCTTCGCCGCCGATGATGGTCAGCCGCACGCTGGCCAGCTGCGCGGCCAGTTCCGGCTGCAAGGCGAAGGCCAGTTCGTGCCAGAAGGCGGTGGGCAGGTCCAGCACGCTGATGCGCTGGCGCGCCACCGCGGCGGCGAAGGCCGGCATGGATTCCAGCATCGCGTCGGTGCGCAGCACCAGGGTGCCGCCATGGCACAGCGCCAGGAAGATTTCCTCGATGCTGGCGTCAAAGTGCAGCGGCGCGAATTGCAGAATGCGTTCGTCGGCGCCGATGCGGTACAGCTGGCCGGCGCTGCTGACGAACTGGGCCAGCGCGCCGTGGCTGACCAGCACGCCGTTGGGCTTGCCGGTGGAGCCGGAGGTGTAGAGCAGATAAGCGGCTTGCTCAGCCGCCGGCGCCGGGTCCGCGGCGGCTAGCGCGTCCTGTTGCGGCGGCAGGTCCAGGCACAGCGCCGGCACGGCGCCCAAGAGCGGACGCCAGGCGCTCAGGGTAACGGCCAGCCGCGGCTGCGCGTCGTCCAGCACCATGGCCAGCCGCGTCGGCGGGCCGTGCGGGTCCAGCGGCACATAGCAGCCGCCGGCCCACAGCGTGGCCAGGATGGCGACAATGGCTTCCGGGCTGCGCGGCAGCACGATGGCCACCCGTTCCTCCGCCTGCAGGCCGGCGGCTTGCAAGCGGCCGGCCAGTTGCAGCACGCGCTGCAACAGCTCGCGGTAGGACAGGCGCTCGCCATCCTGTTCCAGCGCCGTCGCGTCCGGCCGCGCGGCGGCGGCGGCGCGGATCAGGCTCAGCACCTCCCGCGGTTCGCGCTCCAGCGCCGCGCCGTCCAGCACGCTCAGCGGCGGCAGCTCCGGCAGCAACTCGCTCAGCGCGGCGTCCGGCGCGCGGCCGGCCCAGGCGTCCAGCCAGGCCAGCAAATCGTCGCGCAGGCCGTCCAGTTCCGTCTGCGGATAGGCGTTGGGGTTGGCTTCCAGGCACAGCCGCCATTCGGTGTTCAACAGACTGAAATTGATCGACACGTCCTCCACCGGGCCGGAGCCCAGCGGCAGCACCCGGCTGTCCAGGCCGGCGAATGGCGCGCGGCGGTCGAAAGGCATCAGGTTCACCACCGCGCCGAACAAGCGCTGCTGGCCGCCGACGCGCGCCAGATCGCCGCGCAGCTGCTCGTAGCGATAGCGCTGATGCGGCCGGATCGCGCGCAGGCTGTCCGCCAGCTGGCGGCTCAGCTCCGCCGCGCCCAGCTCTTCGTCCAGCCGCAGGCTCAGCGGCGCGATATTCATCGCCATGCACGGCACCGCCAGCGCTGGCGTGCCCAGGCGGTTCATCACCGGCAGGCCCAGGGTCAGCGCGCGGCGGCCGCTGTGTTTGGCCAGCCAAGCCCCCACCGCCGCCAGCAGCCAAGCGCCCCAGTCCACGCCGTGCTGTTTGGCGGAGGCCTGCCAGGCGGCGATCTGCGCCGGGCTCAGCCATTGCTCGGCCTTGTTCACCCCGTCCGCCAGCAAGGCGGCGGGCGCCAGCGTGCTGGCCGCCGGCTGCCGGCCCTGGCGCTGCAGCCAGAAGGCGCGGTCCTGCGCGCAGGCCTCGCTGGCCTGGTAGGCGTGATCGGCGGCGACGATCTTGTCCAGCGACCAATCCGCCAGCGGCGGCAGGGCCTGCTGCTTGACGCGGGCGCTGTAGCGCGCCGCCAGCGCCTGGCTCAGCAGGCCGTAGGCGAAGCCGTCCAGCGCGATATGGTGGGTCTGCAGATACCACCAGTGCCGCTCCGGCCCCAGCTTCAACACCGCGCCCAAATAGAGCGCGTCCCGCGCCGGATCGCACGGCCGCGCCAGCGCCTGAGCCACCCAGGCCCGCGCCGCCGCTTCCGGTTCCGCTTCCGCGCTGAAGTCCAGGCAGGCAATCTCCGCCTGTGCGGCCACCGGCTGCTGCCACAGCTGGCTGCCGTCAAACTCGAAGCGCATGTTCAGCGCCGCGCAGTGAGCCAACACCTCCGCGGCACTGTCGCGCAAGGCATCCAGGTTCAACGCGCCGCGCAACTCCGTGGCTTCGGCGGTGAGGTAACTCGGGTTGTCCGGGGAAAGTTGCTGCCCCATCCAGATGCCGTGCTGCGCGGCGCTGACGGGGAGGCGAGAAGCGGTCAAAGTCATAAGAAGGCGTGCCGATGCGGTTCCATGCCTGCGCGATGATGCGTGGGCAGATCAAGTGAGAGCCGCAATCTTACACCACAAACGGGAATGATTATCAATACTGGTTAGTTTTTTTTGTCATATTTCTTCACGCCAGATGGCCCAGCGACAGCTGAAGGGAAGAGGCCATGAATCCGCTTTGGCGCTAAAGCCGGCTAGCTTGTTCAAATTGTTGCAGTTCGGCATATATGAAATTGGGCAGGTCATATATCAATAAACACAAGGCTTTAGTATATTGACGACGTGGTGCCGAAGTTGCGTTCCACACATCAAAAACAAGAAGAGCGGGTAAATTCGTGGCAATTGAGGTCCGTTGCAAACACTGTTCACGAAAGCTTGCGGAGGGCATTTATTCGTATTTGTCGATTAAATGTCCGCGGTGCAAGATGATCAATACCTGGAGGGCCTAGAGCCCCTATCCAGAGCGTCCATGAGCGCCAGCCATCAAGGTGCTCATGGATGCCTCAGCAAAACCAACAGTTGGAAGCTTGTTCGCCGGGATCGGCGGATTTGACATTGGGTTTGAAAACGCAGGATTCAGAACGGTCTGGCAAGTCGAAATCAACCCCATATGCAGAGCAGTGCTCTCCGACCGATTCCCCCATGCAAAGCAGTATGAAGACGTCCGAGCAGTCGGCGCCGGCCTTGAACGGGTTGACGTCATTGTCGGAGGTTTCCCATGCCAAGACCTCTCAACCATGGGCAAGCGAAGAGGGCTGGAGGGCGAACGCTCAGGGCTGTTCTACGAAGTCTGCCGCATTGCAACCGAGCTTCAGCCTCGCTGGCTGGTCCTTGAAAACGTCACGGGGCTGCTCTCTTGCGGACATGGCCGAGACTTCCAGGAAGTCATTTCAACGCTTGCCGAATGCGGGTATGTGGGATATTGGCGGGTGCTTAATGCTCAATATTTCGGAATCCCCACGAGCCGCCGAAGGGTATTCATTGTCGCAGGTCTTCGCGAGCATCCCCCCGTGGAGTTGCTGGCTGACGCCGCGCCAATGGGAGTGTTACCAAGGCAGGAGATTACGGGACAATCGCAGAAACCTTTTCCTACCTTACTTGCAGGATCATCGCCTAGCCAGGTTGATCTTAGCGGCGCCAACATCGTCGTTGAGTCCAACGGATGGCGTGCGATGGCTGACAGGGCCCGAGCGTCTGACGATCATGGGCTTTGCCTCGGACTGGATGCGACCAACTTTACAGAGGCTCATGCTGCCGGCAACGCCGTTGCCCCGCAAATCGCGGCGTGGATCGCGGGGCACTTGATCAGGGCTATGTGATGGAGTGTTCGTCTACTTAGTCTATTGCGGAGAGGATTTGACTCGCTTCTTCATGCTGCTTTGCAAACGCCAGCAACCGGTGATAGCAATGAGTCAAATGCTCGGTAGAGCGGGGGCTTAGTTTGCTGAATAGCAACTGGTTAATTGCAAAAAGCGTGGCAACTATACCGGCTGCCGGTGCAGACATTTCGCCTTCAAAATAATTGCCTGGGCATGAGATTTTGAAATTCTGTCTTGCATCGGGAGCCATAAAATACCCGTTATTCGATAATTTATAGAATATCCAAGATCCACCGTTGTAGTCAGTGGATAGAGCCTCCATCCAAGAGTAAACCAAATTTTCGCCCTGAATCATCAGGCTGAGCCCAAAAAAGTCAGGAAGGAACTGGCTGCGCGAGCATGTAGGGACTTTAGCGGATTGGATATGGTCTCTTGTCGTAGTCATCAGATTTCTCCGGTTGTGACCTAGCATGAGCTGGCCTTCAGTGGGGAAGTTAGGTCAAAATGTCCTAGCAATCAAGGGTATATAGCTCCTTTGTGTAAAATGATGCATGTATGCAACAAATTGATTTTGTGGCTTGACCGTTAGGACATAATGTCCTAAATTGCTTGTGAAGGCCGCCTTCTGGCAGGTCAAAACCGGAGCAAACCGATGAATGCAAATGAGATCAAGGCTATCAACAAGGCTCTAGATATAGTTGAAAGCCATTTAAAGCGCCCTGGAGTTCTGTTGAATAGTCCGGATTTGGTGAAAAAATATCTTGTGTTGCAATTGGCTCTTGAGGAACAGGAGATTTTATCTTTAATCTTCTTAGATGTTCATATGCGACTTATTGCGTATGAGCCCATGTTCGTTGGGAGTTTGACAGAATGTCGCGTCTATCCGCGCGAGATCATTAAAGCCGTTCTTCACCATAATGCGGCAGCTATCATTATTAGTCACAACCATCCTGGTGGAGTGGCCTATCCGTCACCGGCTGATAAAAACCTAACAGTGTCCCTGAATGACAGTCTAAAAGTGATTGAAGTTCAATTGGTGGATCATGTTATTGTGGCTGGCAATACAACATTCTCATTTGCTGATAAAGGTTTGCTATAGCGTTTGGCGGGCATTGCCCGCCTAATAACGAAGCAAGGAATAGCAATGGAAAAAATCCAAGTGTATGGCGGAACGATTCGGCCCGAATGTTTTTTGCCGTTTGCCAAGGGTTGGATGCCGCCGACGCCTGAAGAAATAAAATTGATTTTAAGAGGCGCAGGCAACCTTACGGGTAGTGATGTCGGAGAATTAGTCGGAGTGACTTCGCGAACAGTACGACGATGGATTGGAGAGCCCGATAAGCCCATTCCCTATGCTTGCTGGGCAATTTTAGTAGAAAAGGCCGGTTTTGGTCGAATATGGGGAGGGACGCCGTGACTCAGCCACTATCAGGCGAGGAAACCATAAAGGCGGTCAGGAAGAGGCAGAGTGAAACGCTACTGGCTTTTTCGACTGGGAAGGATGCTATCGCGGCAATGTTGGCCATACAGCCTCATTTTGACGCGGTGCATCCCTATTATCTTTATCTGGTGCCTGGCTTGGAGTTTGTTGAGGAGTCAATTGATTATTATGAACGCTTTTTTGGCGTTCAGATCAAGCGTTTGCCGCACCCGTCATTGCATCGCTGGTTGAACAGCTTCATTTTCCAGCCCCCGGAGCGATGCCGGGTAATCGAGCAGGCCGGCTTGCCTAACTTTGAGTACACCGACATCCAACGGGCGATCGTGGAGAGTGAGGGCTTGCCACAAAACATGTTGGTAGCAGATGGGGTTCGCGCGGCGGACAGTCCAATGCGCAGAATCGCCATCATGACGCATGGGCCGGTTAGCTACAAACAACTCCGCTTTCATCCCGTTTGGGATTGGAGGAAGGCTGATTTAATCACCGCGTTCAAGAAGGCAAATGTTCGGCTGCCCGTCGATTACAAAATTTGGGGGCGATCTTTCGATGGCCTGGACCTGCGTTTTATCTTGCCGATGAAAAAGCACCTGCCACGCGATTACAAAAAGGTTTTGGAATGGTTTCCCTTGATCGAGCTTGAGGTGTTCCGCTGGGAGAAGACGCATGGCTGAAGAAAAGCTTACCAAAAAGCAGGAACTCATCCAGGCCTCAAAGGCTAAGGCCAAGCGCGCTCGTGAAAGCGCAGAGTTGGCCAAGGTGGCGCGCAAGGCGCCGGCGCTGGTGCAAATGCCAGATCCCACTGGAGACATTGAAGCGGATAGCCTTGCTGATCTGGATGCTGTGCAAAGAGGGTTCCGTGAGCGAGCGAAGAACGAAGACAAACGGTTTGAGCTGGTTGTGGATTCGGAATACTGGTTCGCCGTGTGCTTTCAGTCCCGAGCGCAAAAAGAGCGCTTTCTGATGGCTATGAAGTGGATTGAGCTTGGCGACAAATATTTAGACGGCCAGGAGGTCGCCAGGCTTATGGGGGTTGATCTGCCGGCTGAGCAGGTGCCTTTCCAGTCAACCGGCAAGATCGACAAGGACTGGCTGTCGTTTGTGAAGGATTGACGTTGTGAGAAACTTTCTGAGTCGAGCCGCGACCGCTGTGCGCGGTTTTTTTTCGCGCCGAGCAAGCGCGCCGAGTCGTTCGCGCTCCAGCGGCAGCTAAATGCGGGCTTTCATGGGAGGCCGCGGTTTCATGACCGCCAGGCCGGGATCCATTACTTTTCGACCTTCGGGTGGCGCGCAGTCGCGGCGCGCCGCGAGCGTGGCGAACTCCCGATCAAGTGGTTCGTAGACGAGCAGAAAGAGAGGCCACCGAAATAGGCGGCCTTTCCTTTTTATGGAGGGTATGGGGCAGCAGCAAGTGATGTTGTTCCGGTGATCAATCCAAGAACGTCCATCGAGAACTTGAATGTTGGCATAGGCCCGCTTTGGCGGGCCTTTTTTCACATGAGGTGTCCATGACTGTTTGTGGGGCAAAGACCCGGACAGGCGGGGCATGTCAGCGCAGGCCCTTAAAGGGGAAGAATCGATGCGCCTTGCACGGGGGCAAAAGCACGGGCCCGAGAGACTCCAGGGGCAACCGCAATGCAGCCAGGCCAGGCAGCCTGTACAGCAAATTTCTTTCCGAGGAGGAGGAGGCGATTGCTCTTGGCTTAGAGCTGGGCCAGGTGGACGAGGAACTACGGCTCACCAAAATCCGGTTAATGCGGGCACTTGCCGCGGAGCGGGATTCTGAACCGCTGGAGCTGGAAAGTAAGACGGTAAAGCCGGTGCTGTTCGGGGGCATACCTGATGACGAGGAAGAAGGGGTGATTGAAGAGTACACCTACCGCGTCAAGGATTACGCCGGCTTGATTGACCGGCTCACCGCGCGGATTGAGTCCCTTGAGTCGCGCCGTCAATCCTTGCTGTTGGGCGAGGTGGAACTGGAACTGAAGCGGCTTGATCTGGACCGGCGTCGCAAGGAGCACGAAAAGCAGGGCGGCGACCTGACGCACAATATTGTGCCGGTTCCGACCGCGGACAGCGTCGAGGGCTGGGAGGCCGTGGCCGAGCAACATCAAAACAAGATTTTAGGTAAGTCATGAGGGCGCGCACGGAATACAGGGCGGTTTGGCGGCCCTTGCCGGGCTCGCAGTCCTTGGCATTGTCCTGCCCGTGCAATGAGATCTTGCTCGAAGGCACGCGCGGCCCCGGCAAAACGGCCGCGCAGTTGATGAAGTTTCGCCAGCGGGTGGGCTTGGGCTATGGCAGCTTCTGGCGAGGGGTGATCTTTGATGTCGAGTACAAGAACCTGGCCGACGTCATCACGCAGTCGAACCGGATGTTCAAGCTTTTCAACGATGGCGCCCGCTTTCTGCGTTCGCCCTCCGAGTTGCGCTGGGTCTGGCCGACTGGCGAGGAGTTGCTGTTCCGCTTCGGCGACGACGAGGACGATTACTGGGCCTTCCATGGTCAGGAGCTGCCCTTCATCGGGTTTAACGAGCTGACCAAGCAGAAAAGCATGGATTTCTACGACGCGATGATGTCGTGCCGGCGCAGCTCCTTCAAACCGGAGAACTACCCGCTGGAGGATGGGGCTGTGTTGCCATCGATCCCCCTGGAAACGATCAGCACGACCAATCCGTTCGGCGTAGGCCATGCCTGGGTCAAGCGGCGTTTCATCGAACCGATGCCGCGCGGCCGGGTGCTGCGCACGAGTCAGATCGTGCACAACCCGCAGACCCGTAAGGAAGAGGAAATCACGCTGACGCGGGTGGCCATTCACGGCAGCTTCAAGGAGAACCCCTACCTGGATCCGGTGTACATCGCCACGCTGATGAACATCAAGGATCCGAACAAGCGCAAAGCCTGGGTGGAGGGTTCCTGGGATGTCACCAGCGGCGGCCGTTTCGATCACCTGTGGCGCGAGGCGGTGCATGTGGTCCGGCCATTCAAGATACCGCCCGGCTGGAAAGTGGATCGTAGCCACGACTGGGGCGAGAGCAAGCCATTCTCCAATCTGTGGTGGGCCGAGTCGAATGGCGAGGCATTTGAGTTGGGCGACCGATCATTACGTTTCCCGAAGGGCACTTTGTTCCTGATTGGCGAATGGTATGGCTGCGAGCCGGACCAGCTCAATGTCGGTTTGAACATGAGCTCCACCGATGTGGCCAAGGGCGTGAAATGGATAGACCAGCATCTTGCCGGCGGCGCGGCGGCACGGCCTGCCAGCCTCCAAAAAGGGCAGTTGAATGTGCGGCCGGGCTTGTGTGCCAATGTCCGCCCCGGGCCCGCGGACTCCATGATCAAAAACAGCGGCGACCACGAACTGAGCATCGCCGACAAGATGGCAAGGCAGGGCGTGCGCTGGACGGACTCGGACAAGCGTCCAGGATCCAGAGTCAACGGCGCCGCCGTTTTCTGCGACATGTTGGAAGCGGCGCTGTATGCCGCCGACAAGGAATCAGGGTTGCCGGAAGAACCTGCGTTCTACGTGTTCGATCATTGCCGCGGCTGGATCAGTCGGATCCCGATCTTGCCGCGCGACAAAGACAACCCGGACGACGTGGACTCGGATGCGGTGGACCACGATTGGGATGGAACCCGATACCGAGTCCTCAGCAAGCGGGTGACGGTGAAGCGTCAACCACTCAAATATTGACCCGCCGGCAGGCGGGATTTTTCTTGGTAGGAGCGACAGCGCGCCATGTCTGACCCGAGCATAAAAAGCCAAACCGTCAAATCCATGGCCGAGCATGACGTGATGATCGCCGCCCTGATTGGCGGCACCAGCGGCATGCGCAACGCCGGCAAGGCCTTGCTGCCCGCGTTTCCATTGGAGGAGGACGACGATTATCAGCGCCGCTTGAAGGCTTCTACCTTGTTGCCGGCTTATACGGAAACGGTAGACCAGATGGTGGGGCGGGTATTCGCCAAGCCGTTGCGGGTGGAAAGCGGCTTGCCGCCGGCCTTGCTGGCCGATGTCGATCGCGAAAAACGGAATTTGCACACTTTCGCGCATGACGCTTTTCTGCAGGCTTTCCATCGCGGTGTGACTTATGTCCTGGTCGATCAGCAGCGCATCGAGGTCGGCGCGACGCTGGCGGACGCAAGGAGCGGGGGCGTCAGACCCTATTGCGTGCTGATTCCGCGAACCGCCGTGCTGGGCTGGCGCGAAACGGATAAACGCCTCACTCAGTTCCGCTTCATGGAAAAAGTGATCGTCAACGATGGGGACTTTGGGGAACGCGAGGAGGATCAGATCAAAGTGCTGGAGCCGGGGAAGTGCTCCATCTACCGAAAGCAGGGCGGAAAAACAGCTTGGAGCCTGGTTGAATCGTTCGCCATGGGCGTCGCCACGATTCCGGTGGTGCCGATTTACAGCGAACGCACCCGCTTTATGTGCGGCGCGCCGGCCTTGCTGGAGCTGGCGCACCTGAACGTGAAGCACTGGCGCGAACAAAGCGATCAGGACCGGTCGGTACAGTTCGCGCGGGTGAGGATGGCCTACGTCTCGGGCGTGGAGGATGAGTCGTTGAGCATCAAGGCCAGCGCTGATGGCCTGATTCCTTTGCCCAGGGGCGGCACTATTGGCGTAGTGCAAGGCAGCGCGGAGTCGGTGACGGTCGGGCAGAACGCGTTGACTGCGCTGGAGGAGCAGATGAACACTGCCGGCGCCAAACTGACCACGAAGTCGGTGTTGTCGATGTCGGACCGTCAAGCCGGCGAAGAGCAGGCCAAGATGATTTCCCGCTTGGCGGCCATGGGCGAGGCGCTGGAAGACTCCCTGGACCAGGTATTGCAGTTGATCGCGGATTGGGCTGAGGTGAACGAGGGCGGTAGCGTGCAACTCGGTGTCGAGCTGAAGGACTTGATGTCGGCCAGCAAGGTGGCGGTGAAGGAGGTGCTGGAGATGCAGACGCAAGGCTTGCTCAGCAAGCAGTCCGCCTTCGAAATTTGCCAGACCCTGATTCCCGCCTTGGACGAGAAGTCCTGGGAAGACGAACAGGCCCGCATTGAAACCGATGCCCCGACGCTATGATCACGCTGTTCGATACCGCGACGGAGCGTCAACTTGAGCTCTTGCGATATGACGCCGATGTGCGCGAACAAATCGCCAAGATGCTGCGCCAGTTGGGACTGGAAGTCGAAGCCTTGATCGGCGGGGTTCAATTTGACCGCTTGACGGATTTTCAGTCGCGGCGCGCGCGGCGGCTGTTGGCCCAGATCAAGGCGACGCTTGGACAGGGCTATGGCGATATCGCCGAGCTGATGGATGATCAGCTCGCCGCGTTGGCGACGGTTCAGGCGCAATGGGGCGTTGAGGTGCTGGCGCCTGCGCTGGGCGTCTCTTTCGCTGGCTTGCCGGGGCCCGACGTGATTGAGGCCCTGGCGCGCGGCAAGCTGATTCAGGGTACGCTCATCGAGGACTGGTGGTTGCGTCACGAAGGCAGTATGCAGTTCCGCGGCGCCGGCATCATCCGCAGCGGAATCGTGAATGGCGCGACCAACGATCAGATCGCTCGTTCGATCCGGGAGTTGTTCGACATTGCCCAGCGCGATGCGATGGCCTTGGTGCGAACCGCGGTCCAGTCGGTGGCGAATGAAGCCATGACCGGGCTGTACCAGGCCAATTGCGATATTGTGCAGGGTTATGTGGCGCTGGCCACGCTGGACAGCCGGACCACGATTGAATGCGCCGCGCGCAACCTGCTGCGTTGGGATATGGAGGGTAGGCCCGTTGGGCATTCTCTGCCGTTTCGGAAACCACCATTGCATTGGAATTGCCGAACGGTGTTGATGCCCTGGCTCAAGAGCGACAACGAACTGCTGGGCGGGGGACGTTCCAGCGACGAAGGCTATGTGGATGCCGATCTATCGTTTGACGCCTTCCTGCAGCGCAAGGACCGCAGCTATCTGGACCGGATGTTGGGCAAGGGCAGGGCTCAGCTCTACCAGGACAAGAAGCTGACCTTGATCGATTTGCTGGACCAGCGAGGCAACCGCCTGCCTCTGGACGAGCTTGAACGCAAGGCGGCGAGGATCAGGCGATGAATCTGAAAAAGATGACGGAAGCCGAGTGGCAAGAGTCGGAAGCACGGCTTGGCAGCCAATGGCGCAACGGCGAACTGGCTCACTTGCAGCTTGAGCATGAGCATCCGGCGCTTTACCTCGATGTGAAGGCCTTTGCCGAGCGATTGCACGTCAGCAAACTGGAGTATTCGCGACTGGCTTACTACTGCCTGGATCGCGGGGTGGCTGAGACGGAAATCGTGCCCTTGTTCTGGGGCGCTGCCGAACAGGCCGGCGCCCAGTACCGGTTTGCCATCATGGAGATGGCGGATCGATGGAAGGACGGCGCCATCGTCAGCCATCTATTGAAAGCAAAGCCTTACCCGTCGTAAAGAGACGCCCGCGAAAGCGGGCTTCGGTTTATTCAGCCCCGGTTCTTGCCGGGGCTTTTTATTTGGGCGCAGCCCGAGCAACCCCGAAGGAATCAAAGCGTGAAATATCGAAATCAAGCAATCAAGTATTACCTGCGCGCGCCGGCCGGCGGCGAGGGCGGCGGCGCCGGAGCCGGCGGAACGGAGGGCGCCGCCGCCGCAGGGCCTGGCGGCGGCGAGGAGGGCAAGCCGAGCGTTGAGTTGGCCACGTTGGAAAAAGAGCTGGCCGGCCTGCGCGCGGAGAACACCGAGTTGCAGGGCTCGCTCAAGACCCAGTCCGAGCAGCTGGCGCGTTTCGACGGCATCGACCCCGATGCGGTGCGCAACATCTTGCAGAAATTCGCCAACGACAAGGAGGCCGCGCTGATCGCTAAAGGCGATCTGGATACGGTGCTGGAGATGCGAACCGCACGGATGCAGGAATCGCATGACAAGGAACTGGAGGAGTTGAAAAAGGAGATCACGCGACGTGACGATCAATTGGCGCGCGCGGAGCGCAAGGAGTTTCGCGGCGAAGTGGCCACCACGGCCAAACGCTACGGCGCGATCGACGAAGCGTCGGAAGACATCATGCGGCGGGCGATGGACGTGTTCAAGCTGGATGAGCGCGGCGAACTCGTCGCGAAGGATAGCTCGCTGGACAGCAAGGGCAAGCCGCTGACCGTGGATTCCTGGTTCGCTGAGCTGAAGGACAAGGCGCCGTGGTTTTTCCCGGCAAAGGGTGGCTCGGGCACGGCCGGCGGCGCTCATGGCGCGGGCGTGAAACGCTCGGAGATGAGCGCTACGCAGATGCGGGAATTCATCGCCAAGTACGGTCAGCAGGCCTATCTGAAATTGCCGCAGTGACCCAGGCAGTTCGTTATCGTTTTTCACGCCCTAACCGGGCGTTTTTTATTTTGGAGACATTGGCATGACCACGACCAACAAAGACATGGTGATCTACGATGATCTGGCGCAAACCGCCTATCTGGAGCGGATGCAGGATGTGCTGGAGGTGTTCAACGGCGCGTCCAACGGCGCGTTTGACCTGTCGAATGAAAACATCATCGGCGACTTCCGCAAGCGAGCCTTCTACAAAATCGGCGGGGTCATCGAACACCGCGACGTCAATTCCGAAGGGCGCGTTGACACGAAGAAGGTCGGCGCCAGCGAAATGGTCGGCGTGAAGGTGCCCTTCAAGTATGGCCCGTACTCGACCTCCGAAGAGGCGTTCAAGCGCCGCAGCCGCGACCCGGAGGAGTTTTCCGTGCTGGTCGGCCAGGACTACGCCGACGCGGTGCTGACCGGCTACATCCAGTATTCCACCGCGGCATTGCAAGCCGCCATCGGCGGCAACAAGGACATGGTGGCCAAGGCGAATATTGCCGTTGATGGCAGGAAGACGCTGACCAAAGGCTTGCGTAAGTTCGGCGACCGTTTCAACCGCATCGCCATCTGGGTCATGGACTCGAACATTTACTTCGACATCGTGGATGAAGCGATTGCAGCCAAAATCTACGAAGAGGCTGGTCTGGTGATTTACGGAGGCGTGCCTGGCACGCTGGGCAAGCCGGTGCTGGTCACCGATCAATCGCCGCAGGACGTGTTGTTCGGCCTGCAACGCGGCGCTATCAACATCAACGAGTCCCAATTGCCGGGCTTCCGCTCCTATCCGATCAACGATGGCGAGAACCTGGAAATCGGCTTCCGGGCTGAGGGCGTGTTCAATATGGATGTGATGGGCTACAGCTGGAAGGAAACCGCCGGCGCCAACCCGAACCTCGCCACGGTGGGTTCCAGCGCCAGTTGGCAGAAGCATGCTACCAGTAATAAGTCCACCGCCGGCGTGGTGATCAATCTGAGCCACGGACAGTAAGGGCCAGGGCGGCGGCCCGTTCGGTTTCAGGAGGATAAGGTGAATCTGATCTACACAAGCAGGACCGAGGGGTTTGAGCCGGGCGGCTTGTATCGAAACCCTAGGTTTTTTCAGGGGCCGGAAAAGGGTGTTTCCAGCGTGTTGGTGGAGGGGGACTGGCCTGAGATTGTCGAGGCCTACCGGGCTTTTGAGGTCCCGGTGGAGTTGCTGCCGGAGGTGGCGGCGCAGCACAGCGACCAAGACGGCCCGGCAAACGAACGGCCAGCGGCTGGCTTGCAGGCTGCGCCTGGCTTGGCGACGCCCGCCGCGAAGGCGCAGCGGGGAAGGCGTCCTGCCGCGGCCGGCGTGGGCACGACTGAGGCATGAGGAGATGGCTTTAATCGTCGAGGATGGCAGCGGCCGGGCCGACGCCGAGAGCTTGGTCACGCTCAAGGAGGCGGACGGCCACCATCTGGAGCATGGCAATGGGGCCTGGAGTGGTTTGAGCGAGGCGATGAAAGAGCGGCGCCTGCGCTATGCGGCGCTCTATCTCTCCAGCATGTGGCAGTTCGCCGGCAAACCGGTCAACGTGTCGCAGGGGCTGGCGTTTCCCCGAACGCCGGCTGGACTGCCAGTGCGGGTCAAGACGGCGCAAATGGAACTGGCCTTGGTGGACGACCTGGCCGAGTCAATGGCCCGGGTCGAGCGCGGCATGGTGACCCGCAAGCAAACGGAATCGCTGGTGACCGATTTCGCGCAGCCCATCATCAATCGAACGGCGGCCGCGCGCTTCCCGCTGGTCAACGCGATGCTGAAGCCTTACTTGGCCGCGGCCTGCCACATCAAGCTGATTCGGGGGTGAGATGGCCGACTATACGCAAGAGCGCGACGATGCGACACGGCAGATCCGTGAGGACGGCGGCCCGGTAGTGTTGCGCGTCAGCCTTGGCGAAAGCTATGTGCCAGGCAAGGGGATGGTCAACCGCTGGCAGGACTTTGGCTCCTACGCGGTGTTTTCCGACTTCGGGTTTATTGCTTCGGGACAAGCATTTGCCCCCGGCTCCACGATTCAGGTCGGAGACAAGAAGGCTTTGTTCGCGGTATGCGAGGCGACGCCGGCGCCTGGGCATCTGCTGGTGGTGAGCCCCAAGTCAGGCGATAAGGAAGAGGTCTGGAGGGTGATCAACATCAAAACCATTCAGCCGGAGCCGGGCGGCGTGATCGTCATGCACACGCTGCAGCTCAGGAGGTAGCCATGTCATTCGCCGTTGATCTCGAGCGCTTCGCAGATGGCGCCAAGAAGTCGCTGGACGCCAAGTGTCGTGAAATCACCCTGCACCTGTTCCGTGGGGTGATCCTGAAAACGCCGGTGGACACCGGCCGGCTGCGCGGTTCCTGGGGTGTTGGCGTGACGCCGACGCCTGGCCCGCAAGACGGCATGGACAAGGCCGGTAGCCAGGCATTGGGGCGGGTGGTGGCGGCGCTAAGGCCAGGGGTGTTTACCCATGGAGGAGTGATGACGTTGATGACGAACCTACCCTACGCCTATCGCATCGAATTTGACGGCTGGTCGCATACCAAGGCGCCGGCCGGAATGGCGCGCCTGGCGCTGGCCGAAACCGTCGCTAGATATGGGAGGTGACAATGGCGATTCGCGGCGCGCTGGAATCGCGCTTGCTGGCCTGGGCCGATACGAAGGGGGTTCCCGTTGCCTGGGAGGGCGTAGCGTTCAATCCGCCGGCAAACGTTTACCTGAAAGTGTTCCTGATGCCGGCCGAGCCGGTGAACATGGATCTCGACAGCGGCATCCGTGAATACGGCGTGTTCCAGGTGTCGATCTGCACGCCGAGCGGCACCGGCCCGCAGCAAGCGGAGGGCCTGGCCGATGAGTTGCGCGACGTGTTTGTCGCCGACGAGGTGATCGGTCCGGTCAGGATCAGCAAGACGCCTTATCGCTCGCCAGGTCTGCCGTCAGACACCCATTACATCGTGCCGGTCACGATTCGCTATTCGACGATCTGAAGCCGGCTTTGATCGACACAGACCCGCCTATTGGCGGGTTTGCCATTTTGAGGATCCAGCAATGACTTCCAATGCCATTTCCGCCCAGAAAACCAAGTTTTTCATCGAGTCCACCGGCACCACTCCGGAGTTTGTCCAGGTCAAGGAAATCCAGTCCTATAGCGGCTTTGACGGCAAAGCCTCCGAAATCGACGTGACCACGCTGGACAGTGATGCGAAGGAGAAAAGGAAAGGGCTCGCCGACAATGGCGGCTTCCAGATCGAAGTGAACCGGGTTTATACCGACCCCGGCCAGACCCTGCTGGACGAAGCGCAGTCCGACGTGGAGCCTAGGCGTTTCAAATTGGTTTTGCCGAACGGCTGGACTGGGCTGTTTTCTGCCCTAGTGATGTCCTTCGACCTCAAGGGCGGCGTCGATGCTGTGATCAAAAGCACGGCCGCGCTGAGCATTACCGGCAAGGTCGAATGGCAAAAGCCGGTGGTGAAGAAGGGGGCCTAAGCACGATGGACATCAATGACGATTTGCTGGTGGTGGGCGAGAAAACACACGAATTCACGCTCAAGCACTATGTGACCGGGCAAGACACCAAGGTCAAGGTTGAGGTGTTTTCCGCCGAGTCGGAGCAGGCCCAGCAACTGCAGCGAAAATTGCACGACGACGACGTGGCCAGGCTGGCCGCAGCCAATACCGCCGGCAGGGAACGTGCGGATCCGCTGAGCTATGTGGAGCGGGAGCAGTTGTTAGTCAGCATCGCCGTCGCGCGCACCGCCGGATGGTCAGGGCTGACGGAAAACGGCGCGCCTTTCGCGTTCACCCCTCAGAACGCTCAGCGGCTTTACAGCAAGGCTGCCTGGATCCGCGATGCCGTGATCAGCCAGAGCGCCGACTTGGGAAAATTCCTGCCGCCGCCTGCGCCACCGTCAGAGCCTACGCAGACCAGGAATTCCGACTCGACAAGCGGCTGAAGCAGGGCAGTTCGTTGCGCAAGCAAGGCCACGTCAACAAGCTAAAACTGCCCAATGAGGCGGCTTATTTGTGGGCGTGGTTTTGCGAGATATCGGCAGGGCGGCAGTACTCGGACTGCGGTCCGCAGGCTCTGGCTTGTTTGGAAATGGAGGCGTGGGCGCGTATCACGCAGCGCCGGCCGCGAGCATGGGAGTACACCTTGCTGCGGCGGCTGGATGTTGAGTTTTTGACCATCCAGGCGATGGACGAGGAGGCATTCATGCTAGATGTGCTTGAAGACGATGAGGCGCGGTCGCGGGCTTTGATGAGAATGCTCAGCGCCTGAGCGGCAAGGGCTTGGCTGTCGTTCAATAATCTAAATCACTGTACGGGTAGTTTGAGCAGCGTTTTACGACTTCCTTACGGCTTAGACCGCGCGCAGCATCAGTCCTCGACAGGACTGGCGTGCAACTTGACCCCCAGCCCACGCATCAGCTTGAGGATAGTGTCATAGCGTGGTTTTGCGCCGGGAGACAGCGCTTTGTAAAGGCTTTCACGCCCCATCCCGCAATTTTTGGCCAGTTGAGCCATTCCACGCGCGCGCGCCACATCGCGTACTGCGGCTAGAAAAACATCCGGATTGGGGTCTTCTAGCGCGGCGCTGAGGTACTCGGCAATGGTTTCTTCACTATCCAGATAGTTGGCCGCGTCAAACGGTTGCAGGTTCGATTCCATGGTTTACTCCGGCAGATTTTTGAGCAAGGTTTTGGCGTGTTTGATGTCGCGCTTCTGGCTCGACTTGTTTCCACCACATAACAACAGATAGACCACCTGGCCGCGCCGCGTGTAATACACCCGGTAACCGGCGCCGGTATGGATTCGCATTTCTGAGACGCCGTCGCCAACTGGCTCGCAGTCTCCAAAATTTCCTTGTTCGGCCGAGCGGATTCGAATGGCAATGCGGGCTTTAGCAATCGGGTCGCGAAGCTGGCTCAGCCAAGCATTGAATTCTGCGGTCGTCAGAAATGTGTTCATGGCTCAAACTGTATCCGATCGGATACAGTTTGACAAGGGTTGTGGGTGATTCATGTGGCGAGAAGGTTTGGCAAGCTGATTCCGCCGGCCGCCACTCTTCCGGGCATGGCCCACAGCCGCTGAGCTACGGTGACATTGCCGCAGGGGAGAGGCTTTTCTCGCGCCAGCACCGCGGCTGGGAGGTGATGCTGGACCTAGATTACCTAGAGGTCCAGGCCATGGGCGATGGTGCGTTGCTGGCAGAGCAGATGCAGGATGATGAGGCGAGGTCGGTGGTGATTATGGCGTTGCTAGCGAGAAAGTAAAAAGCCCATCTTGTGATGGGCTTTTTACTTTATTTCCCGCACTTTGAACACCGCCCAGGGGCGGGGGCAAAGTTAATCATGGTTCTGCTGGAGTCTTCAGTGCATATGGATCTATATGATTTCGGCTTGCCATTAAGTGAATTGTTGAAAATCTCCGCGAGTACTTTGAGAACATTTGCCTGATCTTTCTGGCTTAAGCTATTAAATGCAATTGCAAGCTGTTCTAGGTTGATTTCCAATTTAATTTCCTTTAAAAATTGCCGCAAGAATCACATTTGGACGGCTTTATGGTGGTTGGTGTTTCTTTGCATAAATGGCAAGACTTTTTATAGTAAATAAGAGCGGAACGATTTGCGAAACGTTTTTCCTTTTCAGTTATCGACTGTTTCATATCATTTCTTTCTCTTTCTTCGTACTCGCGCACGGACTCGTCAAATTTTCTTTGCTGCATTGTAGAGCCGAGTCGTGGTATCTTCTTGAAAGAGTTATAAAGAGCGGTATTGCTTATTGTTGACTCGATTGAATAGGAGAGTTTGTCATCCCATTTATCCACAACAGACCATGTTGAAAATATTAATTGGGCAGCTCCAATAATGCCTGCCATGTAAATAAAGTATGGCAAAAAACTCCATTTGATACCGAATGCTAAAGCTGCAGAGCCGATCAACAGAGGATTTATGATGCCTAGGAAGGTAATTATGCGGGTTTTATTTTGGATTGATTGGTATCGTTTTTCAAATATCTTTGCAGTTCCAAATGCGTAAAACTCATAATCAGTACAAGATTCTTCTATATCTTTATTACTAAGATTTTGCTGGTCTGTCATTGCTGTGTGATTTTCATGGTATATGAGGTTGATATTATACATGCCAATTATTTAGCATCAAGTTGATCCTTGACAATCCTTACCATCTCCTACGTCACATCCTTCTCGAAGAAGATCGGAGCCTCGCCACCCGGCCGGCTGTACGTACTGCGGCATCCGCATGAGCTGCCATTGCGCACGGTGTTGTACGGGCACGGGCAGTTGCCGTAGTACGACTCGATGGACTCCTTGATGATGGCGCGCTTGATCTGCTGATCCGACATCGGTTTGGCGCTGACGGGGCCGGCGGCAAGCAGAAGGGTGGAGAGGGCGATTAGCCTGAGCATATTTTTGTCCTGTTGTCCTGTTGTCCTGTTGTCCTGTTGGGCTGTTGGGCTGTTGGGCTGATGGCCAAGCTTCATGCTGGAGTTAGATTGTTGTCAATGTCATAATGGTGACTCCTTGACCCAACAGGACAACAAAGATGAAAAAAGCTCTCTTGCTGATCGCAGCCCTGGCACTGGCAGTTCCTACCATCTCCTTCGCCGGAAAGCACGGCGGTGGACACTACGCCGGCGGCAAAGGCTCCTCACACAAGGGAGGCCACTACAAGAACAAAGAGACGAATGACCACTACCGTAAGCGCCACTGAGGAGAGCTGGTGCAAATGAAAAGCCTCGCGATCACGCGGGATGTATTGGCTAGATATATTTTTGTTATGCGGTGTGAGAGGGGGTAGCGATGGTTGATGAGAAAACTGCAAAAACACTGACGTCTGAGAAGTACTTCAAACCAACGGTTTATGTCTTATTAGTGTTCTCGGCAATATTTGCTGTCAGTTTCTTATGGCTGTATAAAGAAAATGACAAGCTACATGAGGAACAGGTAAAGTTTACGGATAAAAGAGTTGAGTTTGAAAGGTATATTAGAAATGAGGAAGGAAAGCTTGCGGCCAAGAAAGTTGAACTTGAACGCAAAGAGGATATTGTTACTAAGAAAGAGCAGGACATTGCTGCAAGAGGTGCAGAGTTAAATGGAAAAATGAATAGTTATGAAGTCGGACTGACAAGTTTAAAAGAAAGAGAAGTGGCAGTTAGCAAGTCTTCGAAGATAAAAGAGGCTGAGGGGCGCATTGAAAAATTAATCTCTGAATACTCAGATTTAGGAGTCAATTTAAGTGCTCAAGTAGTATGTGGTGACCAAGAAGCAATCGAGAAGAAGAATCGCGCAGAAAATAAATTAACAGAGATAAGGTCTTTAATTAGGGCCAATGATCTTTCTGAGAGGTATGCTTATTTTCTGCGTAGCACTAGTCCGGTGATGATTCACTTTGGTTGTCTGCCGCGGGTAAAGGTTGGATAAAGATAGACCACAACGAACTTCAAAAGCCTCGCAGTTGCGGGGCTTTGTCAGTTCCAGCCTAACGTGTTGGAGCGGCGCGCGCCTGGGCGGAGCAGTTCGAGCAGCGGCAGATCGTCGAGCAGCAGAATGTGACGTTGGCGAACCAGGTGGCCGAGCAAGCGCCGAAAGTCGCTGCCCAAGAGCGGCTCGCGCTCTCGGAGGGCGAGCTGTGCCTGACAGATGCGGCGAAGGCGCTGGGCGTGCCGCCAGGCAAATTCACCGCCTACCTGATCCGCATTGGTTGGGCCTACCGGTGCCAGAGCAATAACCGGCCGGTGGGGTACACGGTCAAGGAGCAGCAGGGCTTGGTCGTTCACCGGCCAGTGACCATCTACCACAAGAGCGGGGACGTTGAATCCTCGTCCCAGTTGCTGATCACCCCCAAGGGGCTGGCTAGGCTGGCCGAATTGATCGCAACAGGAGATGTGGCATGACCTCGCCATGTCGTGCAGGAAAAAACAAATAGTTCTAACCGACTTAGTTGCAATTGTTAAATTGAAGCCCCGCAAGAGCGGGGTTTTTTTATGTCCTGTCAGTACAAATTATCTGTTGCACAAATAAAACATAGTTTTGCGAAAGGGAACACGCTGGCTGTCATAGGTAGAACGGAAGTGCTAAAGCTTTGTGCGATTTTTTCAGACTGAGGGAGATGGGCATGAGCAATGTTGAGAGAATTTCAGTAGTGGTGGTGAGTGTCATTATTCTTTTGATGGTTTTGGTGATTGCGTGGATGGCCGCGACCTCATCTACAAGAGTTGCAAAATCATTGCTGAAGAATGCCGTGCTTGATATTGATTCAGCAAAATTTGAAAATGTTTACTGGAATAATGAACGCAACCACATATGCGGATCGGTGAATGCAAAAAACAGAATGGGCGCATACGTTGGGTGGCAAAGGTTTGTTGTTCCTTATTGGCCTGGAGCTGAGGGCGGTAAAGGTTTTTATGCAAGCTTGGCTAAGCTTGAAGACAATGACCCTGGCGAGTTTTTCTCAGCATGGAATAGATTGTGTAATAAATAGGAGTCTTCGTTACAAAGGATGGGGTATGGCGCTTTCAATAGAGGCTAAAGCCAAAATGGTTGCTTGGATTGCTGTTTCTTTTCTTAGCTTAGTTGTGGTTTCTTGTGTTTCTTATTTCACAGGAGGCAAAGAAGTGAAGCAGGGGTCGGATTTAATAGAGTGCAATTCAATTGCAAAGTATGGTGCAGATGGTGTTGAGGCTGCAATAGTCTTGATGGAAGCAGTTCGGTCCAATCATAAAGTGTCAGAATATAATGGGCGTCTCGAAATTGAAATGGTGAACTTTGTTGATGAAAAAGCAGCTTTGTTAAAAGTTGCTAAGAAAATAGCAGATGCAGATGCCGTGCTAAATTGCATGGCTAGAACAATATACTTTTTTGACCCAAATGGCAAAAAGGTGGCGCAGGCTGATTCTGTACTTGGAGTCCGTTTGACGGATTGACTTGAGTTTGATATCGGTGCCTCATCATGTGATGAGGCATTTTTTATTGGAGATGTGCAATGGATATTGCGACTCTAATTATACGGGCAGATGCAAGAGAAATTGAAGGAAGTGGCCGAGCGTTGAGCGATTTGGCTAGAGTTGGGTCAGCCACCGAAAATAGCTTAGCCAGGATGGCCAGCAATATTGATGCGTCTTTTTCTCGTGCCACTAGTGTCATTAAGTCCTTTGTTGCAGCGTACTCCGGCATGAAGTTGCTTGAGTTCTCCAAGGAAGTGACCTTGATGGCGGCGCATTACAACACCTTGGGCGTGGTCATGAACACCGTGGGCAAGAATGCGGGGTATTCCACCGTTCAGCTGCAGCAGACCGAGTCTGCGTTGCGCCAGACGGGGATTTCTGCGCTGGAGTCCCGGCAAAACATCGCTCGCATGATTCAAGCCAATGTTGATTTGTCGCAGTCCACTCAGCTCGCGAGAATCGCCCAGGATGCGGCGGTGATCGGCAATCTGAACTCATCCGAGTCCTATACCCGCCTGGTCTACGGCATTCAATCCGCTCAAACCGAGATCCTCAGAACCATCGGGATCAACGTGAACTTTGAGGCGGGTTACCGGAAGCTTGCCGCGCAGTTGGGCAAAACGGCTGACGCTTTGTCTGAAACGGAGAAGATTCAGGCCCGGGTCAATGAAGTGATGGAAAAGGGCAAGATGATCTCGGGCGCCTATGAGGCTTCGATGGAAGAAGCGGGCAAACAACTTAACTCCATGAAGCGCTACGCGGATGATTTGAAAACCTCCGCGGGTCAGGAATTCATGGTGCCATTTACCCGAGGGGTAACGAAGGCTACCGATGCTCTTAAATTCTTGTCGGAAAATAGCGAAACCGTAGGAAAAACTCTGACGTGGGCACTGGGGGGCGCGACGCTGCTGGCCATCAGCAAGACTTCGGGCGCTCTTGGCCAATTGATCGTTGACACAAGCAAGCAAGGAGTTGCTGCGCGCGTCACCGCCACGGCGGCTTTGGAAAGCGCCAGGGCAGAGGCCACCAATGCTGCTGCCGCCCTGCGCAGCGCGCAGGCCAGCGCAGCTTTAGGGGGCTCACAAACCGCGCTGTCCGCAGCAAAAGCGCGAAACACTGTAGCCACAAATGCGTTGACGGTGGCGACAAACAACTATGCCCGGGCGGCGACCATGGCGGGGATCGCGGCACGGGGCGCCAGCGCTGCCCTGGCAGCTGTTGGTGGACCTTTCGGCTTGTTTATCGCAGCCGCGGCAGTCGTCGTATACAACTGGGACAAGATCGCCGAAGCGGCTGGTGATGCGGCTGCAATTAGTGAAAACTCTGCCCGCCGAATATCTGCAGCTATGAGTGCGGCTGCAAAGGCACCTCTTGCGGCACTGCAAACAGAAATTGCTTTGGCGAAAAAAGGGATGGCTGAAGCGGATGAAGAATTGAGAAAGGGCACGAAGAAACTATTTGATGGGACTGCGTACTACGAGATCCCCTTGAGCCGGGATGAGCTGAATGCAATAAAAGTTAGGAGTAATGCTTACCGGGCTAATTTATTAGAGGCCGAAAAGGCATATAGCATTGCCATGCCTAGATCAATGGCGGAGGGCTTGAAGGGAGCGACATTTGACATCCGAATCGAAGACCAAAAGAAATTTATTCGGGACAACCTACGGCTACTGAGTGACTCGGCTGCAATGTCCAAAATGAAAGCGGGTGCCAAGGAAGAGCTTCTTTCAGGCGTTGCGGCAGCCAAAGCAAAAATAAAAGAGCTTGAGGATGAGCAGAAAAATGCAGCAACAGGAGAGACATCCCTTACCAGAGTTGCGCAGCTAAAGGGTAGCTATACGCCGGCCGCTGAAAAGATCCGAGCGGATATTCGTGAGATAGAGAAAGCGGCGGCTGAAGGTGTGATCTCGCAAGAAGAAGCTGCAAAGTTGCTTGCGCAGGCCAACGAAAAGCTTAATAGCTCACTGCGTGGGGGCAAGGGAGGGCGAGGCCAAGGAGGGGGAGCCGACCGGTTGGCCAACATCCGAGCTGACCTCATAAGCTTGCGTGAATACCACGACAACCTCTCCAGACTAGGCGACGCGGCTCAGAAGCTTACCGAGGGAGAGAGGCAACTCAATCGATTAATCGCCCAGCGGCAGAGCCTGGCAAGCGGTGAAGGCAGCACGACCAAGGGGCAGGGCAACCGGGCGCCGTCGATCATCCTACTGGATCGTGAGATCGCGCTGATCAAGGAGAAGATCCGCCTCGAAAAATCCACCAAGGGGCTGGAAGTGTTGTACACGGACCTAGCGGAAACCACCTCGGGCGTCCGCGCGGCTGAGACCTACATCCAGCGGCTGGACACCTTGGGCCTTCGTGTTCAACGGCTGACTGACGCGGAGAAGAAGCTGCTTGAAGTCAAAACCGAACGTGAGGCATTGATCAAGCAGCCGGTTCCGTCCGATCCGGATGAACTTAGGAGTCGAAACGAACGAATCTGGCAGTTCGATCAAAGGATTGAAGCACGACAGGGACTGGTTGATATCGAAAACATGGCCACAGCGCGCAAAGCGTTAGCGGAGGCCAGGGAGGAGCTGGAGCGCTACAACGCCACGATGTTCATGTCGCAGGAGGCCAAGGAGCGCTACATCTACTTCCTGGACAAAGAGAGGGAAGGTGTTGCCACTTTGCCGGGCGAGTACGCCAAGCTGATCGCCTCCTACGACGAGAGCAGAGCCAAGGCGCGTGAGTTTACGACCGGCTGGAATCAGGCCTTGGCCCAATACGCCGATAACGTGGGCAACAAGGCCGCACAGGGCCAGAGGGCGTTTGAGACCGCCACCAATAGCATGACGGACATGCAAACCAAGTTCTTCATGACCGGCAAACTGGGCTGGCAGGATTTCGCCAACTCGGTGATCGAGCAGATCATTCGGATCCAGATGCAGCAAGCAACCTTGAGCATGATAGGAGGTGGGCTCAGCTTGGACTGGCTGCCGAGCGGCCTGTTCGGCCCGTCGGTGATCGGCAGCGCCAAGGGCAATCTCTTCTACAACGGCCAGGTGGTCCGTACCTTCGCCAGCGGCGGAGCATTCACCAACTCGGTGGTGTCGAGCCCGACGATGGCACCGATGGCGCTGTTTGGCGAGGCGGGGCCGGAAGCGATCATGCCGCTGACACGGGACAACGCCGGCCGGCTGGGGGTTAAGGCCCAGGGCGCCGGCACTGAGGTCAATCTGGCCTTGAACGTCATCAACCAGTCCAGCCAGCCGGTGAGCGCTTCGGCAAGCCAGCCGCGGTTTGATGGCCGGCAGATGGTGGTGGACATCGTGCTGACGGATTTACGGCGCGGGGGACCGGTGTCGCAGGGGATTAAGGCGATTGTTGGAAAATAGCGCAGAACGCTTCACCAATCTGGTGGGCCCACCGAAATGGTGGGCTTTTTTTTATTCTGAAATGGAGGTGATATGGTGCTGCCAAGGCTGCCCAGTTACGTGCGTCTACTGTTGGCGGGATATGGAGAGGCTCCAGACTACGGCGTGATCCGCTCGGATATGGAAGGCCCTATCGCCAAGCAGCGGCCGCGGTGGAGTTCTCCAGTGGCCCAACTCGATGTGACGTTGTTGATTGAGGGGCGCCAGGGAAAGCTGGACTTCGAGGAATGGTTCGGCAAAACGCTGGCCGGCGGATCGGGCTGGTTTCTCTACACGGATCCGATCAGCCAGGCTCAGAGGAAGGCGCGGTTCATCGGCGGGAAAATCCGCCTTATCCCTGACTCAAAAGGACTATGGCGAGCGGCGACCCAGATTGAAGCTATTGCAGCCTGAGTCCAACTGTACGCTCCAATTCAACCGACCCGCCTTCGTGCGGGTTTTTGCTTTCAGGAAGGGGATTTTATGGCGCGAGCAATTTCTCAAGCCGCGCGCGAGAACATCAATGCCACCAGCGCGGCGGAGCCGCTGTTGATGCTCTTGGAAATCAGCCATGAGGATCTGGCCGAGCCGGCTCGGGTGGTCAACGACTCCGTGCCAATCACCGTGGAAGGGCATGTCTTCGTGGCGTGCTCTTTTTCTTTCCAGTTGCCAGAAGAGTCGGAGGGCCAGGTACCGCAAGCACAACTGGCCATCGACAACGTCGGTCGGGAATTGACGAAGTGGATCGATGTGTCGCAGGGCGGCGCCGGTTCGCAATGCCGCGTGATCCAGGTGTTGCGCAGTCAGCCGAAGGTTCTGGAGTACGACATTACTTTGGACCTCTCCAACGTGGCAATGACGCCATTGCAGATCACCGCGACGCTTGGCTATGTGGACTTCTTGAATCAGCCGGCGGTGGCTTTGCACTACCGGCCGGAAACCGCACCGGGGGTGTTCTGATGCATTGGTCTGATCCTTACGTGGGCATGGAGTACGCGGACGATGGATTGAATTGCGCGGCTCTGGCCGAACAGGTCGCCGCCGAGGTGCTCGGCCAGGCGGTCAGCCTGCCGGGCAAACATCAGAAGACGCCGTTTGGACGCAACACTCAAATTTCGGCCCGCAAGGAGCAGTTCGCGGAGAAGGTGCCGGAGCCGGTGGATGGCCACCCGGTGCTGCTGCTGGCGCGCGGCCGGCTGCAGCATATTGGGGTGATGTGTTGGATAGGGCGGGAGTGGTGGGTGCTTCACGCGGACGAAGGCTTTGGCGAAGTGGTGCGCCAGCGGCTGCGTTCGCTGTCAGGGTATGAGGTGGAAGGGTTTTACCAATGGAAATGACAACACCGAACGCCGTCAGGCTGGCGTTTTTGCCGCACCCGCTGTTGCTGGAAGGCCGGCAACTGGTGCAAGCGGCGTTTCGCCGCAATGAAACCTTGGGCGGCTATTGCCGGCGCACGGGCATTGAGGTGGACGAAGGGCACGCCGTTTCCGTGAATGGCCGGACGCTGGCGCCGGAAACTTGGCGCAAGTACCGGCTGAAGCAAAACGACATTGTATTGGTTCGGGCTTTGGTGCGTGGCGGTGGTGGCAAGGTTTTTCGTTCTATCGCTCTGTTGGCGCTTGCCTTCACCGCTCCCTATCTGGCGGGCTTCGCCATGACGGGAACCTGGACCGCGATGAGCGGGGCCCTGGCTATTGGCATCATGGTAGGCGGCTCAATATTGATCAACACGCTGTTGCCGCCGCCCAAGCCGCAGTTAGGGGCGTTCGGCTGCGGCGCCGAGCAATCCCCTACGTATTCTTTGGCCGGCGCCCGTAACCGCCTGCGGCCGTTCGAGCCCATGCCGCTGGTGATGGGAAAGCACAGGATGGTGCCGGACCTGGCCGGCAAACCTTACACGGTGTTTGAAGGGGCGGAGCAGTTTCTGTTCCAGTCCTTCCATTTCGGCCTGCAGTCCGAACTGAAGCTTGAAAATTTCAAGCTGGGCGAAACCCTGTTGAGCAGCTATCAGGATGTGACGATTTTCGAGGCGGGGCCGGATGGCGTGCTGCCTGCCGAGTTCGGTAATGTCGATACCGAACAAGGGCGAGAAATCAAGGCGGCGGACGGCTGGGTAGAGAGAACGACAAGCCCAGACACGATTGCCATAGGCATCGATGTTCAAGGCTTGGCCTATTTTGCCCGGGACGATGGCGGCATTGAAAGCAGGTCCATCGAGTTTCAGGTCGAATACCGCGCCTTTCCGGACGGAGCCTGGCGCAACTTTGGCAATCGGACATTCACCTTGCACGGTCGGGGCATCAATATCGCACGGCTGTCGATTTCCGAAGCGGTACAACGAGGCCAATACGCTATCCGCGTCATTAAAGTCAGTGCGGATGGAGACTCGAGCCGGTACAAGAATCAATTCGCGGTGGCTCAGATCCGCAGCCATCAATTCGATGGCGCCGACTACACCGGACAACGGCGAGTTGGGGTCCGCATCAAGGCCAGCAACCAGCTCAATGGCACGATCGACGAGTTGTCGGCGGTGGCCAGCTCTGAAATCCCGGTGTGGGAGAACGGAGGCTGGGCATTGCGCGCAACTTTGAACCCGGCCTGGTGGCTGTTGTGGTGGTTGCGGGGCCGGAGGGCGGTCAATGGGCGTCGGTTGTTTGGCGGCGGCCTGCCTGATCAGCGCATCGAGATCGAGAGCATCAAGAGCTTTGCCGTGTGGTGCGAGGCCAAACGCCTGAGCTTTAGCCGTGTGCTGGATCGAGGAATGCCGATCAAGGAAGTGGCGGAGATGATTGCGCGCTGCGGCCGCGGGCAGATGACCTGGCAGTCGGGCCGCTACGGCGTGGTGTGGGATGCCGACGAATTGCCCGTCGTCGCGGTGTTCGGCCCGGCCAACATCAAAGCCAAAAGCTTTCGGATTAACTATCAGTCCGGCAAGTTGGCAGACGAAATCATCGTTAATTTCGTGAACCAGTCCAAGGACTGGAAGCCAGATAGCGTCAGGGTCGTGGTGCAAGGCGTTTCCGATCCGGCGAATCCCGCAACGCTGGACTTCATCGGCTGCACCGATGCGGACGTGGCCGGGCGCGAAGCCCGGCTGCTGGCGGCGTCGCAGGCTTTGCACCGTCGACGCATCAGTTGGGAAACCGACATCGAGGGCATGGTGGCGGGCAAGGGCGATGTGGTCTTGCTTTCCCACGATATGGCCAGTTGGTCATTTTCCGGCCGGCTGCTTGGCGGGAATCGCCAGGAACTGCGACTGGACAGGGCGGTGCCTTTAGGCGCCACGGCTTATGTCGGCATCCGCTTCCCCGACGGCAACTACTCAACATATCGGGTCAAGGGCGGCGGGGGCGAATCTGCATTGCTGCGCTTGCGCGATCCGATTCCGGTCAGCGATGCGGACGGCCCGCTTCCCGTGCCGGACGAGTCGCCTGATGCGGTCGCTCTGGATTGGATGTGGTTTTACGATCCGGCGACCCACCCCGGCCGCAAGGTCAAAATCATCGACGCCAAGCCGCTCGACAATGGCGATATCCAGTTCACGGCCTGCGACTATTTGCCCGAGTATTACGCGGCGGAAAAGGGAGACTTTGCCTATGTGCCGCCGCGCCCCAGCCGTCCGCCGCTGATTGGCTATCTGTCCCTGACCGAGTCTAGCCGCGTCAACGCCAGGCAGCAGCGCGTGCCGACGATGCAAGCCAGCTGGCCGCCGGTCCGCGGGGCGACGCAGTACCGTTACTGCTGGCGCCGCGAAGAAGGCATTTGGAACGAGGCTCTGACGAGTGAGACCCAGCATGCGGCGGATGTCGAGCCAGGCTATCACGAAGCGTCCGTTGCTCCGCTATTTGCCGATGGCGGCATTTCCCGGCCCGCTTTCGCCCATTTGACGGTCACGGCCATGGGCGAACCGCCGGCGGCGCCGCAATCCTTCTATGCCGTGGGCGATCTCCTGCTGATTGAGCTGGCTTGGCGCTACCCGCCGGCCGTGGATATCGCGGGCGTGGAGCTGTTCGGCCAGATCGGCGACGGGCCAAAGGCGCGCTTGACCTCCTTGCCGTTTCCTTCTGACCGCTGGACGCATATCGGTCTGTCTGTCGGGGTGACGGTGGAGTATGAGTTGGTGTTGCTGGATGGATGGGGCAACCGCTCGGCGCCGGTCAAGGCCAGGGCCAGTACCGAGAAGAACCCGGCCAAGTTGCTGGAGCAGCTGCAGGGCAGCATCGGCGGCGGCCAGTTGACCGAAGAACTGCAAAAGCCGCTCGGCAAGCTGCCGCAGATTGCGGACTCGGCGAACTCCGCGTTACAGGCGGCGTATGAGCTGATGCTGACGCAGGATGACCGCGATACCGCGCATACCCGCAACTACGCGATAGCGCGGCGTGAAATCAAAACGCTGAACACGGACCTGTCCAGCGAGGCATCGGAGCGCCTGCGCCTGGCCGCCGCCTTCGACGACAGCCGCGCTGATTTTTTGGAGGAGAAAAAGGCAACGGCCAGTGCGCGCGAAGCGCTGGCTTCGGATCTCAAGCTATTGCGCGCCAGCCATGACGATAGCGTTGCCGCATTGAAACGCGAGGAACAGGCGCGGGCTAACGCGGACGAGGCGCTGGCCCGGGCGGACGAAGTGCTGGGCGCGAAGTTGGGAGAGAACGAGGCGGCGCTGCGGCGCGAGGTCGAGGCCAGGGTCAACGGCGAGGGCGCCACGGCAAAAAGTCTGGAAGCCCTGGGCGCCAAAGTCGGCGAGAACGCGTCGGCCATCCAGGCGGAAAGGGAGGTCAGAGCAACAGAGGTCGGCGCGGTGGCGCGCTCGGTCGAGACGTTGGAAGTTACGGTCAACGGCAACACCGCGGCTATCCAGGAAACCAGCCTAGTGGTTGATGGCATACAGGCTGAAAAAGTCCTCAAGGTCACTGCTGGCGACAAAATCGCCGGCATGGGCCTGCGGGCGGATAAAGACGGCTCAAGAGTCGATTTTTTGGCCGACAAGTTCGCGGTGTCGCTGCCGGACGGTAGCGGCAGCCGGCAAATTTTCACTGCTGGCAGCGTGAATGGCCAGCCGATGGTGGGGATTGATGGCGATCTGATCCTGCGCGGCACCCTGTCCGGCGATCGCTTGTTAGCGAACTCGGTTGAGGCCGACAAGATCGACAGCCGCCAGCTGACGATCAAAGACCCTGCAGGCAATGTCGTGGTGGATTTCAACGGTATGGGTTCGCACAAGATCAATGGACAGCTCAACGCCGGGCAGATCGATACGCGCGGCCTCACGGTGCGGGATGGAGCCGGCAATGTCATTCTGGATGCGGGAGGGATGCATGGCACCTACATCAAGGATCTGACGATAGGCACGCTAAAAATAGCAAATGGAAGCGTTAGTTGGTATCAGAGTTGGGGCCGCGACTTTAGGTACGGCACATTTTATACGCCATACCCCACAACCCTGGTTATAGCTGGTGCAATGTGGTGGAATGGCGGCGGGGAGAGCTCAATCAGGTTTTACATCGACGGAAACATTTTGGTTTATGGCATGCATGGAGTCTCTGATCTGCTCCCCTTAGGCCTTACCAATCAAAAGTAGAGAGAAGTCCGTCACTGAAGGAGAATGACGGACATGAAGAAGAGCAGATTCACCGAAGAACAGATCATTGGCTTTCTCAAGCAGGCCGAA
>NZ_MUKU01000042.1 GCF_002081825.1 Chromobacterium haemolyticum | reverse complement strand
AAAGCATGCCGCCAGCGTTCAATCTGAGCCAGGATCAAACTCTTCAGTTCAATTCCAAGCAAATTTTCTGGCACGCAAGATCAAAGAAACATCAAGATATCTCTCGTCTTGCAGTGCAAGTGTTTGGTCATCGACCGAGCACTTACACCTATCGGTTATTCGTTTTGTTAAAGAGCGGTGCAGATCGCTGCGCTTCGTTTCCGCCGCTGCGTTGTCTGCTGAGGAGGTGAAATATACGTTACAGCCCTTGCTCCGTCAACACCTATTTTGAAAAAAGATGGGGTTTTTAAGATGTCACGACCTAAGCTCATGATTTAAATAGAAATCATTCAGAAAGGATTTTACAAGAACTTTTGGGCAAGCCGGAAAACAAGGCTTCCCAGCTTGTTGCCGCCGGCAGATAAGCTGCGAAAGCGGGCAGATTTCCCCCGGTTTTTCCGAAAAACCCGCTTTCCGGCAAATTATTCGACGCAGACTTTATGCCTAAGGCATTAATTGTTAAGCTGAGCGCATCCCATCGCTCAGGAAACGTCCATGCAGCAAACCTTGCGTCAAAGATTAGAGGGACTGCCCACGCCGTTTTACGCCTTGATGCTGAGCGATGTGTTGAGCGGGCTGGCGATGGGCGCCGGCTATGTCGCCATCAGCTGGTGGGTGGTGCAGTCCGGCGGCGCGCGCGATATGGCCTGGTTCGGCTCTATCACCGCTTTAGTGATGCTGCTGTCGCTGCCGCTGACCGCGCCCTTGGGCGATCGCCTGCCCAAGAACCGCCTGATTGGCGGCGGCATGCTGTTGGCGATGTTAAGCGCGCTGCTGCTGGCCTTGATGGCCGCGCTGGGTTGGTATCGCATCGGCTGGGTGATCGCGGTGGAATCGCTGGCCATGCTGGCCTGGTCCATCGTGCTGCCGTCCATGCTCAGCATCGCCGCCGAGATGGTGCCGGCGGCCCGGCTGGGCGACGCGCTGTCCTTGCAGAAAAGCTCGCAGTCGGCGGGCAATTTGATCGGCCCGGTCTTGGGCGGCGGCTTGATGGCGGCGACCAGCCCCACCCTGACTCTGCTGGCCTACGCCTGTCTGCTGGTGGTGGCCGCCGCGGCTTCCTTATATGTGCGCGTGCCGCCGCGCGCCGCGGACGCCGTGCGCCAGCCTTGGCTGGAGGATATCCGCAGCGGCCTGTACGCGCGCTGGCGCATTCCGCTAGAACGCTATTGGACCTTGGCGGTCTTCGTCACCCTGGTGGCCTTCATGCCGCTGGTGACGACTTTGCTGCCGGTCAAGCTGCATGCGCTGGGTTTGTCCGCCGCCTGGCTGGGCGGTTGCGAGGCGGCGATCAGCGCCGGCATGTTGCTGGGCTCGCTCTGGTTCACTCATGTCTTGCTGCGCCGCTTCAGCCGCTACCAGGCGCGCACCATCGGCATGCTGGTCTGCGGCGTATTGATGCTGGTGGTGGCGATCAGCGACAACCCTTGGGTGATTCTGGCCTGTTTCGCGGTGATGGGGCTGATGTTCGCGCTGAACCAGTTGATAGGCCAAACTCACCGCACGCTGGCGGTGCCGGAGAATTACCGCGCGCGCTTTTCCGCCATCAATGTGATGCTGGTGAAAATAGGATCGATGCTGGGGCCCGCGCTGGCCGGCGCGCTGTTGCATGTGCTGCCGCTGGAGCGGGTCTACCTGATTTTCGCGCTGCTGCATTTGGCCACCGTGGCGCCCATGCTGCTATTGCCCGGCTTGAGAGCGTTCCTGGAACTGGATCACGAGGAGGTGAAGGATTGGTATTGGAGGCGGCATCCGGAGGCGTTCCGCGATTTGGCGGCCGTGCCAGCCGCCGCCAAGCCGGCCTGTGAGACGCGCTGAGGCGGATGCAAAAACGGCGACCATCGGCCGCCGTTCACGTTTCTATATATAAAGGTGTGGATCAGAGCACGTAACGCGCCAGATCTTCGCGCTCGGCCACTTGTTCCAGCTTGCTATCGACATAGGCGGCGTCAATTTCGCAACGGCCGGCCTTGGCGTCGAAGGCCACTTCTTCCAACAGCTTTTCCATCACCGTGTAGAGGCGGCGCGCGCCGATGTTCTCGGTTTTTTCATTGACCTGCCAGGCGATCTCGGCCAGACGCTGGATGCCGCTGTCGACAAAGTCCAACTCCACGCCCTCGGTCGCCATCAGCGCCTGGTACTGACGAGTCAGACAGGCGTTGGTGCTGGTGAGAATGGCCTTGAAGTCGTCCACGGTCAGCGAGGACAGCTCGACGCGGATGGGCAGACGGCCTTGCAGCTCCGGGATCAGGTCCGACGGCTTGGACAGCTGGAAAGCGCCCGAGGCGATGAACAGGATGTGGTCGGTCTTGACCATGCCGTACTTGGTGGACACGGTAGTGCCTTCCACCAGCGGCAGCAGGTCGCGCTGCACGCCGGCGCGCGAGACGTCGGCGCCGCCCTGGCCTTCGCTGCGGCTGGTCACCTTGTCGATCTCGTCCAGAAACACGATGCCGTTCTGCTCGACGTTCTTCAGCGCTTCGGCGCGCAGTTCCTCGTCGTTGACCAGTTTGGCGGCTTCCTCGTCGATCAATTGCTTGCGCGCTTCCGTCACCTTCATCTTGGCCGCCTGCTTCTTGCCGGAACCCAGGCCCTGGAACATGCCTTGCAGCTGGCTGGCGAAATCCTCCATTCCCGGCGGGGCCATCACATTCATTTGCGCCGCCGGCGCGGCGACTTCGATTTCAATCTCTTTATCGTCCAGCGCGCCTTCGCGCAGCATCTTGCGGAATTTCTGACGCGTGGCGCCGTCTTCCGGCTTGGCTTCCGCTTCCGACTCGCCGCCGAAGAAACCGGCCTGCTGGCGCGGACGCGGCAGCAGCACGTCCAGAATGCGGTCTTCGGCCGCGTCTTCCGCGCGCGGACGGTTGCGCTTGATGGCGGCGTCGCGGGTCTCTTTGATCGCCACTTCCACCAAGTCGCGGATGATGGTGTCCACATCGCGGCCGACATAGCCGACCTCGGTGAACTTGGTGGCTTCTATCTTGATGAAGGGCGCGCCGGACAGTTTGGCCAGACGGCGGGCGATCTCGGTCTTGCCCACGCCGGTGGGGCCTATCATCAGGATATTCTTGGGGGTGATTTCGCTGCGCAGCGGCTCGGCCACTTGCTGGCGACGCCAGCGATTGCGCAGAGCCACCGCCACCGCGCGCTTGGCCGCGTTCTGGCCGATGATGTGTTGGTCCAGTTCGTGGACGATTTCCTGCGGGGTCATTTGCGTCATGACTTTCTCCAGCCGGAAGCAACGCTCCCGGCGATTTGATTCTTGAATGCGGCTTAGTTGGCTTCCGACTCTTTGTCTTCAGGCTCGTCGGCTTCGTCCAACAGCTCGATCACATGGTTGTGGTTGGTGTAGATGCAGATGTCGCCGGCGATCTCCAGCGATTTCTTCACCACCACTTCCGCCGGCAGATCGGTGTTCTCAAACAGCGCGCGCGCGGCGGACTGCGCGTAGGCGCCGCCGGAGCCGATGGCGGCGATGCCCTGTTCCGGCTCCAGCACGTCGCCGTTGCCGGTGATGATCAGGGTGCTGTTCTTGTCGGCGACGATCAGCATCGCCTCCAGCCGGCGCAGCATGCGGTCTGTGCGCCAATCCTTGGCCAGCTCCACCGCCGACACCAGCAGGTTGCCCTGATGCTTCTGCAGCTTGGCTTCAAAACGCTCAATCAGCGTGAAGGCGTCGGCGGTGCCGCCGGCAAAGCCCGCCAGCACCTTGCCGCCGTGCAGCTTGCGCACTTTGCGCGCCGAGGCCTTGATCACGATATTGCCCAGAGTGACCTGGCCATCCCCACCCAGCGCCACGCGATTGCCGCGGCGAATGGACACGATGGTGGTTCCGTCGAACTGTTGCATGTTTTGTATTCCAATAATGTCGCCACCGACACTCCGCCGTGGCCAATGCTGCAAGATATGCAGGCAAAACCATGGATTGCAAGCGTCGGAACGCTCCGGCGCGCCGGCTGGCGCGGCGCTTGGCAAAATCCTTTTCCCGTCATTTATTTACCCATATCAATGACATGGGGGTATACGCGTTTTCCAGCTTGGATAATGAGAATAGTTTGTATTATCATCACCGTCATGAACCAGCGAATTCTTCAATACTCGGCGCTCTCCAGCACCGTGGGCCTGCATGCCTTGGCCTTCGCGCTGATGGGCGGCGCAGTGGCGATGCAGGCGCCCATCACGCTGCCGCGCGTCGCCAGTATGGAAATGATCAGCCTGGCCGCGCCTAGCAAGGCCGCCGCGCCGGCTGCGCCCAAGCAGCAGCCCAAGCCTGAGAAAAAGCCGACTCCGCAGGTCAAGCCCACTCCGACACCGAAACCGGCTCCGGTCAAACCCAAGGTGATGGCCACGCCCACGCCGGCCGCGCCCAGCGCCAAGGCCATCAGCGTGCCCACGGTCGCCCCGGCGGCGGAAAGCAAGCCCAGCCCGGCTGCCAGCTCCGCCGAGGGCGGCAGTTCCCGCGGCCAGTCCGCCGACGCCAAACCCTCGATCACCGAGCCGATGTACCGGGGCGGCTATCTGAACAATCCCAAGCCGGCCTATCCGGCGCTGTCCATCGAGGAAGGCGAAACCGGCACCGTGCAGCTGAGGGTGCACGTGTCCGCCCAAGGCCAGCCGCTGGATGTGGCGCTGTCCAACAGTAGCGGCTTCCCGCGGCTGGACCGCGCCGCCGTGGCGGCGGTGAAAAAGTGGACCTTCACCCCGGCCAAGCGCGGCAATGAAGCCATCGCCTACACCTTTATCGTTCCCGTTGAATTTTCTTTGAAGTCTGCAAAATCATGAATCTAATGACTGTATTCCATCAAGGGGACGCCGTGCTGGTCACGGTGTTCATGATCCTGGTCCTGATGTCGGTGCTGACCTGGTACCTAATCCTGGTCCGCGGCGTCAGCACCTGGCATATCCGCCGCGCCAACAAGCAGGCCGAAACCACGCTGTGGGACGCCCCGGACTGGAAACAGGCAGAAACCCAGTTGCAGGATTCCCGCGCGCCCTTCGCCAACCTCACCCGTCAGGGCCTGGCCGCGCTGCGCCACTACCGCAGCCAAGCTGAACGCCCGCTGGGCCAGAGCTGCGACCTGGACGAGTTCCTGACCCGCGCCATCCGCAAGGGCCTGGCTCAGGAAAACGGCAAGCAGGAAACCGGCATGACGGTGCTGGCCTCGGTGGGCTCCACCGCGCCCTTCATCGGCCTGTTCGGCACGGTATGGGGCATTTACCACGCGCTGGTGAACATCGGCGCCGCCGGCCAAGTCACCATCGCCGCGGTGGCCGGCCCCATCGGCGAAGCGCTGGTGGCCACCGCCGCCGGCCTGGCCGCCGCCATTCCCGCGGTGCTGGCCTACAACGCCCTGACCCGCATGCAGCGCATCATGGCGCAAGACATGGACTACTTCGCCCACGATCTGCACGCCCAGCTGCTGACTCAGTCCGGAGAGATCGATGGCCTTCGGTAGTTTCGACAAGGGCGCTTCCGCCCCGATGGCCGACATCAACACCACCCCGCTGGTGGATGTGATGCTGGTGCTGCTGGTGGTGTTCATCATCACCACCCCGCTGCTGACCAATACCGTCAAGCTGGACCTGCCGCAGGCCAGCACCGCCGCGCAGCAGAGCCAGCCCAAGGAAATCCGCCTGGCCATAGACGCTGCCGGCGCGGTGTTCTGGAACGACGTCAACGTGCCGGAAGGCGAGCTGGACGCACGCTTCGCCGCCGCCGCCCGCGACAACCCGCAAGTGGAGCTGCACTTGTTCGCGGACAAGAGCGTGCGTTACGAAACCGTGGCCAAAACCCTGGCCAGCGCCCAGCAAGGGGGCATCAGCAAGATAGGCTTCGCCACCGAAGCGCCGTAGCGACCGCCGTGCGAGCATGGCCGGCACCCGCCGGCAGCTCGCGCAGAGCCGTCACGCAAGCCCACGCCATTGGTTTGCTTGAGGACTCTGCCGGCCCCTGAGCCGCAGTAGACGCGAGATCCGCGTCCCGTATCCGCCAGCGCGCAGCCGCTTATCCAGCCGCTATTTCGCGCCGGCCCCTCATTCCTCTTCTTCTATTCCATGGACTGCCGCCGCGCAGACCAGGGGGGCCTTTGTCCGCTCTTTGCCCGGACAAGGCCGGAGAGGCGTGCAGTAAGGCAAAGCTGAGCCGGCCTCAGCCGGCCGGCGATGATAACAACGACACGAAATGAGAACCCTGATGGAACATCGACCCACCCCAAGCCGCGGCAGCGGCATCGTCGCGCGCAAGCTGCCGGCGAAAATCGGCGCCGGCATGCTCGCCGCCGCCCTCTCCCCCGGTCTGGCTCTGGCCGCCGACACCCCCACCAAACTGGAAACCGTGCGCGTGGAAGGCGAAACGCCGGTACGCGGCAGCCTGAAGACCGAGTCCAGCGCCATCGGCAAGCTGAACCAGAAGCTGAAGGACATTCCACAATCGATCACGGTAGTCAGCAAGCAATTGCTGGAAGACCAAGCCGTCTCCAACTTGAAGGACGCGCTGCGCAATGTGCCCGGCATCACCTTCGCCGCCGGCGAAGGCGGCCGCACCGGCGACCAAGTAGTGATTCGCGGTTTCTCGGCCTCTACCGACACCTATCTGGACGGCATGCGCGACATCGGCCAGTACAATCGCGACACCTTCAACCTGGAAAAAGTGGAAGTGTTGAAAGGCGCCAGCTCCATGTTGTTTGGCCGCGGCTCCACCGGCGGCGTGGTCAACCAGGCCAGCAAAACTCCGTTCGCCGGTTCCCTGGTGGCGGGTGAAATCGGCGTCGGCAGCAATCGCTTCACCCGTTCCACCTTCGATATCAACCAGGCTTTCAGCGACACCGCCGCGATGCGCGTCAACCTGATGGCCACCGACGACGGCAGCGACCGCGGCCCGGCGAAAAGCCAACGCTTCGGCATCGCTCCGTCGCTGGCCTTCGGCCTGGGCGAGCCCACCACCTTGGTGCTGTCCTACTTCCATCAGAAGGAAGACAACGTTCCGGACTACGGCATCCCGTTCAACGCCAACACCCAGCAGCCCATCAACGTGCCGCGCGATCGCTTCTACGGCCTGAACAGCGATTTTGAAAAAACGCAAACCGACATCCTCACCGCCAAGCTCACCCACCGTTTCAGCGACGATCTGGTGCTGAGCAACCAATTGCGCTTCAACCGCTTCTGGCGCGATGTGTCGCCCACCGCGCCGCGCATCCCGGGCATCACCCCCAGCAACCCGGTCATGGACAGCTCCCGCATCACTCGCAGCAAGCCGATGCGCGACGGCACCGACTGGTCGTGGAACAACCAGACCGACCTGATCAGCAAGTTCGACACCGGCAGCGTGCGCCATACCCTGCTGACCGGCCTGGAGCTGAGCAAGGAAAAATCCGACACCAACCGTTACATCCTGTTCAACACTCCGCCTAGCACCACCGTGGGTGCGCCGGACCCTGGCGTGCCCACCGACCTCAGCCGCTACCGCAGCAGCAACACCCAGTTCGACGCCAGCAATATCGGCCTGTACGCGATGGACACGCTGGAGCTGACCCCGCAGTGGAAGGCCGTGGTGGGCGCACGCTTCGACCGTTTCAGCGGCGACTACAAGATCCGCGCCGGTAATCGTGACGGCTCCGTCAGCCAGGACCCCAGCCGCAGCTACGACGTCAGCCGCACCGACAATGTGTGGAGCTGGCGCAGCGGCCTGATCTGGCAGCCCAGCAGCGCCCAGTCCTACTATCTGAGCTACGGCACCTCGTTCAACCCGTCGGGCGAGGCCTACGCGCTGGACAAGGCCACCGCCAAAGTGGATCCGGAAAAAAACCGCAACATTGAACTGGGCGCCAAGTGGGATCTGTTCGACGGCGACGCCAGCCTGCGCGCGGCGCTGTTCCGCATCGAGAAGACCAACGAACGCAACACCGACCCGCTGGACCAGAACACCGTGCTGCTGTCCGGCAAGCGCCACACCGACGGCGTGGAAGTGGAAGGCGCCGGGCGGCTGACCGAGCGTTGGGACGTCTTCGCCGGCCTCACCCTGATGAAGTCCCGCATCGACAAGGCCGCGCCGCCGGCCCTGGGCGCCGCCGGCACCGAAGGCAATATGCCGCGCTACACGCCCAAGATCACCGCCAACCTGTGGACCACCTACAAGTTCACCGAAGAAGTGATAGGCGGTTTCGGCCTGACCCATGTGGGCAAGCGTTACGCGCATGAAGCCAACACCAACTACCTGCCGGCCTACACCGTGGCCAACGCGATGCTGGCTTACGAGACCCGCAAGTACAAGGTGCAGCTGAATGTGAACAACCTGGCCAATAAGACCTACTTCGACGGCGGCTACCCGGCTCACGCCACGCTGGGTACTCCGCGCGAAGCGCAGTTGACGGTCAGCTTCAAGTACTAAGAACCTGTTTACGATCTCGCGCGCCAGGACGAGACAAGGCGTTGCGGCTGAGAAAGCGAAATACGCCGATGGCGCATGAGCGCTTCGAAGCCGGCGCCCATCGCACAATGTCTCTACCGACGCGCAGCAAATCGTAAACCGCTTGCAAGACGGCTCCGGCCCCCGGTTCACCGGGGGCTGAGCCTCATACGGAGACCCCATGTTATTGCACATCCCCGCGGTGCTGAACGCCGAAGAACTGGCGCTGGGCCGCGAACTGCTGTCCCGCGCCGACTGGGCCGACGGCCGCATCACCGCCGGCCAGCAGTCCGCCCAGGTCAAACGCAATCTGCAACTGCCGCAGCAATTGCCGGAAGCCCAACAATTGCAGGCCATGGTGGAAGGCGCCTTGCAACGCAACGGCCTGTTCTTCTCCGCCGCGCTGCCGGCCAAAATCTTCCCGCCGCTGTTCAACTGCTACCAGGCCGGCATGGACTTCGGCAACCATGTGGACAACGCCGTGCGCCGCCACCCTTTCGACGGCGGCTGGGTGCGCACCGACGTATCTTGCACCCTATTCTTCAGCCGCCCGGACGAATACGAAGGCGGCGAGCTGGTGATTGAAGACACCTACGGCAGTCATAGCGTCAAGCTGGACGCCGGCGACATGGTGCTCTACCCGTCCACCAGCTTGCACCGCGTGGAACCGGTCACCGCCGGCGCGCGGCTAGCCTCCTTCTTCTGGGTGCAAAGCATGATCAGCGACGACGGCAAGCGCCGGCTGCTGTTCGACATGGACGCGGCGATCTCCAACCTGCGCCTGCAGTTGGGCGACAACGAAGCCCTGGTGGCGCTGACCGCGAACTACCATAATCTGCTGCGGATGTGGGCCGCGCCGTGAGCGTCCCTTGACCATTCGCCGTCCTGTCCCGTTCTTGTCCGCGTGGCCGTGGACAGACTCGACAGCGACACAAAAAGCACACACATTCGAAAGCGCTAATATGCGAAGATGGAACGCTTGACCCCATCCGGCGGCGCGGACGCCGGATGCGCGTTTTCACCGCCCTCGCGCCGTATAATCATCACAGCAACATCACACTTTTCGATTCCAATATGCGTACACTCACTCTCGGGCTGGCCGCCGGCCTCTACAGCAGCTTCAGCGCCGCCGCGCTGCAACCGGTCAGCGAAGCGCCGCTGGCGGTCAAAACCGCCGTCAGCTGCCAGCACAATAAAGACAACAGCCTGGACTGCGTCACCAGCAAGCAATTCACCATCCTGCACCCCTCCGGCCGCGAACAACTGTCCCGCATCGACTTCACCTACCCGGCCGAAGACCGCATGCAAGTGGAACGGGCCGAAGTGATCCAGCCCAACGGCAAAGTGATCAAGCTGGGCAAATCCCAGATTGAAACCCGCGCCGCGCCCAATCCGGAGGCCGGCGTCAGCCGCGACATGCAAACCTGGATGGCCTTCCCGGAATTGTCGGTGGGCAGCACCGTGTCCTACCGCATCAAGACCCACAGCGTGGCGCAGCCCTTGGTGCGCCAGTTGCGCTACCAGCTGGACCTGGGCCCGCAAAAAGCGCGCGAAGACAGCTTCAACTTCGACCTCAAGTCCACGCGCCCGCTGATCTGGCGCGGCATGATGCTGGACGATTACACGGTGGACGCCAGCGCGGACCGCAAGCGCATCAAGGTGTCGCTGCGCCGGCCGCGCTACCTCAACTACATCAACGAGTGGAACAACAGCGCGTTGCGCGAATGGCCGCAGCTGGTGATCGCCACCTCGGACCAGCCGCAAGACCATTTCGGCGCCCACGCCCGCCGCTACAACGAAATCCTGGCCGCGCCGCTGCCGCCGGCCGCCGCCGCCGTGGTGGCCGCCAACCAGGGCAAGCCGGCCGCGGAGCAGACGGCCGCCTTCATGCAGCACATCAACCGCAACTACCGCTACCTCAACGACACCCGCCTGGCGGAACGCGGTCTGGTGCCGTTCACGCTGGCGGAAATCGAAAAACACGGCTACGGCGACTGCAAAGACCTTTCCACCCTGCTGACCGCCATGCTGCGCCGCGCCGGCATCGCCGCCGAACCGGTGCTGATCTACCGCGGCAAGTTCGCCCCGCCGCTGCTCCTGCCCGGCGTCGGCGCGCCCAACCACATGATCGTCCGCGCCAACATCGCCGGCCAGACCTGGTGGCTGGACCCCACCAACCCCTTCTTCCAGCCCGGCCGCATCATGTCGGACCTGCAAGACCGCTGGGCCTTCATCATCGGCAAGGACGGCGTGGTCAGCCAGACCCAGGTGCCAATGGAACCGGCGCGCACCGATCTGAACATCAAGCGCGAAAACGCGCTGCAAGACGACGGCGGCGCCGATGTCAGCGCCGACATCGAACTGGCCAACTCCGCCCTGATCGACACCATTCTGCAAGACCGCTACCAGGGCGTCAGCGCCACCGACCAAAGCCTGTGCAACCGGCTGAGCAATCAGCCGGAAGGCTGCAAGGTCCAGCGCGACAAAACCTCCTTCATGGTGCCCTCGGTTTACCCGCTGCACATGAGCGTGCGCGACCCGCGCATGCTGGAGAAGATTTCCGGCCTGTTTCTCTACGACTCCCACTTCAAAGGCGTGTGGGACAGCTTCGACAACTACAAGCGCAACGGCAACCTGGCCGACGTCTACCTGGGCGACGCCAGCGCCATGCAGTCCGATGTGCTGCTCAAGGGCGCCAAGGCTATCCAGCCGGCCTTTGAATGCAAGGTGAGCTCCCCCTGGTACGAAGTGAACGCCAAGCAACAGCAAACCCCGGCCGGCATCCGCGTCCAGTACCGGATCAGCAATAAGGTACGCTGGCTCAGCCACGCCGAGATCAACAGCCCGGAATTCGCCAAGCTGATAGAAGACGCCCGCGCTTGCGTGACCCAAGTCCGCCAGATCGTCAAACTCTGAGAACCTGTTTACGATCTGCTGCGCGTCGGCGATACGGCGTTGAAACCGAGCTCAAAATGCTCATGTACCACCTGTACATTCCGCTTTTTCGCTCGTTTTCGCCTTGTCTCGCCTTAGCTCGCGAGATCGTAAACACATTCCGAGAGCCGGTTTACGATCTGAGGCCCGTCTCGGCCACACACAAGGACGCCACAGGCGTCCTTTTTTGTTTTTGTAAGAACTGGATTATTAAGAAGTAATTTAAGCAGCAGCGCGTCAAGCACGGGCAGTACAAATAAATAAACGCTTGCCCCTACTGGGCCAGTGGCCGAAAATGAACATTTGAGGTTATGCAATCGACAAATAAGAGAGAAACAGACCATGACGCACCCCGCCGCCGGCACGGCCAGCAAGGAAATCCGGCTCGCTCCTCATGAACTGATCATCACCAAGACCGACCCCACCGGCCACATCACCTACGCCAACCGCGTGTTCATGCGCATCGCCGGCTACGCCGAGCACGAACTGCTGGGCAAGCCGCACAACTTGATCCGCCACCCCGACATGCCGCGCGGCGCCTACCGCCTGATGTGGAAAACCCTGCAACAGGGCCAGGAATTCTTCGCCGTGGTAAAAAATCACAGCAAAAACGGCGATTACTACTGGGTGCTGGCCAACGTCACCCCGGACTACGACCTGCGCGGCCAACTGCAAGGCTATTACTCCGTGCGCCGCCCGCCCAGCCAGGAAGCTATCGCCGCCATAGAGCCGGTCTACGCCCAGATGCGCCAGATAGAAGCCAGCCACAACAAAGCCACCGCGCCGGACGCCTCCGTGGCCTGGCTGCAGCAAGTGCTGGCGGAAAAAGGCGTCAGCTACCAAGACTTCATCCTGTCCCTCAACGCCCAGGTACTGCAAGCGCCGGGAGTCGCCGCATGAACCACGACAACAAACCGCCCTTCCTGCGCACCCAGTTGGGCTGGTGCATCATCAGCTTCAACCTGCTGGTCGCCTTCTCGCTGCTGGACGCTTATTTATTCCCGGAAATCGTCAGCCGCATCGTGGACGCCTTGCTGCTGGCCGCCTCCATCGCCCTGTCCCTGCTGCTGTGGCGCCACAGCGGCCGCATCTTCGGCCTGCTCAACACCCTGCACGAACAACTGGGCTACGCCAGCTCCGGCGAACTGCACCACCGCGCCACCGGCACCCGCAACCTGGGCGAAGTGGGCAAGCTGGCCTGGCAACTCAATGATTTCCTGGACCTGATCGAAACCTATTTCAAGGAAATCAACACCTGCTTCAAGGCCATCAGCGCCGGCGACTACAGCCGCCGCCCGCTGAGCCAAGGCCTGCCGGGCATCCTGGCCAGCTCGCTGGGCAGCGTCAACCACGCCATCCAGACCATGGCCGACAACGACGGCTACATCCGCCGCAACCGCCTCTCCTCGCAGCTGGCCGCGCTCAACAACCCGCACCTGCGCAAGGACTTGGCCAGCAACCAGAGCGACCTGGAAGACATCAGCCAGGCCATGGCCGACGTGGCCGCCATCACCCAGGATACCGCGGACGGCGCGCGCGTCAGCCTGGAAACCGCCCAACAGCTGTCCGGCCACCTGGACACCATCGCCGACAGCGTCAGCAGCATGGACACCGCCAGCACCGCGCTGGCCCAGGAATGGCAGGGCATAGAAACCTCGCTGGCCGACATCTCCGCCATCGCCGACCAAACCAACCTGCTGGCGCTGAACGCCGCCATCGAAGCCGCCCGCGCCGGCGAAACCGGCCGCGGCTTCGCCGTGGTGGCAGACGAAGTGCGCAAGCTGGCCGAGCGCAGCAAGAGCACCGCCAACAATGTGCAGGACGTACTGGAAAACTTGTCGCTGCGCATCGGCAATATGCAGACCCAGGCCAGCGCCGCCGGCAATGTGGCCAGCCAGGTCAAAGACTCGGTGGAAACCTTCCGCCAGCGCTTCAGCAGCCAGGTGGAGCAGTCGCAGCAGGTGATGGCGCAGGTGAACCGCGTGCACGACAAATCCCAGCTCAGCCTGCAAAAAGTGGGCCACGTGATCTTCAAGCAGACCGCCTATCACTCGATAGAGGAAGCCAAGCCGCTGGAGCAGGGCAGCGAGTTGCAAGGCTGGTTGCAACTGCAAGGCCAGCAGTCCTTTGGCCAGACCCGTTCCTGGAGCGAGCTGGCGGCCACCGAGCAGCAAGCCAGCCAGCACATCGACGCCGCGCTGGCGGTGTTTGGCCAGGAAGGGCCGCTGGACGAGCAGGAGATCGTCAACCGGATGCAGAAGCTGGAGCAGGACAGCGGCCGCATCCTGCGCTATCTGGACAAGCTGGGCGAGGAGAAGCACGGCCAGTAAGCCAGGGGTCGACACCCGCCGCGCATCGGCGTTGGAACGCCGGCTGAGGCGCGGCGGGACAGGAATCAAGCGGGGCAGCTAAAAGCTGCCCCGCTTTTTGGCGTATGCGCCGTGCTCCGTTGTCAGCGGAGCTTAGCGATTGCGCAGCCGGATGCGGCGGAAACACGCTTCCAGGCTGAAGCGCTGTCCCAGCGCCAGGTAGAGCTGGTGCTGGCTATCGACATGGCGGTAGACCCGGACCCGGTCCGCGCCCAGCAGCATCATGATTTCCAGATAGTTGAAAAAGCCCATCCACTGACCGCGACCATCGCGATCGTCAAAATCGATGTCCCGCGCCACGCGGCTGAGCAGGCCTTTGCCGACGTATTCTCGGTTGTCCTTCAGCCATTGCAGCAAATGCGCCGCGCATTCGCGGCCGTAGGCGCTGTCGACGGGGTAATCCTTACGGGGCGTCGGCATTTGCCAGTAATGCCGATAGGTGCGGCCGGGGCAGAAGCGAACAAAGGGAAGCAAGGCTTCCTGCTGCTCCAGCGAGTGCAGTTTGTAGCGACGACGACGGGGGAATTTGTGAGGATGTTGCATGGTGTTTCTCCTGCTGTGACACAAGATAAACCACCTGCCGTGGAGGCTAAGGTATTAGGCAGGCGCGGAGCAGGATTGGCGTACCGGAACAAACTAACCGGCGAGTGCAGGCACTCTCCCACAACGCACCTGCCAATCAGGTACAGCCATGGTGAGATGACGAATATATGCGCGGAGGCCTATATCCGAGTTTGTTAACGAGACGCCAATCCCGTGTGCCGCATGTGGGCGGCAACGGGGGGATTGTTGCCGAGGGGACGGTTGAGGTCAAGGTGGGGCGGTTGCTTTGATTGAGCGTGGCTTATTGGTTGTGTGATCTGGTTTTGAATCCGCTGCGCGGATATTGATTTAGGTGCCGCTTTCCGCGCGGCGAACGGGGAGGGGGCGGACCGCCGCCCCCTTCCAGCCCCCCTCGTCCCCCAGGACGCGAAACCCCGAAGAAAAAGGGGCCTGCAAGGCGCGGCTGAACTCGCGATTTGCTAGCGTCAAATCGCTCAAACAAAGCAGCCGCTTAAAACCTTGCAGACCCCTTTTTCTCCGGCGCGCCCCGAGGGGACACTTGGTCGCTACACGAGGTGGTCAATTTTCTAGATAGGGGATGGTTGATTTGCCGCCTGGATTGCTCTGTGGGTAACTTGGTTCCATTGCTCTTGTCTGTGGATAAGCTTTGTTTCCTAAAAGAAAGCATGTATCCGATGCGCCCCTGGTCCCTTCAAGCCTGCCGACGGGTGGCAGGCCCGAGGTCTTAAGCGGCTGCCTGTTCGAGCAGCGCGACGTTAGCGCGCTGCGAGTTCAGCCGCGCCTCGGGCCTGACGGGGCCCGGCGGGAAGCCGTAGGCCAGGCTTGCAGGGCGACCTTTGGGGTGAAGGGGAATTTGGCCGAGCAAATTCCCCTTCCTGCCTGCCGGGCAGCCCCGGCAATCAAAACCATCATCCGCGCAGCGGATTCAAAACCCTCATTTCACCTACAAATGGCTTACCTCTCCTAACAGGTTCCGGAAGGAAGCCCCCGCCCCCACAACAAATGCAAAAAGGGCGGAAGCCCCAACGAAGGTTTCCGCCCTGCAACAAGATCCGCGCCAACAAACCCTTGGCGCTAGGACCCCGCGCCCTGTCGCGCCGGCTCCCCGGCCGCCTCCGCCTCGGCGGCCGCGCCGCCGGCCAAACGCCGCAAAGACCCAAAAGCCCCGCACATCGCCAGGCTGGCCGCAGCGGCCACAGCGCCGAACCAGCCCACCGCCGTCAATGGCGCCAAGGCCCGCGCCAGCGCGCCCAGGCCCAAAGCGCCCAGGCCATCGCCCACCACGTCCTGCGCGTTCCACAGACTGTTCACCCGGCCCAGCAAATGATCCGGCGTATTGCCCTGCACCAGCGTGAATTGCAACAAGGACGCGATGGAGCCGAAATAGCCCAACAAAGCCAAGGCCAGCAGGCCGTAAGCCAGATGATGGACCAGGCCCAGGGACGCGATGCTCAGCGACGAAGCCAGCACGCAGCTCAACATCACCGCGCCGGGACGGCTCAAACCGCCCACCCAGCCGCTGGTGAACGCGCCTATCATCGCGCCCAGCGGCACCGCCGAATACATCAGGCCCACTTCGAAAGCACCGCCGCCGTAACCGTCCTCCGCCAGCGAGGGATACAACACCCGCACCGCGCTGAGCAGGGTTTGCAGCGTGCCCACCGCCACCACCGCGCCCACCACCTTGTTCTGCCACAGGAACTGGAAGCCCTCCAGCAAGGAACGCAACGGATGCGCCGGCTCCCCGCCCTGCGGCTTCAAGGACGGCAAACGCGTCAGCGGGATCAAGGTGGCCAAGGTGCCGACGCCGGCCAACAGATAGTTCCAGTTCACCCCGGCGGCGGCGATGATCAGTCCCCCAAGCAGAGGCGACAGCACGCCGCCTATGCGCATGGTTAGCATGCTCAGCGCGCCGGCGGCCGGCAGGTTGTCACGGCCAACCAGCACCGGGATGGACGCCATCAGCGAGGTGATGCCGATACCGCTGAAAAAACCGTCCCAGGCCGACACCACGTAGAGCGCCAGCACCGAGGGATGGGTCATGAAGCCGTTGAGCGCCAGCGCCAGAAAGCCCAGACCGCACAGCGAGCGGCCCAGCAGGATCAGCCGGCGTCGGTCCATGCGGTCCGCCAACACGCCGCCGCACATCAGGCCGGCGAACATGCCGACGCCGTCCAGCGCCATCGCCGCGCCCACTTGCAGCGTAGAGCCGGTAAGCTGATGGATTTGCACCGGCACCGCCACCATCAGGATGCCGAAGGCGAACACCGAGATCATGCGGGCGATGAAGATGGAGCGGAAATGCGGGTTGAGCCTGAGCAGGCTGAAATCAACGAAGATGGGCGACTTTTTCATGACAGGTTTTTTTGATCTCGACAGGGGTGGAGGCCGCGCAGCATGCGCTGGCGCGGCCGGCAAGAGGGTGTGCCGTTATGGATGCCGCATGGTAACATCAGCAGTCTGTATTAGGAATCATTTGCATTTGATCATGTCAATCAGCCTCAGCCACGGCTGACGCTGAGCGCCGGCCAGCGACGCCGCCAACCCCGGCATCCCGGCCAATCCATTCAACTACGCGCCGCACCTGACGGTAAACCTGGGCTTCAAGCAACAGTGGGATCACGGCTTGTTTGTCGGCGGTGGCCTGAACCGGGCGGGCCGTTGCTACCCCGACATCACCAACGAGCGCAGCCGCACCGCCGGTCTGACCGTGGATGACCGCTTCTAATGAGTCCCTCTTGATAGCCCTTTTGCCCGTCGGCTCCCGTCGCGGGCTTTTTCTGCCTGGCGCGCGGGCCCGCCCCGCAAGGTTTTGAATAGGCGTCTCACACCATGCGGCGCCCCAGATCGCGCAGCACCTCGCGCGCTGCGTTGTGGCCCGGTGCGCCGGTGACGCCGCCGCCGGGGTGTGCGCCGGCGCCGCAGGTGTACAGGCCGGGAATGGGGCCGCGGTAATCGGCGTGGCCCAGCATCGGCCGCGCCGAGAACAATTGGTCCAGGCCCAGCGCGCCGTGGAAGATATCGCCGCCCACCAGGCCGAAGGTGCGCTCCAGGTCCAGCGGGCTCATGATCTGCCGCCCCAGCACCGCGGCCTTGAAATTGGGCGCGTAACGGGTGACGGTGTCAATCATCAGGTCCGCCACTTCCTCGCGGTGATCGTCCCAGCTGGCGCCGTCCGGCAATTGCGGCGCCACGTGCTGGCAAAACAGGCTGGCCACATGCTGGCCCGGCGGCGCCAGCGACGGGTCCAGCGTCGACGGAATCAGCACTTCCACGATGGGCCGGCCGGACCAGCCGCGCTCGCGCGCGTCGTGATAAGCGCGCTCCATATAAGCCAGGCTGGGCGCGATAATGATGCCGCTGCCGTGATGTTCCGCCTGCGTCTTGCCCGGCAGACAGCTGAAATCCGGCAGCTCGGATAGGGCCACGTTCATGCGGAAAGTGCCGGAGCCGCAGCGCCAGCTTTGCATCCGGCGCAGGAAGTCCGCCGGCAGCGCCGCCGGGTCCAGCAACTGGGTGTAAAGCAGCCGCGGATTGAGATTGGACACCACCACCCGCGCGTCCAGCCGCTCTCCGCGCTCCGTCACCACGCCCACCGCCCGGCCCTTGTCCAGCAGCACCTCGCGCACCGCGCTGTCGGTACGAATCTCCGCGCCGCGCTCGCGCGCCGAGCGGGCCATGGCCTGGGTGATGGCGCCCATGCCGCCCAGCGCGTGGCCCCACGCGCCTTTGCGGCCGTTGACCTCGCCGAACACATGGTGCAGCAAGACATAGGCCGAGCCGGGCGCGTACGGGCTGGCGTAGTTGCCCACCACGCTGTCGAAACCGTAGGCCGCCTTGATCGGATCGCTGTCGAACCAGCCGTCCAGATAATCGCCGGCGGACTTGGTGAACAGGTCCATCAACTCGCGCTGCTGCGCCAGTTCCAGCTTGCCCAGCCTACGCCCCAGCCGACCGGCCTTGAGCAGCTCCGGCAGCGCGCTCAGCCAGCCGCCCTCCACCGCGTTGGGCGGCGTTTGCAACACCAGCTCGCGCAGCAGTTCGGCGGCGGCGTCCAGATGCCGAGCGTAATCGTCCAGCCTGTCGGCGTCTCGGCGCGAGAAGCGCGCCACCTCGGCGGCGGTGCGGCCCGGCCCCACTTTCAGATAGCCGCCGTCGTCCAGCGGCAGAAAGTTGGACAAGGGCCGCTCCACCACTTTCAGGCCGTGGCGCGCCAGCTCCATGTCGCGGCTCACCTTGGGGTTGAGTAGCGACACGGTATAGGCGGCCACCGAATTGCGAAAACCGGGGAGAAACTCCTCGGTCACCGCCGCGCCGCCCACCACGCCGCGCCGTTCCAGCACCGTCACCTTCAGCCCGGCCCGCGCCAGGTAATGGGCGCACACCAGGCCGTTGTGGCCGCCGCCCACAATGATTGCATCCCGCATCGCTCCGCTCCTCGTCTCAGGGGAAGCCTCATTCTCGAATCAAGTTCGGCAAATTGCAGCGCGCATAGCGACGAACTGTCGGATATTATTGATCGCATTGACGAAAAGTCCGGCATAGCGCCAAATCGCCCACCCCGCACGGAGCCGCCATGGACGCCACCGATCAGCAATTGCTCGCGCTGCTGCGCGAAAACGCCCGCTCGCCCACCGCGGAACTGGCGCGCCGGCTGGGCCTGTCCCGCACCACGGTGCAAAGCCGCATAGAACGGCTGGAGCGCGGCGGCGTGATTTTGGGCTACAGCGTGCGCACCAGCGCCGCCCACGACGCCGCCCAAGTGCGCGCGCTGGTGATGATCAGCGCCGCGCCGCGCTTGAGCCCGTCGATAGAAAGCGCCCTGCGCCGGCTGCCCCAGGTCCGCACCTTGCATTCGGTCAGCGGCGTCCACGATTTCATCGCCGGCGTGGAAGCCCCCGGCGTGGCCGAGCTGGACGGGCTGGTGGACCGCATCGGCGCGCTGGACGGCGTGGAACGCACCAGCACCGCCATCCTGATGACCACGCGGATAGACCGCTGAATCGACCAGTGCGGTCAAGGCGTGAAACGGCCTCGACATTGCCGTTCTCAATCCAGCGCCGTCTCCCCTGCACGCAGCCAACCCCCACGCCAGCAAAACGCACAGCAAGCGCGCGCGCCGGCCGCGGCCCAGCGTCTTAAGCATGCGCCGGCGCCAGACATTCGGCAGCCGGTCCAGGCCGAGGCCCCAGCCCGCCGCTTACTTGATTTGCATCGCTCATCATCAGACCTCTTTCGTTCATCCGGCGCGCAAACACGCCAGGCATCGCGGAGAGCACGCGAGGGCAAGCTCGCCTTCACGTGAAAGTTGATGACTGTATTACATAAATTAATTGCTGTTAAACAATAATAAATTGTTGTTGCTCATGTATCCAATGCGCAACACATCTCCAATCCGTCTAAAAGCCGCGCCCAGCCTGGGCTGCGGCTCACGACGCCCCCACACAGCGACAAGCCCAAGGTGTGTGCTAACCGCAACCTTGCGCAAATCAAACTTGCACAGCAAAAAATTATCGTTTTACAATAACAAATAATTGTTTAGCGATACTTTTTTGACACCATTTTTCATCGTCTTTCCAACCAAACGCTAAGGAACCCTCATGAACTCCACACGATTGAGCCGCTATTGCGCCGCCATGGCCTACATCACCGTCTTGGGCATAGGCGCCATGCTGCTGTTCAATATCTTGTTCTGGCTCTTTCCCAAGTCCATTATCGACGCCGGCTTGACCATCTCCGTGGACACCGTCAGAGGGTTTTACGGCTCAAGCGAATTCGATCTCCCGAGCCTGCCGCTGTGGCAACGCGCCGGCGGCGCAGTCCTTTCTTGCGTCCCCCTGCTGATCCTGGCCCAAGGCCTGAACGCCTTGCGTCGCCTGTTCAAGCTTTATGCCCAAGCGGAATATTTCACGGAGCGCTCCGCCGCGCTGTTGTCCAAAGTGGGTTCCAGAGTCGCGCTTTGGGTGTTGGCGGACCTCGTCTCCCAGCCGCTGATCAGCGCCTGGCTGACCATGATGCGGCCGGAGGGGCAGCGGCTGATCGCCGTCAGCTTCCACGCCGAAAACCTGGAAAGCCTGTTCATCGCCGCCGTGGTCATGATCATTGCGCGCATTCAACGAGAAGGTATTACGTTGGCGTGCGAAAATAAGCAATTCATCTGAAAGCGACACATGCCCATCAAAATCCATCTGGACATGCTGCTCGTCCAGCGCAAGGTCAAATCCAAGGACCTGGCCCAGGCCATCGGCATCACCGAACAGAATCTGTCGCTGCTGAAACAAGGCAAGGTCAAGGGCTTCCGGCTCTCCACCCTGGAGGCGATCTGCCTGTATCTGGACTGCCAGCCGGGCGACTTGCTGCAACTGGTGCCGGCTGAGCCGGACGCGGTCGACGACGGCGAGTAAGCCGGCTTAACCATGTCCCAAGCCGTTCACACCGATGCCGCCCGCCAGGCCGGGCCCTTGCTCTTGCGCCGCTTCGACACCCCGCTCGGCGCCATGGTCGCCTGCGCCAGCGAGCAGGGACTGTGCCTGCTGGAATTCACCGATCGGCCTATCGTGAACGCGGAACTGGCGGCGCTGCGCCGCCTGCTGTCCGCCGAAATCGCCGAGGGCGACAGCCCGCTGCTGCGCCAGGGCGAACGCGAGATCGGCGAATACTTCGCCGGCTCGCGCCGCCGCTTCGAAGTGGCGCTGCATCTGCCCGGCACCGCCTTCCAGCAGGCGGTCTGGCAACTGCTGCTGAGCGTGCCCTACGGCCTCACCCGCAGCTACCAGGAACAAGCCGCAAGGCTAGGCCGCCCGCAATCCGTCCGCGCCGTGGCCGCCGCCAACGGCGCCAACCGCCTCTCCGTCATCGTCCCTTGCCACCGGGTGCTGGGCAAAGACGGCGCGCTCACCGGCTACGGCGGCGGGCTGGCGCGCAAGGCTTGGCTCCTGGCGCACGAGCGCGAGCGCGCCCTCTAAACCATCCGCCCGCGCCTTGCAAACCCTTAGAACCTGTTCAAGGTCCGCTGTGCTTCCGCGGGATTCGTTAAAACCGCTTCTTAATTCCCAAAGCCAGGAACTATGCGGCGCGCCTAATGAACTAACTATCGCCAAAGCATTATTGATTGACGGAAGCCATAGAGCTGATTGAAATTGCTCAATGGCTTCCAGCGGCAAGCTTCACTAAGCTGATCCCAGCAAGTCATTGAACACCTTGACCTAAGGAGTCTGTCATGAGTAGCCCGTCCAAGTGCCCATTCCACCAAACCGCCGGCAACCCGGCAGTCGTGAACGCCCAATCCAACCGCGACTGGTGGCCCAACCAGCTCAATCTCAACATCCTGCATCAACACGCGCCGGCCTCCAATCCGCTGGAGCCGGACTTCGATTACCCCGCCGCCTTCCAAGAGCTGGACTACGCCGCGCTGAAAAGCGACCTTAAAGCGCTGATGACCACCTCTCAGGACTGGTGGCCGGCGGACTGGGGCCATTACGGCGGCCTGTTCATCCGCATGGCCTGGCACGACGCCGGCACCTACCGCACCGCCGACGGCCGCGGCGGCGCGGGCACCGGCAACCAGCGCTTCGCTCCGCTCAACAGCTGGCCGGACAACGGCAACCTGGATAAAGCGCGCCGTCTGCTGTGGCCGATCAAGCAAAAGTACGGCAAGCAGATCTCCTGGGCAGACCTGATGATCCTGGCCGGCAACGTGGCGCTGGAGTCCATGGGCTTTAAAACCTTTGGTTTCGGCGGCGGCCGTCAGGACATCTGGCAGCCGGAAGAAGACGTCTACTGGGGCGCGGAAACCAAATGGCTGGCCACCAGCGCCGAAGCCAACAGCCGCTACTCCGGCGACCGCCAGCTGGACAATCCGCTGGCCGCGGTGCAGATGGGCCTGATCTACGTGAACCCGGAAGGCCCGGACGGCAATCCGGACCCGCTGGCCTCCGGCCGCGACGTGCGCGAAACCTTCGCCCGCATGGCGATGAACGATGAAGAAACCGTGGCCCTGGTGGCCGGCGGCCATACCTTCGGCAAAGCTCACGGCGCGGGCGATCCGGCGCTGGTGGGCCCGGAACCGGAAGCCGCGCCGCTGGAGGCGCAAGGCCTGGGCTGGATCAACCGCTTTGGCGACGGCAAGGGCGAATACACCACCACCAGCGGCATCGAGGGCGCGTGGAAACCCAACCCGACGCAATGGGACAACGGCTATTTCGACACGCTGTTCGGCTACGACTGGGAACTAACCAAGAGTCCGGCCGGCGCCCACCAGTGGGTGGCCAAGAACGTCAAGCCGGAACACCTGATCCCGGATGCTCACAACCCGGCGAAAAAACACCCGCCGATGATGACCACCGCCGATCTGTCTCTGCGCTTCGACCCGATCTACGAGCCCATCGCCCGCCGTTTCCATCAAAACCCGGCCGCCTTCGCCGACGCCTTCGCCCGCGCCTGGTTCAAGCTGACCCACCGCGACATGGGCCCCAAGACCCGTTACCTGGGGCCGGAAGTGCCGGCCGAGGATCTGATCTGGCAAGACCCGGTGCCGGCGGCCTGTCAACCGCAGATCAACGACGCCGACATCGCCGCGCTCAAGGCCAAAGTACTAGCCTCCGGCCTGTCCGTCAGCGAACTGGTGTCCACCGCCTGGGCCTCCGCCTCCAGCTTCCGTGGATCGGACAAGCGCGGCGGCGCCAACGGCGCCCGCATCCGTCTGGCCCCGCAAAAAGACTGGGCGGTGAACCAGCCGGCGCAACTGGCCCGCGTGCTGAAAGCGCTGGAAGCCATTCGCCAGGACTTCAACGCCGCGCAGAGCGGCGGTCAGCAAGTATCGCTGGCCGACCTGATCGTGCTGGCCGGCGGCGCGGCGGTGGAAGCCGCCGCCAAGGCCGGCGGCCACAGCGTCAGCGTGCCGTTTGCGCCGGGCCGGACCGACGCCAGCCAGGAACAGACCGATGTGGAGTCCTTCAGCGTGCTGGAGCCGCAGGCAGACGGCTTCCGCAATTACCAGAAGCAAGCCTACTCTTTGCCGGCGGAAGCGCTGCTGGTGGACAAGGCGCAGCTGCTGACGCTGAGCGCGCCGGAAATGACGGTGCTGGTGGGCGGCCTGCGCGTGCTGGGCGCCAACGTCGACAATGCGCCTCACGGCGTGTTCACCACCCGTCCAGGCGTATTGAGCAACGACTTCTTCGTCAACCTGCTGGACATGGGCGTGGCCTGGCAGCCCGCCTCCAGCGCGGGCGAGTTGTACGAAGGCCGCGACCGCAAAACCGGCCAGCTCAAGTGGACCGGCAGCCGCGTTGACTTGGTGTTCGGCTCCAACTCGCAGCTGCGGGCGCTGGCCGAGGTCTACGCTCAAAACGATGCGCAGCCGAAGTTTGTCCGCGACTTCGTCGCCGCCTGGAACAAGGTGATGAACCTGGACCGTTTCGATCTGAAATAAGCGCGGTTCGCATTCGGCAAGCAAAGCGCGGTCCATCTGGACCGCGCTTTTTTGGGGCCCACCGCCGCCGCTGCGCGCATGAAAAAACGAACCGCCGGTCAAGGCGGTTCGTTTCATTTCGCTCGGCTCCAGGCCTCGCGCTGGATTCAGACCGCGGCGGCGATATCGGCGCAGGACTCCTGTCGCCAGATCACGGATGCCACCTTCATCCGCTTGTCGAACAACAGCTTGTACTGGCAAACCCGGGCTTGCTCGCCGCCCTTGGGGCTCAGGTTCAATACGTAATCCCACTCACGCACGCCAACCATGCCCTCCGCGAAGTGCGGGCGGCCGATCAGGCCGTAAACCTGCTCCTTGCTCAGGCCCGGCTGAACCTTGGCCAAATTTTCGAGATTGGGCACGCTGCCTTCCGGCTGCCAGCCATTGTGTTCAATGCTGGGCCATGTCGGGCTAGCCTGCTCGGCCAGATGGCCGTCGTCTGTGATCTTGCTCAGGCGGCTAGTGCCGCAGCCCATCAAGGCCGCGCCGGCGGCCGCCAGCAACAGGTAGCGGAGAGAGCCGCCGAATACCGGTTTTTTCATCATCTATCTCATTCAATATCAGCTGATTGATCTTGTTTGCCGCTTACCACTGGAAGCCCGCGCCCAGGCTGGCGCCGCCTTGACCACGGGTATTGGTGGAACCGGAGAACTTCACCACCCAGCGGCCGTTGTCGGACAGCGAGGACAGCCCCACCGCGATGGCGGACTCGCCGCCGGTGGTTGCCGTGGCCACGGCCAACATGCTCTTGCCGGGCAGGAAAGCCTGCGGCAGGCCGCCCATGGCCATCGCGCCGGCCGCGGCACCGAACGCGTCGCGACGCATATCGGACAGATCGGACCGGAGCTGCTTGAATTGCTGCTGATTGTTGAAGTTGGCCGCATTCAGCTGATCCACGTTCACCGCGTCCGTGCCCTGCGCGCCCGCCGCCACATTGTGGATAGTCACCGGCCTGCCGCCGTCCCCTCCCACCAGGGTGACGTCGTTGCCGGCGGCCGTCGTCGTCGTCCGGCCAGTGGGGTCCGAATACTGCACCGGCCCGCTTTTCTGCAGACGATCAATCGCATCGCCGACATTGTTCACGGTATTGCCGTAAACGGTGTAGTTCGGGCCGCTCGCCGCGCCGGTTTGAGCGTTGTAGGACGCGCCGCCGCCCAAGGCCGCCGCGGTGCCGGCGCCGACATTGTCCACCTTGGCGCTCACGCGCTGCACCGCCTGATTGGTCGCGTTCAGCTGGCTGCCGTTCACCGCGTCCGTGCTGGTCCCGCTCACCCGGCCGGCGGCGACATTGCTGATTTGGCGCTCATTGCCCGCGCTGCCCACGCTCACCACGCTGGAAGGGGCCGCACCGGCATAGTTGTAGGTCACGCCGTTCACCACGCCGCTGGCGGTGGGGTTGGCCGCCGCGGTCCGGCTATTGGCGCCCAAGGCGACGTCGTTGGCGTTGCTGGCCTGAGCGTTGCTGCCTATCGCCAACGCATTGTTGGCTGTGGCCGCGGCGTTGTTGCCCACCGCCACCGCATTGCTGGCGTTGATGTTGGCGCCCGCATTATTGCCGATGGCCACGTTATTGCTGCCGGACACGTTCTGGCCGGCCTGGCTGCCGGCGGCGAAGTTGCCGTTGCCGGTCACGCCGCGGCCGGCGTAGGCGCCCACCGCGGTATTGTTGTCGCCCGTGACATTTCTGCCGGCGTTCGCACCGTTGGCGGTATTGTTGCTGCCCTTGATGTCCCAGCCGGAGAAGGTGCCGCTGCTGGTGTTGTAGCTGCCGGTCACATTGCGATTGGAGTTGTTGCCCAAGCCGGAGTTGAAATCACCCTGGATGTCCTGAGCCGAGTTGGCCCCGCTGCCGGTGTTGCCGGTGCCGGTGACGTTGCGGATGGTGTTGATGCCGGCGCCGACGTTGGCGTCCCCGGTAACGTTATAGCCGGAGTCGTTGCCCATGAAGGCGTTATTGTTGCCCTGCACATTGGTGCCCGCGTTCTGGCCGATCGAGGTGTTGTAGCCGCCGTTCACATTCACGCCGGCGGCGGCGCCGAACGCCGAGTTGTTGGTGCCGGTCATATTGCTACCGGCGCCCACGCCATAGATCGAGTTATTGCTATTGGTCGCCACCCCCGGATCCACCGAGCCCGCGCCGTAGACATTATTGCTGCCGACGCCGGAGATCGTGTCGGCGCTCGCCAAGGCGGACCAGGAACAGGCCACGGCCAAGCTGATTGCGCTCAAGGCCAGGGAGGGCAAGGACAAACGCTTTGCTGCAGATACTTTATGACTCATTTCACAGACCACATTCTTCAAGATTGATGGAATTCACCTAAGGCAAGTCTTTGCAGGCAAGCGCGCCGCCAGCTCCAGGTTTCCGGCGGGATAGACGCAAATACGCACATCCCGGCCTGAAACCCATGGCCGACCGCGGTTCGGTCCAGGGGCGCGGCGAGGTTCCGCCGGCGGCGCTGGCTTGTCCCTGCATCCAGGCACTCCGTTCACAACAAACCGCGCTCGAGAAGGACGAGTACTTGAAACTCCCTCTTCGGCGCGGCCGGGATCACGCTATGCCTTTGATTTTTATGAATCCTAACATTCTATTAATATCTGTGAAAATTGAAATAATTGAATCGATTAATTCGTTTTAACTATCAATCTGCTTAGTCGATAATAAAATTCAAACAGAATATCCGACGGCCGCGCGCCGTTCCGGGAACGTGTTTACGATCTCGCGAGCAAGAGCGAGACAAGGCGAAAACGGCTGAGAAAGCGAAATGTACGAGTGGTGCATGAGCATTTCGAAGCCGGCACTCATCGCACAATCTCTCTACCGACGCGCAGCAGATCGTAATCAGGTTCTGAGATAATGTCGTTTTTGCTTCCGTCATCCACACCATGCCCCGCCGCCCATCCCCCTTGCCCATCCGCCGGCTGTGCCCGAGCGACATCCCCGCCCATTGGCTGGACGCCTTCCAGCGCCGTCAGGATGTCCGCCTGGTCTACCGCGCCAGCCCCGCTGGCCGGCAGTGCGTGGCCGAGCCCTTCATTGACGACTGGTCGCCGGCGGAGCGGCGCGAACTGGCGCGGGAGATGGCGCGCATCGCCGCCGACGGCGCGGTGTTGGCGCTGGAAATCGAAGGCGGCCTCGCTGGTTTCGCCGCCGTAGACCCGCAGGCCTTGGGCCCGGACGGCGGCTACCGGCAACTGAAAGAGCTGCAAGTGGACCGCCGCTGGCGCGGCCGGGGCCTGGGGCGCGCGCTGCTGGCCGCCAGCGCCGCAGCCGGCCGCGAACTGGGCGCGGACGCGCTCTACATCTCCTCGCACTCCGCCGTTGAAACTGTCGCCTTCTACGAGGCCTGCGGCTGCGCGCCAGCCCGCTGGCTGCACGCGCCGCAACTGGCGCTGGAGCCTTTCGACTGCCAGCTGGAACTGGCGCTGTCCGCCCAGGCTGTTGATTTTATTTAGCTATCCGCATAGAATTTTGGCCTGCTCATTTGATTGAGCGCCCTTCTTTTTCTCGCACAAGGCTTTGCATGTTGGAGATTGCAGCAATCCGATAACGCCGCCCGCTTTGCCGCTGGCCGTTATCAAAATGCCCCTTAGCTGGTAGCGCCCGCATCGCGGCGGCTGCCCGTTTTCGCATTTGATTGCCGAACGATCATCCAATATGAATATCTCCAAGCCGGAGCAAAGGACTTTGCACGTCCTGGCCAAAGGCGGCCGCATCGCGCACCTGCGCGACGACGCGGGCCGTATCTCCACTGTTGAATGCTATACCCGCGAAGGGTATCTGCTGTCCGATTGCAGCCTGCTCGTGTTCCAGAAGCTCAGGGCCAAGCGCTTGATCAGCTCCAAGAACGGCCAGCCTTACCAAATCAACAAGGCCGGTCTGCGCGCCGTGCGCGGCCAACTCGACAACCAATGACCTCCGCCGCCACGCTGCCGAATGCGCAAGGCGGCGGCGCTGGCGCGCTCCAATCCAAGGAAAACGCGATGACACTCACTCTGAGAAACGAACAAGCCCGCGACATCGACGCCATCTTCGAACTGACCCGGGCCGCCTTCCTCGCCGAAGAACACTCCAGCCATACCGAGCAGTTCATCGTCAACGCGCTGCGTCGCAGCGGCCAGCTCACGCTTTCCCTCGTAGCGCTGGACGGCGAACAGCTGTTGGGCCACATCGCCGCCTCTCCGGTGCTCATCTCCACCGGCGCCGCCGGCTGGCACGGCATCGGTCCGGTATCCGTGCATCCGGCACGGCAGGGCCAAGGCATAGGCAGCCTGTTGATGAGAAAAGCGCTCACCACGCTGCGCGAGCTGGGCGCGCAAGGCTGCGTGGTGCTGGGCGATCCCGGCTATTACGCGCGCTTTGGCTTCCAGCCTCGGCCGGGCCTGATTTTGCCGGGCGTACCGGCTGAATACTTCATGGCGCAAAGCTTCGGCGCGCCGCCGCCGGCGGGCAGCGTCAGCTACCACCCGGCGTTCGAAGCCATCGCCTAAACGGTTTGGCGAGCCGGCCCGTGCCGCTGCGGCGGCCAGGCTGGCTGGGGCAAGGCCCCGCGGGGTTCTGAAGCCGGCCCGACACCACGGCTTTCTTTATTATAAAATTAATAAATTAATTGTTTTGAAAATGATTTAATGTCAATTAAATATATGTCACAAATGACAGTATCGCCCCTCCGCCTAGCCAGACAAAAATCTTAGCGCTTACTTAACAAGCAAACTGTTTGGCCGCAATGGCCTCCTTGAGCCTGTCCAAAACTTCGCGCGAAGGGAGAGGCAAGGCGAAAACCAGTGAGAAAGCGGAATGGCCAAGTGCTCCATGAGCATTTCGAAAAGGTACTCACCGTGTACGCGCAGCAGATAGTGAACAGGTTCTTAAACATGAAAGGGCGATCCCATGGCTTACACCCCGGACAATGAACAATCTTCTCCGCTCGCCGCGCAATTGAACCGACGCCAGCTCTTGCTGGGCGCGGGCGCAGGCGCCGCCGGCCTGATGCTGCCGGCGTCCTCCTCGGCTTTCATCGGCACGGACGCGCTCCAGCTGGCCAGGTACCAGCGGCTGATTCCCGAACTATTCCAAGCCGTGCCGCGTCCGCCCGCCTACACCCCCAATCTGGTGATAGGCTCCGGCTTTGGCGGCGCCGTCTCCGCGCTGCGCCTGGCACAGGCCGGCCAGCAGGTCACGGTGCTGGAACGCGGCCATCGCTGGCCCAATGCGCCGCGACGCGACATCTTCTCCAACGACACCCTGCCGGACGGACGCGCGTTCTGGCACCGGCGCCAGGCCAAGATGCTGATAGGCGTGACCACCCACTTCGACTCCTTCGGCGGCGTGCTGGACTCAACCGACTACCCAAATATGAATGTCTGGCGCGGCGCCTGCGTCGGCGGCGGCTCGGTGGTGTTCACCGGGGTGATGATTCAGCCGGAACAACGCTATTTCGAAGCCCTGTTCGGCAACTGGGTCGGTTATGAGGAAATGAACAAGACCTACTACCCCAGGGTCCGGCAAATGCTGCGCTTGGACTCCATGCCGGCGGATATCTACAACAGCAAGCCCTTCCACCATTCCCGCATCTGGGACGCCCAGGTACGCAAGGCCGGCTACGCCACCACGGCCAACGATTCCATTTTCAACTGGGACGTGATCCGCCAGGAACTGCGCTGGCAATCCACGCCCTCCGCCACCGCGGGCTTGTCCAACCACGGCAACTCCAACGGCGCCAAGTTCGACCTCAACCAAAACTACCTGGCCCAGGCGCAAGCCACCGGCCGCGCCGCCATCTATCCCGGCCATGAGGTGCTCAGCATCGCCTGGGACGGCAGCCGCTACGAGGTTGACGTCGTCAAGCGCGCACCCGACGGCCGGCAACTGGACCGCTACCGCCTCAACTGCGACCGGCTCTTTCTCGCCGCCGGCTCCATCGGCAGCTCGGAACTACTGGTCAAGGCCCGGGCGCAAGGCACTTTGCGCAATCTCAACGAACACATAGGCCAAGGCTGGGGCAGCAACGGCGACACCATCGTCACGCGCAGCTTCAGCACGCTGTCGCTGGCCACCCAGGGCACCCCCAGCGCCTCCCGCATCCACGACTCGAACAGCGGGCAGCCGCTCACCCTGGAAAACTGGTACGTGCCGGGCTTGCCGCTGGACCTGAGCACGGTGATCGGCTCGCTGGGCATGGCCTTCGATCAAAGCAATCGCGGGCATTTCAGCTATGACCCGGCCACGGACCGAGTGGCGCTGAACTGGCCGCAGAACGGCAACCGCGACAGCGTGGCCGCCGCCAAGACGGTGAACGACAAAATCGCCGCGGCCACCGGCACCGTTCCGGGCTTCCCGGGGATCATAGCCGGCGTCACCGGACTAAACTGGACCGCGCATCCGCTGGGCGGCGCGGTGATAGGCAAGGCCACCGACGCCTGGGGCCGCGTCATCGGCCATCCCGGCCTGTACGTGATGGACGGCGCCTTGCTCCCCGGCAGCGCCGGCGCGGCCAACCCCTCGTTGACCATCACCGCGCTGGCCGAGCGCAACATCGAGCACATCATCAAAAACGGCAAGTAAGGCCCGCCGCCGCCAAGCCATGGCGGCGGCCGAGCCTCACTCTAAACCAGACCGTTGCAGCAAGCGCGCGCTGCCCTCCCGCGACATCCGCAAGGCGCGCTCGGCGCGCCGCCGCATGTCCCGCTCCCAGACGCGCAGCGCCGCCGCCGCCTCGGCCGCCGTGCTCGCCGGCGCCAAAGCGTCCGCCAACTCCGCGCCGTCGCAAAGAGCGGTATTGGCCCCTAAGCCTCCGGCCGGACTCATCGCGTGCGCCGCATCGCCCAATAAGGCCACCCGCTCGCAGCGCCATACCGGCACCTCGGCGGTCATCCGGATAGGACGCGCGCCCAGACACTGCGGGTCGCCATTCGCGAAAACGGCCTGCAAACGCGGATGCCAGCCGCGCGTCGCCTGTTGGACCCGCGCTCGCAACGCCGCGCCGCTCAGACGCTCATCCGACAAGGCCCCGCCCAAGTCCTCGGCCCTCGCCACGCAGGCCCAATACCAGTAATCCGGCATCGGGCTCAGTCTGACTTCCGGCGCCATCCGCCGCGCCAGTTCCGGCAAGGGCGCGCGGAAGCGCATCGCCTCGATCACCGCCGTCAGGCCGTCGCCGAACACCACGCAGACGCCCTGGCCCAGCTCCGGCGTCGACGCCTCGGCCGGCAAGGCGTCCCGAGGCGTGACGCCGTAGAGCACCACCGCGCCCTCGTCCTCCGGTTCCCCGCCCGGAGCCAATTGCCGGCGCACCGTGGAGGCCGTCCCGTCCGCGGCAATCAGCACATCCACCTCGAACTCGGGCTTATCCTCGAAGTCCAGCAACAAACCGTTGCGCGTTTCCCTAAAGCCACGCAATGCATGGCCCCAATGGATTTGTTCTTCCAGGCCACTGGCGAGGATTTCCCGCAGCGTCTGGCGGTTGGCGCTGAGATCGCGCTCCGCCGCGTCGCCGTCCAGCGCCGACGGCCGCCAATGCGCCGGCTTCCGCTCCGACCAGACGCGTAGCTGCGGGTCGATGAAACAATCGTCGCCGCCCAGCGAGCAGCTTAGCCGGAACAGCTCGAATTGCGGCGGCGTCAAAACCCGCCGCAGCGCCTGCTGGCCGTCGCCGTCGATGCGCAGCCGATAACCTTGCCAGCGGCTGTTCGCCGCGTGATCGCGTTCAAACAGCGTGGCGGCGACGCCGGCCCGCGCCAGGCCCTGGGCCAGGCACAAGCCGCCCAAACCGGCGCCGACGATGCCAATGCGTAGGGATTGCATAGCTTCTCCTTTACTCCTCATGTGGACCCCCGGCCTGAACCGCCGCCGCGCCGGCGGCCGTCCAGGCCCTTGCCGACGATTGTGCGCGCCGCCGACAAAGCTGCTATAACGCTGTTTTGCCAATAAATGGTGAAAAATGGCCAAGATCGACGTCACTCCGCCGGAAGGCGGAACGGACCTCAGCGAATGGATCGGCGGGCCGCCGCTGATCGCCGTGCCCGGCAACGATAAAGAAGACAGCGACTACCGGCTGGGCAGCCGCGAATACGCTTGGCACCGCCATGCCCGCGGGCAGCTGCTGTGCGTGGAAACCGGCCTGATCCAAATCCGCACCCCGTGCGGCGCCTGGGTTCTGCCGCCGCACCGCGCCGGCTGGATTCCGCCCGGCGTGCCGCACCGGGTGCGCGTCAGCGGCGCGCTGACCGGCTGGAGCCTGCTGTTGAACCCGGACTGGAGCCGGACGCTGAGTCCGCAAGCGCAGGTGGTGGCGATCACCGAACTGATGCGCGCCGCAGTGCGCCGCGCGGTGACGTGGACGGATTATTCGTCATGGCGGCCGGAGCAGGAGCGCATCGCCGCAGTGCTGCTGGACGAATTGCGGCAAGCGCCGCAGCAGGCGCTCTGCTTGCCGATACCGGAGCATCCGCGCATCGCGGAGCTGGCCCGCCGCCTGCTAACCGAGCCGGGCGGCAAATACGCGCTGGCCGACTGCGCGGACGCGGCGGCGATGTCGCCGCGCACCCTGCGCCGCCACATCCTGGCGCATACCGGCATGAGCTTTGGACAGTGGCGGCAACAAGCGCTACTGATACGCGGCATGGAAATGTTGGCGCGCGGCGTCGCCGTGGCCACGGTGTCGGACGAGCTGGGTTACGCCTCTCCCAGCAACTTCATCGCAATGTTCCGGCGCGCCTTCGGCGATTCTCCAGCGCGTTTTTTCGCGCGGCAAGAACCAAACTAACGGGATATTGCTTGGGATCGACAAGCCGAGGCCCCGCGAGCACCCGTTCAATCTCCAGCCCGCTTCAGCGCCATGGCGATCCTGTCGCCGCTTGCCGCATTGATTTATAGTTTAAATTTATTCAAACGCCTTGGCGCCTTCCCAAACGCATGCCCGGCCGGCCTTGACCCGTTTCTATCGAGACTCTCTATTTACTTTGACTCCGATAGAGATAGCGCGCCAACCTCTTAAAACAAGCTCTCAACGTCGACAGGCGAACCCATAAGCAACCAAAACCTTGGTTCTATATGACAGTCCGGACATAGCGACCAGGCCAACCCAACTGGACAGCAATTTTCTACTAGGGGTCAACCAATGAGCCCAGCTGGCACGGCAATATAAATTTCATCATGAAACCATGCATAAAAATGACATACGCCTTGCAGGCCAGACTATTGATGCTTCGTACTTGAAAAATATTATTGCTTTCAGAAATTACTTATATTTCCCAGCAGCATACGCACTTACGCTATTCCGATGGATATCAAGTGCTTAGTGCTTAGACCCTGGCCATTGCGGCTGTCTGCGGCCGCCAGTATTGTGTGGCTATTGGCTGGGGCGTTGCTTTTATGCACTATATGCATTTTGGCTATTTTCCTGAATATCCAACTGAATAGCCATGTCGCGGCCCAACGTCTATCCATGAATGAAGCGGCTTACGCCGCAAAGGCTTTTTTCAATCGCCGCGTGGAATTCCTAAAAAACCTGGACAAGCCCGCCGCATCCGGTTTAGACCGGCCCCCAAGTTCATTGGACCACCCCAACCGAATAGGCGAGCCTCCGTCTCCGCCCGGCTTGATCTTGTCCTTAAACGATCAGCTCCAAGCGGCTAACTTGGGCGTCAACCTCTTGTTGTTGTTGCAAGACAAGGATCAATTGGCCGTGCGCAGGCTGGAAAGCGGCTTCCCAATCGCGGGGGAGACGCCGGACGCCGTACTTCGGCAGTTAAGCGATAATCCGACGCCGCTGTACCAAAGCACGACGGTGTGGCTGTTCGATCCCAAAGATCCTCAGCGCCGCATTTACATGGCGCGGCCTTTCATCTCCCCCTCTTCGCTGGACAGCGGAGAACAAGCCTGGCTTGCTTTGGAATTCCTGGGACGAGACGTTCTGGCCAGCCAGCAGCCCTTTGCCGGCTATGAGTTCACCATGCTGGATGCCAATGAGCACGAGGTGGCCGCTTCGGCCGCCACCTCTTCAGGGCGGGCGCAGGACATGTGGCAACGGCTGTCCAACGCCTTGCCTATTGTGCCCAGCGTTCAAACCCGATTCCCGCTTGGGCCTGACTGGATGCTGTCCTATCGCTATCCGGAATCGGCTCTCCTCAACGATATGCGCCATGCCTTGATAAAGTGTCTGGCCATCTTAAGCTGCGTTATCACCGGACTCGCCTTGGGCAGCCTATGCGTGCTGAACAGGTTTGTGCGACCCGCTCTGCAGCGGCTGCAGCAGCATGCGGAAGCGGAGGCTTTTCTGCGCTCGGTATTCAACGCGGCTCCTGTGGCGCTTTGCGCGCTGCGAAGGCGCAATGGCCAGGCCGTCCTGGAAAACCAGTTAGCTCGCGACTGGCTTCCCGCGATTAATCCGGATTGGAGGTCGACGGAGTGGGTGGAGCGCGTCTTTCTGCGGGCGCGCCTGCAACAAGTCGGCGTTGTCAGCGAAGAGCTGGCCACCCTCGACGGCCGCCATTTATTCGCCAGCCTCGTGCCCACTCGCTACCGAGGAGAGGAAGTGCTGCTGTGCGCGCTGAGCGATATCAGCTTGCGCAAGCAGGCCGAACTGGCGCTGGAGCACGCCAAACAATTAGCCGATGCCGCCAATGCCGCCAAGACCGCGTTCATCGCCACGATGAGTCACGAAATCCGCACCCCTCTATACGGCGTGTTCGGCAATCTGGAGCTCTTCAAACACACCCGCCTGGATCCGCAACAGCAAGGCTATGTGCAGGCGATCCAAAGCTCCTCCACCACGCTGTTGGGACTCATCAATGACGTTCTGGACCTTTCCAGGATAGAAGCGGGTCAATTGCGGCTGGAGATGGAAGCTTTCAATCTGTTTGAGCTGGCGCATGAGGTAGTGCACGGCTACGCCGCCTCCGCTCTGAACAAGGGCGTATTGATCTACGCTTGTGTCGACCCGCGCTTGAGCCTGCCTTTACGGGGCGACCCGCGCAAAGTACGACAGATTCTGAGCAATCTCCTCAGCAATGCGGTGAAGTTCACCGACAACGGCCGTATCGTCATGCGCTGCGGCTTGGTCAATGGAGACAACGGCAGTATCCGGGCCTCCATCCAGATCGCGGATACCGGCATCGGCATTGCCGCCGAGGATCAAGCTTCTTTGTTCAAGTTGTTTTTCCAGGTAGGCGAGGGTCGCCGCAGGGCGAGCGGCACCGGCCTGGGCCTGCCGATCTGTCAGCAACTCGCCACTCTGATGGGGGGCGACATCACCGTGGTGAGCGAACCGGGCCTGGGCAGCAGTTTCACTCTGTGGTTGCCGCTGAAACCGCTAGCGGACAGCCCTTCACGACAACGGCCTCTGACTCAGCAAGCCATCTACGTCAGCGCGCCAGTGCGAGAACTGGCCGATAGCCTGTGCGACTGGTTGAACTTCCTCGGCGGCAGAGCGCTGGCCCGCGCAAGGGAAGACTTGCCGCGAGACAAGCTATGCTTGGAAGTGCGCTTGGACATCGATCCGCATCGGCGAGCCAACTGGCCCGGCGTGCGGATATCGCATGGCGACGAATCGTCGCGCTCTAGCGCCGAATGGGTCTCCTTATACGCTCCGACAGTGATCTTGGATACCATGCTTTCCACGCTGGGGCTCGCCCCGGCCTCTGCGACAGGGGCCGGTGCCTCCACACTGGGCAGCTTGAATCTCAGAGTCTTGGCGGTGGAAGACAACGACATTAATCGTATGGTTTTAAAGGAACAACTGGAAACCTTGGGCTGCCGCGTGCAGTTGGCCGCCAATGGCCAGGAAGCGCTGCAGCAATGGAATCTCCACGAATTTGATCTGGTGCTGACGGACATCAGCATGCCGCGGATGGACGGCCGGGAGCTGGCGCGCAGAATCCACCTACAAGCGCCTGGCTTTTTGGTCGTGGGAACGACGGCCAGCACTTTAAAAGAAGAAGCTCAACTTGCGCGCGAGGCTGGAATGGCCGCGGTGATCATCAAGCCCGTCAGTCTGTCCAACCTGTTCCGATGCTTAAGCTCATTGAAGCAGAGGAGGAAGTATGACGAACTTTCCTCCCCAGGCTATATCTCTTCCAGTGGCGTTGTCTGAGCGTCGACCCAGCCTGCACAATGATGCTTCAAGCCATAAATCAAACCGGGCAGCCACAGGCTGTTTCATGAAACAATGCCGATCCAAGCATAGACCCGCGCAAGATGTGTCAATGAAACGGAGTCATGGAAAATAATACGCAATCCATCGGTAAATTGATCAGAACATCCTTACGACTCAATGTCAGTCTGATCTTGGTCCTGTCCTTGGTTCTGCTCGCCTTAACCGCCAGCTACTGGGCCGCGACCTTACTGCTGGATGAAAAACAGAATATGGCTCAGGTGCACTTCGCATGCGTCACCAACGGCATTCGAGAGCATGAAGCCTTTCTTAGCCGCGGCGCGCGGCGCAACTCCGACATCATGGGCAAACGGCTGGGTAAACTGTTGGAAACGACACACACCCCTATTGCGCAGACTGGCGATTACCTGATGGTGGAGGGGCGTAGCTCTCCGTATTCAATGCCGTTTACTCTGGGCTACCGCGTAGATCAGTGGCCAGAGCCTCCAAACAGCCTGTATGCCTTAGGAGCCTTAAGCGCGGATTACTACAGCACTTACTGGTCGCTGGCCAAAACCGACGCCCCCCAAAGCTTTCTATTGGCCTTGGATGAAGCAACCAGCCTGGCGGTGCCGACGGTAGACAATACCGCAACAGAAATGGCGCTGACGCACACCAATTTCCCAACGATCACCTCCGCCATCCGCCAGTTTTTACTGCAACAGCGGCATGACACAACCAAGGTAAAGTGGATAAGCTGGAAAAGCGCCCAAGGCCTTGATCCAAATACTCTCCTTGCCTATATCCCGGCCTATATCAGCGAAAAGTTTTGGAAAAAAGGCAGTCGTTCCCAAATTATGGCGGTTTCAACGCTGGAGATCCGAAATGTTTGCTGGGGCGGCACCAACAAGCGTCGGGTATTTGACGATATCAGTCTGATTGCGCCCGACGGACGGGTACTGCTGGGCGAAACCTACTCACTGCCGACCTTAAAAGCGGGCCTGAATTTTAGCCAAGATGGCCTGCTGCTTTATTTTCCGGCCAAAATCAAACCGAACTGGTCCGCGGTATATCGAGTGCAATACAACCGTTTGCTCGCCCTGGCAAACTGGCATGCCCAAGTCTTTATGATCAGCGTGCTATTGCTGGCTTTGAGCGGCGTACTGGCGGTACGCTGGTATCGGCTTCGAGTATTGGCGCCGGCACAAGCCTCGCACCAAGCCGTGCTGGAAAGCGAAGCCTTCAATCGCGTGGTAACACAAACCACGCCAACCGCCTTGTTTGTTCTGGAATTGCCTCTCCTCCAACCCTTGGTGGTTAATCCGCTAGCGTTGGAATGGTTCGATCGAGAACGAGATTACCCGCAACTAATCGCATTCTGGGGCGAAGTAATAGACGGAAAAGATGTCTCTAACCGCACCGCTTGTCTTCGCATTGGAGAGCGCTATCTGCAAGCCAGCTTTGCTCCTGCCCGTCACCGCGGCAAGAACGTCATATTATGCTCCTTTAGCGATATTTCTCATTACAAAGCCAGCTCAATGGCGCTGGAGGCGGCAAAGCGGGCATCGGATAGCTCGAATGAAGCCAAAACCCATTTCCTGACTACCATCAGTCATGAAATTCGCACCCCGCTTTACGGCCTGCTGGGCACGATAGAAATCCTTGACATGACCCCCCTAAGCCCGCGCCAGCGCGCTTACTTGAGCACCATGCAAGACTCGTCTTCTCTGTTGTTGCAATTGATCAGCAATGTATTGGATGTTTCCAAGATTGAGTCCGGGCAAATGGCGCTGGAGTCGCAATCATTCTCCCCGCTTGGCCTTTCCGAGGAGGTTGTGCGCGCTTTTGCCGCCATGGCTGAAAACAAAAGACTACGGTTGTATGCCAATCTTGATGAGAATACCCCGGAGCTAGCATTAGGGGATGCCACGCGCATTCGCCAGATTTTAAATAACCTGCTCAGCAACAGCATCAAATTCACCGAATCCGGCTGGATTGTATTACGCCTGAAAGCCATCCCCTTGCCAAACGGCCGCGTCAATTTAGCCTGGCAAGTGACCGACACCGGCATAGGCATCACTCAGGAACAACAAACCCGGCTGTTTGAGCCCTTCTATCAAGCTCAAGCCCTGCCTGGTTTAATTGCAGGAACAGGACTAGGCTTATCGATCTGCCGGCAACTCAGTCAATTGATGGGGGGCTCCCTTCGAGTCGTCAGCGATCTGGGGCTGGGCAGCAGCTTCACCCTGTCCTTGGAACTGGAGCAACAAGCGCCGGCCCTCACGCTTACGGACTATCCCCTGAACCAGACTACCGTGTTGCTGCGCGCTCATCTAAAAGAGCAAGGAGAAAGCCTGATACGCTGGCTGACCCGACAGGGCGCCAGCACTCGTTGGCTGGATCCGATGGAGCCTGTGCCGGAAGATTCCGGATTGATTCTATTGGATCTGGACCCCGCGGATGAATGGCCTAACAACCCACTGAGCACGCGCGTCATCGCCACTCCGGAAGGACCGCTACAGGCGCAACTGCAAAGCGATAGCTGGTTGGTGAACATTCATCATCTCAACGGCATCCTGCAAGCGGTATGGCTGGCAAAACACGGCCTACCCGGCGAGGCCCAGCCGGAATCTGTCAGCGATACTGCCGCACTAGGATTGAACGTCCTAGTCGCCGAGGACAACCCAATCAACCAACTCATCTTGAAAGAGCAGCTGGAGTTGCTGGGTTGCCGCGCCTGTGTCGTGGGCAATGGCCAGGAAGCCTTGAAGCACTGGAATATGCGTCCGTATGATCTAGTGATGACCGATGTCAACATGCCGCTGATGAATGGATACGAGCTGGCCATAGCTCTCCGGGGCCAAGGCGTGGTCATTCCCATCGTCGGCGTCACCGCGAATGCCATGCGGGTTGAGGAGGAAGCATGTCTGCGCGCGGGCATGGATGCCTGGTTGGTTAAGCCCATCAATTTACACGGCTTGCGCACCGTATTAACGCGGCTAAGCCAAAGAGCTTCAGAAAAGCCCGCCTCCCTCTCTGCGCAAACCATCCCCAGCCCAGATGGCTTGAGGGTGCCAATGGCCATGCGCGAGCTATTTTTGCGCACCATGCACACAGACCTAGGCGTGCTATACACGGCTTCAATGTCCAAAAAACCACATAAAGTAGCCAGCATATTGCATCGCATTAATGGCGCCCTGGCTGTAGTCAACGCGCAAACGCTAATGAGCGCCGGCCAGGCATTGGAAGCACAACTCGCGGAGTTGTATGAATTGAATGACGAGAACATCGCCAAGTTGGAGCAGTTTCAAAACCGTTTGAAAACTGCTTTGCAACAACTAACGGCTTCTTAAACCAGATGACAAGAAAAACTTCAATGATTTAAAGGCCCAGCTTATTTATTAAGAGATAGGCATTGGAATCAAATTTACTGGAAACACCATGAGCAAAATAAAAGTATTGATAGCCGATGATCATCCTATCGTTCTGATGGGCATTCGTGAAGAAGTAGAGCGCAATACCCTGTTGGAAGTGGTGGGAGAAGCGCACAACTCCACTGAATTAGTTGAGACACTGATTAACTTGCGACAACGGAATGAACTGCCTCATATCGTCATCGCCGATTACAGCATGCCCGGCGACACCAACTATGGCGACGGCATGAAGTTGGTAGAATACCTACTCCGACATTTCACCAATATAAGGCTTATCATTTATACAATGGTTTCCAACCACTTGATCGTTTCAAGCCTGCAAGACTTGGGCGTGACGGCGGTGGTTCTGAAAAGCCAGCCACTATCAGAACTACGCCACACGCTGGAACAAGTGGTGAATAGAGGATCGGCTCTTCCCCTTCCCAATAGGGGAAATATTGCCGAGGATACAATAGGCAGCAAGGTGGAAAAATTATCCGCCAGGGAATTTGAAGTTTTACGTCACTTCGTGACCGGCATGTCGTTAAATGAAATAGCGAGAATGCTAAGCCGGAGTGAAAAAACCATCAGCGCGCAAAAAGTTTCCGGCATGCGAAAACTGGGAGCCCGCAGTGATCAGGAGTTGATAACACTCTGCCTGGAGACCGGATTATTCCGCTGAAGTCCCTATGGTCCGCGCACCGGTTCAATGTCTCGCACCGGCTCGCGAGTCTTTGAGCCGGACTCTGCCCAATGGGCGCCGCCAAGCATACCGTCATGCACCTGCGGTTCTGGCCGCCAAACGGCGGGCGGAAGCCGACGCGTCAAACGCCGGGGACCGTGGCCTGCAACTCGAACACCCCATCCATCCGCCAGCGCTCCCGCTCCCGGGAATGTGCGGCACCGGCCGGCAATGCCGGCTGAACCTCCAATTCCAACTGCAATGCCTGGCCCGCCCCGCTGCCGCTGTCCGGGTAGACCCGCACCAGCTGGCCGGGACGCAGCGGGGTCGAGCGTCGCCGCTCGCCGTCGTTTTCCCCCTCCACGCGGAAGTAGGCGTCACGACCATCCAACGTCGCCGCGCGCAAGATCAGGCGCGCCGCGCCCTGAGGCCCGAAACGGTAGGATGCCGCATCCGCCGCCGGGCCATTGAAACGCAGAGCCAGCGACTTGGGTTGCTCGCAAACGGCTTGCAAACTCAAAATCCGCGCCTCTAGTCCGCCCCCCGGCGTTCCCTGGTTGAAACCTTCGCGCAGAGCGGCCAAGGGCACCACGCCATAGTCCAAATGGGGTGTGCTCAATGTCAATACACACGGCCGCTCCTCGGCCTTAACACCGACACTCAGCAGCGCCAACACTATAAAACTCCACTTGTTTATTTTCATATCTTTCCTCCTCATCACTCTGGATCGGTTTAAACATCTAGCGCAAAGGCCGGATCAGGAAGGAAGCTCCGAAAAACAGAATGCTCATGCGGTATATGAACATTCTGCAACCGTGCCTTCTACTGTCGCCATTTAGGGCTTACCTCAGGTGATCTGCTCCCCTTAGGCCTTACCAATCAAAAGTAGAGAGAAGTCCGTCACTGAAGGAGAATGACGGACATGAAGAAGAGCAGATTCACCGAAGAACAGATCATTGGCTTTCTCAAGCAGGCCGAA
>NZ_MUKU01000041.1 GCF_002081825.1 Chromobacterium haemolyticum | reverse complement strand
TTCTTGCGCAGGCTTTCCAATAGCGGTCTGATCTGTTCGAACTGTTCACGACTTACGTCGCTTGGATAATGGCTTCTTCGCATTCGGCAATTATCTCAGGACGAAAAGATCGTGAACAGGCTCTAAGGCGAGATCAGGGAGACCACAGAGAAAGCGGAACCACTATGCGACGTCTCACGACGCGCAGCAGATCGGCCGGAGGTCTCGAAACCGAGGAAATGAGGTTTTCAGGAAGGGAAAAGGGCAACGGGAGGCAGGACTACCCCTGCGGCTTGTTGGCTGCCGGCAAAACTTATAGGCCCGCGTTCATCATCCATGCTACAAGCTCGGAGCGTTGCGACAGAAAACACCGTGCGCACGGAACATGGAACTCTGACGCAGGCACTCATCGCACAGTGTTTCTACCAACGCGCGGCAACTCTCTAGAGCCTGTTCGAAGTCTCGCGAGCAAGAGCGAGACAAAACAAACACGGCAGAGAAAGAGGAGTGTACACACGGTATATGAGCATTTCGAAGCCGGTTTCAACGCCATATTGCCGACACGCAGCGGACTTTGACCTGGCTCTTAAAGCCAGCGTCGCTTCCAGAACAGCCACCCCAGCCCGCTGGCGATGCCCAGCATCGCCACCAGCACCAGGTGGTAGCCGTAGTGCCATTTCAGCTCCGGCATGTATTCGAAATTCATGCCGTAGATGCCGGCGATCAGCGTCAGCGGCATGAAGATCATGGTCAACACGGTAAGCACCCGCATTTGCAGGTTGAGGCGGTGAGATTGAGTGGACAGGTAAAGGTCCAACATATCGCCCACCATCTCGCGCGACATTTCCAGGGATTCGATCACGTGCATGGTGTGATCGTAGGCGTCGCGCAGATAGACCAGAGTTTCCGGCTTGAAGAAGCCGTGTTCGCCGCGGTTCAGCGAGATCAGCATTTCCCGCATCGGCATCAGTGCGCGGCGAAGCTTCAGACAATCCCGCTTCAGCCGCTGGATCTGCATCAACACGCCCTGGTCGCGGCCGCGCAGCAGCATGCTGTCCATACGTTCCACTCTTTCGTTGAACTCGGTGAGCACGCCGAAATAGTCGTCTATCATCGCGTCCAGCAAGGAATAGCCCAGGTAGTCCGCCTCCTTGTGACGCAGCAGGCCGCGTCCGCGGCGCAGCCGTTCCCGCACTTCCTCGAACACGCCGGTGGGGCGCTCCTGGAAACTCAGGACAAAGCGACGGCCGATGACCAAGTAGATCTGATCGGACAACAGCCGGCCCGCTCCGTTTTCACTGTGCTGGTGATAGTCGAACACCCGGCTGGCGACGAACAGGTAATCGCCGTAGTCCTCCACTTTGGGCCTTTGCCGCGCGTTCATGATGTCTTCCAGTACCAAGGAGTGCAGGCCAAAGCGCTGACCGATGGCACGCATCACCTCGGGCTGGTGCAGGCCGTAGACGTTGAGCCACAGCACGCCGCTGCCGGGCTGGTGGGCCAAACCTTCCGACACGGTCTGGAACACGGTTTCCTGCAATTGCTCCGGGCCGTATTCGAACAGCGAGATCGAGGCTTCCGGCAATTTCGCCTCTCCCACCGACAGCAGGGTGCCGGGCGCTTCGCCCAGCGTGGGAATGCGTTTTTTCAGCGTGGCATGGCGCATGGGCGGGTCACACTTGCACGATATCTAGCACGAAGCCGACGTTCTTCCACTGGCCAATCTCCTGTTTGAAGCCGCTGGCGGTCAGCGGGCTGCCTTTCAGCCAGACCTTGTTCAGGGTCAGCGCAAAGCCGGTGGCGTGCTGGCGCAGGTCCAGCATTTCCGGCAGTGCAATGCTGTTGCGGCTGCGATGGAACAAAACCGCCAGCCGCAGCGACACCACCGCCTGCCACAGGCTGGAGTCTTCCATGTATTGCCGCATCTTGCCCATGTCGCCGCGGTGGCCCAGCACGATGGCGGCCAGCGTGGCCTGCTCACGCTTGGAGAAGCCGGGCATGTCGGCGTGCTGCAGGATGTAGGAAGAGTGCTTGTGATAAGCGGTGTGCGAGATGGTCAGTCCGATCTCGTGCAGCTTGGCGGCCCACAGCAGGCGCTTGAGCATGGCCTGGTCCACATCTTCGCCGGCCACCATCCGGTACAGACGCTCGGCCAGCGTGGTGACACGCTCGGCCTGGCCGGTGTCCACATGGTAGCGGCGTTTGAATTGGGTGACGGTGGTATCGCGCATGTCCTTTTCACGCTGGCGGCCTAATAGATCGTATAGCACGCCGTCGCGCAGAGCGCCTTCGGCCACCGTCATCTTGTCGATGGCCAACTCCTGAAACACCGCGATCATGATGGCGAGGCCACCTGCCAGCACCGGCGCGCGGTCGGCCTTGAGGCCGTTGACGTCGATGGCGTCTATGCTGCCCTGGCGGATCAGCTGCGCCTTGAGCTTTTCCATGCCGGACAGGGTGATGTCGGCCGTGCTCCAGTCGTTGATTTCCAGCACGTCGCGCAAGGAACGCGCGGTACCGGAGGTGCCCACCGCCAACTGCCATTCCTCGCGCTGGTATTGATGGGCGATGCGCTGGATCTCATTGCGCGCGGCCAGAATCGCATCCTGGAAATTGGCCTGAGTCAGCTTGCCGTTGCCGAAATAACGCAATGTGTAGCTAACGCAGCCCAAGGGCAGGCTTTCCGTGACCAAAGCCTTGTAATGGCTGCCGATGATGAACTCGGTGGATCCGCCGCCGATGTCCACCACCATGCGCCGCTCCTTAGTGTCCGGCAGCGAATGGGCGGCGCCCAGATAGATCAGCCGCGCTTCTTCGCGGCCGGCGATCACTTCAATGGGGAAACCCAGCAGCGGCTCGGCCTTGGCGATGAAATCCGCCGCGTTCTTGGCCACGCGCAGGGTGTTGGTGCCCACCGCGCGCACTTGGGCCGGGGTGAAGCCGCGCAGACGCTCGCCAAAGCGGGCGAGGCAGGCCAGCGCCTTGTCCTGGGTTTCTTGGTCCAGCTGTTTGTCGGCGGTCAGGCCCGCGCCCAAGCGCACGGTCTCCTTCATCACGTCCAGCGCGTACAGCTGGTCGTCCACCACCCGCGACACTTGCAGGCGGAAGCTGTTGGAGCCCATATCGATGGTGGCGAGCACGTTGTTTGGGGGCGTGGTCAGTGTCAAAGACACCCCTTCTCTCTTTATCAAGGCCCGCGCCCGCGCGGCTGCGCCGGCGGAAACGGGGGGATTCATCATCAGGTTGGATCGCCGGGGGACTGGCACGGACGCCGGACGCAACAATGGCGGCAACACCGAATGTTACCGCCATTTTAGGCAAACCGTCATGTCAAGTCGCCGTGGCCAGCGCTGCCGGGCTCAGCCCAGGGTTTCTCGCTTCTTGGTTTCCAGCGTGGTGTGACGGATGTCCTTGCCCTTGACCAGGTAGACCACATATTCGGAAATATTGGTGGCGTGATCGCCGATGCGCTCTATCGCCTTGGAGATGAACAGGGTGTCGATGGACATGCTGATGGTGCGCGGGTCTTCCATCATGAAGGTGATCAGCTGGCGCAGCTCCGCGGCGAAATCCTCGTCCAGCTCCTGGTCGGCCTCGGCCAGTTCCAAGGCGGCGCTGGTGTCCAGGCGGGCGAAGGCGTCCAGCGCGCGGCGCAACATGCCCAGCGCCGAGTCCGCCATTTTCTCGATTTCGCGGAAGCGCGGCACCTGATAGCGCTCCGACTGATAGATGGTCTTGCCCATGCGCGCAATCTTCTTGGCTTCGTCGCCGATGCGCTCCAGATCCGTGATCACCTTGATCACGGTGAACACGATGCGCAGATCGCTGGCGGCCGGCTGACGGCGGGCGATGATGTGCAGGCAGTCGTCGTCGATGGTGACTTCCATCGCGTTGACCAGCGCGTCTTCGGCAATCACCTTGTCCAGCTTGTCAATGTCGCCTGCCAGCAGGGCTTCCATCGCGGACAAAATCTGCTGCTCCACCAGTCCGCCCATCTGCAGGACGCGGGTGCGGATGGTTTCCAGCTCCATATCGAACTGTTTGGAAATATGCTCTGCCATGTCTGCCCCAAACCAAAACCTGTCAAAAAACGCTATGTTAATGCGGACAGATGACGACGATGTGACAATTCATCTGCCCGCGTCCGGGCGGCACAAGCCTGTTCAGAGGCAGGTACGCGCCGTCAGGACTTTGAGCTGGCCGTTAACGGATTTCTTCGACGCCGCTCTGACGACCCAACACCAGCACATCGGCGCGACGGCGCGCGAACAGGCCGCAGGTAACCACGCCGGCCAGGTGGTTGATGATTTCTTCCAGTTCCACCGGCTTCTGAATCTTCAAGCCGTGCACGTCCAGAATCACATTGCCGTTGTCGGTGGTCACGCCCTGGCGCAGCTCCGGGTGGCCGCCGAGCTTGACCAGTTCGCGCGCCACATAGCTGCGCGCCATCGGGATGACTTCGATGGGCAGCGGGAAGCCGCCCAACATGGCGACGTATTTGGTTTCGTCGGCGATGCAGATGAACTGCTCGGCCACGCTGGCGACGATCTTCTCGCGGGTCAGCGCGGCGCCGCCTCCCTTGATCATGTGCAGGTGGTGGTTGATTTCATCGGCGCCGTCGATGTATACCGGCAAAGCGTCCACTTCGTTCAGGTCGAACACCGGGATGTGGTGGGCTTTGAGACGGGCGGTGGAGGCGTCGGAGCTGGACACCGCGCCGCGGATGCGGCCCTTGATCGCGGCCAGTTCTTCGATGAACAGATTGACGGTGCTGCCGGTGCCCACGCCGACGATGCTGTCGTCCGGCACGAATTCAATGGCCTTCTTGGCCACGGCAAGCTTCAGTTGGTCCTGAGTCAACATGGTAATGCCTCCTGTGTTTGGATGGTGTTGCGCCGGGCGGATTATGGCACGGGGCGATCCGCCAGACACCTGTCATCAATTGCGAGCCGCAAACCGCGAAGCGCGGCGCAGTTTTACACGGACGTCAGCAGGCAGACGGCTTGCGCCTCTATCGCCTCGCAACGCCCCAAATAACCCAGCTTCTCGTTGGTTTTGCCCTTGACGTTGACCGCGCCGAAGTCCAGGCCGAGGTCTTCGGCGATGGCCGCGCGCATCGCGTCGATGTGCGGAGCCAGCTTGGGCTGCTGCGCAATCAGCGTGCTGTCCACGTTCACCGGTCGCCAGCCGGCGGCGCGCACGCGCTTGGCCGCTTCGCGCAGCAGCGCGCGGCTGTCGGCGCCCTTGAACTCGGGATCGGTGTCCGGAAAGTGACGGCCGATATCGCCCAGCGCCGCCGCGCCCAGCAGCGCGTCGGTAATCGCGTGCAGCAAGGCGTCGGCGTCGGAGTGGCCCAACAAGCCCTTGTCGTGCGGAATACGCACGCCGCCCAGGATCAACGGCCGGCCGGCCACCAGCTGATGCACGTCGTAGCCCTGTCCCACTCGAAACATATCAATCCTTTCTTGCCGACAGCACCGCGCGCGCCAAGGCCAGATCGCGCGGATAAGTCACTTTGAAATTCTGGGCGTCGCCCTCCACCAGCCGCGGCTTGCCGCCGCAGCGCTCTATCGCGGAGGCTTCGTCGGTCACATCCGCCAAGTCGCCGCCTTGCAGGGCCTCCCGCAATTTGCCGTGGCGGAACATCTGCGGGGTTTGCGCCAGCCACAGGCCGGCGCGCGAAACGGTGACCGCCACGCGCTGTTCGACGTCGGCGCGCTTGACGGTGTCCGGCACCGGCAGGGCCAGCAAGCCGCCCACCGGATCGTCGCCCACCTCGGCCAGCAGCCGCTCCACCGCGTCCGCGGTCAGGCAGCAGCGCGCGGCGTCGTGCACAAGGATCCAGTCGTCGGCCTCGCAGTCCAGCGCCTCCAGGCCGTTGCGCACGCTTTCGGCGCGGCTGACGCCGCCCACGCGCAGCACTTGCAGCTTGGGAATGTCCCAGTCGAAATCGTCGAACCACTCGTCGCAGGGGGAAATCACCACCGCCACCGCCTCGACGGCGGGCACCGCGGCCAGGGCCTGCAGGGTATGCCACATCAGCGGCTTGCCGTTCAGCTGCAGGTATTGCTTGGGACTGGGCGCGCCGAAGCGGCTGCCGTGGCCGGCGGCCGGCACCAGCGCCAGATAGCGGCTCACGCGCCCTCTCCGACCGGCGTCTCCAGACTGCGCCACAGGCAGGTTCCCTTCACCGATTTGTCCAGATCGTTCAAATAGGTTTGATGATCCGCCAGTTCCTGCTCGTTGGCGCGCTTGACGATCAACGGCTTGCGCTCGAAATCCATCGCGCCGTGCTGGCCGCCTGGCAGATCGACGTCGATGTCCATCACCAGGCTTTCCTGGCCGCGGGTCATCCATAGATAGACTTCGGACAGCAGTTCGCAGTCCACCAGCGCGCCGTGCAAGGTGCGGTTGGAGCGGTCGATCTCGAAGCGGTCGCACAAGGCGTCCAGGCTATTGCGCTTGCCGGGGAACTGGTCGCGCGCCTCGCGCAGGGTGTCAATCACATTGGCGCACAGGTTCTTGATGGACGGCAGGCCCACTCTTTCGAATTCGGCGTTGAGAAAGCCAACGTCAAACGGCGCGTTGTGGATGATCAGCTCCGCGTCGCGCAGGAAGTCGGCCATTTCCTCGGCCACCTCGCGGAACTTGGGTTTGCCTTCCAGAAACTCTAGAGAGATGCCGTGCACGCGCTGGGCGTCCGGATCGATGTCGCGCTCCGGATGGATGTAAAGATGCAGATGCTTGCCGGTGAGCTTGCGGTTGATCATTTCCAGGCCGGCGAATTCGATGATGCGATGGCCTTGGGCGTGTTCGAGACCGGTGGTTTCGGTATCGAGAATGATTTGTCTCATGCGCTATCCTGGCGGCGGCCGCAGCCGGCGGCGCCGCTCTGAATCCTGAATAAGGGCGGGCGCGGCCGGGTCAGGCCAGCTCTACGCCGCGGTTGGCCAACTGATCGGCCCGTTCGTTGAATTCATGGCCGGCGTGGCCTTTAACCCAGCGCCACTCCACGTGCAGGTGGCGGTTGCGTTCGGCGTCCAATTGCTGCCACAGATCGGCGTTCTTCACCGGCTCCTTGGCCGCGGTCTTCCAGCCCCGCGCTTTCCAGCCGTGAATCCACTCGGAAATGCCTTTTTGCACATATTGGGAGTCGGTGTACACCACCACCTGGCAGGGCCGGTTCAAAGTGGCCAGGCCCTTGATCACGGCCAGTAACTCCATTCGGTTGTTGGTGGTGTTCGCCTCGCCGCCGCACACTTCCTTTTCCTTGCCCTTGAAGCGCAGCAAAGCGCCCCATCCGCCCGGCCCCGGATTGCCCTTGCAGGCGCCGTCGGTATACATCTCTACCTTGTCTTCAGTCGTCATGCTGTCTCGTCATTGCCGGGGCTTGCGCCCCGCTTGCTGTGTTGTCTCATGGTTCCCTGTGGCTGTGATGGCGCTCGTTGCCGGCGGCCACCGCCAGACCGGTTTTGGCCTTGGCCTGCTTCCAATTGGGCAGGATCAAACGCATGCCGCGCTGGCGTTTGATCGCCTCAATGCCGTACACGCCGGCGGCCAGCGGCCACCAGCGGTCCCCGGCCCGCTCCATGAAGCGGAAGCGTTGCACCCAGTCGCAACGGGAAAACGGCGGCGCGTAGCCCATGAAGCCGCCGCTCGCGGGCTCCAGCTCCAACAGGGTCAGCCAGTCCTTGATGCGCACCAGCGACAGAAAGTTGCCGCTCCACGGCGAGTTTTCGCGCCCCTGGATCAGCCTGCGCACACCCCACAACGACACCGGATTGAAGCCGGTGAGGATCAACCGGCCCTCCGGCATCAACACGCGCTCGGCTTCCCGCAGTACCTGATGCGGCACAGTGGTAAAATCCAGCACATGCGGCATCACCAACAGGTCCAGGCTGCGACTCTCGAACGGCAGTTGCTCCGGATCGCACAGGATCTGCGCCGGCCCGGAATCCGCGACGCGGCACTGCCAGGGAATGCGGTTGGCGCGCAGGAAGTCGACTTCCGGCAACCCCAGCTGCACCGCATGAAAGCCGAACACGTCGGCGACGGCGCGATCGAAATAAGCCTGCTCCCGCTCCAGCAGATAACATCCCAATTCGCTGGAGCTCAGCCAGTCGCTAAACGAATTCTTCATTGAGAGAAGCCTTATGCCAGCCAAATTCACCGTCAGCCCGGTAGGGGCCTTCAGTGACAATTATATCTGGGTTTTGCATCACAGCGGCCGCGCTGTCGTGGTGGACCCGGGCGAGGCCGCGCCGGTCTTCGCCTTCCTTGAGCGGGAAGGGCTTCAGCTGGAAGCCATCCTGATCACCCACCACCACGCCGACCATATCGGCGGCGTGGCCGAGCTGTCCTCGCGCTGGCGGGACGCCGCCGTCTACGGCCCGGCCGACATCGCCTTGGTCTCCCGCCCGGTGATGGACGGGGCTCGCGTCGAACTCTCCTTCGGCGCGGCCGCGGTGCTGGAAGTTCCGGGCCACACGCTGAACCACCTGGCCTACGTGATCGACGACGCGCTGTTTTGCGGCGACACCCTGTTCGGCGCGGGCTGTGGTCGGCTGTTCGAAGGCACGCCGCGGCAAATGCACGATTCGCTGACCAAACTGGCCGCGCTACCGAACGCCACCAAGGTCTACCCGGCTCATGAGTACACCGTGGCGAATCTACGCTTTGCGCTGACGGTGGAGCCCGGCAACCCGGTGTTGGCTATCCGCATGAGCCGGGACCTGAAATTGCGCGAACAGAACCAGCCCACCCTACCCTCCACCATCAGCCTGGAGCGCGCCAGCAACCCTTTCCTGAGAGCGCATGAGCCGGCGGTGCGTCAGTCCGTCGTGCACTGGAGCGGCCAAGCTCTTAATGATGTTGTCGAAGTCTTTGCCGCGTTGCGCGAGTGGAAAAATCGCTTCTGAGGGATTTGTTCACGATCTCGCGAGTTAAGGCGAAACAAGGCGAAAACGACTGAGAAAACGGAAAGCACGTCGCTGTCCATCAGTGTTTCAAAGGGGTTTTCAAGGCCACATCGCCGGCGCTCAGCGGGCCGTGAACAAGCGCTGAAACCATGACAAGGAACTGAATCCTGATCGCCACTGTTAAAAATAACTGGCACAGGACAGTCTGTATGGCCTATATGTCAGCAAAGCACATGAAGTTATTTGGTTTTTTGGTTGACACCCCTATGTTGGCTGTTTAGCATCAGCCGAAATCAGAATTCCGGGCCCGCCAAATGAATCGCTTCACCCCGTTGGCACTTTCGCTGTCATTTGTTTTTTTATTTGCCTCCGCCGCGCATGCGGACGGGGCGTTTCGCCAATCCGTCGGCGTGGACGAGGGCCTGGCCGCCGGCCTGGACATGATGCTGCTGAACTCCAGCCTGCTTCGCAACGGCGACAACGTCTGGGAGCGCGCGCGCGAAGGCTTCCAACTGCCGGAAGTGAACGCGGACATCGTACGCCGCCAGGAACGCTTTTATGCCAGCAAGCCGGAATACTTCCGCCGCACGCTGGACCGCAGTAGAAAATATCTGTTTCACATCATGAACGAGGTGGAGCGCCGCGGCATGCCCACCGAGCTGGCGCTGTTGCCGCTGGTGGAAAGCGCCTTCGTTCCCACCGCGAAATCCCATGTCGGCGCCTCCGGTCTGTGGCAGTTCATGCCGGCCACCGGCCGCCACTACGGTCTGGAACAGACCTGGTGGTACGACGGCCGCCGCGACGTGATGGAAGCCACCCGCGCCGCGCTGGACTACCTGGAAAACCTGTACGGACAGTTTGGCGACTGGAACATCGCGCTGGCCGCCTACAACTGGGGCGAGGGCAACGTCTCCCGCGCCATCGCCCGGCTGCAGGCCAGCGGTCAGGAAGTGACTTACGAAAACATTCGCATGCCCAACGAAACGCGCAACTACGCGCCTAAGTTGCTGGCGGTGCGCAACATCCTCAACGATCCGGCCAAGTTCGGCGTGCGCCTGGACAAATTCCCCAACAAGCCTTATTTCGTCGCGGTTTCCACCGGCAAGCACATGAATATCGACATCGCCGCCAAGCTGGCCGGCGTGTCCATCGGGGAATTCAAAGAACTGAACCCGGCCTTCAACCTGCCGGTATACGCGCACAAAAACGGCCGCCAGATGCTGATCCCGGCGGCCAAGGCCGACAAGTTCCAGGCCAATCTGGCCAAGTGGGACAAGCCGCTGCTCACTTGGGAAGTCTACACTCCGCCCGCGGACGCCAACGTCAGCCTGATCGCCAGCGAGCACGGCATGAGCGCCGGTCAACTGATGAGCGCCAACAATCTGAGCAGCAGCTCGCTCAAGGCCGGCCAGCCGGTGCTGGTGGCGATGAGCAAGGATCAGCGCGACATCCGTCCGCTGGACGCCACCGACACCGCCTTGCCGGAAAGCGGCGACAGCGCCACCCTGTTGGCGCAGGCGGAAACGCCGCGCGCCGCGCCGGCGGTGATGGTCGCCTCGGCCCAAGCCGTCCCGCAAGCCACCCCCGTCGCCCAGGTTCAGACGCCGCCGGCCTCCGGCCAGCCCGCTCCTGTCCTGGCGGCAGCGCCGGAAGCCCCGCCGGCCCCAGCCAAAACCGTCCTCGTGGCGGCCGCGCCCGCGACAACAGCCACGGCCGACGCCGACGGCAATTACACCGTGGCCGCAGGCGACACCCTGTACAGCGTCGCCCGTCGCTTCAACCTTAGTCTGGACGATTTGAAAACGGCCAATCAGCTGGATTCCAACACCGTTCTGGTCGGCCAGGTGCTGAACGTCAACAAAACCCTGGACAAGAGCGTGACCCTGCTGGCGGACAGCCGCGCCAGCCAGGCTCAGCAAGACGCCTTGCTGAAAGTCAGCGGCCTGCAGATCAACCAGCGCGCCACCGGCAGCGTGCCGGCGGAATACGTGGTGCAGCGTGGCGACACCCTGTTCAGCATCGCCCGCCGCTTCGGCGTCAATCACAACGACATCCAGCGCTGGAACGACTCCCGCCAGTTGACCCGGCTGCAGCCGGGCCAGAAAGTGCGCATCCAGGGCCTGTAAGGGCTTGGGCCGCAAGAAAAAGCCAGGGCGAGCCCTGGCTTTTTCTTGCCCGCCGCTAGCGGCTGCGCCCCTGGCTGGCGCTGCTCAGCCAGTGCCACACCATCAGCAGCACCCCGCGGCTGGGCGGCGGCACCTGCATCAGGCAGGGCAGCAGCAGCGCCAAATCCTCGCGCAAATGCTCGGCGACCAGATTGAACTCCGCGGTCAGCCAGTGGCAATACGAGGGCTTGTCCAGCGCCAGCGGACTGACCGCCTCGCTCAGCACCTCCGCCAGCATCGCCGGCTGATTGAAGCGCATTCCGTGAGCGGCGCGCATCAGCGTGCGCACGATGGCGCGGCGTTGTTCAGCGCCATCGCTCAGGGCTGGCGTGTCCTGGGCCACCTCGCCCATACGGTCCAGCAGGCTGCACAGCGCGCGCTGACGCCGCTGGATGACGTCGAAACCCGCCGCGGGCAGGCCGGACTCCTGCACCGCCGCCGCCACCAAGGCCCGCATCCGGATCAAACGGCTGTTGAAACGCTCCAGCGCCAAGCCGGCGTCCACCTCGCGCCGCCGCGCGATCTTGCTGTACAGGGTGGCCGCTTCGCGCACATTGTCCGCCAGCAAAAAACGCCAGCTGTCTATCGCCCGCAAAGGGAACAGGCCGGCGGCCACCAAGCCCAGCAGGGAACCGGCCAGCACATTGAAGCCGCGCCACAGCGCGGCCTCCACCGGCTCGTTGCCCAGGCCGGCGACAATCACCATGGTCAACCCCACCAGCAGCGCCAGATACTCGCCCTTGCCCAGCGCGAACCAGGCGCTGAGCATCACCAGCGCCGTCATCCACAGATAGCAGGACAGCGGCGAATGGCGGTACAAGGCCATGGCCACCAGGCCGGCCGCCGCCCCCAGCAAAGAGCCGCCCATGCGCTGCAAGGCCTTGCGCCTCACCCCGCCCCAGTGCGGCACGCTGCCCAGCACGATCAGAATGGTCACCAGCATCCAGCTGCCATGCGGTATCTCGAACAGCAGGTTCAAGGCCAAACCCACCAAAAACGCCGCGGCCACCCGCAGCACATGCGCCTGCCGGGCGTACAGGTTCAGATAATACGGCGTCAATAGAATGCGCCAGGACCGCCAACGGCTGCCTTCCATCGTTTACTCCATCGTCTTGCTGTCCAGCCAGATCGTCACCGGACCATCGTTGACCAACGCCACCTGCATGTCCGCGCCGAACACGCCGGTGGGCACCGGCTTGCCCAAGGTCTGCGCCACCGCGGCGACAAACTGATCGAACAAGGGACTAGACCGCTCCGGCCGCGCCGCGCGCGAATACGAGGGCCGGTTCCCCTTCTTGGTGCTGGCGAACAAGGTGAACTGGCTGACCGCCAACACCTCGCCTCCGCAATCCAGCACCGAGCGGTTCATGACCCCGGCCTCATCGTTGAAAATCCGCAACTGGCTGAGCTTGCGCGTCAGCCAAGCGATATCCTCCGCCCCGTCTTCCTCCTCAATGCCCACCAGCAACAGCAGGCCGGGACCGATCTCCCCGGTCACGCGCCCCTCCACCGTCACCGAAGCCTGCCTCACCCTTTGCACCAATACCCGCATGTCCTCTCCTTGCCAAACCATCATAGATTCAAATCCCGGCCTGCATTCTAGAGCCAAGCGCGCCGCCGGTCACGACGGCGGGCCAAGCCCGACGCAGTCCAGTACAATGGCGGTTGCTCAATAAGGATTCGCCTCATGCTGATGGTCATCTCCCCAGCCAAGACGCTGGACTTCGACACCCCCGCCGCCACCAATCACTACACCCAGCCGGACTTTCTGCACCACAGCGCCGAGCTGATCCAGGTACTGCGCGCCAAGAGCCCGCTGGAAATCGGCAAGCTGATGAGCATCAGCGACGCGCTGGCGCAATTGAACGTGGGCCGCTACCACGATTGGCAAGCGCCGTTCAGCCCGGCCAACGCCAAACAGGCGGTGCTGGCCTTCAAGGGCGACGTCTACGAAGGCCTGAACGCCGCCAGCCTGGAGCCGGGACAGATGAGCTATCTGCAAAACCATTTGCGCATTCTGTCCGGCCTCTACGGCACGCTGCGGCCGCTGGACCTGATGCAGCCCTACCGGCTGGAGATGGGCACCCGCCTGAACAACCCGCGCGGCAAAAACTTGTACGAGTTCTGGGGCGACACCGTCACCCACGCGTTGAACGCCGTGCTGGAGCAAAGAAAAGACCCGGTACTGGTGAACCTGGCCTCGGAGGAATACTTCAAGGCGGTGAAGCCGACCAAGCTCAACGCCAGCCTGATCACCCCAGTGTTCCAGGACCGCAAGAACGGCCAGTACAAAATCATCAGCTTCTACGCCAAACGCGCGCGCGGCATGATGGCGCGCTGGGCCGCGCTGCATCAGGTCAGCCAGCCGGAGCAGCTCAAGCACTTCGACAGCGCCGGTTACGCCTTCGATTCGGCGGCCTCCAGCGAACTCACCTGGGTATTCCGCCGCGACCTACCCTAAGAACCTGTTTACGATCTACTGCGCGTCGGCGATACGGCGTTGAAAACCTCGTCGAAATGCTCATGTACCACGTGTACATTCCGCTTTCTCAGCCGTTTTCGCCTTGTCTCGCCTTGTCTCGCCTTGTCTCGCCTTGTCTCGCCTTGTCTCGCCTTGTCTCGCCTTGTGTCGCCTTAGCTCGCGAGATCGTAAACAGGCTCTAAGACCCGCGAACAAAACCCCTGATCCTGCATTGCGCCTCCTTGTCGTACGACTCGTACTGCCTGCGTCGGCGCGCCTTGGCTCAGCTTCTCTGCGTGGTTTTGTTAGCCGCTCTAACTAGACGGAGATGGCGTTGACCAGCGCCTCTCCCCGCTCGAAAGCGCCGGCATTGCCCAAGGTGGTGTCGGCGATATTCATCAGCGCCTCCCGCGTCAGAAAGCCCTGGTGGGAAGTCACCAGCACATTGGGAAAGGTCAGCAAACGCGCCAGCTGATCGTCCTGCAGCCCGCTTTCCGACAGGTTCTCGAAAAACACGCCCTCTTCCATCTCGTACACGTCCAGGCCCACGCCGGACAAGCGCCCAGCCTTCAACGCTTCCAACAAGGCGGCAGTGTCGACCAGGCCGCCTCGGCTGGTATTGATCAGCACCGCACCCGGCTTCATCCGCCCCAACGTCTCGCGATTGATCAGGTGCCGGCTCTCCGCCGTCAACGGCAAATGCAGGCTGATCACATCCGCCTGTCGCCATATGTCCTCCAAAGAGACAAACTCGCAACCCAGACTAGCCGCCAGTTCGGCGTTGGGGTACAGATCATAGGCCAGCACCCGCATGCCGAAGCCGCGGGCGATGGACATCGTGGCCTGGCCGATTCGGCCGGCGCCCAACACGCCCATGGTCTTGCCGTGAAGATCGAAACCCACCAACCCGTCCAGCGAAAAATCCATCTCCCGCACCCGGGTGTAGGACTTGTGAATGCGGCGCACCACCGCCAGCAATAAAGCGAAGGCGTGCTCGGCCACCGCGTGCGGCGAATAGGCTGGCACCCGGGTCACCGCGATGCCGTGCTGACGGCAAGCCGCCAGATCCACGCCGTTGTAGCCGGCGCAACGCAAAGTCACCAGCCTCACCCCCGCCGCAGCCAGCTTCGCCACCACCGCGGCGTCCAGCCTGTCGTTGACGAAAGGGCACACCGCAGCCACTCCCTGAACCAGCCCCACGGTGTCCAAGCTCAAGCGCGGTTCGAAAAACTGCAGTTGATGGTGGTGGTTTTGATTGGCGGCCTCCAGTGCCTGGCGGTCGTAATTCTTGGCGTCAAAAACGGCAATGCGCATGCTGAGGCTCCCGAATGTGAATAGATGAAACCACTATAAAGCAGCTCTTCTCTCAACTAAAAGCTTGGCGCGCAGCCAATTCCGGCCCTCCCGGGCGAGACTAAAAAAGCAAAAAGCCCGAAGCTTGTAAGCTTCGGGCTTTTTAACTTGGTTGCGGGGGCAGGATTTGAACCTACGACCTTCGGGTTATGAGCCCGACGAGCTACCAGACTGCTCCACCCCGCGTCTGATCTGTCTGCCGTGTTTCGTGCAGAGGAGTGAACTATACCCCGCCCCGTTTCCTTGGTCAAGCCTTTTGACAAAAAAAGATTACGGGCACGCAGAAAGTCCGCACAAAGACGATTCATACTTGTTAACAGTTGATCTTTACTGCCACACACCTGATCAACAAAGACCGGCTAAAGTGAACTCAAGGTCAGCGCAGTCGTTCTCCCCGAGCGATTGCGGCCCGAGAAGTCAGCCGCCTGTCTGCCAACAGGCACTGCCGATGCGGGCGCGATCTTGTGCATTTTGGAAGACATTGCCGCTGCGGTTTCGACTGCCAGCGAAGCCGCAAAACAAGCAGCCGTGTCTTTCCTCCTAAGTGTTCATCACGGAACTTCAGGGCCGCTTTTGCGGCCCTTTTTTTTTTGTCTATTCGCCGCGATCCGTTTCAAAGCGCGGCCATGGCCACGGCGGCTTCTCGTCGCATCCGCCGACGATACAGCAAAGTCATCAGGCACAACCCGCCCATCACGCCGTAGCTGATGAAGGGCGCTACCAGCAGAAAACGCTCCACCGGCCAGGTCCAGGCCAGATAAGCGCGCCCGCCGGCCTCCAGGCTCAGGCCCAAACCCCACCACAGCGTCATCTGCTGGATGGCGCGTCTAAAACCGTCAACGCGCCACAGCTGTTCGAACCGCTCCCGCCCCTGCTCCGACTCCCGCGCCAAGGTCGCCCGCGCCAGATAAAACACCAGCGGCCGACGCAGCGCCAAAGACAACAAGAAACCGCAACCGATCAAACCGGTGATCAGGGACTCGCGCAGCAGCAGCAGGCGCGCGTCGCCGCCCAGCAGCATGGCCAGCAAGGACAAGCCTATGCCCAGCAGCACCAGCAGGCTCAAGGCATCCACTCGCCGGAAGCGCAGCAACTCGACCACGCTCCACAATACAGGCGGCAAGGCGGAGAACATCAGCGCGCCGGCTTCTCCCCAACGCGGCTCGCCATAGCGGTAACACAGCCAGGGCAGCAGGAAATTAACGATGATTTCCAGTATCAGTTTTGCTCGTTGCGGCACGGAACCTCCGCCATCAAATGCAAAAAGCATGAACAATTTGCATCGAAACGTCAACTGCCTGACTTGAGTTTTTCACACGGGAAGAAACAGACCGACCAAAAACAAAGCCCCGCGTTTTGCGGGGCTTTATCTGTAATCTGCGCAATGGAATGGACAAACGCAGGGAAGTGGCATCAGGCGGCCGCCTGAATGAAGGCATTGGCGGGATACAAGGCGCTGGCCAAGCCCAAGGCGGACTTGAAAGTCACTTCAAACATCTTGCCAACCTGTCGAATGCTGACCACTTCGTAATGCATGGTAGAGCCGCTGTCCTTGTGCTCAAGGATTTTGTAGCCGGGTTTCAGTTGAGAAATTTTCATGATGGTTCATTCCTTTTTCTTTTTTTTGGGTTGTTCAAAATTCATTTCATCTAGAGACATACCATATTTTCAAAAGTTCCGCCAGCCGGACGAGAATGTTTCGCATTTGGCTTGCAGTGAATGTAACAGCCTCAGATGACAGCCCAGTGAAGATTTCGGGGCCGCGAAATGACGCGGCCCCTGCATGCCAATATGACAGCAGGGGCCGCGGGACCCAACTAGCAAAAAGAACAGTCAGGATTAGGAACTACCGGCTCAGCCTATGCGCATGCCCGGCTTGGCGCCTTGATCGGCGTCCAGCAGGAACAGGCCTTCGCTGTCGTCCTGGCCGGAAGCGCAGACGATCATGCCTTGCGATACGCCGAAGCGCATCTTGCGTTCGGCCAGATTGGCTACCACCACCACATTGCGGCCCACCAGTTTTTCCGGTTCCTGATAAGCCTTGCGGATGCCGGAGAAGATGTTGCGCTTCTCGAAGCCCAGGTCCACGGTGAACTGCAGCAGTTTGTCTGAGCCTTCGACGAAGTTGCACTCCAGCACCTTGCCGATGCGCAGATCCAGCTTGGCGAAGTCGTCGATCTTGATGGTTTCAGCCAGCGGCTCGTATTGAGCGGCGGCCGGGGCGTCTGCGGTAGCTTGCATATTCTGTTTGTTCGCTTCTATCAGTTTGTCGATCAGCACCGGGTCTATGCGCTGCATCAGGTGCTGGTAGGCATGGATCTTCTTGCCCAACAGCAGGTTTGCGGCGTCGCTCCAGGCAAGCGGCGCCACGTCGAGAAAGGCTTCCACGCCTTCGGCCAGCTTGGGCAGTACCGGCTTCAGGTAAATGGCAAGCAGGCGGAAGGCGTTGATCAACACGGTGCAGACTTCCTGCAGGCGCGCGTCCTGGCCTTCCTGCTTGGCCAGTTCCCACGGCTTGTTGGCGTCCACGTAGGCGTTGACCACGTCGGCCAGCGCCATGACATCGCGCAGCGCCTTGGCGTATTCGCGTGCTTCGAAGGCGGCGGCCAACTCGTCGGCGGCGGCTTGCAGCTTGGCGAGAATGTCGCCGTCGCTGACCTGGCTGGCCAGCATACCGTCGAAACGCTTGGCGATGAAGCCGGCAGAGCGGCTGGCGATGTTGACGAACTTACCCACCAGATCGGAGTTCACCCGCGCCACGAAGTCGTTCAGGTTCAGATCGATGTCTTCGATGCGGCCGTTCAGTTTGGCGGCGATGTAATAGCGCATCCACTCCGGATTCAGCCCGCAATCCAGATAGCTCTTGGCCTGGATGAAGGTGCCGCGAGACTTGGACATCTTCTGCCCGTCCACGGTGAGGAAGCCGTGGGCGAACACGCCGGTGGGCGCGCGCAGGCCGGAGTAGTTCAGCATCGCCGGCCAGAACAAGGCGTGGAAGTACAGGATGTCCTTGCCGATGAAGTGGTACATCTCGGTCCGGCTATCCTTGCCGAACCATTCGTCGAAGTTCAGGCCGCTGCGATCGCACAGGTTCTTGAAGCTGGCCATGTAGCCGATAGGCGCGTCCAGCCACACATAGAAGTACTTGCCCGGCGCGCCGGGGATCTCGAAGCCGAAATACGGCGCGTCGCGGCTGATGTCCCAGTCCTGCAAGCCGCCGGAAATCCACTCGTTCATTTTGTTCAGCGATTCCGGCTGCAGATGCGGCTGGGTCGCGCCGTCTGAGCGCACGCTGCTGCCGCCGGTCCACTGCTTGAGGAAGTCGGCGCATTCGCCCAGGCGGAAGAAATAGTGCTCGGAGGTTTTCAGCACCGGCTTGGCGCCGGACACCGCCGAGTACGGGTTCTTCAGTTCGGTGGGGTTGTAGGTGGCGCCGCAGACTTCACAGTTGTCGCCGTACTGATCCTTGGCGCTGCACTTAGGGCATTCGCCCTTGACGAAGCGGTCCGGCAGGAACATTTGCTTTTCCGGATCGAACAGTTGTTCGATGGTGCGGCAGGCGATTTTGTCGTCGGCCTTCAAGGCCAGATACACCTGCTCCGCCAGCGCCTTGTTCTCCGGGCTGTTGGTGCTGTAGTAGTTGTCGTGGCCAATCAGGAAGCCCTGGGAATCCGCCAGGTGCAGTTCGCGCACGCTATCCACCAGCTGTTCCGGGGTGATGCCCTGTTTTTCCGCCGCCAGCATGATGGGGGCGCCGTGGGTGTCGTCGGCGCAGACGTAATAGCATTCGTGGCCGCGCATCTTCTGGAAGCGCACCCAGATATCGGTCTGAATCTGTTCCAGCATGTGACCCAGATGCAGCCCCGCGTTGGCGTAAGGCAGTGCGCTGGTCACCAGAATCTTGCGTTTGCTCATTAGGATTGTTCCAAAGGTGCGATCTGAAACGATCGATTATAGAGGCAGTCGCCCCCGGCGGTCACGATGGATTCCGGGATGCGGCCGCAGATAAAACAAAGCCCGGCCCGCATGCGCGGCCGGGCTTTGTTTGCGGAATCGGGCGCCGGCTCAAGAACCCTGGCTAGCCAGTTCCAGCTGCTTGGCTTCGGCTTGCTGCGCGCGCTCCAACATCGCCCAGCGCACGGTGCGGCGCGCCACTCGCACATAGGCCAGCGAGAAGGCCAGCGACAGGCAGGCGAAACCGAGCATGCCCGCCTGCTGATAAGCGATGCGGAACAGTTCCACGCCCAGCGCGTAGCCGGCCATGGACAGCATGCTCATGCTGGCAGACACCGTGCCCTTGCCGACGGCGTCGCAGGACATCAATGCGAAGCGATACAACACACCGAAGGCCAAACCTTCGCCGAAGGCCATCAGCGTCATGCCGGCCACCATGAAGTATTGCGGATGCGCGGACCACAACACGCCGGACAACATCAGGCTGAGGCCGATCACGATGGGCCACATGCCGATCAGCGCGGAACGGCCCAACGGCCAGCGGCCTGCCACCAGCACCAAAGCCAGATTGCCGGCGATCAGGCCGCCAAACACCGGCAGCTGCATCAAGCCGTATTCCAGCGCGCTCATGTGCAGATCATTGATCAGCAGCACCGGCGACATGGCAATCCAGCCCATCAGCGGCAGCGCCAGCAAGGGAATGCACAGCGCGGACAACACAAAGCGGCCGTTGCTGAACACTTTCAGGTAGTCGCGCCCCATCTGCGCCAGCGGCAGCTTTTCATGGCTGGGCTGAGTGGTTTCCGGCATTTTCCACAGTAGGCCCAACAAGGCCAGGAAAGACAGCGCGGCAATCAGCAGGAAGCTGGTGCGCCACGGCGCCAGCTCCATCAAGGCGGCGCCGGCCAGCGGACCGGCCAAGGGCGCGATCAGCGCCACATTGGCCATCAGCGCGGTGACCTTGACCGCGGCCTTTTCTTCAAAGGCTTCCTGCACCGCGGCGTAGCCGACGGCGTTGATGAAGCACAGGCCGATGCCCTGCAGCAGGCGCAGCGTGATGAAGGCTTCGATTGAGCTGACCAGGTAGGTGGCCAGGCAGGTCACGGTAAAGTAGGCGACGCCGAACAGCAGCACCGGCCGGCGGCCGATGCGGTCGGACAAGGGGCCGGTCAGCCAGGACAGCAGCGCGCCGCCCAGCAGGAAGGCGGTCATGGACGCAGGCACCCAGGAGGCGTCGACCAGGAATTCCCGGGTCACGGCCAACATCGCCGGCTGCACCATGTCGTTGCAGATGTAGACGGCGAATTCAAACAGAACCAGAGCCAGCGGGAACAATAGATTAGAACGGCTAAGCTTTGCGTGTAGAGCGGACATTACGGAGATGCAGCCTTTCTGAGACCGGCAAGCGGCGGCGCGCTTGCCCATGCGGCCGGACGGACAAGGGCCAATAAAGCGAAAAAAGGGCGCAATTGTACCTGCAGAACCCCCGACGCGCAAAGCAATTTTTGCCACAAACGCAATAAAAACAGCCATTTGCAGTCAAGACAATCAATCTTACCCATGCAAGAGGGACAACGCGCCACGCCATTGCGGCCCTTCGCTTTATCGCCCCGGCCCCAAATCGCCGCACGGCTGATAGAAAAACAATCAATAAGCTTATTCTTATTAATATAAGTAAAACGAGTGGAAACTCGGTAAAATCGCGCCTTTATCACTGTATCTCCCGGCTTGGCCGCGCGTATTCCCTCGCGTATCGCCCAGCCTGGATGAAGCTTTTTATCAGGATTCCACGCTCGTCTGACCTCGCTCAAAATGCCGACGCCAAGCCGTCGCTACCCTGAGCCCAGCTCGCCGCCCCACCCAAAATCTCCAGTACTCAGCCGGCCTGGGCGGCCAGTGAAACCTGACGACAAAACCAAATAGATTAAGGGGTTTCCCATGACCTTGACCGTCATTGCTACGCTAGCCGTCACGCTGGCCTTGCTGGCGCTGCTGTGGCAGCAGCAACGCACCCACGTTTCCTTCACCAAGCGGGTCTTCACCGGCCTGGCGTTGGGCGTCGCCTTCGGCGCCGCGCTGCAATGGCTGGCTCAACCCGGTTCGCCGGCGCTGGCCGCCTGTCTGGAGCTGTGCGAAATCATCGGCTCCGGCTATGTGAAGCTGCTGCAGATGATCGTGATCCCGCTGATCATGGTGTCCATCATCGCCGCGCTGTTGAAGCTGGAAGGCGGCTCCTCGCTGGGCAAGATCAGCGCCGCCACCCTGGGCATGCTCTTGTTCACCACGATGCTCGCCGCCGGCTCCGGCATTCTGATGGCCAATCTGTTCGGCCTCAGCGCCGAGGGTCTGACCGCCGGCGCCGCCGAAGTGGCGCGCGGCGAATCGCTGGTGAAGAACCTGAGCACGGTGGAAGACCTGTCCTTCAGTAAGCTGGTGCTGGACTTCCTGCCGGCCAACCCCTTCCTGGACATGACCGGCGCGCGCAAGACCTCCACCATCGCGGTGGTGATCTTCTCCGTGCTGGTAGGCCTGTCCGCCACCGGCATCGCCCGCAAAAAGCCCGAGCTGTTCGCCAGCTTCAACCATTTCATCGCCGTGACCCAGGCCATCGTGATGCGGATGGTGACCCTGGTGCTACGCCTAACCCCCTACGGCGTGTTCGCGCTGATGACCAAGGTGGTGTCCGGTTCCAGCTGGGCCGACATCGTCAACCTGATCAACTTCGTACTGGCTTCCTACGGCGCGATGCTGCTGATGTTCGCCGTGCACCTGCTGCTGGTGGGCCTGGCCGGCGTCAACCCACTGCGCTGGACGAAGAAAGTGATCCCGGTGCTAACCTTCGCCTTCACCTCGCGCACCAGCGCCGGCTCCATTCCGATGAATGTGGCCACGCAGAACAAGCTGCTGGGCATTCCGGACGGCATCGCCAACTTCGCTGCCTCCTTCGGCGCCACCATCGGCCAGAACGGCTGCGCCGGCATCTACCCGGCCATGCTCGCAGTGATGATTGCCCCCACCGTGGGCGTCAATCCGATGGATCTGCACTTCATCGTGCCCTTGATCGCCATCATCACCATCAGCTCCTTCGGCGTGGCCGGCGTTGGCGGCGGCGCCACCTTCGCCGCCCTGATCGTGCTGTCCGCGCTGGACTTCCCGGTAGCGCTGGCCGGCCTGCTGATCTCGATCGAACCCTTGATCGACATGGGCCGCACCGCGCTCAACGTCAGCGGCTCCATCACCGCCGGCACCGTGACCAGCCGCCTACTGGGCCAGACCGATATGCAGGTGTTCAATAGCGACCGCGAGATCAATCTGGACGAAGAAATGGCTTAACGCTCTGCGCGCGAATCAGCCTTGAAAACCGCCTGGGAATGCCTATTTACAGCCTGTAAACTAAGCATCCTCGGCGGTTTTTCCATGAAAGCGGCCAACAGCCCCGCGATGCAGACCGAGCCCGCCCCAGCGCGAGCCGGCGCCGCGCGGCACAGCAATAACCCCGACGGGAACACACTATGAAAATCGTCATCATCGGCGGCGAAGCCGCCGGCATGAGCGCGGCGGCCAAGGCGCGCCGCAGCGCGCCCCAAGCTGAAATCGACGTCTACGAGATGTCGGAGGTCATTTCCTTTGGCGCTTGCGGCCTGCCCTACTTCGTCGGCGGCGAGTTCGACGAGCCCGGCTATATGGCCGAATTCAGCGTGGAAGACTTCGCCAAGCGCCATATCCGCGTGCATACCGGCCACCAGGCGCTGAGCATAGACCCCGCCGCCAAGCGGGTGCGGGTGCGCCGGCTGGCGGACGGCGAAGCCTTCGACGCCGCTTACGACAAGCTGATGATCGCCACCGGCGCCAGCGAAATCCGGCCGCCGCTGCCGGGCCTGGACTTGCCGGGCGTGCACACGCTGCGGGTAATGGAGGACGGCCTGGCGCTGCGCGCGGCCGCGGCCCGCGAGGAAGTGCGCGAGGTCGCCATCATCGGCGCCGGCTTCATCGGCCTGGAATTGGCCGAAGCCATGGTCCGCCTGGGCAAGCGCGTGCGCCTGATCCAGCTGGCCGAGCGGGTAATGCCGGACGCCTTCGACGCCGAAATCACCGGTCTGATGGAGCAGGAATTGCGCGAACACGGCGTGGCCTTGCACCTGTCCGAGGCCGTCACCGCGCTGCGCGGCGACGGTAAGGTGCAAAGCGTGCTCACCGATCGCGGCGAATACCCGGCCGATCTGGTGGTGCTGAGCATAGGCATCCGCCCCAACACCGCCTTCGTCGCCGACGCCGGCCTTACGCGGCTGGGCAACGGCGCCATCGTGGTCAACGCTTACGGCGAAACCAGCCTGCCGGACATTTACTCCGCCGGCGACTGCGCCGCCGCGCCGCATCAGCTGACCGGCCAACCGGTCTACGTGGCGCTGGCCACCGGGGCCAACAAGCTGGGCCGGCTGGTGGGCGAGAATCTGGCCGGCGGCCGCCAGGCCTATCCCGGCACCCTGGGCTCCGCTGCAGTGCGGGTGCTGTCCCTGGACGCCGCGCGCACCGGCCTGTCCGACGCTCAGGCGCGCGCGGCCGGATTCGACTGCCAGAGCGTGCTGGTCAAGGACAAGAACCACACCAATTACGTGCCGGGCCAGGCGGAAGTCCACGTCAAGCTGACTTACGAAACCGGCAGCCAACGGCTGCTGGGCGCGCAGATGATAGGCCGCAACGGCGATGTGGTGCACCGGCTGGACGCGCTGGCCGTGGCCATCGCCAAAGACGTCAGCGCGCGAGAACTGGGCATGATGGACTTCTGCTACGCGCCCCCCTTCGCCCGCACCTGGGACGTACTCAACGTCGCCGGCAACGTGGTCAAATAAACCTGGCCGGCGGGACGCCCTTCCCGCCCGCGCCGATGCCAGCGCGGGCAAGTTGGGGTACACTGCCGGACAGCCACAGATTCAACGGATGTCCTTCCCATGCTCTCCAAGCTCACCCGCCTTTTCCAGTCCTCACCGGGAACCGAAAACAGCATGTCACTCAGCGATGCTCAAGTGCTGGAAGCCGTGTCCAGCCTGATCGACGACAACACCGGCAAACCCTTCGTCGCCGCCAAGGCGGTGAAAAACATCAAGATCAGCGATGCCGAACTGTCGCTGGACGTGGTGTTGGCCTATCCGGCCAATAGCCAGCACGAGCCCGTGCGCCAGCGCTTCGAAGCCGCGCTGGCGCCGCTGGCCGAGCAACGCAAACTCAGCGTGCGCGTGGGCAGCCTGATCACCAGCCACTCCGCCCAGCGCGGCGTGCCGCTGCTCTCCGGCGTCAAGAACGTGATCGCCGTCGCCTCCGGCAAGGGCGGCGTGGGCAAATCCACCACCGCGGCCAACCTGGCGCTGGCGCTGTCCGCGGAAGGCGCGCGCGTCGGCATCCTGGACGCAGACATCTACGGCCCGTCCCAGCCGCTGATGATGGGCTTGCAGGGCCAGCGTCCGGAAACCCCGGACGGCAAGAGCCTGAAGCCGCTGGAAAGCCACGGCGTGCAGACCATGTCCATCGGCTATCTGGTGGACGCGGACCAGGCCATGGTCTGGCGCGGCCCCATGGTCAGCCAGGCGCTGCAACAGCTGCTCAACGACACCCGCTGGGACAATCTGGACTATCTGGTCATCGACATGCCGCCGGGCACCGGCGACATCCAGCTGACGCTGTCGCAAAAAGTGCCGGTCACCGGCGCCGTCATCGTCACCACCCCGCAGGACATCGCGCTGCTGGACGCGCGCAAGGGCGTCACCATGTTCCAGAAAGTGGGCATTCCCATCCTGGGCATGGTGGAGAACATGGCCATCCACGTCTGCACCCACTGCGGCCACGCCGAACACATCTTCGGCGAAGGCGGCGCGGCGCGGATGGCGGCGGACTTCGGCGTGGACGTGCTGGGCTCCCTGCCGCTGGATATGGGCATCCGCCTGGCGGCGGACGGCGGCACCCCCACGGTGGCGGCCGATCCGGATGGCAAGGTGGCAGAACTGTACAAGGCCATCGCCCGCAAAGTGGCGGTGAAGGTGGGCGAGAAAGCTCAGGACTTCTCCGGCAAATTCCCCAAGATCGTCATCCAGAACAACTGACACACGCCTCATGATCGCGATGTTCGACTCCGGCCTCGGCGGCCTTTCGGTATGGAAGGCCGTGCGCGCCGCGCTGCCCGGCTGGGGCATCACCTATCTGGCCGATCAGGCCTACTGCCCCTACGGCCAACGCAGCCACAGCGACATCGCCGAGCGCAGCGTCAGGATGGGCCGCTACCTTCAAGAACAAGGCGCCACCCTGCTGGTGGTGGCCTGCAACACCGCCACCACCGCCGGCATCGCCGCCATGCGTCGCGAACTTTCCATTCCGCTGGTGGGCATAGAGCCGGCGATCAAGCCGGCGGCGGCCATGAGCCGCACCGGCCGCATCGCCGTGCTGGCCACCCAGGCCACGCTGCAAAGCGAGCGGGTGCGCAAACTGCTGGACACCCATGCCGGCCACGTTGAAGTGCTGCGCCGCGTGGGCGCGGGCTGGGTGGAACAGGTGGAGGCAGGCGAACTCGACAGCCCGCGCACGCGCGAACTGGTGGCGGACGTAGTGCGGCCGCTACTTGGCGAGAACGTCGACCACATCGCGCTGGGCTGCACCCATTATCCGTTTTTAGAGCCGCTGATCCGCGAGCTGACCGGCGACGGCATCGCCTTGTACGATCCGGCCGAAGCCATCGCCCGTCGCGTGGCCTCGCTGCTGCCGGACGCCGCGCCCACAGCCGAGCCGGCCTACCGCTTCATCACCACCGACGCCGATAGCGCCGGCATGCGCCGCATCCTGCCGCTGCTGATAGGCGCCGATTATCCGGTTGAATCCCTGCCCATGGAGCAAGCCCAATGATTCCACGTCTATCGCGCCTGCTGGCGCTGGCCTGCCTGATCGCCGCCCCCGCCGCCTGGGCCTTGCCCCAATGCTCGCTGGTGGCGGCCCAGATCAATCAGCAAGCCGGCAACCGGCTCAACCAGAACGAACTGAGCGCGGTGCTAAGCCAGTTGGGCAAGAACGGCCAGCTACCGCCGCAATTCATCAATAAACGCCAAGCCAAAAACGCCGGCTGGCAGCCTGGCCGCAGCCTGTGGAGCGTGCCCGGCCTCAACGGCAAATCCATAGGCGGCGACCGCTTCGGCAATTACGAAAAACGCTTGCCCAAAGGGCAATGGCAGGAAGCCGACTTGAACTATAAAGGGGGCAAGCGCGGTGCTTACCGCATCGTGTTCTCCGGTTCCGGTCAACGTTTCATCACCGTGGACCACTACAACCGCTTCATCGAGGTGCCACCATGCCAGTGAAAGTTTGCGAATTGCACCACATCAAGAGCCTGGACCAGCTGTTTGACGAGCTGAGCCGCCAGTTGCTCCTGCCGGCCCACTTCGGCCGCAATCTAGACGCGCTGTACGACAGCCTGGCTAAAGACGTGGCGGGCCCATTCGAAATCGTCTGGCGCGAAACCGAGGAAGCGCGCAAAGCGATGGGCGTGGACCTTTACGCCACCATTCTGGAAATTCTGGAAACCGTGGCCGAAGAACGCGGCGACGTCACGCTGGACATCCACCACTGACATACTAGGCCGCCGCCGCAAGGCGCCGGGGGCGGCCCCTCATCCCGATGGCAAGTTCATCATCATTCGTTTCCGCAACACACACTCCGCTGCGAAATTCAAGACTCGAAATACAACAAAGACAAGCGTTCGCTAATTCACTATAATCCCACCCCTAAATAGGTCAACAACTGTCCTACAACTGGCAGCAATGCCAATAAAATCAAACAACAATAACGTAGGCAGGCCACTACATCGGCAACCTTGACACACACGAAGCGGCTGCTCCCTCCACCGGACCGGCGCCGGCATTGTTTCATTGCGAACTTGCCGTGTTGTTATCAAAACGCTCTCAAATACAGGTAGGAACTTCTCAATGCAGTCGAAAAAACTCACAGGGCTGATCCTCATCGGCCTGGTGCTGGGCATCATCACTGGCTATCTCTACCGCGAGAACGCCGCCAATGAAGCCGACATCCAAGCCTTCGCCAGCAATATCTCCATTCTGACCGACATCTTCCTGCGCCTGATCAAGATGATCATCGCGCCCTTGGTGGTTTCCACCCTGGTGGTAGGCATCGCCAAGATGGGCGACGCCAAGACCGTCGGCCGCATCGGCGGCAAGACCATGCTCTGGTTCATCAGCGCGTCCTTGATGTCCCTGACCCTGGGCCTGATCATGGTCAACCTGCTCAAGCCAGGCGTGGCCCTTGGCCTGCCGCTGCCGGACAGCCACGCCACCAGTGGCATCCAGGTCGGCGCGCTGTCGGTGAAGGACTTCATCACCCACGCCATCCCCAAGAGCGTGTTTGAAGCGATGGCCACCAACGAGATTCTGCAGATCGTGGTGTTCTCGGTGTTCTTCGGTTGCGCGATGGCGGCTTTGGGCGACCGCGCCAAGCTGCTGATCGACACCATCGACGTGGTGGCCCACGTGATGCTGAAAGTGACCAGCTACGTGATGCTGTTCGCGCCGCTGGCCGTGTTTGGCGCCATCGCCGCCACCGTGGCCAAGGAAGGCCTGAGCATCCTCGCCACCTACGGCAAGTTCATGGCGGAGTTCTACCTGTCCATCGGCATCCTGTGGGGCCTGCTGATCCTGATCGGGGGCCTGTTCATCGGCACCCGCGTGCTCAAGCTGATGGGCATGATGCGCGAACCGCTGCTGCTGTCCTTCACCACTGCCAGCTCCGAAGCCGCTTACCCCAAGACCCTGGAACAGCTGGAGCGCTTCGGCTGCTCCAACAAGATCGCCAGCTTCGTGCTGCCGATGGGCTACTCCTTCAATCTGGACGGCTCGATGATGTACTGCACCTTCGCCGTCATCTTCATTGCCCAGGCTTACGGCATTGATCTGACGCTGGCGCAGGAAATCTCCATGCTGCTGATCCTGATGCTCACCTCCAAGGGCATGGCCGGCGTGCCGCGCGCCTCGCTGGTGGTGATCGCCGCCACCCTGGCTCAGTTCAACATTCCGGAAGCCGGCCTGCTGCTCTTGCTGGGCATCGACCACTTCCTGGACATGGGCCGCTCCGCCACCAATGTGGTGGGCAACTCCATCGCCACCGCGGTGGTGGCCAAGTGGGAAGGCGAGCTGAAAAAACACTGAGCATGGTCTGCTCCGTTGAACGCGCCGCCCCTCCGGGCGGCGTTTTTTATGGCTAGCTGCGACAAGGCTCTTGACAGCTAAACCCTTGCCCAATAGAATGCCCCACTCTGAGTCGGAGAGGTGGCAGAGTGGTCGAATGTACCTGACTCGAAATCAGGCGTACGTGCGAGCGTACCGAGGGTTCGAATCCCTCCCTCTCCGCCAGACCAAGCAATTAAGCCCTTGAAAAATCAAGGGCTTTTTTGTTTTGTTCTTCCGCTTCTCCCCCGCCCCGTTTACGCCTACCATTACAGCCTTCCGCACCTGTCCAAGCCGCAGCCGCATGAATCATCTGGTCAACTACGTCAACGCCATCCTGAACGCGCCCTCCCCGCGCCGCGCGCGCCTGGACGGCTCAAGCCGGAACCGTTGGACGGATCAGGGCTATACGGTCGTTGCAGAGCAGTCCACCTATGTTTTCGACGATGGCGCAATGATCCAGCGGACGACGGAACAGGACGATTACCCGGCCGAGGCCGCCTGCGCCGAGTGCTGGATTCGTTACGAAGTCGTCCGCCAGCCGTCCGGCGACGCCATCCAGCCCGGCCATATCAGCTTCAACAACGCCTGCCGCGAAGCTTTCTGGCGGTGCTACTTCTCTCCGGAGCCGCCGGCCGCGCCTGCTTGCAGGCCTTGCCCCCCGCCAAAGCCGCTGGCTTGACCCTCCATCCCCAATCAGTAACAATCGCCGCGTGCCGCCTCATTCTGCGGCATTTGGGTGTAGCAGCTCATAAAGCCATAGCCTCGCCATAGTCCCCCGCCTTATCAAAGGCAGGCGCTGGCGGGGAGGCGCATTCGTGCGCCTGCCGGAGCTATGGCCGGTCTGCTACCCTCGTCATTCGCCTGCCGTACCCGCGTAGCAGCGAAGGCAGGCCCAGCCATAGGAGCCTTCCGATGACGCACCAAACCCGGCGCTATCGCGCCCTGCTGTCTCCCTCTCTTCCCCTGAATACGCTGCTCTCCGAATTGCGCCCGTTCAACAGTGTGGCGCCGGCCTCGCTGAAACGGCTGGAAAACCGGCTGTACGCCCGCGAGCAAAGCCTGCGCAGCGCCATACGCGATCTGCGCAAGGGCCACGAAAGCCTGTGCGCGGTATTGGCGCTGCTGGAGCAGGCCAAGGAACAGCCCTGCCCCTGCAATGTGCTGCATCTGACGCTGGAACCGGCGCAGCAGTGGTTGCAACACGGCCTGGACGCGCTGCAGGCGCAGCCTTGAAGGGATGGCTAGCCCCGACCTGAAAAACAAGCAAGGAGGCGCCAAGGAGAGCGCTACAGGCGTGGTCATATGCACCTATCGGAGTCGTCACCGCATGACAAGGCGGCTTTACACGAACAACAGGCGATAGCTATTCCCTGCCACCATAAAAAAACGGACCGCGCTCTTCTGAGCAACGGTCCGTTTTCTCATTCGGCCGGCGCCCCGGCAGATGCTTCAATGCAGCAGATCGCCCGCCTCCGACTTGGGCGAACGGCTCAGCAACTCCTGCACCACACGCTGCGGATCATGCCCCTGGTAGAGCAGGCCGCAGACCGCGGCGGTGATCGGCATGTCCACTTCCAGCCGTTCAGCCATGGTCAGCACTTCGCGAGCGGTGGCCACGCCTTCGGCTACGTGGCCCAGTTCCTGCAGCGCTTGCTGCAAGGGCTTGCCCTCGGCCAGTTTCAGGCCCACCTGACGGTTGCGCGACAGCGCTCCGGTGCAGGTGAGAATCAGATCGCCCATGCCGGCCAGGCCCATCATGGTCTGCTGGCTGGCGCCCAGCGCGGTGGCCAGGCGGGTGATTTCCGCCAGCCCGCGGGTGATCAGCGCGGCGCGGGCGTTCATGCCGTATTCCAGGCCATCGGCCACGCCGGTGGCGATGGCCATCACGTTCTTGACCGCGCCGCCCACTTCCACCCCCACCAGATCGGCGTTGGCGTACAGACGCAGCAGCGGGCTGTGCAGATCGCGCGCCACTTGCCAGGCGAAGGCTTCGTCGTCGGAGGCAACGGCCGCCGCCGCCGGCAAGCCCTGCGCCACTTCACGGGCGAAGCTGGGGCCGGACAACACGCCGCAGCGGTGGTTGGCCGGCAGCTCCTCCGCCACCACCTGGTGCGGCAACAAGCTGGAGCCGGCCTCAAAGCCCTTGCAGGCCCACAGCAACGGCGGCAGTTGCGAAGACAGCGCGGTCAGCGCCCGCAACGTAGGCCGCAAGCCGGCCATCGGCGTGACGATGAGGATGAGTTCGGCGTCGTGGATGGCGCGCGGCAGTTCCGCGGACAGCTTGAGCGCGTCCGGAAACGGGCAATCGGGAAGATAGCGCTGATTGACGCGCTTGGCGGCCAGTTCGGCCACCTGGTTGGCGTCGCGCGCCCAGAGCGTGACTTGATGGTGACGGGCGAAGGCGATGGCCAGGGCGGTGCCCCATGCGCCAGCGCCCAGGATGGCCAGTTTCATGCGTAGCCCTTACAAGCCCCAGAGGTCGGTAATACGAGCATAGCCGATGCTGCCGTCGCGGTGACGCACTTTGACCCAGCCGCCCTTGGGCGGCTCTTGCAGCTCCACCACGCCGTCCTTGGGCACGGTGTAGGCCAGCGGGCCGTCGTTGGCCGGCGCGGCGCGCACTTCCGCCTTGTCGGCGGTGATCAGCAGCCAGCGCTGCTTGGACAGCGCGGCGGCCGGAATCCAGGCGATGCCGCCGGTGGCGTCGCGCACGCGCGACCATTCTTTCTGACTGCTCAGCACTTCCACCGGGTAGTAGCGGCTCACCACGAACAATTTCTTCGAGGTGAGCGCCGGCGCCTCGTACAGCGCCACGCCGGTTTCCTTCACTGAGCGAAACTCAAGTGCGGCGGCGCTGTGGGCCAGCAGGCCCAGGCTCAGCGCCAGCGGATATACGAGGCGTTTCATTGCTTGCGTCGCCTCAGGCGTTGCCGGCTTCGGCCTGTTGCGCGCGTTGCTGCATGTACAGGGCTTCGAAGTTGATCGGCGACAGCAGCACCGGCGGGAAGCCGGCGCGGTTCACCACGCTGGACACGGCTTCGCGCGCGTAGGGGAACAGGATATTGGGGCAAGCCACGCCCAGGATGGGGTCGATGTCTTCGGTCGGCACGTTGCGGATCTGGAAGATGCCGGACTGGCCCACTTCGCACAGGAACATGGTTTTTTCCGGCAGCTTGGCGGTCACCGTCACGGTCAGGGTCACTTCGTAAAAACCGTCGTCCAGCTGTTTGCCTTCGCTGGCCAGCTGCATGTCGATTTCCGGCTGTTCTTGCTCCAGGAACACCTGCGGCGCGTTAGGCACTTCCAGGGACATGTCCTTCACATAGATTTTCTCGATGGAAAACGCCGGCTGCAGCTCTTGTTGTTCGCTCATCTCTTTGTCTCACACGGAGGCCGCTCGCAAGCGGCCGGTTTTTGAATGGTTAAAACAGGCCTGTATCATCGCACGAAAGCGGTTCAGGGCCAACCGCCCGCAAACGGGGGTTTGATCGCGGGCAAAACGGCTCAATCGGCCAGCAGCAGGTCCAGCTTGCCGGCCTGGTTCAGCGCCATCAGGTCGTCGCAGCCGCCGACGTGGGCATCGCCGATGAAGATTTGCGGCACGGTGCGGCGGCCGGTCAGATCCATCATCTTGTCGCGCTCGACCGGGTCCAGGTCGATGCGGATTTCCTTGATATCGGCCACGCCTTTGGCGGCGAGGATTTGCTTGGCGCGGATGCAGTAGGGGCACACCGCGGTGGTATACATGGTTACGGGTTTCATCGATGACTTTCGCGAAATCGGGCGCTCCGGCGAGGAGCGCGCAAAGCCCGATATTATACCGCCGCCGCGCGCGCCGAAACCGTCAATCCGCCATGTTCTTACTTGGAGGCCTCAAAGCGGTCGATCAGATCGGCGACGATCTGGTCCATCGCCCTGCCCATCTCCGGCGCGCGCGGGCTGTTGACGATCACCGTCAGCGCCAGCCGGCGGCCGTCCGCGCCCAGCCAGTAGCCGGCCAGCGCCTTCACGTCCTTCAAGGTACCGGTCTTCATCCTCAGCCGCGGCCCTTGTTCGGCGAAGCGCTTGCGCAAGGTGCCGTCCTCGCCGGCGATGGGCAGGCTGGCCAGGAATTCGCTGGCGTACGGTCCGCGCGCGGCGTTGAGCAGCACCTGCCCCATCAGCCGCGCGCTTACCCGCTCGCGGCGCGACAGGCCGGAACCGTTCTCCAACACCAGGGTTTCATCGGAAATGCCGTTGGCCGCCAACAGTCGCCGCACCGCGTGCTCGGCGTTGGCGCGGGTGTCTTCGCCGCCGCCGCTCTCCTTGCCCAGGGTCAGAAACAGGGTGCGCGCCATGGTGTTGTTGCTGTATTTGTTGATGTCGCTGATCGCCACGGTCAGCGGCTGCGAGTCGTGGCCGGCCAGTTCGCGCGCGCCGGCCGGCACTCGCCCCAGCCCCGCGCCCTTGGGTCCGGCCCCGCCCAGCGCCAGCCACAGGGCGGCGAAGTCCTGGCTGGCGAAGGCGTCGTGGTCCAACACGTTGACGAAGGTTTTGACGCCGTCGCAGCTGGGCGGCAAGGTGCCGCTGACGGTGACGGAACGCAAATCGTTGGCGATGCTGACGTAGCGGCGCACATCGGAACAGTCGTTCGGGCCGCCCTGCCCGCCGGCCTGAAGCTTGGCGTTGACGCTGACGCCGGCCAGCGGCGGGTCCAGCGCCACGCGCGCACCGCCGGCGTCAACGTAAAAGTTGAGCCAGGCCACTTTCAGATTGGTCAGGTGGCTGTCCGGCTCCACTGTGAAGGCGCGACCGGCGTCTTCGTCAAAATCGTGGGCGCTGGACACGCCCTTGAACGCGCTCTTGTCCAACACCAGCTTGCCGTCTATCCGTTGCACGCCGCGCAGCCGCAGGCCGTACAGCAGATTGAGCAGGCTGTCGTTGTTGAAACGCGGATCGCCGGCGCCCAGCCAGTACAGATCGCCTTGCAGCGCGCCGTCGCGCACCGGCGCGGCGGACCACAACCCGGTATGCCAGCGGTAGCCGGGCTTGAGCAGGTTCAGCGCGCTCCAGCTGGTGATCAGCTTCATGGTAGAGGCCGGATTGACCGCGCTGTCCGCGCGATGGCCGGTCAGCTCCTTGCCGCTTTCCACCGGCGCGGCCCAGACGGCCACCTCCTCCGGCTTGAGGCCGTGCAGGTCCAACGCGCGGGCCTGCAACGCCGGCAACAGCAGACAAGCCGCCATCAGGATTTGTTTCTTCATTGCTTTCATTTGGCGATCACATGTCTTGTGGATCCACGTCCAGCGACCAGCGCAGGCCGCGTCCATGGCGTTTGGCCGCTGCTTCCACCTGCGGCAGCAATTGATTCAAAAATCCGTGCAGCGCCTGCCGTTGCGGGGACTCCAGCACCAGCTGTGCGCGTTCGCGATTAGCCAAGCGCGCCATCAGCGCCGGCGCCGGGCCGGCGATCAACACCTGCTCGGCCAGCGGCTCGGCCAGCCGCCGCACTTCGGCCAGGAAGGCGGTGGCCAATTCCAGGCTGGGGCTGTCGGCGCGCAGCATCGCCTGGTAGGCGCAGGGCGGAAAACCGGCGATACGCCGCTCGTCCAACAGGGCCTTGGCGTAGCCGTCGAAATCGTGACGCGTCAGCGCCTGGTATAGCTCATGATCCGGCCACTGGGTCTGGATCAACACCTCGCCGGCGGCCTCGGCGCGGCCTGCCCGGCCCGCCACTTGCATCAGTTGCGCGAACAACCGCTCGGAGGCGCGGAAATCCGCGGAATACAGGCCGCCGTCCGCGCCCAGCGCCACCACCAGCGACAGAGTGCCGAAGTCGTGGCCCTTGGCCAGCATCTGGGTGCCCACCAGCATGTCCACCTCGCCGGCGTGAACCTTGCGATAGATCTCGTCCCACGCTTCCTTGCGGCTGGTGGTGTCGCGGTCTATGCGCAGAATACGCGCCTCGGGAAACAAACGCGTCAGCGCGGACTCCAGCCGCTGGGTGCCTTCGCCCAGCGGTTTAATGTCTGGATTGCCGCAATCCGGGCAGGCGCGCGGCACCGCCTCTTCCCAACCGCAATGGTGGCAGCGCAGCTTGCGCTCCAACAGGTGCACCACCAACTTAGCGGAACAGCGCGGGCAGCCGCTGGTCCAGCCGCAATCAGTACAGGCCACCACCGGCGCGAAGCCGCGGCGGTTGATGAACACCAAGCTCATCTCGCCGCGCGCCAGGCGCTGGCGCAGCGCCTGGATCACGGGCTCGGACAAGCCTTCCGCCAGTTTTTGCCGCCTCACGTCGACCAGCCTCACATCCGGCAACCGCGCCGCGCCGTGCGCGCGCCGGCTCAGCGCCAAACGACGATAGCGGCCGGCTTCGACATTGGCCACGGTCTCCAGGCTGGGCGTGGCCGAGCCCAACAGAATGGGCACGCCAGCCTGGCGCGCGCGCCAGATCGCCAGATCGCGCGCATGGTAGCGCAAGCCGTCCTGCTGCTTGAACGAGCCGTCGTGCTCTTCGTCCACCACGATCAGACCCAGGCGCGGCAACGGCGTGAATACCGACAAGCGGGTGCCTATCATCACGTCGGCGCGCCCCTGCCAGCCGTCCAGCCAGCCCCTCAGGCGCTCGCCGTCGGCCAGGTGGCTGTGCTGCACCGCGATGCGGCTGTCCGGAAAGCGTTGGGTAAAGCGCGTGATCAACTGCGGGGTCAGATTGATTTCCGGCACCAGCACCAACACTTGACGGCCGGCGGCCAGATGATCTGCGATCAGCCGCAGATAGACTTCGGTCTTGCCGCTGCCGGTAATGCCGTGCAGCAGCCAGGGCTGATAGCCAGCCTGGCCGCGCAAGGCATCCAGCGCGGCTTGTTGCTCTTCGTTCAATTCAGGGCTGTCCGCCACCCGCAAAGGAACGGGCTCCAGCTCCACGCGGCGGACCTTGTTGTCCGCCAGCCAATCCGCCAACACCTTGCCGGCCTGCGGCGTCACCGCCTTGGCCGCGGCCAGCGTCAACGCGCCGTCCTGCAAAGCCTGCCACAGCGCCAAGCGGGCGCGCTGGCGAGCCGGCGGCGCCTCCGCTTCGCCTTCTGGCGTCAGCGCATATGGACGCTCATCCGGCAAAACGATGTCCCGGGGCTCGCGCAGCCCGGTGGGCAGAGCGGTGAACAGCGCCTGCCCCAAGGGATGGTGGTAATAATCCGCGGCAAAGCGAACCAGGGCCATGAAGTCTTCCGGCAGCGGCGGCAGCCCGGACAGCACGGACTCCACCGGCTTGAGCTTGGCGGGATCGATACCCTGTTGAGGCATATCCGTGACAACCACGCCACACAGCCGGCGGGGACCAAAGGAAACCGCCACTCTTTGCCCGGCCATGACAGACAACTGGGTCAGGTAACTGAACGTACCTGGCAGCGGCACATCCACGGCCACTTGTACGATGCTTTGCTGCCCCATCCGGCGCGCCCCCGAAGACAAATGCTGTTGTGACAAGGCTTTGCGGCCTCTGTGCACAGATGCTGTGGATAACTTTGTGAACAAGCTGCCGGTCCAAGGTTGAAACGGCCTCAGATCAGCGTTTCCGTTAGATTGCGCAAAAATTAATCAATTATTTTTCTCTTTATTTTCAAAGACTTAAATTGATCAAAAAAACATGAGCAGTCGGCTTGACAAGGCACTGAACTCTGACTAGCAAATGTGCATAACTCAGAGAACGACTATGGTTCGCCTTGTCAATATCCTTATTCATCACAGTGTAAAAATACAATCCGGCCGCAGGAGAGCCATTGGCCGGACAAGTTAGGATACCCCGACGACGCGCGAACGGCCCCAAGAGAAAAGTTAAGTTTTCTGTTGAAAAAACAAATCCTTTTCCGCTGGCCGCGCTAACAACAGCTTGATGTCGGATTTAGACACTGATAAAGCCGGCTTTAATGCCCGCCGGCCCGCGCCAACTTGGTGCGTTCGCCAAAGGGAATCGCGTCGGGCCGACAGAAATATGCCGTTGAACTTAAAACCGGTTTGTCAGCCTGCGGCGTGGTAGGGACGGGACAAGCGATGCACCGCCTCCACCAAGGCTCCGGCATGCTCCGGCTTGACATGTTGCGAGATGCCGTGGCCCAAGTTGAAGACATGGCCGCTGCCGGCGCCGTAGCTAGCCAGGATACGGGCCACTTCGCGCTCAATGGCGGCCGGCTCGGCGAACAAAGCGTTGGGGTCGAAATTACCCTGCAAGGCCACCTTGTCGCCCACCCGCGCGCGCGCGGCGCCCAAATCCGTGGTCCAGTCCAGGCCCACGCAGTCGGCGCCGATGGCTGCGATTTCCTCCAGCCACTGGCCACCGCCCTTGGTGAACACGATCACCGGCACGCGGCGGCCGTCGGCTTCGCGCTTCAGGCCAGCGACAATTTGGCGCATATAGGCCAGCGAGAACTCGCGATAGGCCGCCTGGGTCAGCGCGCCGCCCCAAGTGTCGAAGATCTGCACCGCCTGCGCGCCGGCGTCGATCTGGGCGTTCAGGTAGTCGATCACAGTGCGGGCATTCACGTCCAGGATGTGGTGCAGTAATTCCGGACGGCTGTAGAGCATGGCTTTGACGTGACGGAAATCGTCGGAGCCGCCGCCTTCAATCATGTAGCAGGCCAAGGTGAACGGGCTGCCGGAGAAGCCGATCAGCGGCACGCGGCCGTCCAGCACCTTGCGGATGCTGGACACCGCGTCGAAGACATAGCTCAGCTTGTCCAGCGCCGGCACCGCCAGCGCGCGGACGGCGGCCTCGTCGCGCAGCGGACGCTCGAACTTGGGCCCCTCGCCGTCCGCGAAGTACAGCCCCAGGCCCATGGCGTCCGGCACGGTCAGGATGTCGGAAAACAGGATGGCGGCGTCCAGCGGGAAACGCTCCAGCGGCTGCAGCGTCACCTCGGTGGCGTAGTCGGGACTGGTGCACAAACCCATGAAACTGCCGGCCCGGCTGCGGGTGGCGCGGTACTCCGGCAAATAGCGGCCGGCCTGGCGCATCATCCAGATCGGAGTGTATTCGACGGGCTGGCCAAGCAGCGCGCGCAGGAAGGTATCGTTCTTGAGCTGGGTCATGCGGCAATCAGTCCTGAGAGGCGAAAAAATAGACCGTCATTATACCCGAGTCCCCCGGCTCAGTCCCCCCGCTTGGCGGCTCGCCTCCGCGCGGCTAAGCTGTACGCCATGAAGAAAACCGTTCTCTTGTCCTGGAGCAGCGGCAAGGACAGCGCTTGGGCGCTGCACGTGCTGCGCCGGGATCCCGACGTTGAAGTCGTCGGACTGTTCACCACCGTCAATCAGGCTTTCCAGCGCGTGGCCATGCACGCGGTGCGGGTGGAGTTGCTGCAGGCGCAGGCGGCGGCGCTGGGCTTGCCGTTGCGCCAGGTGACCATCCCCTACCCTTGCAGCAACAAGGATTACGCCAGCCGGATGGCGGACTTCGTCAGCGCCTGCCGCGCCGACGGCGTCAGTCATATGGCCTTCGGCGATCTATTTCTGGAAGATGTGCGCGCCTACCGAGAGCAGAATCTAGCCGGCAGCGGCATTGCGCCGCTATTCCCGTTGTGGGGCCTGCCCACCGCGGAACTGGCGCAAACCATGCTGCGCAGCGGGCTCAAAGCCAGGCTGACCTGCCTGGACCCGCGCAAGTTGCCCCGCGACCTGGCCGGCAGCGAGTTTGGTCAGGCATTGCTGGACGCGCTGCCGCCGGACGCCGACCCTTGCGGCGAATACGGCGAGTTCCACTCCTTCGTCTGGGACGGCCCGATGTTCCTGCGACCGGTGCCGCATGCAGTGGGCGAAACGGTGGAGCGAGACGGCTTTGTATTTACCGATCTGCTGCCGCAGGACCCTCAGCGCGGATAGAACCACAGCTCCTTCCGCTTCAGCGGCGCCTCCTTGGGCAACAAGGGATTGGGCAGCTCTATGATGCGCCGCTGCGCCAGGTTCAAGGCGCGTAGGCGAGGCCCGTTGAAACGCATGAACAGCTTGTCAAAGCTACCGTCCTTAACCGCGGCCTCCAGGCCCTGGGTCAGCGCCCGGGCCAGCTCCGGCCGGCGCGGCGACACAAAGAAATAAAAGACCGCCGGATAGTGCAACACAATGAAAGGATCCAGCATCAGGCCCTTGGCGACGTCTGACTCCAGTTCCTGACCCACCTCGATCACGCTGCGCGGGAAATAGTCGAAGCGCCCCTGTCGCAGCATGGCGAACAGCGGCAAATACAAAGGGCTCGCCACCACCGGCAAACCCGCGTCGCGCAGAATCTGCGTATCCGGCCAATCCTGCCCCTGCCCTGCGCTCAGCGTCTTCAGATCCGCCAAGGTGAAAACCTTCTCAAACAACCGGCCGCGCTTTTGTGGCACCAGCGGCACTCGCCAGCCAATCAAGCCCTTGTACAAAGGAATTCGCACCGGCAGGGCCTTCTGTTCGCGCTCGCGGCTGCTCATGCCCCAGAACAGATCCACGCCGGCATTGCCGTGCGCCATCTGCTCCAGCGCCCTCCCCTGATTCATGTCCAGCGCGCTGCTCAGTTCGCAACTGAATTTGACCTCGCTGCACGCCAGTTGCAGCAAAGCCTGCATATAAGGCAAATGGGGGTCTTGCTCTCCGGACACCAGCGCGTAGCGGATCGACAAAGTTTGCCCCAACGCCGGCAGCGCCAGAACGCACAGCAGCAGCATCAAGATTCGCATCATGCGGGTCCTCCCGAGAAAACCCTGTTCATTATGGCCACCGCGTAGAGCCTGTTCACAATCTCGCTAACTAAAGCGAGACTTTGAACGCAATCCTAGAGCAACCCCAAACCGCCTAGCAAAGCGCCGGCCGACAATAGCCACAAGGGATTGATCGCAGTGCGCCACGCCGTCAGCGCCACCGCGCCGCACAGTAGCCAGGCGCCCGCGTCGGCATTGGCCGCCTGGCTCAACAGCCAGGCGCTGGCCGCCACCAGCCCTATGGTCAGCGGCGCCAGTCCCCGCTGGATTGCCCGGGTCAACGGCGCCTGCTGATAACGCTGCCACCAGCGCGCCACGTAAAAACTGAGTACCGACGACGGGCCGCAGATACCCACCATGCTGACCAGCGCGCCCGGCACCCCGGCCACCTGCCAGCCGATCAGACAGACTACCAACACATTGGGGCCGGGCGCGGCCTGAGCGATGGCGAACAGCGCGGCGAACTCGCGCGCGTTCATCCAGCCCTGCTCCACTACCAGGCGCTGCAGCTCGGGTATCAGCACATTGGCGCCGCCCACCGCCACCAGCGACAGCATGGAAAACTGCCACAACAGCACCAGCAGAATCATGAGTCCTCCTTCGGTCTGTCTCGCCAGGCCAGCCCGATGGCGATGGGCGCCAGCAAGGCCAGCGACCACAGCAAGGGCAGTTGCAGAACGCCCAGCGCGCAGAAGGTCAGCGCCGCCACCAGCGCGCACCACAGCTTGCGCTCAATACGCGCCAGCAAGCGCAGCCCCATCGCCGCGATCAGGCCGGCGGCGGCAGAGGCCAGGCCATGCAGCACATTCTGCACCAGCGGCAGCTGCCGGTAATGGCCGTAGAAGGAAGCCAACAACAGCACGATGACCATGGGCGCCAGCAACAGGCCGGCGATGGCGGCCAAGGCTCCGCTCACGCCGTGAAAGCGGCTGCCCACCGCCACCGCGACATTGACGATATTGGGGCCGGGCAGCACTTGGCCCAAGCCCAGCACCACGGCGAAGTCGGCCTCGCTCAGCCAGCGGCGGCGCAGCACCATCATCCGGTGCGCCTGCGGCAATACGCCGCCGAAACCGGTCAGCCCGATAGAGAAAAAGCCGGCGAACAAATCACGCCGACTGGGCGTCCGCATATCCGGTTCCATGCCCTTTCCTCTCTCCAAATCATCCACGCGTCCACGCTACGCCGATGCGCGCCGCCGCTCAAACGAAAATCGCTGACAGGCCCTGTCAATAAAACTCACAGCGCGCCCAGGCGCTCCAGAATGAAGTCGATGAACACACGCAACTTGGGCAAAGGCCGGCGGTCCTGCAGATAAATCAAATGCATGGGCTTGGGCGGCGGCAAACAGCCCGGCAACACCTCCACCAGCCGGCCGGCGGCCACATCGTCGCCCAGCAAGGCCTCGGCTTGCAGCACGATGCCGCCGCCGGCCAGCGCCACCATGCGTAGCGCCTGGCCGTGATTAGACTGAAAGCGGCTGGCGCGGGCCCACTCGCCGGCCCCCAGCAACTCCCAGCCATCGTCCTTGCGCCACAGCGAGAAACCCAGGCAATCATGCGCGGCCAGATCCGCCGGCGCGCGCGGCACGCCCTTGCGCGCCAGATAGGCGGGCGCTGCCGCCACCATCATCCGATAGGGCTGCAAGGGCCGCGCCACCAGGCCGGAGTCCGGCAGCCGGCCGATGCGAAAAGCGGCGTCGTAGCCGTCGGCCACCAAGTCGACCAGCTCGTCGGACAAACTCAGGTCCACGGTGATGTCCGGATAAGTTTGCATGAACTCGGCCAGCAGACCGGCCAGCCGCAGAGAGCCGAAAGTCACCGAGGCGTTGACGCGCAGCACGCCGCGCGGCGCGCCGCTGATCAGTTCGGCCCCGCTTTCCGCCGCGCGGATTTCCGCCAGAATGGACTGGCAGCGCTGGAAATAGTGCGAGCCCAATTCGGTCAGTTGCTGGCGGCGGGTGGTGCGCGCCAGCAGCCGGCCGCCCAGCCGCCGCTCCAGGCTGGCGATATGCTTGCCCACCATGGGCTGGGACAAACCATGCGCCTCCGCCGCCGCGGTGAAGCTGCCGCGCTCCACCACCGCCACGAACAGCTCCATGCTCAATAGGCGATCCATGCCATTCATAACCCATAGTTTTCAATCTTGTTCATCTTAGCGGATTAATCAATGTTCCGCGCGGGCGCAAAATGACCGGGTCTTGTACTTGTCCGGGAGATTCCCCATGAAAAAAATTCTCATCGTCGGCGCCCACGGCACGCTGGGCCAGGCCATCAGCCAGGCGCTGTCCCATCATCAGCTGATCAAGGCCGGCAGCCGCCGCGGCGACGCGCTGGTGGACCTGACCGACGGCGACAGCATTCGCGCTCTGTTCGAACGCATAGGCAAGGTGGACGCCATCATCAGCGCCACCGGCAAACTGCATTTCGGCCCCCTGGCGGAAATGAGCGCCGATCAGTTCCGCGTCGGCCTCAAGGACAAGCTGATGGGCCAGGTGGAACTGGCCTTGATCGGCCAGCACTACCTGAACGCCGGCGGCTCCATCACACTCACCAGCGGCATCGTCAGCGAGCAGCCCATCCGCTTCGGCAGCAACGCCAGCGCGGTGAACTCGGCGCTGGAAGGCTTTGTCCGCGGCGCGGCGGCGGAGCTGGATGGCGGACGCCGCATCAATGTGGTCAGCCCCAACGTGTTGCAGGAGTCCTGGGAACAGTACCGGGACTTCTTCCCCGGTTTCGAAGCGGTGCCGGCAGCGCGCGCGGCCCTAGCCTATGTGCGCAGCGTGGAAGGCGTGCAGACCGGTCAAACGCTGCGCGTCTGGTGAGTCCCTGTCTCAATCGTAAATCGTCAGCAAGCCGGCCATCTCGCGCTTGCCGGCGACGGACAGACAAGCGGCCTTCAATTTGCCCAACATGACGGCGTCGCGCGCCAGCTCGCTGCGTTTGGATACGTAGAGCGCCATTGGCTCGTCGCCATGCACGTATTCGGCCAGATTGGGCAGGCCCCCGCCCATTTGCCTCTGCGCGTGGCCGCAGCCTGGACGCACGCACATCATCGCGTCCAGCCTGCCGGCTTGCAGCATGCGAAACCCCTGCGGCATGTCCGACACCTCCACCGGCGTCGCACCGCTTTCGGCGATAAAACCGTCCAAGGTGTGGGTACCGCGCAAAACGCCCAGGCTGCGCTGGCGGAACCAAGACGGGCCGATGGGCGACACCAGGCCGCGGCGATGGTAGAGCACGGAAATGCGGATCGACACTGGCCGGCACAGCTCCACGGCAAAACGCGCGCGCTCCGGCGAGGCTGTCACCAGCGCCAGCGCGTTGCGCCCATTTCTCAACTCCTCTATCGTGCGCGGCAGCGGTCGGACATACTGAGTCAGCGTCAGTCCCGCCTGCTTCGCCACGAAGCGGATGAAACGCGGCGCCAGGCCGTCCTGGCTCGCGCCGTCGCCCCAGGGACCGATGTCCTGGCTGGAGGAGTGATAGCCGGCAGCCAGCGCGGGCAGCGCCAGCCACCCCGCCAACAGCCCTCGCCATCGCTTGGCCATGCCATTCCCCTTGATTGAGACACCACGCCTAACCTTACTATAGCCCGCAATGAAAAAGCCCCCGCAAGCAAGACTTGCGGGGGCTTCCCGTCCTTTCTGAACAAGCGGCGTGGCTGCTCAGATATCGGCCTCTACTGCGTTGCCATTGGCTTCCATCCAGCTGCGGCGGCTGGACGCCTCCCCCTTGCCCATCAGCATGACGAAAGTGGACAGCGTCTGCTCCAGCTCGCCGGTGCGCACCCTCACCTGGGACAAGCGGCGGGTATCTGGATTCATCGTAGTGTCCTTCAACTGTTCCGGGTTCATCTCGCCCAGGCCCTTGAAGCGGGAAATGCTCCAGGCGTTCTCACGCACGCCTTCGCTGCGCAGCCGGTCCAGAATGGCGGTCATCTCGCCTTCGTCCAAGGCGTACAGCTTGCGCGGCGGGCGGTGCTTGCCCTGGCCCGGCACATCCACGCGGAACAGCGGCGGCTGGGCCACGTAGATGTTGCCGTTCTCGATCAAACGGGGGAAGTGGCGGAAGAACAGCGTCAGCAACAGCACCTGGATATGGGAACCGTCCACGTCCGCGTCGGACAGGATGGCGATCTTGCCGTAGCGCTGGCCGGACAGGTCCGGGTGATCGCTGGGCCCGTGCGGATCCACGCCGATGGCCACCGAAATATCGTGAATCTCGGCATTGGAGAACAGCTGGTCCTTGTCGGTTTCCCAGCTATTGAGCACCTTTCCGCGCAGGGGCAAGATGGCCTGGTACTCCTTGTCTCGCGCCAGCTTGGCCGAGCCTCCGGCGGAATCGCCCTCCACCAGGAACAGCTCGTTGCGGTCGATATCCTCGCTCTCGCAATCGGTCAGCTTGCCGGGCAGCACGGCCACGCCGGAGCCCTTCTTCTTCTCCACCTTCTTCACCGACTTCAGGCGCGACTGCGCCTGACGGATGGCCAACTCGGCGATCTTCTTGCCGGACTCCACGTTCTGGTTCAGCCACAGCTCCACCGGATCGCGCGCCAGGCCGGAAATCAGCTTCAACGCGTCGCGGCTGGTCAGCTTGTCCTTGGTTTGCCCCTGGAACTGCGGGTCCAGCACCCGGGCGGACAATACGAAGCGCACGCGGCTCCACACATCCTCCGCCATCAGCTTGACGCCGCGCGGCAGCAAGTTGTGGTGATCGATGAAGCTCTTCACCGCGTCGAACACGCCAGCGCGCAAACCGGCCTCATGGGTGCCGCCCACCGGCGTCGGAATCAAGTTGACGTAACTCTCGCCGCTGGCGCCGTCCTCGAACCAGGCCATCGCCCACTGTACGCCCTCGCCCTTGGCGAACTGCTCGTGATCGTCGCCGATATAGGCCTCTCCGGCGAACAAGGGCGCCACCGGCTCGTCGCCGTTGCACAACTCGGCCAGATAGCTCTTCAAGCCCTCCGGGTATTGCCAGACTTTGACCTCATCGCCGCTGGGGCGCTCCACCACCAGGGTGACCGCGACGCCGGGCAGCAGCACCGCCTTGGCGCGCAGCAAGCGTTCCAGCTCCGGCAAGGAGTAACGAGGGCTTTCAAAGTACTTGCCATCGGGCCATACCTTGACCCGAGTGCCGCTTGTGCGTGGGCCGCAATCCGCCACCCGGGCCAAAGGCTCAATAACGTCGCCGCCGGAAAACACCAGGCGGTGCACGCCGCCTTCGCGCTTGACCTCCACCTCCAGCCGGGTGGACAACGCATTGGTTACCGACACGCCCACCCCGTGCAGGCCTCCGGAAAAGGCGTAAGCGCCGCCGTCTTTCTTGTTGAACTTGCCACCGGCGTGCAGCCGGGTGAACACCAATTCCACTACCGGCACGCCTTCCTGCGGATGCAGGCCCACCGGAATGCCGCGGCCGTCGTCTTCCACCGACAGCGAACCGTCCTGATGCACCGTCACCGCGATCTTGCGCGCAAAGCCGCCTAGCGCCTCATCGGCGGCGTTGTCTATCACTTCCTGGCAAATATGGGTGGGGTCGGTGGTGCGGGTATACATCCCCGGCCGTTCCTTGACCGGCTCCAAGCCTTTCAGTACCCGTACCGACGACTCATCGTATTGTTGCGTCATATTTGAATCTTGTTGCTCAGCAAATTACGCCAAACGCCGCGGCCAGGGCCACGGCGCAAAAAAAGACAGCGGGCCAGGCCCGCCGTGTCGCTTCGAGGCGCGCAGACGGCGCCGCATCAATGCGGCTCCTGGGCGCGGCCAAGCCGGGCCAGATAGGCCTCCCGGCTTTCCACTCCGCGCAGGAAGCGCGACAGCTCGGCCAACGCGCGCTCGTACACCTCGCGCTTGAACTCGATCACCGCATCCACCGGCGCCCAATACTCGTTCCAGCGCCAGCCGTCAAACTCGGGGTGGCTGCTGGCGCGCAGGCAAACGTCGCACTCGCGCCCCACCAGCTTCAGTAGGAACCAAATCTGCTTCTGCCCCTTGTAACTGCCGCGCCACTCCCGGCGCACCCAATTGGTCGGCACCTCGTAACGCATCCAGTCGCGGGTGCGTCCCAGTATTTTCACATGTTGCGGCAGCAAACCCACCTCTTCCAGCAGCTCGCGATACATCGCGGCCTCCGGACTCTCGCCAGGCTTGATTCCGCCTTGCGGAAACTGCCAAGAATGCTCCCGCACTCGCTTGCCCCAGAACACCTCATTTTTACCATTGATGAGGATGATTCCGACATTGGGGCGGTATCCGTCCCGGTCCAGCATTGGAAAACCTGCAATTCATCTAGTTGAACGAATTTTTGCACATTTCGCTCCGCCTTGCCATGGACTCTATCGCCGGCCTCGCCAAGCTTAGACTTCGTCCGGAACTGCGCTGGCGCAAGGATTGCGCAGGCGCGGACTCCCCCAAGAGGCGAAAACGATGCTACGATTCCACGATTAAACGTCAAACCCAACGCTTACATGGCATTTCTGCTAAAAAGATCGTTGCTGGCTCAGCTTCCCAAGCTGCGCATGCAAGCCGACGCCATCACCACCCTGCATCAGACAGCCGACTTCCGCCTTTGCCTGCTGGAGGCGATCGCGCAGGCCCGGCACCGCGTCTATATCGTCGCGCTCTATCTGGAGCACGACGAAGCCGGCCAGGAAGTGCTGGACGCGCTGTTCACCGCCAAACAGCGGCAGCCGCAACTGGATATCCGCATCATGGTGGACTGGCACCGCGCCCAGCGCGGGCGCATCGGCGAAAGCCAGGACAGTTGCAACGCCGCCTGGTACCGGGCCCAGGCGCTGCGGCACAACGTTGACGTGCCCATCTACGGCATCCCGGTGCAAACCCGCGAACTATTCGGCGTGCTGCATCTTAAAGGTCTGATTGTTGACGACCAGGTGCTGTACAGCGGCGCCAGCATCAACAATGTCTACTTGCACAAGCTGGACAAGTACCGTTTCGACCGCTACCACCTGATCCGCAATCAGGCGCTGGCGGATGTGATGTCCAGCTATATGCACGAGCAGTTCTTCAACGACCCAGCGGTATTCCGGCTGGACAAACCGGCGCCGGCCACGCGCAGCATACGCAAGGAAATCCGCGCCTTCCGCGACAAGATCAGCCATAGCCAATACCGGATTGACAACCAGATTGGCGCGGAAGACGGACTGGCCATCAGCCCGATTGTCGGCATCGGCAAGGGCAACACGCTCAACCGGGTGATTCTGGAACTGATTGCAAATACCCGCAGTTCGCTGTTCATCTGCACCCCCTATTTCAACTTTCCGCGGCCGGTAGTGCTTGCCATCAGCAAGGCGCTGCGCCGTGGCGTGCAAATCGACATCGTCGTCGGCGATAAAACTGCCAATGACTTCTACATTCCGCCCAGCGAGCCCTTCCGTGTCATCGGCGCGCTGCCCTATCTCTACGAAATGAACTTGCGTCGCTTCGCCAAGCGCCAACGCCACTACATCGGTGTCGGCCAGCTGCGAGTGCACCAGTGGAAAGACGGCGACAACACCTATCACCTCAAAGGCATGTTCAGCGACCAGCGCCACATGCTGCTGACCGGCAACAATCTCAATCCGCGCGCCTTCCGCCTGGACATGGAGAACGCGTTGCTGATCAGCGATCCCAACGCCGAGCTTAAGCACCAGAACCTGCAAGAACAGGAAAACATCTTGCGTCACAGCCGACAGTTGCTGCATTACCGCGAGCTGGAAGACGTGCGCACCTATCCCGAACAAATCAAAAAACTATTGACCCGCCTGAGCCGCGTGCGCATCGACCGCATGCTAAACCTGATGCTGTAAACGGTTCAAGGCCCGCTAAAACGCTGCCGTTCCCCGCCGGCATCGGCCCATATGCTAAAAAGATGAAAACGCTTAGCAAAACATGGAGCCCCCGATGCCGGCCATCAAGTGATCTTCCCCCTCCAGCCATACCAGCGATAAGGAGAGAAGTCCTAGGTTTGCATGGTAGTGGTACTGCTTGATAGTTCGGTGGTCCGCTGCTGGCGATAGCGTGCCGCAAACACTGCTGGTGGTAT
>NZ_MUKU01000040.1 GCF_002081825.1 Chromobacterium haemolyticum | reverse complement strand
CAGCGTCAGACCGACGGATCTGAGCTTTACGACGGCGCTGCATTATTTGCGCTACGAGTGGAGCTGGCTAGCAATCAGCAGCCCCGGCACCTTGCCGGCGCGGCTGCTTCGCCTGCGCGAGCGCTTGGGTGAATTGCTACTTTCGAAACAACGGCGAGGGCGTGAATGCCCTCGCCGTTGTGAAAAAGCAGCCGTCCCGTTACCCGATCAAACAAGTTCGATCCGCTAAGTGAACGGCATTACCGCTGGCGCGGGGTATTTTCTTGGGGGTATGTCTAGGGGTATCCAATGATACACCCCGGACACCTCGCCAGGGATCCGACAATCAAATCATTGATTTGCTTACACCTTCACGGTGTCGGCCAGTTCCTGATAGTCGGCGATCTCGTTGAAGTTCATATAGCGGTAAACTTCGCCGGCCTTCTGATTGAGCACGCCGATGTCGGCCATGTATTCCTCCTTGGTCGGGATGCGGCCCAGACGGGAGCAGATCGCGGCCAGTTCGGCGGAACCCAGGTAAACGTTGGAGTTCTTGCCCAAACGATTGGGGAAGTTGCGAGTGGAGGTGGACATCACGGTGGCGCCCTCCTTCACCTGTGCCTGGTTGCCCATGCACAGCGAGCAGCCCGGCATTTCCATCCGCGCGCCGGCGGTGCCGAAAGTACCGTAATGGCCTTCCGCGGTCAGCTGTTCGGCGTCCATCTTGGTCGGCGGCGCCACCCACAGTTTCACCGGGATATCGCGCTTGCCTTCCAGCAGCTTGGAGGCGGCGCGGAAGTGGCCGATATTGGTCATGCAAGAGCCGATGAACACTTCGTCGATCTTGGCGCCGGCCACGTCGGACAGGGTTTTCACGTCGTCCGGGTCGTTCGGGCAGGCCACGACGGGCTCGTGGATGTCGGCCAGATCGATCTCGATCACCGCCGCGTATTCCGCGTCGGCGTCGCCCTTCAGCAGCTGCGGATTGGCGATCCAGGCCTCCATCGCCTTGATGCGGCGCTCCAGCGTGCGCGCGTCCTGATAGCCGTTGGCGATCATGGTCTTCATCAGGGTGATGTTGGAGGTCATGTATTCGATGATCGGCGCTTTGTCCAGATGCACCGTGCAACCGGCGGCGGAACGTTCGGCGGAGGCGTCGGACAGCTCGAACGCTTGCTCCACCTTCAAGTCCGGCAAGCCTTCGATTTCCAGAATGCGGCCGGAGAAGGCGTTTTTCTTGCCGGCCTTGGCCACGGTCAGCAGGCCTTGCTTGATCGCGTACAGCGGGATGGCGTTGACCAGATCGCGCAGGGTCACGCCCGGCTGCATCTTGCCCTTGAAGCGCACCAGCACCGATTCAGGCATGTCCAACGGCATCACGCCGGTGGCGGCGGCAAAGGCCACCAGGCCGGAGCCGGCCGGGAAGGAGATGCCGATCGGGAAACGGGTGTGGCTGTCGCCGCCGGTGCCCACGGTGTCCGGCAGCAGCAGGCGGTTCAGCCAGCTGTGGATCACGCCGTCGCCCGGACGCAGCGACACACCGCCGCGGGTGGAAATGAAGGCCGGCAGTTCTTTGTGCATCTTCACGTCCACCGGCTTGGGATAAGCGGCGGTGTGGCAGAAGGACTGCATCACCAGATCGGCGGAGAAGCCCAGGCAGGCCAGGTCTTTCAGTTCGTCGCGGGTCATCGGGCCGGTGGTGTCCTGCGAGCCGACGGTAGTCATCTTCGGTTCGCAGTAAGTGCCCGGGCGCACGCCCTGGCCTTCCGGCAGGCCACAGGCGCGGCCAACCATTTTCTGAGCCAGGCTGAAACCCTTGCCGGAATCCACCGGGGATTTGGGCAGACGGAACTCGGTGGACGCCGACAGGCCCAGCGCTTCGCGCGCCTTGCCGGTCAGGCCGCGGCCGATGATCAGGTTAATACGGCCACCGGCGCGCACTTCGTCCAGGATCACTTCGGACTTGAGCGCGAAGTCGGCGATCTTCTGGCCGGCCTTCTCGATCTTGCCTTCATACGGGTAGATGTCGATCACGTCGCCCATGTCCATCTTGGACACGTCCACTTCGATCGGCAGCGCGCCGGAGTCTTCCTGGGTGTTGAAGAAGATGGGGGCGATCTTGCCGCCCAGGCACACGCCGCCGAAGCGCTTGTTCGGCACGTAGGGAATGTCTTCGCCCGTGCCCCAGATCACGCTGTTGGTGGCGGATTTGCGGCTGGAGCCGGTGCCCACCACGTCGCCGACATAGGCGACCAGATGGCCTTTTTTCTTCAGGTCTTCGATGAACTGCATCGGGCCGCGCTTGCCGTCTTCTTCCGGAGTGATGCCGGGACGGGCGTTCTTCAGCATGGCGAGGTAATGCAACGGGATGTCCGGGCGGCTCCAGGCGTCCGGCGCCGGGGACAGGTCGTCGGTATTGGTTTCACCGGTGACCTTGAACACGGTGACGGTGATTTTCTCAGCCACCGCCGGGCGGCTGGTGAACCATTCGGCGTTGGCCCAGGATTCCACCACCTGCTTGGCGAAGGCGTTGCCCTTGTCCATTTTTTCCTTCACGTCGTGGAAGGCGTCGAACATCAGCAGGGTTTTCTTCAGGCCGTCGGCGGCGATCTGGGCCACGGCGGCGTCGTCCAGCAGGTCGATCAGCGGCTTGATGTTGTAGCCGCCCAGCATGGTGCCCAGCAACTGGGTGGCCAGCTCGCGGGAGACCAGCGGGGATTGGGCGTCGCCCTCGGCCACGGCAGCCAGGAAGGAAGCCTTGACCTTGGCGGCGTCGTCCACGCCCGGCGGCACGCGATGGGTGATCAGTTCAACCAGGGTGCTTTCTTCGCCCTTGGGCGGGTTTTTCAGCAGTTCCACTAGCGCTTCCACTTGTTTGGCGGACAGCGGCAGCGGCGGAATGCCCAGCGCGGCGCGCTCGGCCACGTGTTGACGGTAAGCTTCCAGCATGACTTTGGACCTTTATGGCTTGGGTTGTTGGCAGCGTCCCCGGCAAGGCCGGAACACCGACGCTGCGGGACAATGGGGTAGGCTATGGCTGCGGCCACCAAGGCCGCGCTGCGACGCCCATTGGCGCAGCCTTGATTTCATGCTTGAAGATTACGCTGTTAGCCGTCCGCTTTCAAACGAGTTATCGCAACATAGATTGTGAGTTAAAATCACAACATGAGCACTTACCCCCCTCTCAACACCCTGCGTATTTTTGAGGCAGCGGCCCGACTGGAAAGCTTTTCCGCCGCCGCCGGCGAACTCTTCGTCACCCACGGGGCTGTGAGCAAGCAGATCAAGCAGCTGGAGGATTGGCTGGGCGTGCCGCTGTTCGAGCGCAGCGGCGGCAGGGTCAAGCTGACCGATCCCGGCTGGCGCTATCTGGTGCAGGTGCAGGACGGCCTGGACCTGATCGCCAACGCCACTTCCCAGCTGCTGCAAGCGGACAGCCGGCGCCGGGTCAGCATCAACTCCACGCCCACCTTCGCCATGTACTGGCTACTGCCGCGGCTAAGCCGTTTTCGCGAGCAGTTTCCGGAACTGGAGCTGCACCTGGCCACATCGGACCGCGACATCAGCCGGCTGGACAGCCCGTTCGACATCGCCATCCGCCGCGGCCCCGGCGACTGGCCCGGCCACATCGCCAAGCCCTTCTTGAAGGAATGGGAGCTGCCGCTGTGCAGCCCGGCGCTGCTGGCCGCCGCGCCCATCGCCAGTCCGGCGGATCTGGCGCGCCACACCCTGCTCTACGCCGACACCCGCCCCACCGCCTGGCCCCGCTGGTTGACGCTGGCCGGGGTGCCGGAGCTGAAACCGGCCAGCGCCCTGCACTTCGATAGTTTCTCGCTGGCCTTGCAGGCGGCGATGGACGGCCTGGGCGTGGTGCTGGGGCCCATGCCGATGGCGCAGGCGCAGATAGACGCCGGCGTGCTGCTGTCGCCTTTGCCAGCGCCGGTGGCCACGGTGCGCGATTACTGCTGGGTGGCGCCGCGCGCGGCGGCGGAGGACGCCGCCGTCGCCGCGTTCTGCCGCTGGCTGGAGAGCGAGGCCGCCCGCCCCGACTCAGCCTGAACGCGCGTTCAAAGCCGCGCGAGCATGGGAGAAATCAATGTCCGGAACCGGGCTGCAAGCCAATCAGCTTGACGTCCATAGGCGCCGCGTCGCGCGGCAGCCATCTGTTGTAGATGCGTTTGAAGCTCCCGTCTTTCTTGACGGCGCTGAAAGCGGTCTGCCAGCGCTTCACCTCCGCCGCCGAGGTGCCGCGCGAAAACGCCAGATACAACTCCAGCGTTTCCAGCACCCGCACCACTTCCACTGCGTCCGGCGGCTGGTGGATGTCTTTCAGCACCGATGCGACGACGAAACCGCCCTCCGACCACATATCGTAGCGGCCCACCAGCAGCTTCTGCGCGGTGATTTGCGGGGTGGGCGCCAGGTCCACCTCAATGAAGCCTGCCGCAATCGCCGCGTCGGCGAAAATACTGCCGCGGTAAGCGCCCACCGGCCGGTGATAGATGCCGTTGCCCAGAGCCAGCAAGCCGGCGGCCTCGCCCTTGCGCGCCAGCAGCACGGTCTGCGAGATGGCAATGGGCCCCAGCAGCGTCATCTGCTTTTCGCGGGTGTCGTTCCGTCCCACGGTGAACAGCATCACTCCCGGCGTGGTCAGCAATTCCTTATAACCCCGCGCCCAGGGCACCACGTCGATGGCGCTGTTGTCATGCATCCGCGCCTGGATTTCGCGCACCACTTCCACCGCCATGCCGTCGGGCACGCCGTTGTGTTGGAAAGTGATGGGAGGCCAGTCCTCGGTGTAAATGGTGATCGCCCGCGCCTGCCAAGCCGCCAACAGCAATAGCAGCGCCAATAAGCCCTTAGCCATGGTCTTTCCCCGTACCACGTGAACCCGATTTTATTCATAGCCGTTTCACGCGTCGCCTGCAGGTCATTTCCGACCGCGCCCCGGGGGCATGACGACCGCAAGACGCTTATCCGTTATAATGAGGCGGTCAAGCCGGCACAGCCGGCATATCGAGCATTTGTTTCGCGCACCCACCCAAAGCTAAGGATTGCCATGAGCCGCATCACCCTCTCCCGCTTTTTGATCGAACAGCAACGCAAGGCCGGCACGCTGCCGCCTGAGTTGCGCTTGCTGATCGAAACCGTAGGCCGCGCCTGCAAAGCCATCAGCTATTCGGTGAACAAGGGCGCGCTGGCCGACGTGCTGGGCGAAGCCGGCACCGGCAACATCCAGGGCGAGGCGCAGAAAAAGCTGGACGTGATCGCCAACGACTACCTACTGGACGCCAACGAGTGGGGCGGCAGCCTGGCGGCGATGGCCTCCGAGGAAATGGAGCTTCCCTACCACATTCCCGGCGAATACCCGAAGGGCGAGTACCTGTTGATGTTCGATCCGCTGGACGGCTCATCCAATATCGACGTCAACATCTCGGTGGGCACCATCTTCTCCATCCTGCGCTGCCCCCATGGCATTGACCACGCCACCGAAGGCGCCTTCCTTCAGCCCGGCACCGAGCAAGTGGCCGCCGGCTACACCGTATACGGCCCGCAAACCCTGTTGGTGCTGACCTTCGGCAGCGGCGTCCACGGCTTCACGCTGGACCGCGAGCAAGGCTCTTTCGTGCTGACCCACCCGGATATGAAAGTGCCGGAAAGCACCGGCGAATTCGCCATCAATATGTCCAATATGCGTCACTGGGACGCGCCGGTGAAACGCTATGTCGACGAACTGCTGGCCGGCAGCACTGGTCCGCGCGGCCGCGATTTCAATATGCGCTGGGTGGCGTCCATGGTGGCCGAGGTGCATCGCATCCTGACCCGCGGCGGCATCTTCATGTATCCGCGCGACGCGCGCACCCCGGACCAGGCCGGCAAGCTGCGGCTGATGTACGAAGGCAATCCGATGGCCTTCGTGGTGGAACAGGCCGGCGGCGCGGCCACCAACGGCCATCAGCGCATCATGGACATCCAGCCGCAGAAGCTGCACGAGCGAGTGGCGGTGTTCCTAGGCTCCAAGGAAGAAGTGGAACGCGTCACCGCCTACCACGCCGAACAGCGGTAAGCGCGCGCCAAAAGAAAAACCCCTGTCGAAACTGACAGGGTTTTTTTCTTGCTCGTCGCCGGCGCTAGCGCAAACGCTCGCGCACTTCCATCAGCGCGAAGCCCAGCAGATTGCTGCCGTCCCACATGTCCGGCAGCCAGGCCTGCGGGTCGTCCTCGGCCCAGCCTATGCCCCAGACGCAATCCACCGGGCTGGCCTCCACCAGAATGGCGTCGCCGGTGCCGCGCAGAAAATCGCCCAGCGCCGGGTTTTGCTCGAACTTGGCCAGATTGCCCCGCATCACCACCTCGCAGCAGCACTGCTGCCACAAGGCGCTGTCGAAGCCGCGCACCTGGCGTCCCAAGGCCTTGGCCTCGGCCGGCGTGGCCGCGGCCAGTATCCTGCTCCGGATCTCCGCGTCTTCGAACAAACGCGCCTTTTCCGCCATCATATAATGCTCGGCGCTGGCGTAGCTCACGCCGTCCAGCTCGAAGCCCACCGGAAACCACTGACTCAGGCAGCTCTTGCAGACGCCGTCCTCGTGTTTGGGCCTGTGTCCCCAGAAAAACAGAAAATCCAACGTTTCGCCGGCCGCCGCCCGCTTACGCAACTCGCTTACTGTCCGGATCGCCATGGTCCGCGTCCTCCACTTCCTGCGCGGCCATATGCCGCAAAAAATGCCAAGAGCCCCTCTTCGTCCGCTGTCGCCGCGGCGCTGAACATCTACATGGCCATCACTATAAGGAGCCGGAACCGGGTTAGACAAGCGCGGCGCGCAGCCGGCCCGCGCGTGAATCCGCCGGTTTCCACGCAAACAGACAAAAACAATGATTAATTACCGCATGGCGATGATTTAGCCGCCTCCGCCCGCATTTCGGGCGCGGTGGATATGCAACACCGCCTTACCAACATAGGACCGGCCACCTCGATTGCCCATAGGTAAAACTACTCAGCGCAAGCGCAACCGTCCGCATTGCCATGAAGCGGCGTAGCGGAGTATGTTTTCCCCCATAAGCCTGTAAGCCGCTGTTGGAAAAGACATTACAAGCCCTGGGGAGACCGGCATGGCTATCGTAATCACGCTGGACGTCATGCTGGCGCAACGCAAGATCAAATCCAAGGATCTGGCACAGGCCATCGGCATTACGCCACACAATCTATCGCTGCTGAAGCTGGGCAAGGTCAAGAGCCTGCGCCTGGATACGCTGGACGCGCTGTGCCGGCAGTTGGACTGCCAGCCAGGCGATTTACTGAGTCACTTGCGGGAAACGGACCCGGTGGACGAAGAGCCGTCGGTCTGACTCTCCGTCCGCCCGCATCAGCGGGCCGGCTGACGCGCGCCGCGCGCCGAGGTGCGGCCCGAATTCAAATAGCCGGCGATGTAATCTTGCGACACTTCGCCGTTGTAGCGGCCGTCGCCGTCCAGCACCGGCATCCAAGTCAGGTTGTGCTCGTACAGGCGGGACAGCACCACGCGCAGGTTCTCGCCCGCCGCCGCGGTCACGCTCACCGGCTTGATCTTATCCGCGCACACGCCGTCCGCGCCGCGCGCGTCGCGACGACGCACAAAGCCCAGCGGCAAGCCGTCTTCGTCCACCACGGTCAAATGCATCAAGTCGTTGTCGTCCATCAGGGCATAAGCGGCCGCCAGCGGCGTATCCAGCCGCGCGGTTAGCGTTTCCTGCTGATCGGCCACTTCGCCGGCCTGTACCAACAGCAGGCGCTTGAGCGTGCGGTCCTGGCCAACGAAACTGGCGACGAAGTCGTCCGCGGGACGCGCCAGAATCTCGTCGGAACCGGCGCACTGCACCATGCGGCCCTGACGGAACACCGCGATGCGGTCGCCCAGCTTGATCGCCTCGTCGATGTCGTGGCTGACCAGCAACACGGTCTTGCCCAACTGGCGCTGCATTTGCAGAAACTCGTTCTGGATCTGCTCGCGGTTGATCGGGTCCACCGCGCCGAAGGGCTCGTCCATCAGCAAGACCGGCGCGTCGGCCGCCAGCGCGCGAATCACGCCGATGCGCTGCTGCTGGCCGCCGGACATCTCGCGCGGATAACGCTGCAGGAAGCGGTTGGGGTCCAAGGCCACCATGCTCATCAGTTCGCGCGCGCGCTCGCGGCAGCGCTTCTTGTCCCAGCCCAGCATCCGCGGCACAACAGTGATGTTGTCCTCAATAGTCATATTGGGGAACAGGCCGATCTGCTGGATCACGTAGCCGATCTGGCGGCGCAGCGTCACGCTGTCGATGCCGGCGGTGTCCTCGCCGTTGATCAATACCTTGCCCGAAGTGGGCTCGATCAGACGGTTGATCATTTTCATCGTGGTGGTCTTGCCGCAGCCGGACGGGCCCAACAGCACGCAGATCTCGCCTTCCGGCACATGCAGATTGACATTGTCCACCGCCTGGAAGACCTGGCCGTTTTTCTGGGTAAATTGCTTGCAGAGGTTTTGCAGTTCAATCATCAACGAATTCCTTTCGGGGTCAGCGCGCGCTGAGCGCGCAGCAACAACCAATCCATCGCGACGGCGAGCACGCTCACCGCCACCGCGCCGGCAATCAGCTTGCGAATGTCGCTCTGGCTGATGCCGTGCAATATCAGAGTGCCCAAGCCGCCGGCGCCGACGATGGCGGCGATCGCCATCACGCCGATGTTCAGCACCACCGCGGTGCGGATGCCGGCGAAGATCAGCGGCGTGGCCAGCGGCAGTTCCACCCAGCGCAAGCGCTGCCAGAAGGTCAGCCCCAGGCCGCGGCCGGCTTCGCGCACGCCGGGCTCAAGATGAGTCAGCGCGGTGTGGGTGTTGCGCACGATGGGCAGCAGGGAGTACAGGAAGGCGGCGGTGATGGCCGGCACTGCGCCAATGCCCTGCCCAATCATGGAAAACAGCGGCACCATCAAGCCGAACAAGGCGATGGCCGGAATGGTCAGCACCACGGTGGCCAGGCCCAACACCAGGCCGGCCAGCGCCTGAAAGCGCACGATCAGCACGCCCAAAGGCACGCCCAGCAGCACGGCCAGCCCAACGGCCATGCCCACCAGTCTCAGATGCTGCTCGGCCAAAACGGCGATTTGCGGCAGGTTTTGCCAGATGAACTGGCAGGTTTGCAATAGGGTTTCCATGCGGCCTCCTTTAGATCAGGCCGCGCTGGCGCAGGAATTCGCTGGCGACTTCCTTCACCGGACGGTGTTCGATGTCCACCTTGGCGTTGAGCTCGGACATAGTGTCGTTGTCCAGCAAGGCGGCCAGCTTGTTCAGTTCGTCGGCCAGGCCGGGGTTGCGCTCCAGCGTGTCGCGGCGCACCACCGGCGTGGCGGCGTAGGCCGGGAAATAACCCATATCGTCCTGCAGCACCACCAGATCGAAACCTTTTACGCGGCCGTCGGTGGTGTAGACCAGGCCGGCGTCGACGAAGCCGTCGCGGATGGCGTTATACACCAGGCCCGGATCCATCTGACGGATTTGCGGTCGGCTCAATTCCATGCCGTACAGCTGCTGCATCGGCTTGAGGCCGTCCGGACGTCCGGCGAACTCCATGTCGAAGCCCAGTTGCCAGCGTTTGGACGAACCGTTGTTTTCATTGACCCGCCGCGCCAGATCGGACAGCGTGCGCACGCCCTCTGCCTCGGCGCGCTCGCGTTTCATCGCCAGCGCGTAGGTATTGTTGAGCGGAGCCGGATTCAGCCAGATCAACCCCAGGGGTTCGTCCAGCTTCTTGACCGTGGCGTAAGCCTCCTCGTTGCTCATTTTCTTCTGGATGCCGTGATGAATGATCAGGCCGGTGCCGGTGTAGTCCCACACCAGATCCAGTTGGCGGTTCTCCAGCGCGTTGCGCAGGATCACCGTCGCCAGGTCCGCCTTTTGCGTGACCTGGTAACCCTTGCTGCCCAGGTACTGCGCGGTGATATCGGACAGCAGGTGCTGTTCGGTGAAGTTCTTGCTGCCCAACACCAGGCCGGCGGCAAAGGCCGGCACTGCGCTCAGCAAGGCCGCCAGCGTCAGCGCGCGGCGCGCCAGCTTGCGCCAGGGCGAGAAGAAAAGTGCTTGTGTCATAGATGTCCTCCGTGCGAGCGCCCGCCGGAACGGGCGACAGGGGGGTATTCGAATCAGGCCAGGCCGCGGGCGGCGGCCAGACGGCCCAGGCCGGCCAGCGTCATGTCCAGCGTCAGCGCGATCAGCGCGGTGCCGCCGGCGCCCAGCAGCAGCGCGGTATGGTTGTTCAGATAGATGCCGGGGAAGATCAGCTCGCCGTAGCTGCTGGCGCCAATCAGGAAGGCCAGCGGCGCGGTGCCCACGTTCAAGGCCAGCGCCACCCGCACACCGGTCAGTATCACCGGCAAGGCGTTGGGCAGCTCCACCCGCCACAACCGTTGACGCGGGGTCATGCCCAGCGCGTCGGCGGCTTCCAGCAGCGCCGGCTGCAGGCCGGCCAGGCCGGCGTAGGTGTTGCGCACAATGGGCAGCAATGACGCCAGGAACAGCGCCACGATGGCCGGCGCGTCGCCGATGCCGATCAGGGCCATCGCCAGCGCCAACACCGCCATGGGCGGCAACGTGTTGCCGATATTGAAAATCTGCATCCAGTGCTCGGCGCTGCCCCGCAGCCGCTGGCGGCTGAGCAACACGCCGCTGGGCAAGCCCACGGCCAGAGCCAGCGCCATGGAGACGCCCACCAGATAAAGATGTTGCCAGCCCAGGTAGATCAGATCTTCCCGGTACTCGGTCCATACGGCTGGGCTTACACCGTAAATCAATCCCGCCGCCGCTACGGCGACCAGGATCAGCCCGATCATGCTGCGCTTGCTAAACGCTCTTTTGTGCATCTGCGTCCTCCTTGGCGAAAGCAATGGCCGGCAAGGCCACGGCGATCCGCTGTAATGATCGCGACAACTAGAGAGCTGCCAGTAAATAGACATCCGGCGCGGGCCGGACATGAGGTGCGTTTAAACGCGAGGCTCGACGGCGCTAAACCATCGATTTTGAGTGGCGCGGTGTGCGCCTGATGAAAAACCTAATAAGTTATAACACTGTTTGTATCGAACATGCAAATTTTCTAATGTTCACGACAACACTTAAAGAGCAAGGGCAAGGCATTGAAAAAGCAATCTTTCTTTTTGTTCACATCAAACAAAATAGATAATTTGGCCGCTCTCCTTCGCCCAGCCCTATAAGGTACGCGCGCGTTGGGCCCGCTCGCGCCGTCCCAACGGCCACTTGCCGCCGCTCGGCCCCGAAGCCAGAATGCGCTGTTTCGTCCGTTGCAACAATCACGGCAAAAAATATGGATCGATTGCATTTGATGACTGTATTCATCGCGGTGGCGGAAGCGGAAAGCTTCGCCGGCGCGGCGCGTAAACTGGGCATGTCGCCGCCGGCGGCTACGCGCGCGGTGGCGGCGTTGGAGGCGCGGCTGCAAGCCCGCCTACTCAACCGCAGCACCCGCCATGTGCGCGTTACCGAGGCCGGCCAGCGGTATCTGGAAGACGCTCGCCGCGTGATCGCCGCGGCGGACGAGGCCGACGAAGCCGCCTCCGGCGGGAATGCGCCGCCGCGCGGCTTGCTGACCATCACCGCGCCGGCGCTGTTCGGCCTGCGCTACGTGATGCCTGGGATCAACGACTACCTGCTGCGCCATCCCGAGGTGACGGTGGACGCCTTGCTGCTGGACCGCGTGGTCAACCTTCTGGAAGAAGGCGTGGACGTGGCCGTCCGCATCGGCGAGTTGCCGGACTCCAACCTGAGCGCCCTGCGCGTCGGCCAAGTGCGGCGGGTGGTCTGCGCGGCGCCGGCCTATCTCGCCGAGCGCGGCGCGCCGCACACGCCGACGGACTTGCAGCGGCACTCGCTGATCGCCTCTCGCGGCGTGGGCTCCAGCCACGAATGGCGTTTCAGCGACGGCGGCAAACCGCTGAGCGTGCGTCTCAAGCCCAGGCTCACCGTCAGCAACAACGAGGCGGCCATCGCCGCCGCGGTGGCGGGCCTGGGCCTTACCCGCCTGCTGTCTTACCAAGTGGCGCCGCTATTGGCCGCCGGTCAATTGCAACAGGTGCTGGCCGAATACGACGACGCCAGCCAGCCCATCCATATCTTGCATCAAGAAGGCAGGCTGGCCTCGGCCAAAACCCGGACCTTCATCGACTTGATGGCGGAGCGGCTGCGCGGCCACCCCGAGCTGCGCTAACGCCATCGACACCGCCATCCCCCCACAAGGAGATTCATCATGTTGACCCCGCTCAAGGACAAAAGCGTACTCATCACCGGCGGCACCGCCGGCATCGGTCTGGGCCTGGCCCGGGCCTTCGCCCGAGCCGGCGCGCGCGTGGCCATTAGCGGCCGCAGCCGGGACAAGCTGGACGCCGCGCTGGCCCGCCTGCGCGCCGAAGGCCTGAACGCGTCCGGCCATATTGCCGACGTGGGCCGGCCCGAGGATGTCGCCCGCCTGATGGCGGACACCGCGACGCAAAACGGCTTGGACGTGCTGTGCTGCAATGCAGGCGTGTTCCCGTCCGCGCCGCTGGAGAGCATGAGCGCGGAGGAGTGGGACCAGGTGCAGCACACCAATGTGCGCGGCAACTTCCTCTGCGTGCAGGCGGCGCTGCCCTACCTGCGCCAGGCCGAATACGGCCGCGTCATCCTGACCTCCTCCATCACCGGTCCCGTCACCGGCTACGCCGGCTGGAGCCATTACGGCGCCAGCAAGGCGGCGCAACTGGGCTTCATGCGCAGCGCGGCCCTGGAACTGGCGCGCGACAACATCACCATCAACGCGGTGCTGCCGGGCAATGTGCTGACCGAGGGATTGCGCGAGCTGGGAGAGGACTACCTGGACAAGATGGCCGCGGCGGTGCCGCTGCGGCGGCTGGGCAGCGTCGACGACATCGCCAACGCCGCTTTGTTCTTCGCCAGCAAAGAGGCGGGGTTCATTACCGGCCAGACCCTGATCGTCGACGGCGGCCAGGTCTTGCCGGAGTCTCTGGACGCGCTGGCCGGCTAGCCCTGATAGACATCCGGCCGGTGCAACTCCATATAGCGCTCGGGATGCTCCAGCGCGGCGAAGCCGAACGGCCGGTAAACCTCGTGGGCGTTGGAGGTCACCAGCACGATGCGCCGCAGCCGGGCCAAGGCCGGCTCGGCGGCGACGCGCCGCATCAGCTGCCGGGCGTAGCCGCGGCCGCGATGTTCCGGCGTCACGAACACATCGCACAGATAGCCGAAGGTGGCCATATCGGTCACCACGCGGGCAAAGCCCACCTGCCGGCCGTCCAGGTAGGCGCCGAAGCACAGCGAGCCGGCGATCGCCTGCTCCACCGTGGCGCGCGGAATGCCCTTCGCCCAGGGGGCGTGATCATGCAGAAAGGCGTGGATCAGCGCTACGTCCAGCCTGTGCTTGTCGGTGGAGATGTCCAGTTCCGGCTTTCTCATCGCGGCGCGGCTCCCTTGCCAGGCTGAACCCGCGCCGCCAGCCAGGCGCGCGCGGCGTCCAGCTTGCCGGCGTAAGTGTTCAGCGCCAGCGCCGCCACGATCAAGGCCGACGCAACGATGCTGAGCGCGTCGTAGCGCTCGTTCAGGATCAGATAGCCGCCCAGCAGGCCGAACACCGGGCTGAGCAGCGAAAACGGCGCCACCAGCGTGGCCGGATACAGGCTGAGCAGTTTGCCCCAACTGCCCAGCGCGAACAGCGTGCCGATCAAGGCCAGGAACAACAGCGCCAGCGTGGCGGTCCAGCCGAAGCCGGCCAACGCGGCCCAAGCCGCCGCCGGGCCGCCCTCCAGCGCGAAGGACAGCAGCAGCAGAGGCAGCGGCGGCACCAGGCTCATCCATACGGTGAAGGCGAACATGTCCACTTTGCCGGCCCGCTTGAGCTCCACATTGCCCCAGGCGAAGCCGGCCGAGCCGATCAAAGCCAGCGCCAGCGGCAGCAAGGGCAAGGCGTCATGATAACGAACGTAACCCAATAGCAGCACGCCTAGCAGCGCCAGCGCCATCACCGCCTTTTGCAGCCGGGATCGCGTCTCGCCCAACAACAGGCTGGCCAGCAGCAAAGTGATGAACACCTGCAACTGGGCCAGCACCGACACGATGCCGGCCGGCATGCCCAGCTTGATGGCGGAGAACAGACAGGCGAACTGGATCACACCCAGACACAGCCCGGCGCGCAAATACCAGCGCCAGGGCAAGGACGGCCGCGAAAACCACCAGGCCCCGGCGGCGAACACCACCACGAAGCGCAAGGCCGCCAGCAAGAGCGGCGGGCACTCGGTCAAGCCTATCTTCACCACGATGAAGCTGAGGCCCCAGATGGCCGCCACCAGCACCGCCAGCAATACGTGTCCTATCTTCATGATGTCGTCGCCTCTTGCTCCAGCGCGGCGATCGCGCGCCGGCAAGCTTCCTGGAAAAAATCCAACTCCGTCTCCGCCACGTTCAGCGGCGGCAGCAAGCGCAGCGCGGCGGCGTCGTGCGCCGCCGGCGCCGTCAGCACGCCCTCTTGCAGCAATTGCAACCACAGCAGGCCGGCCGCGCCCTCGCCCAGCCGGTCTTGCGCCGCCGGGCCGGCGCGCAGCGCCAGCATCAGCCCCACGCCCTCCAGCTCAAAGCCCTCCAGCCCGGCTTCGCGCCAGCGTCGCCGCAAGGCTTCGCCGCGCTCCCGCGCCCGCGCCGGTGCGTCCAACTGGCGCAGCAGGCTCAGCATGCGCAGTCCGCAGCTCAGCGCCAGCCGGTTGCCCCCAAAGGTGGAACCGTGGATCTTGGCGCAGCCGGGCCGGGCAAACACCGCCTGGTAAATATCTTCGCGAAACAACAGCGCCGACACCGGCAGCACGCCGCCGCTCAGGCCCTTGGCCGCAATCAGCACATCCGGCGCCGGCGCGCTCAGCGCCTGGTAAGCGAACCAGGCGCCGCAGCGGCCCAGGCCGGACAAAGCCTCGTCGTAAATCAGCCGCGCGCCGTGGCGGCGGCATAGCTCCGCCAGTTCCGACAAGGCTTCGCCGCGCCAAGCGCGCGCCCCGGCGCTGCCCTGCACCGGCTCCAACAGCACCGCGGCCACGTCGCCGCGCGCCAACTCGGCCGCCGCCGCGGCCAGATCGCCCCAGGGCAGCACCGCGCAGTCCTCGCGCCGCGGCAGCCCCTGCCGCCAGAAATCGCTGCCCGCCAGGCTGGTGGCTTCCAGCGTCAGGCCGTGGAAACCGCCGTCGAAACTCAGCGCGCGCCGGCGGCCGCTGGCCATGCGCGCCAGCTTCAGCGCGCCCTCCACCGCCTCGGCGCCGGTACTGGCGAACAGAACCTTGCCGTCGATGAAGCCGGCCTGCGCCAGCAGCTCCGCCGCCAGATCGCCGGCCAAGCCGGAAAACCCCAGCGGGTGGAGATTGGGCGCGGGATCGAACAGATCTTCGGCCAGGCCGGCCAACAAGGCTTGCGGACGATGGCCCAATACCGCCGCGCCGTAGCCGGCAACGAAGTCCAGCCAGCGCCGGCCGTCCTCCAGCCGCAGCCAGCAGCCCTCCGCCTCCAGCGGCCGGGCGTCCAGCCCGCATTGCCTCAACACGTCCAACCAAGCTGGATTGACGCTGGCCGCGTAAGCCGTTTGCGTCGCCTCGCTCTCAGCCGGCGACGGCATAGCTGTCCAGCGAGCAAACGGCCAGTTGCGGCTGCGGACCGTAAAAATCCGCCACCTGGTCCATCGCCCGCAGATTGAGCTCCAGCAGATACGCCAGATTGGCCAGCGCGCGCTGCTGCGTCTGCGGCGACAAGGCGCTGATTTCGCGGAAGAACAACCGCGACAACGCGGCGTGGTTGAGCTCGACGTTGAGATCGTCGTGGCGCTTGGCCACGCGCTGGTAGTCGGCGCGAAACTCCACCAGCGATTCCAGGCGCTCGTGCACCGGATTGTCCACGCCCAGCATGCCCTCGGTCACCATGATGGAGCTCAGATAACCGATCGGATCGTAGCGGCCCAGCACGGTGAAGGCGTCGACATAGGCCTGAAACAACGGCAAGGGCAAGGCCTGGTCCAGCCAGGCCGGCGGCACCCCCAAGGCTTCGCAGGTGGCGCGCTCGTAGACCTCGTGGCCCAGTTCTTCTTGGAAGTAACGGTAAACGCGTTGCTTCAGCGGGGTGCGCAGCCGCTTGGTCATCAACGGCGCGATGATTTCGACGAAGCGCTGAGTGACGTGGTATTGCTCGATGAACAAGCCTTGCACCAAGGGGCCGAAGCCGGCGTCCTCGGCGTTCACCCGGCTTACGTAGCGCGATTCGCCCAGTTGGGCCAGGCCGTCTAGCGCGAACTGCTCGGCTCGGCGCATGAAGTTGACGCCGCTGTCCACCGTGGATGCCGGCTCGCGGCTGAGCAGCCTACGCCGCGCCTGAGGCTTGGGCGCCAGCAGCAGCAAGTCCGCCAGGCACAGCAAATAGGCTTCCAGATGCGCCGGGCAGTAGAAGCCGTCGCTGGCGGGGTCTTCCTCCGCGCGAGCCTCCCGGCGGCTGAGCCCGACAAAGCCGGCGCCGTCGGCAAAGCCGTTGAGCACCCGCCGCCACAGCGTCAGCGCCTGCGGGAGGTTGTCGGCCAGATACAGCTTTTGCAGGTAGAAGGTTTGCAGCGCGAAATTGTCACGCCACTCCGGCGCGCCCACATCGTCAATGCAAAAAGCGTCGGCCCGCGGCGCCGGCTCATCCAACAAGCGCAGCATGCTCAGCACCACCGGCGCGTAAGCGCCGCGCGCGTCCGCGGCGGTGGCCGCCAACATTTTGTCGACGCAGCGCCGGATCAAGGCATCCCACTGCCTGCGTTGCCGCGCCAGCGCCGCCGGGTCCGCCGGCGCGTCGCGGATCAGCGACAAGGCGTCCAGCTGTTCCGCCAGCGACAGCTGCCAGGACGGCGCCGAACCGGCGTGGATGTCGAACCAGATCTCCGCGTCCGGATTGGCCATGGCCAGCACGCTGTCCAGCACCCGGCCGCCGTCCACGCCGGAGAACTGGATTTCATACTCCTTGGCGTCCGCCGCCAGCACCACGGTCTGGCCGTCGTCGGCCAGGTGAGCGCTGAAGGGCACTAGGTGGGGCGCGCGATAATGGGTGACTTGCCAGGCTTCCATCGTTCTCTCCTTGGCTGCCGTCTCGAGGACTACTGCGGGGGATTACAAATAGAGCCGCGGCATCAAGGCATCCGGCCGGCTGTAGTAATCGACGATTTCCTCGTCCTGCAACGCCATGGTTTCTATGGTCAGCACCAGGTTTTTCTCCACCACCAGCTGCTCCTCGCGGCTGATGGCGCTGACGTCCTGCAGCAGTTCGGAGGTGATGTCGTCGTGCCCCAGCGTGTCGTTGAGGTAGGCGTGGCGCAGCAGCGGCTCCCAAAAGCCCTTGTCCAGTCCGGCGCGCTCGCAACAGCGCACCAACGCGCGGTTGAACTCGTCGCCGGGCATTTCGAACAGAAACAACACACTCTTGAACGACAACAAATGCTGACGCGCGAACACGCCCAGCGCCGCGCACAAGGCGAAGGTGGACGGCAGCGGCTGCAGGTGGTCCAGCCCTTCCACCTCCATGTCCACGCTGGCCAGGCTCTCGGCCAGCATCTGATCGTGATCCAGCTCCGATACCAGGAAGCGCTGGATGCTGCGCTGGTTCTGCCGGCTGTCCGCGTGCGACAGCGCCGAAGCGATCAGGCCCGGCGCCGCGCGCACCAGGAAGTAATACTCCAGCGCGTAACCGATCAACACATTGCGCGGCGCGCTGCCGTCGGACAACATGCCGTACAGCCGGGAGTGGCCGCGCTTGCGCATCGCCCTCTGCGCCAGGTTGCGCAGCCGGGTGTTGAATTCGCAGCCGGACAGCGCGTCGTCCGGCAATTCAAAGCTGGCCTCGGTCACCAGGCCCAGGCGGTCCAGCTCTTCCAGCAGGCCGGGAATCGTCCCCGCCAGCTCGGGGTGCGCGGCGCGCAAGGCCGACATGCTGGCCGGCGCGCGCTGCAGATCGTCCAGCAGGGCGAGCAATTGCAGACGGCCTTCGTCGGCCACTTGCAAATCGCAGGACTGTTCGCGGTACAGCAAGGCTACGCCGCCGTCCTGCTGCTGGATTTCCACCCCGGGCCGCAGCGCCGGAAAGCGGAACAGATCATGGGTGCCGGGTCCGTGCATATTGCCTCCTCAGTAATGCTCGATGCGGCGCAGCAAGGTGTCAGCGTGCAGATAATGCCGCCAGACCGCGCTGTAGAAAGCGTCGTAAAGTTCGACGAACAAATGGGTTTGCGCCAACAAGCGCCGCGCCGTCTCCTGGTCCACCACCGGAATCTGCGCGAAGATCTTGCGGGTCAGGCTGCCGTGCTCGCCCTTCAGATTGATGTCCGAGTGCGCCTTCACCGGGCGCAGAAATTCCGCGTCCACGCCCAGGCGGTAGGCGGCGTCCAGGAAGGAGTCCTGACGGATGTCCTTGCCCTCCAGAATGCCCAACGTGGTGAAGAAGAACAGCGGATCATTGTGCGACCAATACGCCAGCGCATTGCACAGCGCCATGGTTTGCGGCAAGGGCACGGTGTGCGCCAGGTCCTCGCGGCTGACGCCGATGCGGTTCAAGGCCTGCAACAGCAGCTCGTCGTGGCCGTATTCCTCGGCGAAGAAAGCGTTCATCGCCAGCCGCACCTGAGTATTGGGCACATAGGACAGCACCGGCGCGTCGAAATAGCTTTCGCGGAACAAAAAGTGATAGTTCTCTATCACCATGCCGTGGAACACCCGCTCCGGAATATCGCCCGGCTGGCTGGCGTTTTGACAGTGGGTCCAGAACGGATTGCGGTACAGCGTCTGGTACAGCAGGCGGTTGGACAGGTCCTCCACCTCCAGCAGCACCTCCAGCCCGGTCTTGCCGCGGGCCGGCGCCAGCGGACGGATGACGCCGTAGTTTTCCAGGCTGACCAGCAGGCGCCGCACCTCGTCGGCGGATTGCCGCGGCAGGATGCGCTCCGCGTCCAACTGGCTGCAGCCCCGCGCCAGCCGCTCCATCAGCGCGCTGACCTCCTCCGCGTTGGCTAGGCCGGCGGAAATCTCCAACTCCTCGTCGCCGGCGGTCTTGACCACCAGCGGCGTCTGCGAAATCACATCGCCGTTCAGGCAAAAACGAAGATCGGACGGATGGGACACGAGGACGTCTCCTCTTAAAGATGAGCGCGGCCGCCGGCAAGCCGGCGGCGCGGAATCCGGATCGGTCAGGGCTTTGCGCCTGAAACGGCAGCCCCGCCATACCCGATTACAAGTGAACCGGTACCAGGACCGGACGCGGATTGCGGGGTTTGACCACGACCACCGCTTCTTGCGTGCTGGCTTGCATTTGGCTCTCCTTGGCTTAAGAGAAAACAAAAACGCCCTGTTGCAGGCAACCCTATCTTATGCCTGCCGCTGCGCCTCAGAAACGGCAAAAAACTGACACAAATAACTGTTTTTAAATGCCATTTGTAAAATAAGGCGACTGTATTGAAACGGCGCATTGCGAATACGGCCGCGGCCGCACCGCAGCGCACGATTGACGCAGGGCGAACAATCTATATGCTGGCAAGGTCTTCCATTCCCTCCTCCGCCGCCCGTCCCTGCGTTGAATGTCACCCAAACGCATGCCGGTTCGCCAAACCGCGGGAATTGGACAGATGGACAAATAGAAAGCCCTCAAGGGCCTGCCAAGCACTCTTGAAGAAGGCGCTCGCCGCCCTTCATCGCTCTGCAAATAGGGAAATAGAAATGAAAATGATCCAACCGCAACTGTTGGCCGCGGCCTGCTGCGCCGCTTTCGCCGTATCCGTTCAGGCCGCCGGCACCCTGGTTTACTGTGCCGAAGCCAGCCCGGACGGCTTCGACTCCGCCCAGTTCACCTCCGGCACCACCTTCGATGCCGCCGGCCACGCCATCTTCGACCGCCTGGTGGGTTTTGAAAAAGGCTCGACCAAGGCCATTCCCAGCCTGGCCACCTCCTGGAGCGCCTCGCCGGACGGCAAGATCTACACCTTCAAGCTGCGCCAGGGCGTGAAGTTCCACACCACCGACTATTTCAAGCCGACACGCGACTTCAACGCCGACGACGTGGTGTTCACCTTCATGCGCATGTTCGACAAGAGCCACCCCTTCCGCAAAGCCTACAACACGGAATTCCCCTACGCGGTGGACACCGGCCTGGCCAGCAACGTCAGCGCGGTGGAAAAAGTGGACGCGCAAACGGTGCGCTTCGTGCTGAAGGCGCCGGACGCCGACCTGGCGATCAAGATCGCCATGCCCTTCGCCTCCATCCTGTCCGCGGAATACGCCGACCAACTGCTCAAGGCCGGCCGCGCCGCCGACATCAACCAAAAGCCGGTGGGCACCGGTCCCTTCATCTTCAAGCGCTACCAGAAAGACGCGCAGATCCGCTACGCCGGCAACAAAGCGTATTGGGACAAGGGCGCGGTCAAGGTGGACAATCTGGTGTTCGCCATCGCCACCGATCCCTCGGTGCGCTACCAGAAGATGAAAGCCGGCGAGTGCCAGATCATGTCCTACCCGCGCCCCAGCGATCTGGCGGTGATGAAGACCGACCCCAAGCTGAAGATGCTGACCGCGCCCGGCTTCAATATTGGCTACCTCAGCTACAACATGGACAAGCCGCAGCTGAAAAAACGCGAGGTGCGTCAAGCGCTGGACATGGCGATCAACCGCCAGGCCATTATAGACGCGGTCTACCAGGGCCAGGGCCAGGCCGCCAGCAACCCCTTCCCGTCCTCGCTATGGTCCTACAACAAGAGCCTGAAGAACGCTCCCTACAATGTGGCCGCAGCCAAGGCGCTGCTGGCCAAGGCCGGCTATCCCAACGGCTTCGAGCTCAGTCTGTGGGCGATGCCGGTGCAACGGCCGTACAACCCCAACGCCAAACTGATGGCGGAGATGATCCAGTCCGACTGGGCCAAGATAGGCGTCAAGGCCAAGATTGTGTCCTATGAATGGGGCGAATACCTGAAGCGGATGAAGCGCGGCGAACACGACGCCGGCCTGATGGGCTGGACCGGCGACTACGCCAGCCCGGACAACTTCCTGGGCGTGCTGCTCAGCTGCGAGGCGGTAAACGGCTCCAACTACTCGCGCTACTGCGACAAGGAGTTCGACACGCTCGTGGTCAAGGCGCGCACCCTGAACGATCAGGCCGAACGCGCCAAGCTGTACTCGCAGGCGCAAACCCTTTTCAAACGCGACCTGCCGTGGACCACCATCGCCCACTCCATCGTCAACCAGCCGATGCGCAAGGAAGTGAACGGCTTCAAGATCAGCCCGTTCGGCGATTACGAGTTTACCGGCGTCAGCGTCAAGTAAGCCTCTACAGGGCGCCGCCCAGCGGCGCCCTAAAACCCATCTAGGCCACGCTTACATGCCGGCCGCTGCCAGCAACTCCAATAGCGTCAAACCGCTCAACTGCATCATCACGGCGATGATGGCGATCAATACCGCAAGCAGCGCCAGCGCGAACAAGAGTCCAATGCCGGCGGCTCGCCATTTGGAAAACACCGAGCCACCGCTTGCGCCGTGCGCGGCCAGCGCCGTCTCAAAACGTTGCTTGGCCAGCATTTGCATGACCACCGTCTGCGCAACGGTAAAAACCATGCCGGGCACGCTGTCGGGCAAAACCAGGCTAAGCGCCAGCATCGCAAACAGCAGGCCGACACCCAAACCCCATACCTTCTTCAACTGATCGCGCTGCCCCAGCATCTTGCAGTTTTCCGCCATCAGCCAAGCGCCGGCCAAGCTGGAGCCAATAAAAGTTGCAATCGCGACCGCTGCCGGACTGTTCAATTTATATGTCGGCGCAGTGTGGTCAGCGGTGAAGCCAATATCCGTCATGTCTTTCCCTATTAAAAAATGACGAGGATATTAACAGTTTCTTGGCTACGCCGTGGCGGCACATGCCAAGCAAGCGTGATTTGAGCTGGGCACTCGATACGCGAATCCCTCTGCTCATCGAAGGCAAGCACTGCCACGCTTCCAACCTCAACACTCCACACCACCATCAGCTTGACGCTCCACCCCCGCCTCAGTACCCTTTGTGTCGCGCAGCGCCCAATCACGCCGCGCAGGGTTTGGAAGCCCAAAACTCTGGATCGCAGACTCATTTGTGTCAGCTTTGGCACAAGCACGTCTGCTGCCACGCTGTGCCCATTCGGATAGGCCGTGGCAGGGAGTTCCTCGTGAACTACCGGTCTTTGATCTAGAGTACCGGTCTTCCAACCTTGTCACGCGCCTGTCCAAGCATCGCCGGACAGGTTTCCAACGCTGACTTGGAGACCGCAATGACTCCCTTTTCCCCCTCGACTTTTGCCAAACCACCCCCAGCCGCCCAACTGCGCCAGCTGTCCCAAACCCTTGACGCTTGCGCGCTGGCCTTGAACGGCTTCTCCCAATTACGGTCCACTCTGACCGCGATCCAAGCCCAAACCACGCCCTCCTCCCATCAGCATCTATTGGCCTGCCTGTCCATCGAGGTGCTGGACAACTACGCCGCCCAGCTGAAGCACATCAACGCCACGGCCCAAAGCGAACAGCAGAGCCTGTCCCCAACGTAATGGCGCATGCCAAAGTGGAAGGAGAATAGCGATGGAACGCCACTTACCCGTGATAGAGGAATTGAAGCAACTGAATCAGGATTTGCTCAACGCCCAAGCCGACCAGGCCCTCTTGTCCCATCTGGGCCGGCAGTGCGCGGAGATGGACGCCTGTCTGCTGCAAAGCCAGATAGAGCTGCGCGCCGCTCATATCGGCTTGCAAGCCATTCTGACCCTGCTGCAACGCCGCGATGAGCCGCTGCTGTTCAGCAGCGATGAAGCGGTGGCGCTGCTGGAGCCAGTGCAGCAGCGCCTCCTCCATGGCTTGAGCTGCCTGGACCGTTTGGTATAAGCCCTCGCTCCCGCACGGCCAGCGCAGAGCCTTGCTGGCCGTTGCCGGGGCCGCCGCTAGCGGACGCGCGGCAGGAACAACTCGGCCAGCATGCAGCGGCAGCTGCCGCCGCCCACCGCCTCTATGGTGGGAATGGGATTGACCACCGGCTGCCCGTGGCGCTCCAGCGTTCTTTGCTGCGCCGGCGTGAAGCCGTTCCAGGCCTGCTCGGACATCGCGATCAGCGGCTGGCCGCCGGCGCCGCGCAGTTGCAGGATATTGCCGCAGAAGCTGCGCTCCATCTGGGCCAGGCTGATGTCTATCACCTCGTGATGCTCGCCCAGCGCGCTCAGCACTTGCCGCCGCTGCTCCGGCCGATGCAGGCTTTCGGAACAGATCACCGCGAAGCCCTCGCCCACGCTCATCATCACATTGCTGTGGTAGATGGGGACGCCGCGGCTGTCCACGGTGTCGAACAGGTGTACCGCCTCCAGACCGCGCCGGCGCGCGTAACGGTAGAGCGCGCCCGGGTGGCAGCGCTGTGAGCGCGCCGCGTACACGCGCTTGCGCGGATGATCGAACACCATCACCCCGGTGCCCTCCAGAATCAACTCCTCTTCCAGCGGATGGCCGGCCCACACCACTTGCTCCACGTCGTAACCATGGCTCAGCAGCAATTGGCATAACTCTTCCACTCGCCGCTCGCGACGGCGGTTCAGCGTGTGCATCGGATAGACGTGCAGACTGCCGTCGGCGCTGGTGGTGAACCAGTTGTTGGGGAACACCGCGTCCGGCGTCGGATAGCCGTCCGGGCTTTTCTCCAGCACCAGCACTTCGACGCCGTGATCGCGCAGCCGCTGCGCCATGGCGTCGAATTCCGCCAGCGCCCGCGCGGTGACCTGAGCCGCCGGCAGTTGCAGCCGGTGCTGGAACACGTTGTCTGCCCCGGTTTGTTCGTTGAAGGCGAAGTCGTAAGGGCGCACCATCACGACGGCGCGGGCCAGTTGGCCTTGTCTGGCGCGGAGCCAGAGCGGCTCTAGGTTTTCTTGCGGCGGCGCGTCTGCGGCGGCGATAGCTTGGGCTTGCATGGTAGGCGACTCTTGGGTGGGTGGTTGCATGGCCGCCCGCGGGCGGCAAATCATTCTACTGACAGTACGCGTTCCGGCCATGCCGGAAACATGACGCTAACGTTCAAGCAAGCGACACGCGCGCGCTGGCGTCTGCCCGACCCAGAATGCGGCACAATTCCATGCCGGCCTGGGCGTAGCGCAGCGGGTGGCTGACGTAGAGCAGGCCCGCCGCCGGGCTGAGCACCGTCGTGACGCGGTTTTCCAGCGGGTCTATCAGTTCCAGCAGCGCTTGGCCGCGCTTGACCTCCGCCCCAACCCCGCAATGACGCAGCACCAGGCCGGGCGTGGGCGCGCTCACGCTGGCCATGCCGCGCCAGGTCCACGGCTCGGGTACCGGCGGCGGCAAAGCGGGCGCGCCGCCGCCGATGTGGCCCCGGAGTTGCAAATAGGCGTACAGCGCCTCCGCGTCCCGCCGCGCCTGACCGTGATCCAGGTCGCCTTGCCCGCGCAGCTCCACCGTGGCCGCCACGCAGCCTAGCGGCAGCGGACGCGCCGGCCCCAGTTCGCCGGCCAGCCGCCACCAACTCTGGCCGCAGGACTCCTCAAAAGTCGTGCCGCCCGGCTCCTCATTCAGCACCACCGCGGCCACGCCCAGATAGCGCGCCAGCGGCTCCAACGCCGGCCAGAACGGCGCGTCGGCGTATAAATGCAGCAGCGCCTGGCTGTCGCAATGCAGGTCCAGCACCAGATCGCTGTCCAGCGCCAGCCGGCTCAGTTCCAGACGCAAGGCCTCCAGTTCCGTGACCGGCGTTTGCGCGTCCAGCGCGGCGCGCATCCGGGCGCGCACCGTTCGCAGATTGGCGTCGGCGTCGTCGCCAAGGCCGGCCTCCAGGCCGGCGTGCAGCAGCGGGTGGAAATCAGTGAAACGACGATTGAAGTTTTCGCCGCTGCGCAGTTCGAAACGCCCCGGCTGCTGTAGCAACAGGGCCTGGGCCAGGCCGATGGGATTGGCCGCCGGCACCAGCACGATTTCGCCGCGCAGCAGGCCGGCCGCTTCGGCCTGGTCCAGCAGCCGGCGCAGATGGTGAATCACCAGCATGCCGGGCAGCTCGTCGGCGTGCAGGCTGGCCTGCAAATAAGCCTTGGGCCCGTCGCCGCGCCGGCCGTAGTGCAGACTCAGTAGTTCGCGCCGCATGCCTATGCTGGCCTGCGGCAAAACCCGGCTGACGATTTCCATAAAGCGCCCTCCCTTTCCATGTCATTGAAATATCAAAACCACGCTGGACGCGCCGCCTTGACACCACCGCTTGCCAAGGCTCAAATCAGCGGACAGCCCCACCCCATCCCGAAGCCCGCCATGAATGAGAAGAAACCCAGCCTGGACCGTATAGACCTGAAAATCCTCGCCGCCCTGCAAGAAGACGGCCGCATGTCCTTTCAACGGCTGTCCGAGCAGGTCAACCTGACACCGCGCCCCTGCCTGGAGCGCGTTCGCCGGCTGGAAAAAGCCGGCGTAATCCGCGGCTACCGCGCCGTGGTGCAATGGCCGGCGCCGGTTTACCCCGTCATTGTGGCGGCCCAGGTGGCGCTGGCCGATCACGCCTTGTCGCAACAAGCCTTCATCAAGGAGCTGCAGCGCAGCGAGGCCGTGCTGGATGCCTGGCTGGTGGCGGGCAGCTTCGATTTTCAGGTGCGCATCGGCTGCCGCGACATCCAGCAATACCGCGAGCTGGCCGAACAATGGCTGGCCAGCTCCGCCTTCAAGATCGACAAGATCATCACCATCACCGAACTGCAGGAGATCAAGCGCAGCGCCGGCCCTCTAGGCTGAGCGCGGCTGCAGAAATTTCAGCCAGCGCCGCTCCGCCTGGCGGAAGCTCGCCAGCAGCGCGAAGGTGCAGCCCAGGTAGATCGCCGCCGCCATCAGGAAGGGGAAAAACGGCGCGTAAGTGGCCGCGTACAAGGCGCGCGCCACGCCGGTGACGTCCAGCAACGTCACCGTGGACGATAAGGCGGTGGCGTGCAGCAGAAACACCATTTCATTGCTGAGCACCGGAATCGCGCGCCGTAGCGCGCCGGGCAGCACGATGCGGCGTATGACCCGCGCCCGCGACATGCCGAAGGCCTCCGCCGCCATGATTTCCTCCCGCGGATAGGCGGCGAGCGCGCCGGCCAGAATCTCCTGGGCGTAGGCCGCGGTGTTCAACACATAAGCGAGCACGGCGCAGAAGGTGGCATCGCGAAACAGCAGCCAGAACGGGTCTTCCGCCTGCCAGCCGTCTATCACCCAACTGAATTGCGACACGCCGTAGTAGATCAGCATCAGCTGCATGAACAAGGGCGTGCCGCGAAAGAAATAACTGAACGCGGCCACCGCCCATCGCAACGGCGCCGGGCCGTAGACCCTGAGCAAGGCCAGCAGCACCGCCAACAGCATGCCCAAGCCGCCGGAGATCAAAAACAGCTTTGCGGTGACCGCCAGGCCGCTCCATTGGCCGCCGTCTCCCCATAGATAGCCAGGCAAAGCGCCCAGGATTTCGTCGAGCGTCATGGTTTTCCTCTCAGAGCAAGCCGCGGCTGTAGCGCAGCCCCAGCCAGCGGAACACGCCGCCGGAAGCGGCGGTGAACAGCAAATAGACCAGGCAGACCAGGAAGTAGAACAGGAAAGGCATCTGGGTGGCGCGGCCGGCCTGCTCCGCGAGCCAGGCCATGTCTTCCAGGCCGATCAACGACACCAGCGCCGCCGACTTCATCAACGCCAGCCAGTTGTTGTTGATGCCGGGCAAGGCGTGGCGCAGCATCTGCGGAAACAGGATGTGCCGGAACAACTGCCACGGCCGCATGCCGTAAGCGACGCCGGCCTCCAACTGGCCACGCGGTACCGCCAGGAAGGCGCTGCGGAAAGTTTCGGTGTAATAAGCGCCGAAAATGAAGCCTATGGTCAGCACTCCCGCCAGGAATTTGTCGAACTCCACCGCAGGCAATCCCAACGCCGCCAGCAACAGATTGCAAACCTTCTCGCCGCCGTAGAACAGCAGCAACATCATCACCAGTTCCGGAATGCCGCGAATCACCGTGGTGTAGGCGATGGACGCCGCGCGCAGCCAGCGCGGACCAAACAGCTTGACGCAGGCGTTGGCGAGGCCGAACAGCAGCGCCAACCCCAGCGCGGCCAGCGCCACGCGCAGGCTGAGCCAGGCCCCGGTCAGCAACAGGGGCAAATAGGACGCCACCATGCGTCGTCCTCCTTGTGAAACGGCCGGCGGGCGCCGGCCGGGGAAACGGACGTATGCAAGCTGTGCAAAGCCTAGCGAGCAAAGGCGAGACAAGGCGAAGACTGCGAACAACGCGGGATGTCCGTTTGGTACATGAGCATTTCGAAGCAGTAATCCCCGTAGCAAGTCTCACGAAGCGCCGCAGACTTTGAACACGTTCTTAGTGGTAAATATCGAAGCCGAAGTATTTCTTGCGCACGCCTTCGTACACCCCGTTGGCGCGGATGGCGGCGATGGCGCGGTTGATCGCCGCCTTCAGTTCCGGATCGCTCTTGCGCACCGCGATGGCCACAGGGATGGATTCGCCCAGTTTGGAGCCGGCGAAAGCGAACTGCTTGCCGCGCTCGGTGCGTAGAAAGCTGGTTTCGGCCTGGATATTGTCCTGCAAGGCGGCGTCGATTCGGCCGGAGGCCAGGTCCAGATAGACGTTGTCCTGATTGGCGTAGGTAACAATCTTCACCTTGCCGCCGCCCCAGTTGGCCTTGGCGTACTGCTCGTGCACCGAGCCGGACTGCACGCCCACGGTCTTGCCGGCCAGCGACTGCGGCGTGGGCCGCAACGGGCTGCCTTTGCGCGCCACCAGCTGAGAGGCGGACGCGTAGTATTTGTCGCTGAAGTCCACCTGTTTTTGCCGCTCCGCCGTCACATTCAGCGAGGCAATGACGGCGTCGAATTTATTGGCGTTGAGTGCGGCTATCATGCTGTCGAACGGCTGCTTGACGAAGACGCAGCGGGCCTTGAGTTCGGCGCAGACGGCTTTGGCGATGTCCGGATCGAAACCGGTGATCTCTCCGTTGGGCGCCAGCACGTCGAACGGCGGGTAGCCGCCGTCCACGCCCCAGCGGATCTGCTTGATGTCCTTGGCCAGTACAGGGCCTGCGCTTAGCGCCAGCAAAAGCGCGATATGGATGGTTCTCATCTTTTTCTCCTTATGAAGCCTGTTCATGGCCGGCTGCGCGTCGGCGGCAGGTTCTGAATCTCCCCGGCTCTGCGGCCGGTGGCGAATAAAACAGCGCTGCTTTTAGAACGTGTTTACGATCTCGCGAGCTAGAGCGAGACAAGGCGTTGCGGCTGAAAAAGCGGAGTGTACATACGGTACATGAGCATTTTGAAGCCGATTTCAACGCCGTATCGCCAACGCGCAGCAGATCGTAAACAGGTTCTTAGAAACGCAGGGACATGCAGGTCAAGCCCCCATCCATCTTGCGGATTTCGCTGGTGTCGGTCTCGATGATGGGCAGGCCCAGCGTCTTCAGCTTGCGCAGCGTGTCCGGGTAAGCACTTGGCGTGATCAGGGTATCGTTGATCCACAAGGTGTTGCCGGCGTATTCCTCTTCCTTAGCCAGCACGATCTGCTGATAACCGCGGAATACCGGATCGTCGGCGCGGTCCTCGGACAGAATCAGCGTGTTGCGGCCCACGTAATTGACGATGGACTTCAGATGCAGGCCGGCGCTGACTTCCACCGCGGTGACGACATAACCGAACTTTTCCACCGCGGCGGCGAACTGGCTGATCCCGGCCTCGTTGGTGCGGCTGGTCAGGCCGACGAAGAAACGCTTGTCTATCATCAAGACATCGCCGCCGTCCATGCGCGCGTCGCCGTCCATCCACACCGCGTGGCGGAAGCGGGACACCAAGGGCGCAATGCTGCTCACCTCGCCACGGCGGGCCGGCGCGCCGGGTTGGGTGATCACCGCCAGCTCCGGCATCAATACCGCAGTGTCTTCAACGAAATGGGCGTCGGGGAAGTCGGGCTGGGCCGGCAAGGTGCTGACGGTCAAGCCCAGGCGCAGCAGAATGTCCACGTAATCGCGAAATTGGGAGCGAGTCAGCGCCGGGTCCGGCGCGCCGATGTTGGCGGTAGTCAAACCGCCGGCCACGGTGTCGGCAGGCAGGCGGGTGATCGCATGGGTGAAATGCATGGGCAGGCTCCTTGATCAGGCGGCCCAGCAACCGAATGGTTGATGGGGACGGCGCGGGGCCGTTCTCGCTCGAACCATTCTAGGCAGCGCCCTGGGCGCGCGTCGGTCGTATAGGGCGACGGCGACAGCCGGTTTCGGCTGTTTTGGAGCGGAGGGCAGCCGCTTTGCGCGGCAGCCGCCAAGCCCAGCCACATCCTACTCAACTAAACCAATGGACAGTCGTTTAAATCCGGAATTTGTTTGAAATTAAGCATATTATTTCAAGGACTAGCCCAAAAATGCCGTATATCAAACTTTCCATCCTTCTTCTTTTTGCGTTTTGTACCGTCTACATCCATTATCGCGGCCGTCAACGCTTGGGCTTCTGGCGGCAATTGACAGACCACTCCACCTTCATGGCGCCCATCAACTGCTTTTGCTACCTGTTCTCCACCCTGCCCGCGCGCCCCTATTTGCCGTTGCAGCGCTTTCCGGAACTACAGACGTTGAGCGACAACTGGCAACGCATTCGCGCCGAGGCGCTGGCCTTGTCCGACGATGGCGCGATCAAGGCGTCCGATCGTTACGACGACCTGGGCTTCAATTCCTTTTTCAAGACCGGCTGGAAGCGCTTCTATCTCAAGTGGTACGACCAGCCTCACCCGTCCGCGGCCAAGCTGTGCCCGTACACGACCGCGCTGCTGCAAAGCATTCCCTCGGTGAAGGCGGCGATGTTCGCCAGCTTGCCGCCGGGCAGCCGGCTGGTTCGCCACCGCGATCCCTTCGCCGGTTCAGTGCGCTTCCATTTGGGCCTGTCCACGCCGCAAAACGAGGCCTGCTACATCGAGGTGGACGGCGAACGCTACAGCTGGCGCGACGGCGAGGCGGTGATGTTCGACGAAACCTATCTACACCACGCGGAAAACGCCACCACTGAGCAGCGCATCATCCTGTTCTGCGATATCGAGCGCCCAATGCGCTTCCGGCTTGCGGCCTGGGGAAACCGCCTGATCAGCCGCCTGCTGCTGGGCGCCGCCAGCTCCCCCAACCAGGACGGAGACCGTACCGGCGCGCTCAATCGTCTGTTCCGCTATGTGCAGGCGGTGCGGCTGTTCGGCAAGCGCATCAAGGCGCAGAGCCGCCTTGGCTATTACGCGCTGAAATGGCTGTTGTTCGGCGGCTTGTTGCTGGGCTGGCTGCTGAGTTGAGCCGCGCTATAGATTGAAGAAGGCCCGCGCGTTGCCGGCCAGCAGCCGCTGGCGGTCCTCCTCGTCCGTCACCGTGTCGCGGATCAGGCCACCCACCATCTGTTCGCCCAGGGGAAACGGCGCGTCCGAGCCCAACATCACCCGCTCCGCGCCCATGGTGGAGATCAATAGCCGCAACGCGCCGGGATCGAACACCGCTGAGTCCACGTAAAAGCGGTCCAGATAGCTGGACGGCCGCCGCGGGCAGTCTTCGCGCACGATGTCCCGCTGCTCCCAGGCGTTATCCACCCGTCCCAACAGATAGGCGAAACTGCCGCCGCCGTGGGCGAAGCAGATTTTCAGGCTGGCCGGCAGCCGTTCGAAAGCGCCGGACAGGATGAGCGACAGGATGGCCAGCTGGGTTTCCGCCGGCATCGACACCAGCCAGGGCAGCATCCAGCGCTTCATCCTCTCACCGGCGCCCATCATGTCCCATGGGTGCACCAAGAGCGGGATGTTCTCGGCGGCACAATGGCCCAGAAACGTCAGCAGGCCCTCGTCGTCCAGATCCCGCTCGCCGACGTGGTTGCCGATCTGCACGCCGATGTGACCGGCGTCGCAAGCGCGGCTGGCTTCGCGGCAGGCGGCGTCGATATCCTGCAAGGGCACTTGCGCCAGGACTTTCAAACGCCGCGGCGCAACGGCGGCCATCTCCAGCGCGCGGTCGTTCATCAGTTGCGCCCAAGGCAAGGCGCGTTCTATCGACGCGGCGTAGGCGAACATCACCGGCGTCGCGCACATGATCTGCGTATCGACTCCCTGCTCGTCCAGCCAGGCCAGCCGGCGCGCGCCGTCCCACAGCGCATCGTGCACCGGCCGGAACGGCTGGTCGCCTACCATGATCTGCCCGTTGCGACCGGAGGTTTCCAGCCAGGGCCCGCGCCGCGGGTCCAGCCGGGCCGCCTCGGCCTGGCTGATCCGCGGAAAAAAATGGGAGTGGATGTCTATCATGGCGGCGTTTCTCTAGTTAACGGCGTTTCTTCAAGAACCTGTTTAAGGCTCGCGAGCTAAAGCGAAACAAGGCGTTTTCAACGCCCATTTCAATCCATCCCGCTGAAGCGCAGCAGGAATGAAGAGCCGCTGACAAAACTCAGTTTTACGGCTGAGGCAAGGCGCGCCGACGCAGACAGTGCAATGAGTACGACAAGTCGGGGCAACGCAGCATCAGGGAGTTTGTTAGCGGGTCTAAACAGGTTCTCAATGGTTGGACCGCTGCCTCAGTCCATGCCAGGCGGCGTAATCCTTGCCTGGGTGCACGGTGCCGCAATGGCGGCAACGGCGTTCGTCCTCGCTCCGCGCGTAAAACAGCTGATAAGCCTTGGGCAAGTCGTCCACCAGGCTTTCCAGCTGCTTGGAGAAGCGCCAGACCTCAGTGGCGCAAACCGGACAGTACCATTGCAGGCTGTCGTGCTCGCCGGCCGGCCGCGGCTTCTCCACCAACAGGCACAGGCCGGGTTCCGGCCGTTGCGGCGAGTGGATGACATGGGCCGGCAGCAGGAAGGCGTCGCCCTCGCGCAGCTCGATGCGGTCGAAACGCCCGCGGTCCCAGATCTCCAGATAGGCGTTGCCCTGGATCTGGTAGAAGATTTCCTCGGTGGGGTTGTCGTGAAAATCGGTGCGGGTATTCGGCCCGCCCACCATATTGATGATGTAGTCGCCGTCCGGCCAGATAGCTGCGTTGCATACTGGCGGCTTAAGTCGGCTTTGATTTCCTTGCGCCCAATCCAACAGATTGAGAGGCATGCCGTATTGCAATTCCATTGCGCTTCCTTCCCTTGTGGTCAACGCCGTCTAAAGTGGTTTGTAGGCGATCGCCTTGATTTCAACGCGCAAATGCGGATGCGGCAGCTGATGCACCGCCACCGTGGTCCGCGTCGGCCCTTCCTCGTCGAAGTACTCGGCGTAAACCTGGTTGTATGCGGCGAAATCGTTCATATCCACCAGGTAGGCACTGATTTCAACCACATCGGCCAGCCCGGCGCCGGCCGTGGCCAAGATGTCGCGGATATTCTCGATCACCGCCCGGGTTTGCAAGGCGATGTCCAGGCGCGTCGCGCCCATGGCGTCGGCTTCGGCGCCGGCTATGCTGTTGTCCGGCCGTCGCGAGCTGGTTCCGGAAACAAAGAGGAAGTCCCCGGCCCGCTTCAGATGCGGAAAGCGGCCGCGCGGCGCGGCCTTGCCGCTGACGATGGTGGCTTGGGTGCTCATGCGGCGCTCCCGCTGGTTTCAAACTCGCAGCGGCCCAGGCCGGCGATCTCCACGCCGACGTGCAGGCCGGCGCGCAGCGGCTCTGCCGCGGTGGCGGCGCCGGCCAGCAGCAAGGAACCGGCCGGCAGCGTGCGTCCTTCCGCATGCAGCAGCGCGGACACTTCCATCAGCGCGCGCAGCGGCTGGCCCAGGATGGCGGCGCTGCTGCCCAGTTGCGCCGGCCGGCCGTTGAAGCGCAGCGTCACGCCCAGATTGTCCAGCGGCGTGTCCGGCGGGCTCAGCGGGCCGACGACGAAATGGGACGAAGAACAGTTGTCCGCCACCACGTCCTCCAGGCTGAAACGAAAGTCGCGGTAGCGCGAATCGATGATCTCCAGCGCCGGCGCCACGCCGGCCAGCGCAAGACCGGCCTCGGCCAGGGACAGCGGCCGCGAGATATCCCGCGCGGTGATGAAGGCGATTTCCGGTTCCACTCGCGGATGGATCAGGCGGGCCAGGTTCAGCTCGCCGCCGTCCGCCAACTGCATCGCGTCGGTCAGTTCGCCCCAGATCAGCGCGTCCACGCCCATTTGCACGCGCTTGGCCCGACTGGTAAAGCCCAGTTTCAGTCCCAGCACGCGTTCGCCGCGATGCTGACGCAGCGCGATGCCGGCCTGCTGGATGCGGTAGGCCTGTGCCAGATCGAAGGCTTGCCGCGCGCTCAGTTGATCAAGGGCTTCGCCGGTTTGGGTCGCGATGTCCAGTTCGCGGGCGCAGGTTTGAACAAAATCCGTCATGCCGCGCCTCCTTTGGCCTTGAGCAAGTCCAGCGCCACGTCGACTATCATGTCCTCCTGGCCGCCCACCATGCGGCGGCGTCCCACTTCCAGCAGGATGTCCAGGGTTTTCAAGCCATACTGCCGCGCCGCCGTTTCCGCATGACGCAGGAAACTGGAATAGACGCCGGCGTAGCCCAGCGCCAGCGTTTCGCGGTCCACCCGCACCGGGCGGTCCTGGGTGGGCCGCACCAAGTCGTCGGCGGCGTCCATCAGCCGGATCAGGTCGCAGCCGTGATTCCATCCCAGCCGCTCGGCGGCGGCGATGAACACTTCCAGCGGCGCGTTGCCGGCGCCGGCGCCCTGGCCGGCCAGCGAGGCGTCGACGCGGCGACAGCCTTCTTCCACCGCCACGATGCTGTTGGCCACGCCCAGGGACAGATTGTGATGGGCGTGCATGCCGGTTTCCGTTTCCGGCCTCAGCGCGTCGCGCAAGGCGCGGAAACGGTCTCTCACCTCCTGCATCAACAAGGCGCCGCCGGAATCCACCACGTAGACGCAGTGAGCGCCGTAGCTTTCCATCAGCTTGGCTTGCTCCGCCAGCCGCTGCGGCGTGCTCATATGCGACATCATCAGGAAACCGACGGCATCCATGCCCAGCTCTCGCGCGTAGCCGATGTGCTGTCTGGCGATGTCGGCCTCGGTGCAGTGGGTGGCGATGCGCGCAATGCGCGCGCCGGCGTCGTAAGCGTTGCGCAGGGCGCGGACGGTGGCGATGCCGGGCAGCAGCAAGGTGGCGATCTTGCTGTTGCGCACCGACTCGGCCGCCGCGGCGATCCACTCCACGTCGCTATGGGCGCCGAAGCCGTAGTTGAAGCTGGAACCCTCCAGCCCGTCGCCGTGCGCCACCTCAATGGAATCCACCCCGGCCGCGTCCAGCGCCGCGGCGATGGCGCGCACCTGGGCCAGCGAATAACGGTGACGAACCGCGTGCGAGCCATCGCGCAGGGTCACGTCGGAAATATACAGTTTGTCCATACCGGGCTCCTCAGGCTTGCAGCAGGCGGGCGGCGACGCGTTCGCCGCAGGCCATCGCCGCTGATGTCATGATGTCCAGATTGCCGGCGTAGGCCGGCAGATAGTGGGCCGCGCCTTCCACCTCGATGAAGACCGACACCTTGAGCCCGCCGCTCTGTGCCAGCTCCGGGTAGGCCGCCAGCGCTTCCGCCGGCACCGCCTCGAACTGCACCTCCTGTTTCAGCCGGTAGCCGGGAACGTAGGCGCTCACCTTGTCCGCCATCGCGGCCACCGAGCGGGCGATGGCGTCCCGGTCCGCTGGCGCGGTCAGGCAAAACACCGTATCCCGCATCATCAGCGGCGGCTCCGCCGGGTTGAGGATGATGATGGCCTTGCCGTGACGCGCGCCGCCGACGCCAACGATGGCCTGAGCGGTGGTTTCGGTGAATTCATCGATATTGGCGCGGGTGCCGGGGCCGGCCGATTGACTGGCGATGGAGGCGACGATTTCGCCGTAGAACACCGGCGTCACCACCGCCACCGCCGCTACGATCGGAATGGTGGCCTGGCCGCCGCAGGTGACCATATTGATGTTGGGCGCGTCCAGGTGCGCGTCCAGATTCACCGCCGGCACCACGTAGGGCCCGATGGCGGCGGGCGTCAGGTCTATCACCCGAACGCCGCGCGGACGCAACAGCCGCTCGTGGCGCGCGTGGGCGCCGGCCGAGGTGGCGTCGAACACCAGGCGGATGTCGGCGGCGCCAGGCATGGCCAGCAGCCCTTCCACGCCCTGGTGGCTAGTGGCCAGGCCCAGGCGGCGCGCGCGGGCCAGGCCGTCGGAATCGGGATCGATGCCTATCATGGCGGCCAGTTCCAGTTGCCGGCCGTGGCGCAAGAGTTTGACCATCAGATCACAACCGATATTGCCGGAACCGATGATGGCGGCTTTAACGCGAGCGGAATGGTTCATGAGGAGGCTCCCTGAAGTGAGGCGAAGCGGGCCGATACTTCGCCCAAGCCCTGGATGCGAGCGGTGAACACGTCGCCGGCCCTCGCCGGCGCCATCGGTCCCAGCGCGCCGGTCAGCACGATGTCGCCTGCCTTGAGCGGCTCGCCGCGCCGCGCCATCGTGTCCGCCAGCCACAGCGCGGCCAGCAGCGGGTTGCCCAGACAAGCCGCGCCGACGCCCACCGAAACCGGCTCGCCGCGCAACTCCATCGTCATACCGCAGCCGAGCAGATCGACGTCGGCCAACCGCCGAGGCCGGTTGCCCAGCACAAACAGGCCGCTGGACGCGTTGTCGGCGATAGTGTCGCTGATGCGGATATCCCAGCCGGCGATGCGGCTGTCCACAATCTCCAGCGCCGGCAATACCGCGTCCACCGCGCGGAACAGATCGGCCAGCGTGTGCTTGTCGTGGTCCAGATCGCGCCCCAGCAGCAGCGCCACTTCCGCCTCTATCTTGGGCTGCAGCAGCCGCCGGCTGTCTATCTCCTCGCCGTCGCACACCGCCATGTCGGCGAACAGGCGGCCGAAATCCGGCTGCGCCACGCCCAACTGCCGCTGCACCGCGGCCGAGGTCAGGCCGATCTTGCTGCCCACCAGCCGCCGGCCTTGGGCCTGGGCATGGCGGACGTTCAGCGTTTGCACCTGGTAGGCGGCGTCGACGTCTCTCTCGCCGAGCAGGCCGCGCACCGGCGCGCAGGGCTGGCCGGCGTCGGCGGCGCGGCGCAGCTGCTCGGCGGCGGCTTGCAGTGCGGATGGTGAAACTGGGCTCAAGGCGTTCTCCTTAATCAAGCGCTCCGGCGCGGACTAAACCGGCCGTATCAGTGGGACGCGTCCAGTCTATGGAGCGCGACGATAAGGAGAAAATGAATATCCGGGCTTCTGCTATTCCCTAAAGTTATGCCATAGTCTTCTGCCGCGCCGTCCCAACCTCACAGGAGCGACGATGGATCCTCTGACGCCTTTTTCCGTTCACGATATGGTGTTGAACCGGCTCAAGCTGCGGCCGCTCTTGGTGTTCGACCGGGTGCTGCGCTGCCAGTCCATCGCCCGCGCCGCGCGCGAGCTGCACCTGACCCAGCCGGCGGTGACCAAGGCCATACGCGAGCTGGAGCAGCAGCTGGACACCGTGCTGTTCCTGCGCGGCAACCGCGGCGTGACGCCCACCGAATATGGGCTGCTGCTGGGCGAGCGCGTCAAGTCGGTGATCGCCGAGCTGCGCTATCTGACCGACGAGATCAACGCCTTCAAGGGCGGCATTTGCGGCCATGTCATCATCGGCACCCAGATCTCCGCCAGCGCCAGCCTGCTGCCGCAGGCCATACTGCGGCTGAAGGCCCATGCGCCCAAGCTGCTGGTCACCGTGCGCGAGGGACCGCAGGATTATCTGTTCCCGGCGCTGGCCGCCGGCGAACTGGATCTGGTGGTGGGCCGCCTGCCGGACCCGGAAGCGCCGCTCACCCGCAAACTGCCCTTGCGCCACCAACCGCTCTATCTGAACCGGCTGTGCATCGTGGCCGGCGGCCACCACCCGCTTTTGACCGCGCCGCCCTCCAGCCTGGCCGAACTGCGCGACTGGCCGTGGATTCTGCCGCCGCCGGATTCGCCGGCCCGCCTGGTGGCCGAGCAGTTCTTCCACGACGCCGGCCTCCCGCTGCCGGACAATCTGCTGGAATCGCTGTCCCTGCTGACCAATGTCAATCTGCTGGTGGATTCGGACTGCCTGGGCCTGATGCCGCGGCTGGCGGCGCGCCGCTTCGCCGCCGCCAAGCTGCTGGCGGTGCTGCCGCTGGACGAGGTGGGGCCGCCCACCGCCGTCGGCTACTCGGTGCGCGCCGACAAGCCGCTGACGCCGGCTGCCCGGCAGATGATAGACAGTCTGAAACTGGCCGCCGCCGCTCTGGACGCGGCGGATCAGGTATAAGCTCGGGGAATAGCAAGACTCGATTTATTCATTTTCGCGCCCAAGGCCGCCTTTCCTACACTCGCCAATATTGCGTCGCCCCTTAAGAACGTGTTTACGATCTCGCGAGCTAAGGCGAGACAAGGCGAAAACGGTTGAGACAGCGGAGTGTACAGACGGTACATGAGCATTTCGAAACCATTTTCAACGCCGTATCGCCGACGCACAGCAGATCGTAAACAGGTTCTAAGACCGCGGCGTCCCCCCCCCGTTGACGAGGATAGAAACCATGAGCCGCCCCGCCCTGCTGCCGCTGTACATCAATGGCCGATTCGAAGAGGAAGGCCAACGCTTCGACAATATCAGCCCGGTGGACGGCCGCCTGCTGAACCAGGCGGTAGAAGCCGACGCCGCTCAGGTGGCTCGCGCCGTCCAGGCCGCCAGCGACGCGATGCAAGGGCCCTGGGGCTGCTACAGCGCGCCGGAACGCGCCGCCTTGCTGCACAAGGTGGCTGACGGCATCCAGGCGCGCTTCGACGACTTCGTCGCCGCCGAGGTGGCGGACACCGGCCGCCCGCTGCATTTGGCCCGCACGCTGGACCTGCCGCGCGCCATCGCCAATTTCAGAACTTTCGCCGACCTCGCTGTCGCTCAGGTAGACGATTGCTGCGAAACCCCGCAAGCCGACGGCAGCCTGCTGTTCAACTACACCGTGCGCAAGCCGCTGGGCGTGGTGGCGGTGATCGCGCCGTGGAATCTGCCGCTGCTACTGCTGACCTGGAAGCTGGGCCCCGCGCTGGCGATGGGCAACACCGTGGTGTGCAAGCCGTCCGAGGAGACCCCGTCGTCGGCCGCCTTGCTGGCCGAAGTCATGGACAATGCCGGCGTCCCCGCCGGCGTGTTCAATCTGGTTCACGGCTTCGGCCCCGGCTCCGCCGGGGAATTCCTGACCCGCGCGCCGCAAATCAGCGCCGTGTCCTTCACCGGCGAATCTCGCACCGGCAGCGCCATCATGAAGGCGGTGGCCGACGACGTGAAAGACATTTCCTTCGAGCTGGGCGGTAAAAACGCCGCCGTGGTGTTCGCCGATGCCGACTTCGACGCGGCGGTGGCCGGCGTGGCCCGCTCGTCCTTCTTCAATACCGGGCAGGTCTGCCTGTGCACCGAGCGGGTCTATGTGGAACGCCCTATCTTCGATCGCTTCGTCGCCGCGCTGAAAGCCCGCGCCGAGGGCCTGAAACTGGGCTATCCGGACGAGGACGGCGTGGACCTGGGCCCGCTGGTGTCGCGCCAGCACCGCGAGAAGGTGCTGTCTTATTTCGCGCTGGCGCGCGAGGAAGGCGCGGTGGTGGTCTCCGGCGGCGAAACGCCGCAGTTCGGCGACGCGCGCGACCAAGGCGCTTATGTGCGCCCGACGATCTGGACCGGCCTGCCTGACCACGCGCGCTGCGTGCGCGAGGAAATCTTCGGCCCGGTCTGCCACATCGCGCCGTTCGACGACGACGAGGAGGTCCTGCGCCGCGTCAACGACAGTCCCTACGGCCTGGCCTGCGCGCTTTGGACCCAGCGGCTGGACCGAGCCCACCGGTTGGCGCGGCGCGTCCAGGTCGGCATCGTCTGGGTCAACGCCTGGTACGCGCGCGATCTGCGCACGCCCTTCGGCGGCAGCAAGCTGTCCGGCCTCGGCCGCGAAGGCGGCCGCCATTCGCTGGATTTCTACTCCGAAATCAGCAATGTCTGCGTCAAGATGTGACGCGGGAAAACGCCGCTCTCATCTAGCCTGCGCGGCGGCCCCCCCGCCAGCCGCCAAATCCCCCTCGTTGAAGCTCATTTCCATCACTTCCCCGGCGGCGTCCCGGCAGCTCACCGCGAAGTCCGGCCGCTCCGGACTCGTACTGCCGGGGTGCAGCCTGACCGACGTCACTTCCATGCAGTCGCGCACCAGCGCCGCTTGACGTCCCACATCCGTCAGCGCCGGCGCCCAAGCGCAAAAGGCGCCGCCGGCGAAAGACTCGGAACCGCACAACTCCCCCGCGGCTTGTTCCGCACCCGGCAGCACTACGCCGGCGACCTCCTTCAGCTCCGCCTCGTTCCTGGCCTCCGCCTGTTGCTGGCTGGGCCAGACCGTGTACGCCAAGCCCGCCGCGCCGGTCAGCAAGACGATGATTACCGCGCCCGCATGCGTCCATTTGAGCCGGGATACGGGCTCCAGCTCCTGCCGCGGCAGTGGTTGCGGATACATTTCCAGATAAGGTGCCTGGCACAGCGGACACGCGTAATGCGGGGTCCTCTGGTCACGCGGAGAATCGCCGCGCAGGTATCCGCATTTTAGGCACTTCTTTTCCATTGGCCCTTCTCCCCAGGTGGAAGTCAGTCACGCTCGCCGGCGCTTTAGGTCTGCTTCCCAAATGATTAACGCTCCCCATGCGTACGTCCTGACATGCTAACAAAGAAATGCCATTGCAGTTTCACATCGCCGTCGCGACTCTTGCACTAGCGCTTTGGCCAGGTGCAATCCAATGGGATTGCTTGCCGGCGCGCACTCACCTGACCGGGGCTTGCAATGGCGCTCCAGCAGGCTTGTGAATGGCTGCCCAAAGCGCGCTCATATTAAACCGTTTAATTAAAACAAATATTTAACTTTATTTCTTATGGGGGGTGTGCTACTTTAGTTTAAACAATGTGAATCAGTAGTTTTAACAAAACAAACAAAATTAAGCTTCGCTAAGTGCTTGTGAATAGCTGCGATAGATATGATATGTCTACCGTACTATAGTGATTTTAACAAAACAAACAAAACCAAGCCCTGCTGTGTGCTCGTGAATCGCTGTGATGGAGATAATATGTTTACCGTACTAACAATCTTTGGCACCCGTCCGGAAGCCATCAAGATGGTGCCTGTCATCCACGCGCTGCAAGACTGCCCGGGCGTGGCGTCCAAGGTATGCGTGACCGGCCAACATCGCGAGATGTTGGATCAGGTATTGGACTTTTTCGGGATCCGACCGGATTTCGACCTGAAACTGATGCAACAGGCGCAGGGCTTGGCGTCTTTGACCGCAAGGCTGGTGGACGCTGTAGACAAAGTCCTGGAGGAGGTCCAGCCCGACGTCGTGCTGGTTCACGGCGACACCGCCACCACGCTTGGCGCCAGCCTGGCCGCGTTTTACCGCCGGATTCCGATTGGACATGTTGAAGCGGGCTTGCGGACCGGAGACCTGTCTTCGCCTTGGCCGGAGGAAATGAACCGCCGCGTCACCGGCATTCTGGCATCCTGGCATTTCGCTCCCACGGAGGAGTCCTGCCTCAATCTGCGGAATGAAAAAGTTGATCCAGATCGGGTCTTCATCACCGGCAACACCGTTGTCGACACCTTGCTATTGGCAGTGAAGAAGTTGGAACAACAGCCGGACCTCAAGGCCGGCATCGCCTCCGAGTTTGCCTTCCTGCGGCCGGAGGCGAGAGTGATACTGGTCACCGGCCACCGCCGGGAAAATTTAGGGGAAAGGTTTGAAAGCTTTTGCCGCGCTCTGGTGCGGCTGGCTGAGCGTTACCCTGACGTGGACATCGTCTATCCGGTGCACTTGAACCCCAATGTGCGCAAACCGGTGTATGCGCTGCTGTCCCAGGTGAGCAACATTCATTTGATCGACCCGCAGCAATACCTGCCCTTCGTCTACCTGATGGCCCGCTGCCACCTCATCATCACCGACTCCGGCGGCATACAGGAAGAAGCGCCGGCGCTGGGCAAGCCGGTGCTTGTGACACGAGACACCACGGAAAGGCCGGAGGCGCTTGCGGCCGGCACCGCCAAGCTGGTGGGGACCACAACGGCGCTTATCGTTCAGCACGCCAGCGAACTGCTGGATGATGAAGCGGCTTACCGCAGCATGTCCCAGGCCCACAACCCTTATGGGGACGGTTGCGCCGGCAGGCGCATCGCCGCCATTCTCTCATCCTTGTCGCAGTCGGCAGACAAAGAAAGCCAGGCCGCCGTCGCTCTTCCCGCCCTGCAAGGAGAAGAGTGATGAAGTTGGCGCAAGGCATTCTGCTTTGGCTGAGCTTGCTGGTTTGCTGTTCGCCGGCCTGGTCCGCCAAAGATCAGGCTGAAACCGCCGGCCATCAGACGCGCCGCCACACTGCGGCCGCTTCTGCGGACAGCAAGGCCGCCATGGAGGCCTTGCCCATAGACCCGGACTCGCCCGCCGCCCCTCACCCCTCCATCAGCATCAAGGGCGCTTCGGAAAACGTCGATCTGCGCCATACCCAGCAGTTGATCATGGACCAAATCGAAGAAGCGCGACATCGCACCGTCAGTCAAGAGGATGACCCCTTGCTGATGCGCACAAACGCTCAGCCCTTCATCTGGCCTTTGCGCGCGCTGAGCTTCGTACTGTACGGCGTGGTGCTCTTGGTCGTGGTGTACGCGGCACGGCATATGGCGTTCACCTTGAATCGGCTGTTCGGCCATCAGCGCCACCCCTATCTGGACATTGAAACGGCGCAATGGCCCAAGGTCACGGTTTTCATCGCGGCGCACAATGAAGAGGCCGTGATTGCCGATGCAATGGAGGCACTGCTTGAGTCCGACTATCCGCCGGGACAAATGATCATCATGCCCGTCAACGACCGCTCCACGGACGGCACGCGCGCCATCATAGACCGTATCGCGGCGCGCAGACCGGACGCGATCAGGCCGTTTCACCGCACCCAGGGCAAGCCCGGCAAAGCCGCGGCGCTGAAGGATGCGACGGCCTTAATCGACACCGAGCTGTTCATTGTCTTCGACGCCGACTACCTGCCAAGCCGCGGCCTGCTCAAACAATTGATCGCGCCGTTCTTCGATCCGGAAGTGGGCGCCGTGATGGGCCGCGTGGTGCCCTTGAACCCGGGCGCCAACCTGTTGACCCGCATGCTGGACATGGAACGCGCGGGCGGTTACCAAGTGGACCAGCAGGCCAGGATGAATATGAAGCTGGTGCCGCAGTACGGCGGCACGGTCGGCGGCATCCGCGTCGCCGCGCTCAACAGCGTCGGCGGCTGGCACGACGACGTACTGGCGGAAGACACCGATTTGACTTACCGCTTGCTAATCGGCGGCTGGCTCACGGTCTACACCAACCGCTCCGAGTGCTACGAGGAGGTGCCGGAGAGCTGGCCGGTTCGCATCCGGCAATTGATGCGCTGGACGCGCGGCCATAATCAGGCGCTGGCGCGGCATGTCGGCCGGCTGCTGAGCACCCGAGGTGTGCCGCGGCGGGAAAAACTGGACGGGCTCCTGCTGTTGGGCACTTACGCCATGTCCCCGCTGCTGCTGCTCGGCTGGGCCATCACCTTGGTGCTGTTCTTTTTCGACAGCATGCTGCCATCCCCCGGCCTCCTGCTGATCCTGGCCCTGGTCTGCTACAGCGCGATGGGCAATTTCGCTGCCTTTTTCGAGATCGGCGCCGCCTGCTATCTGGACGGCAACGGCAAGAGACTGCGTATTTTGCCTTTCGCCATTCTTGGCTTTTTGGTCAGTCTGGTCACCATTTCCCGAGCCACGCTGCAGCAGTCGCTGGTCGAGCCCTTCAAGAAAAACAGAACGCTGCATTGGGATAAAACCAAGCGGTATCGGAGACAGCCGGGATGATGGCCATACTTTACGTGCTTGGCGTGGCGCCGCTGATCGCGCTGCCGCTCTTGCCCGGTCTGTTGGAGTTGCTGCGCAAGACCGACGCCTCCGCGCTGGGCATCAACCGGCTGCACACCGGCACCGCCGATGTCTTCGCCCGCAACTACCGGCAACGGCTGGAAACGCTGGACTTGGGCGAGCGGCGGCAAGACTGGAACGCTCGCCTGGACGCCATCGGCCCGGAAAACCGCCCGGTCGTGGACGAGGAGGTCTTGGCCGCGGGCGAGTTGCGCATTCCGGCGCGCTTCAGTTTCCTGAAAGAAATCCATTGCGACGACAACGTCGTCACCGGCCCGGGCGTGATCCTGCGCAGCGTCTTGGCCGACGGCGATCTGAACCTGGGGCGGAGCAGTTCGATTCTACGTTGGGCCGGCGCCCGGAACATCCGCATCGCGCCGGACAGCTTGTTGTTCGGGCGCACCGTGGCCGAGGACACGCTGGACATTTCGGGGCCTGTCCGCTTCCAACGCGTTCAAGCGGCAACCATCCGCATGGGCGAACCTTCGCGCCAGCCTCCCCCGGCTAAGCTGTTGCGGGAGGTGAATATCGAAAACTTGAAAACCCCCCACCCCTTTAACGCGGAAATGCGCCGCACGGTAATCGACGGCGATTTCCTGTTGCCGGAAAACAGTTTGCTGCGCGGACACTTGGTGGTGCGCGGCGGCTTGAGCATCGGCCCCGGCTGCCGGATCGAGGGCAGCGTCAAAGCTAGCGGACCGGTTCGCTTGGCCAGCGGGGTGGTCGTGGACGGCGCCGTCGTTTCCGATCACTCCATCGTCTGCCGGGAGAACTGTCTCTTGCTGGGCCCTGTTGTCGCGGACCGGCTCGTCGTCATCGGCGCCCATTCGGTATTGGGCGCGCCGGATTCGCCCAATACCGTCTCCTCGCGCTTGGTGCTGCTAACACCGCCCCTGATCGCGCACGGCACCATCTGGGCCCGCGTCCGCGGCAAGGTGCGCGGCCGATGAAGCATCTCTATTTACTGCTGGCCTTGTGTTGCGGAACAAGCCAGGCCGCGGACGGCGCGTTCAAGCTGCCTGACTACCAGAACGAGGACGGCGCCATTCTGCTGCAAGCGCATGGACGGCATGTCGACCCCTATTTCGCGATGAAAGCCTTGCTGACGGCCGAGGAGCTGGGCTTATCCATCGCTCCGGCCACGGACGCTTGGGTGGCGTGGCTGGCACCCAGGCAGGAACGCAACGGCAGCTTTCCCCGCTTCGAGCGCCAGACGGATGGTGTCTGGCGCCGAACGGCCGACGCCGACGCCGACGACTCCACGCTGGCCATGTGGATTTCCCTGCTGAGCCGGCGGTATGGGCAACAGGACATGCCCCCGCCGCTTCAGGCATCGCTGGCGCGCGCCAGGCGGGCATTGTGGCGGCTGAGGCAAACCCGCAGCGGCATTTATGACTATGCCGCGGGCGTCAAGCTGGGCTACTTGATGGACAACGTCGAAGTTTACGCCGCGCTGCGCGACGACTGCGCCAGAACAGGCGCCAGTTGCCGGAGGATGCGGCAGTTAGCCGTGGCGCTTCCCAAAGCGTTTTGGGAGACGAAAACCCGACGCTGGCGCGTCGCCAGCCGCGACCTTCCCCCTGTCGCCTTCTACCCGGAAGCCGCCGCGCAACTGTTCCCCAAAATGGAGGGCATGCCGGCAATGCCGGGGCAAGCCTCCTTCGACACCTGGCTGCAGGGCGAAGGCCGGCCCTGGCTTGCTCAGGACAAGGCGCAGCTGGACTTTCCCTGGGGCGTGCTGGCCCTGGCCGCGTTAAGAGACGGCCGGGAGGACGCCGCGCGTGCCTGGTTGCAGAAGGCCGCTCCCGCGCGCGGAACACCGCGCTGGAATGTGCTGGAGGAAGCGGTTTTTCAAGGATTGGAGCACCGCCTGGCCACAACGGCGGAGCAAGAGCAAAGGCTAGAAGAATGAATAAGATTCGATCATGTCCCCGCTGGGTGTTCATCATCCTGCTGCTGGGACTCCTACTGGCGGCAAGCGCGATCTGGCACAGCTGGCGCGCAAGGCAAACGCCGCCGCCCCAGGCCTTCATCGCCTTGCTGCTGCCGGACAAACCGGCCAGCAGCAAATACGCGCTGGCGTGGCAAGACGCCGCCAGCGAAGGCGGCGTGGCGATGATGCAGATCACCGCCAGCCAACTGGTGGGCATGGAACCGGAACAACGCGCCCGCCTCCGCGGCATCATCTTGCCGGACACCATACACCGCTACGTCGACGCGGCGCTGACCGGGGTGCTGGAGGAGTATGTGCAGGCCGGCGGCGCTTTATGGATCAATTACGACGCCGCCAGCGAAAACGCCGGCGGCCGCTTTTTGGACAAGCCGGCGCTATCACGCCTGGTGGGCGTGGATTATCTGCTGTACCGGGAATTGGGCAAGCAGATGGTGCGCAAGGATTTGATGCTGATGCCGCCGTCCGCCGTCGCCGAACTCGGCATCACGCCCGGCCGCTTCCAGCCCTATCCGGACGGCAAGTCCCTCATGCTGCAAGCCTCGACCTACGGCTACGACCAGGCGGCTTTCAGCTACTTGGCTACCCGCGGCCGCTTCCCGGGGCGCGTGTTGGCCGAAGGGCCGGACGGCACCTTGATTGCCGGCGTGCGCGACTATGGCCGCGGCAAGGTCTTGTTCGTCAACCTGCCGATCACTTTTCTCAAAATACGCACCGACGGCTTGTGGCTGCACTCCTATCTAAACTTCTTCAACAGCCAAGTTCTGCATCTGCCCCAGTTGGCTTCCGTACCGGACGGCGTCGGCGGCCTGGTAATGAACTGGCACGTCGACGACGCCAACGCCATCCCCTATCTGGACCTGCTCAAAAAACTGGGTTTTCTCGAGCAAGGCCCTTATTCCGTCCATTTCACCACCGGGCCGGACACCAATCAGCCCGGCGACCACCGAGGCATGGACCTTGCCCACAACCCGCGGGCTCAGGACTGGGTTCGTCGCTTGAGCGAGCGGGGTTACGAAATCGGCGCACACGGCGGCTGGGCGCACAACTACTTCGCCTTCAACATCAATGAGCATAACGGCAAACGATGGGAGCCCTATCTCGCCAATAACAAGCAAGACCTTGAAAAACTCACCCAACAACCGCTCACCGAGTATTCCGCGCCCAACGGCCACCATCCGGACTGGGTAACCGCCTGGCTGCGCCAACACGGCGTACTGGCTTATTACTACGTGGGCGACCTGTCCATGGGGCCCACCCGAGCCTATATCGACCCCGCCAACATGCATGGTCGACCCTGGGCTTTCCCGGTATCGGCCAACGGCGGCATCGCCTCCTTCGAAGAAGCCGTGCGCAATAAATTGCCTAGCGCTCAGATGACGCTTTGGCTGCAGGACATGACGCGCTTCGCGGTACAACAACGAGTGGCGCGCCTAGTCTATTTCCACCCTCCGGGCGTTTATTTCTATCAACAGACCGTCCGCCAATGGCTGGCCCAAACCCGGACCTTGGGCAAACAAGGGGTGTTTCATTGGTACACGATGACGGACCTGTCGCGTTTCCTGTCCCAACGAGAACTGACCCAGTGGCAAGCCGCGCCGGCGGAAGGCCGGGACGCCTCCTGGATCAGCGTCAGCGCGCACAACCCAAAAACCTTGGCGCGGCAAAGCTGGCTGCTGCCCAAAACCCCAACGCCGCCCGTGCTGCGGTCCGGCCAGGCCGATATCGAAGCGCTGCCGGACGCTTGGAGAGTCACCGCCCGATCCGGGCAGGACCTTAGATTTGAATACGTGCAAACAGCGAGCAACACTTTGGAGAGCAGCCATGCTCAGTAAACGATTAGCGCAAATCTGCCTTTTGGCCCTGTCTCTTGCCGGGCATGCCCGCGCCGACGAAATGGCGGCCCCTGATACGCCGGAAACGGCGTCCGCTCTCGCGGATACCGAGGTCGAGGCCCCGCCATCGGCGCCGGAGCCGTATTCATGGGCACGCAGCATCGAGATCGGCGCACAGCACTCCCGCCTCACAGGGGACAACCCTGCCTGGGATGGCGTCTATCTGTCCGGCGTCTGGCAGACCGACGCCGGCAACGTCTTCGACTGGACCGCAGAGCAGGACAGCCGTTTCGGCGAACGGGGCATGGCCTTGAACGGCGGCTGGAACCACGACATCAACCCGGACTGGTACGGCAGGCTGGAGTTGGGACGCAGCAGCGGCGGCACCTTCTGGCCAGGCACCCACTACGGCGCGGCTCTCAACCGCAAATGGCTGCCCAACCGCAACCTGGTCACCACCTTCGGCTTGGCCTACAACGACAATCGCCAGGGCTATAGCGACCGCATTCTGACCTTGGGCATGGCCTATTACTTCGACGCGCCCTGGGTGGTGGAAGGCGGCGTGCACCGCACCTTGAGCAACCCCGGCAGCGTAAGCTCCATGCAAGGTTACGGCGCGGTGACTTATGGGCGCGACCGCTGGCGCCTGATCACCCTGGCGGTCAACGCCGGCGGCGAGGGTTATATGCCCATCGGGGTCGACCAGCCCAAGCAAAGCTTCGACAGTCAGCTCTATCAACTGAGCTGGAGGGAGTGGATAGGCAAGCATTGGGGCATCCATGCCGCCGTTGAACGCTATCACAGCCCCTATTACGATCGCTCCGGCATCACCACCGCCGTGTTCTGGAATCTGCCATGAGCCTTCAAGAACGTCTAAAACACTTCAAGGCGCTGCGCCACACCGGCCATGGGGGCGAACTCATCTCCCTGCACCGGGCCATGCGCACCGAATCCTTCCAACGTCTTCGCTGGCTGGAGATCATCGGCATCCCGCTGCTGTTCAACCTGTTGCTACTCGCTTTCCTGCCGCAAACGCTCGCACTATGGCGGCTCGTCACGCAATGGAGCATAGAGGTAACCGGCGTACCGGCCCAGCTTTCCAGCCTGGAGATACTAAACGGGCAAATACCGGGTTTATGGCTGCCTTGGCTGGACCTGCCGGCCTCGGTGCCCTCGTTCTGGCAATGGTGGGGCAACGGCCTCATCGGCCTGCTGCTGCTGTTGCTGTCGTTTTTGATCAGCCCGGAAAACATGCCGGTGCGCTACCTGTTGCGCTTGTTCGTCATCATCCAGGGCTGTTCCTGCGTGTACTTCGCGCTATTGCCGGCAGCCTTCAACCATTCTCTTCCCGAATATCACAGCTCCTGTCTGACCTTTGTGCTGACCTTGCTGTTTTTGATGCCCTGGGTGCACGCGCTGACCTTTCACGTGCTGGAAAAGCCGATCTGGCACAAGCTTGCCCTCACTGGGGTCTCCCTGGCCTACCTGCTGCTGGAGGCTCCGCTGCATTATTTCGCCGCCGCTCTGGTGCTGCACTATGGTTCTCTGCTGTTCATGCCCTTGCTCTTCATACTGGGCAGCCTGATGATGGAGGTCATGATGATGATTGCGCTATACGCTTGGGCGATGAGTTGGGAGTAAGGGCGGCGAATTGATCTTCCCCCTCCAGCCATACCAGCGATAAGGAGAGAAGTCCTAGGTTTGCATGGTAGTGGTACTGCTTGATAGTTCGGTGGTCCGCTGCTGGCGATAGCGTGCCGCAAACACTGCTGGTGGTAT